>CAWWAG010000085.1:0-2994 GCA_963934845.1 uncultured Halioglobus sp. | reverse complement strand
GTACTCTCGTCGTCTCATTTGATTGCTCGGCTAAGAGATCTTCAATATCTCGGTGGCTGAGATTGAATCTGTAATAGAGCCAGACAGTATATGAAATGATATCTGGCGGGAATCGGTGGCACTTACAAGTATTCATTGGCAGATCTTGGCAATTTTGGCACGTTAAGTTGGCAATACCTGCGATAGGCTTCCTCACAGGTTTGGCAAAGGAAAATATCGAAACGCATATCGCCAAGCTGCACCTCCTGCTCATGGCCGCAAGGTATTTCGTAAAGGCGGTACTGCTTCTTCCTCGCTGCTCCGATCAGCCTACAGCCCTGAACTGCGGCTTCTTGATTCAATTTGTCAGCTAAAAAGGTGCTACAACCAAACGCACCCTTGCGCACATCGTGTCACGCCGCAGGTGCAGTCACTGCAACAGCGCCTCGCGGGAAGGCAAGGACGCATCGTGAGCGGTGTAAATGTCCCCAAATGCCAGCGTGGGACGAGCAAGCCGCCACGGCATGGCAACGTCGCGGCGGCACAAGGGACAGTGTTTGGCGCAGAGTAAAGTATCCATGGTGTTGAGCCGCAATCCTCCACTTCTGTGAGATCAATAGTTGCTAAGGTGAACGCTGGGCATCAGGCACCAGTCCGCACTGCCGCATGATCGGTACCAGCGTCTCCACATGTTTGCGTGGAGCGCGCAAGGCTTTTTCTATCAGGTGATCACGGTGTTCTCTCCAGGCCCTGAATGCGCCAGGCTCGCCAGCTGCCAACAGTGCTTCGAGTTCGCGCACAGCCCCAAGTTGATACGATCTTGATTGTATCCTTACCGACCATGGCTGAATGGTCGCTACAAAGTACTTACGCACTACATTGTCAAGAATCGCTGCTTTTGCGTCACTGGCAGATCTGCACACTGGACCTGCCTGCAGACGTTGCCGAAGTGCCATATCGATACGGCCGAGATATAAAGCCTGCAACATAGCCGATTTGTAGATCGCGCCACCATCTCCGGCATGCAGCGCTTGCAGATTGGCCTCAACCACGGCGGAATCAAACTGGTAATCTTCCCCCAGCCAACGCCGCACATCGCTTGTCAGTGCCACAAGTGCCTGATCCGCTGCATAGGAGACGGCACCCGGATAATCGCCCAGCTGTTGTGGCACTTTCCAGAAGCCCTGGTATTCCTCACCACCCAGCACACCCTGCCAGATAATCTCAGGCAGACTCGCCTGTTTACGCGATTGCACTTCGGCTAGCGTTACCGCCAGCTCTTCCTTCCCCGCCTGCAATAGATGCTCGATACACGCTGGCGTCAGTCGCAGAAAGTCGAGTTCGTAAAACATTCGGGTAGAGGGCCGGGCCACCCGACCCAGGGCGCTGTTTCTCTGCGCCACCACCACGTGTAAGGCACATTCCCTGATGGACCACAGACCCAGAATATCAATCGATTCGCGTGTGCGATTCAATTGCAACTGTCTGCGTGCTGGAAATCTCGTGTAATCCGCAGCGTTATCATCGGCAGTCGCTATATCGAGGGTGCGAAACAACCGCGTCTCGTAGTCCTGCAGACGATCCTCAGGCACATCCATCGTGCAGGCACAGAGGCATAGCCCGATGAGCACTGCACTCGACAGGTGCTTAACAGGGCACAGCTTGCCGGGATGTGCTGCTGTTTTCACCAGCCTGACCCAGCGTACAGAGGCCCGTCGGCCGCGTCGTTGATGCAGCGCGGCTGCTTTGGTTGATGACCGTTCCACTTGGCGGCGAACGGGCCATCGGGGTCATATAGCTCAGCCTGCTTTTGCTGATTGAAGTGGCGTCCGCCACGCGGGCCTGTCCCCACACCGGCAATGTATTGCCAGTTGCCGTAATTACTGCCCACGTCGTGGTCGATAAGGTGTTTTTCGAAAAAAGCCGCACCGTAG
The DNA here is from genome assembly GCA_963934845.1 of uncultured Halioglobus sp. GTDB lineage: Bacteria > Pseudomonadota > Gammaproteobacteria > Pseudomonadales > Halieaceae > Marimicrobium. The sequence continues at coordinate 1,081 of CAWWAG010000085.1, read as the reverse complement.
CGCCAGTCATGGTTGAGTTCATTGACGAGGCAGCTGGCCGCTATCTGGCGTCCACGATTGCTCATCCAGCCGCTGGCAACCAGTTGCCGTATAAGCGCATTAACCAGTGGACAATCGGTATCGCCCTGGCAGCACCGGGCAAAATCGCGAGCTTCAAAGGTGGGCAATTGTTTTTCCTGAGTATGCCGGCCCCTGAAAACAGCAGGGCGCCATCTTCCAGGCCCCGCCAGTGGAAAAACTCGCGCCACAACAACTCCTGGTATAGACACACAGCAGTTTGTTGGCATGCACATGCGCCAACAAACCAGGATTGTCCTCCAGCCGGAGATCGGATCTAAACAGGTACCACTCGCCCATGGGTCTACTCCGGTTCATACATTGAATACGCAGCGGGGGCGCCCGCAGATTGCAAACTCCGGGGATGCTTACAGCGATGCTGAAGCTGGCGCTCATTATCAGCCTGATCTTACCGTTTGCCGCCAGCCCTGTGACAGCCTCGAACATTGCAGTCAAACTGCAGAGCCCCCCGGCCACCGGCACCGTTGTGCTGGCGCTGTTCAGCTCCGCCAGCGCCTTTGGTGACTTCGGATACCCCGCGAGGCTTGAGGCCTATACCCTCGATGGACCCGACAGCTATGTGTTAACTGATATCCCACCGGGCGAGTACGCCCTGCTGGCCTTTTACGATGAGAATGACAACCGTGAGATAGACAAGAGCTTTATCGGTATTCCGATTGAGCGACTGGGGTTCTCAAACAATTATCGGCCAAAAGTTCCTCCGAGTTACACACGCGCCGCCTTTACCTTGGCACAGGATGAGCGACATGAGCTCACCGTGGCTTTGAATCGCCCGCCGGGCAAGCGCGGGCTTGTGGGTCTTGGTGTCGGCGCCATTGGTCGCAGCAGCTCCTACTGGGACTGCGACGGCGGTGTGACACAGGTGATTCCGGCTATAACCTACAACGGTGATCGTTTGCAGGCACTGGGACCCAATGTCAGCTACGGTATTGCAGGCACTGGCAGATCATCAGACCTCCCAGGGTAATGCGCGTGACCTTCCCACTTATACCCGCCGCATCTA
>CAWWAG010000084.1:0-3183 GCA_963934845.1 uncultured Halioglobus sp. | reverse complement strand
AAGGCGTGATCTCTTTGATCAAGGCCGTTCGATTCTTAACGATGCGAGTGCGCACCCGGTACATCGACTGAATATCCTGTTGCTCTGCCTGTTTGATAGGGACAAGGCTCATCGACGGCCTGCTGGCTGCGCCTCCGCACGCTTCCATCACGACTGTGCAGAACGGGAAATTGGCTACGAGACGCCTCCGCATCAGGATACCCATTGCCACAAGGCGGGGCCGACGATGGTGGGTAACTGGTTTGCCCTGCATGATGTGCAGGAAGGTGCGGCGCGCCTGCTTTTGTCACCAACCTGGATCCACACCATGGCTGGCGAATCGACGGACTCAATTGGGAGCGCATTTAGCTAAGTACTCTCCCGATAGTTTGGGATTACTACCAGCACTGAATCTCTGCTAAACTTTAGTGTCGTGTCGCTGACAATTATTTTTTGAGTCAACAATGCATACAAAATTTCGCGGCTTATTGGCCAGCTTCACAATTTCACTGCTCGCGGCTGCCTGCGGCGGCGGGGGTGGCGGCGGAAATTCGCTGGATGCTGCTCCAGTTACGCCACCGGAACCCCAGCCACCCCCACAGTCCTTTTCGCTGTCCGGCACGATAATGGCCTCGAGCAACCAGGCCGTGGACAGCGATACTAATGACGCCACTCGGCTGGCAGTCAGTAATGATACCGCCGCCCTCGCGCAGATTATCGGCAATCCCACCACCCTCGGTGGCTACATCAACGAGCCTGGTACCGGCGCACAGGGACGATCTCAGGAATCCGGTGATATCGACGACTACTTTGAAGTGGAGCTGCTCGCCGGGCACCGCGTCACGCTGCTGGTAGGCGATTTCGAAGAGGCGGATGCCGACCTCTTTCTCTATGACACCGACGGCAACATACTGGATTTTTCCATTGATACTGGCGAGATTGAGTCCCTACTTATTGCAGAAGATGGCACTTACTTAATCAATGTTTTTGCGTTCAGCGGCGCCACTAATTATATTCTCGCCATTGGCGCGACAAACTTATCGGAACAGAACGTGGCCACGCGTTACGTTATCGTACCCTGGCAGGCGGTGGTGACTTACAAGGAAGAGACCCCGCAATCAAGCGCTGCGTCGAAAAGCCAAAAAATGTCTCACAGCTTCAAACTGGAGCAACGCGCGGGAGGGCCCGGGCGAGGGCGCCTCATGGCCATGAGCCGGGGTGTAGTCAACGCTCAACATGCCGATCAGAAGCTTGCCAGAGCTGCCATTCGAAAATCCGATTCTATCAGTGACCCTGATTTGCGCGCGCGCTGGGAAACATTAATGACGATCAAGTCGTTACGAGCAGATCCGGAGGTCCGCTACGCCGAACCCAATTATCAGGTCAAAACCACGGCGATTCCCAATGACACGGCCTTCCCTCTACAGTGGCACTACCCCCTGATTGGATTGCCAGATGCGTGGGAAATCACAACAGGAAGCTTTTCTGTGATTGTAGCTGTGGTAGATACCGGGGTATTGTCTAACCATCCAGATCTGATAGGGCAACTTGTAGACGGCTACGACTTTGTGCGCGACCCGGCCAGTGCTGGTGATGGAGACGGTATTGACTCCAACCCTCAGGATCCAGGTAATAATTTCGGCGGCGGCAGCGACAGTTTTCACGGTACCCACGTCAGCGGCACCGTAGCCGCCCGTGGCGACAACGGGGTGGGTGTCGCGGGAACAGCCTATAGCGCCAGAGTCATGCCGTTGCGCGCTCTTGGCGTAAGGGGTGCGGGAACCTCATTCGATGTCGACCAGGCCATAAGGTTTGCAGCCGGGCTTCCCAATGACTCAGGCACAACACCACCGCAACCTGCAGACATCATCAATCTAAGCCTGGGCGGTGCTCCCTTCAGTCAGACCACGCAGGACCTGTTTAACCAGGTGAGAGCGGCGGGCGTAATGGTCGTAGCGGCGGCAGGAAACGAGGCCAGTTCCACTTTGGGATACCCGGCTTCCTATGACGGCGTCATTTCTGTGAGCGCGGTGGATGTCCAGCGCCGCCTCGCCACCTACTCCAATACTGGCGCTGCAATCGACATTGCGGCTCCTGGTGGCGACAATAGTGTGGATATCAATGGCGATGGCTATCCTGATGGCGTACTCAGTACCGGCGGTACAAGAAGCGGCGGAGCCATAAATTATGCCTACTCCTTTTTGAACGGTACCTCCATGGCCTCACCACACGTTGCTGGCGTTATGGCGCTGATGAAAAGCGTCAACCCCGACCTCACACCTGCCGATTTTGATACCCTGCTGCGTGACGGCCAACTCAGCGACGACCTGGGCCCTGCCGGCAGAGATGATCAGTTTGGTTATGGCATCATCAATGCCCAGCGCGCGGTGCTGGCGGCACTGGAGGCAAACGGCACAACGCCTGCAGACAACCCCCGCCTTTCAGCCTCTGCCAGCAGCCTCAACTTTGGTAGCGCTAGCGGAATGTTGGAACTGGTATTGCGAAATGGAGGTAAGGGTGATCTGGCGTTGCTCAGTCTTACGGCATCACAACCCTGGCTGCAGATTGAAGCAGCCAGCGTTGACGGATCCGGACTGGGTACCTACCAGATCAAGGTTGACCGTTCCGGCCTATCCGACGGAATTTACACGGCAGATATCAATGCGCAATCGGACATCAACAATCTCGTCGTTCGTATTTTGATGTCTGTTGGCAGCTTGAGCGCCGGGTCTGATGTTGGGGTGATCTACGTCCTGCTTTACGACCCGGTACGGAATGAACCGGTGGCACAATTCGCCAGCGGTGGAAGTGGTAGCGGATATCCCTTCCAGTTCAATGACATTGCCGCGGGCGAGTACGAGCTCATTGCAGGTTCTGACGCCGACAATGACTCGCTCATTTGTGATGCCGGAGAGGCCTGCGGCGCCTGGCTGACCGTTGATCAGCCAATCCGAATTACGTTAGACAGCGATATGGCTGACCTGAATTTTCCGATGGAATTTCTGGTGTCTCTGCCTAATATCAGTAGCCAAAATCAGCCCCAATCGTCCATTGGGAAACAACGAGAAGCAAGCGATGAGGGTCTAAGTGCTATTAAAAGGCTGCCAAATGGCAACTAAAACGAACACCAACAGGGATTACCCATACAAGTTAACTTGAGGTCAGAGGTGGTGCTGCAGTTCGTTGTTTGTGCTGTGCTAGGAG
>CAWWAG010000083.1:0-4251 GCA_963934845.1 uncultured Halioglobus sp. | reverse complement strand
TCACGCCTGTGGCATCGCCAGTGGTCTCACCGGGGGCAGACAAAACGGCCTGGTTTGTGGCAATGATCAACGCTCGTTTACCTGCGGGTAGTTGCACTGCTTCGCCATTGTATTCGGGGTGTAAACCAGCCCTGTGCAAGATTGTTGGCAGCGCCAGGACCAATAAGGCGAGCCCGAGGACTATACCGCCTCCAACTTTGATTAATTTCACTCTCATGTTGCAGCCCTGTTCAGGTTAAAAGGGATTAGTTTCATTCAACGCGCCCGTAGCAGTCTAGCCTCTGTTATCTTATGCGTAAATTATCGACAATTGCATAGCCATTGTGCGAATATGCACAGATGGATTGGGGTCATTTAGAGTATTTTCTGGCGGTAGCGCGCACCGGCTCCTTGAGTGGCGCGGCCAAGCAGCTGCGCGTCAATCATTCAACGGTTGCCCGGCGCCTGGAAAAGCTGGAGCAGCAACTCAACGTCCGCTTGTTTGATCGTCTCAATAACGGTTATCGGTTAACTGACGATGGGCTTGCCCTAAAAGCGCACGCAGCTCAGGTAGAACGTGAGATAAATCAGATCCAGGGTGTCTTCAGCGGCAGTGAGGCCGAACTGCGTGGCACCCTGAAAATCAGCAAGCCCAGCAGCGGTCTGTTGAATCTGGCCCCATTGCTGGTTGCCTTCCACCACCAGTATCCGGACATCAATTTGGTGCTGACCGCAGGCGGTGAGCGTAGCGACTTAGCTCGAATGGAGGCCGATGTTGCCATTCGGCTGACCAATAATCCGCCGCAAGCGTTGGTCGCCCGCAGGCTTGGTCAACTCCCCATTAATATATTCGGCAGTCGTGCCTATCTTGAACGGGCGGGAACGCGGAACCTGGCAGAATATGATTGGCTGGTTTGGCACGATGACGACAGTTTGTTGAATATGGAACCTGCACTGAAGCGGAACATACCCAACGCGCGAATCGTGTTGCGAACCGACAGTTACAATGAACTGTTTGAGGCGGTCAATGCGGGTATGGGTGTCAGTTTGTTATCCCCGTTGCGATTTCCGAAAACACACCAGTTGCAGGCGGTATCACCGGCGCTGTATCAATTCGACCAGGGGGTGTGGCTGCTCAGCCACCCGGATTTGCGCAACCGGGAGCGAATCAGTGTTTTTAGGGATTTTATGATTGAGCAGTTAGGCGGCGCACTGACAAGGCACTGGAAAACCTAAGCAACAGCACATTGAATCATGGCTGGTTTCATATCGTCACTCACTCGAATGGTTGCACCAATCCCATCACTACTGGAGATAACAGTCCGCACAATAGAAAACTCGTCTATCTCCATTGCGAGTATCAAGTGGCCACTGTCGGAATCTACCTCTGCTTTCCCTGGTATGGCATCAGCCAGTGAGCTTGGTACTCGCATCGAGATAAGTGGAAACGTGTGCAAGTCCATCCTTGACATGTTCTTGCGACCCGCTAGCGGATGGCCCTTACCACAGTAAAGGAACATTTCAGGCTGGCTTATCCGCTCGACCGCCAGGCGTTCGTCAAACTCAGCCGTTTCGAGGGTAGCAAAGCCCAGGTCTACTGCTCTCGAGAGGACTTGCTGGTTCGCAGTCTCCCAGTTACCCACGAACGTGCGATAGCGTAGGTTTCGATGGTGACGCAGCAGGTAGCCGATAGCCCGGTTTCCGGATACCTCGTGAGAAGACCGACTGGGAAAGGGTTGATTCCTCTGCGCCACGCGTGAAATTACCATGCTTGTATAGGCTCTGTAGTGGCATAGTTTATTTGGTTGCCTCAGAGCTGATACATGCAGAAGGCGTATTTCTACTCGCACCAGCTCGGTTTATAAACGGCTACTAACGGCAAGTTTATAATGCTGCAACTAGCGTAAAAATCGTAGATGGCTGGTCTGTCAACCGAGTGTGGGAATTGGCTCGCAAGAACGCTGAAGTGCCTTTGAGAGCTCTTTACATACACCGAATATGTCACTGACAAAAAAAGAAATGATGTTAGAGATCAAGCAATTAAATGGGGTGGCCGACGGGTCTTGAACCCGCTACCTCCGGAGTCACAATCCGGTGCTCTGCCTGTTGAGCTACGGCCACCATAGCCTGATACAAAAAAATGGTTTGACCATCCCGGCGGATGACCACGAATACCACCGTTGACGCGGCGCGCATGGTAGCTTTAGCTGTCTATGGGTGTCAAGTTTACCGCCCAATGAGGAGCAAATGCTGACTCTGCTCGAATCAAACATGCACGCTTGCCTCTCATGTGCCGCTAAAAATGAAGCAAGTAAGGCCGTACCTACACGCAGTTGCAGGATTACTCCACCACCAGGCCTCTGCCTGGCGTTTATCGCGTCCCTGCTGTTCTGCCCATTACTCGCGACATTAAACCGTTCAACATGCACGACGAATGGTATTTCACTATGCGTTTTTTTGAGCGTGGCGTGACATCGCTGCTGAATGCCATGGAGTGGGTCGCGGCTAAACCCTGATACCATCGATCCAACTAGCGCGGATACGATGCCTATCGTCCAGCGCCAGCAAACTGGCCCGATAACCTGGCCTGATAGCTCCCAGCTCTGTGTCCAGCCCGAGCGCCCTGGCGGGATAGACGGTCGCCATACGGACCGCCTCCAACCAATCCAGGCCGGCAAACTCGGCGGCGTTATTCACCGCCGACAGCATATCGAGATCGGAGCCTGCCAAGGTGCCTGCCGCATTAGTGAGTCGACCATGGGTCGCAGTGATAGTTTCCCCATCAAACACAAATGACTTATCCAGCGAGCCCACGGTGGGCATAGCGTCGGTCACCAGTATCGCGCCACCCACTTTCTTGGCTGACACCGCAATGCGAAATGCCGCCGGGTGCACATGGTAGCCATCGGCGATGATGCCAAACCAACTGTCCTCATCCTCCAAAGCAGCCCCCACCATGCCCGGCTCGCGACTTTGCAGGGGCGACATGGCGTTGTACAAGTGGGTAAAGCCGGTAGCCCCCGCCGCCAGTGCTGCGCGCGCCTGCAGGTAAGTTGCCGCGCTGTGGCCGCAGCTGACAACCACGCCAGCCTGCACCAGGCTGCGAATCATCGCGGCCGACGTCAACTCTGGCGCCAGTGTGACAAGGGTTTTTCCCAGGTCCAGCGACGTGAGGATGGCCAAACCCGTCTCATCCAGCGCACAGAACTTGCGCGCATCGTGCACGCCCTTGCGCGCCGGGTTCAGAAACGGTCCTTCCAGATGGATACCCAATACACCCGGCACCCCTTCCCGGATGGCCTGACTGACGGCGGAGATCGCCAGGCGCATCACCTCAAAATCAGACGTAATTAGCGTTGGCAGGAATCCGGTGGTACCCCGTTGCCGGTGAACCGCGCCGATGATACGAAGACTGTCCACTGTGGGAGCGGCGGTAAACAACACCCCTGCTCCGCCGTTCACCTGCAGATCAATAAAGCCGGGGGTCAGTATCCCGCCCTCAAGGTCGTAGACCTCGCCAACGTCGGCGGGAACCTGATCATGAGCGACCACGTCGACAATTCGACCCTCGCTAATGAGGACGGACTGATGCGTTCGCAAGCTCCCGCCATCGAAGATCTGTCCGTTGACTATTGCCTGTATCATGGGTGTCTGCCCTGGTTGCCTGTCAACAAATCTACTCCAGCGTTATTGCTGCGTATTGTGTTACTCGATATTAACATGCGGCTGAAGCATGGCGGCAACTGCAGACTGTTTGTGGCGCTGGCTGAGCCCTGCCCGAAAGCGCTTAGAGAAGCGCCAGTTCCTCCCAGCTTTGCAACAGTGCAGCATTGTAAGCGCTGCCATCACCAAGAAATTCCTGTGTACTCAGGAAGCTCACATTGACAGGGTCCGCCGCACTGGAGACCGTGTGCAATAACCCCACGTTGGGCGCCAGAGGACCGAAACCGAGATAGTCGACCAGCTTTACAGCATGGTGAATTTTTAAAAACAGGGCCCTACTGCCTCGCGGTATTCCTTCCAAACGGTCCAACTCCTCCACCATAATGGCCTGTACATAGGCAGGGGAATATTGGGCATCTCTCCCTGAATTATCAGGTTATCGAGTCCTCCGAGCTGTCGCATCTGTCGCCTCCTCCGTTTTCACATTACGCCAGAATGAATGTTGCAGTGCCGGACTGAATTGCGACTACTAATCTAGCAATTTGAAATCAATACACCTTGATCCATTCGATGGTTTACGCGGGTAATAGCCAGAAATGCCAAACGACA
>CAWWAG010000082.1:0-4486 GCA_963934845.1 uncultured Halioglobus sp. | reverse complement strand
AAAGCCAAGCCAAAGGCAAAAGCCAAGCCAAAGGCAAAAGCCAAAAAGAAATAGTGTACCAGAGCGACTAAAAAACCCGCTGAAAGCGATTTCAGCGGGTTTTTTTATTGTGGAGGGTGAAACGACTGACTGAAATGAGCGATACGTTCGGCGAGAGGTCTCATACTAGTTTATTGTAGTTCCCGAAACTGGCTTGCCGATCGGAAAAATCGACGGCAACCGCGTTTCGGCTTCTATACCAATCCCGCACGGCGCGCTCACCGCTATCGAGGAATTCGGGCAAAGAAATCAGGCAAGCGCTGCGCAGCGCCGCACACAGATACTGAGCTCTTGTCCCGTCATGTGCATAGCTGATTTCTGGTCCGCCGTCGGCAAGTGGTGCGATTAGGCGTTTCACCAGGTCTGAGGGTAAATGTGGCGTGTCACAGCTCACCACTATCAGTAGGTCCGTCGTGATAAGAGTGGACGCAGCCTCTAATCCCGCCAGTGGTCCCTGAAAATCGCGACGAGTGTCAGCGACCGTACGCGCACCAAACCGCTCATAGAGCGAGAAGTTGCGGTTGCAGCTAATCACGATCTCTTCCACTTGAGGTTTGAGTGCTTTACTGACATGTGCAATGAATGGCTTGTCCTGCCAGAGTATCAAGCCTTTGTCTCTGCGCCCGACGCGTCGTCCTGCACCACCTGCCAGGATAAGAGCTGTGATTTTGTTTGCAGGCGTCATACGAAGCGTGTCTGTCTATTTTTCTCAGTAGGTAGTGCTTGGATTAAGCTAGCTGTGTGATAATTGCAGGATGTAACCGTAACAGGTTGATATAGAGAAGGGTATGGGTTTCAAAATGGTGTCGAAAGTAATATGACCGGGGTTTTGGCGATTGAGACCGCCACGGATGCGTGCTCTATTGCGGTTTGTCTGGATGGTGTGCTCAGCGTGCGACACACGGTCGCACCGCGACAGCACAGCCAACTCCTTTTCACGATGCTGGGTGAGTTGCTGCCGGGTGGCAATCTGGCGGAACAAGGCATTGATTTTCTTGCCTATGGATGTGGCCCCGGGTCTTTCACCGGCTTGCGAATAGCGGCCAGTGCAGTCCAGGGGCTGGCCTATAGCTGCCAGTTACCGGCTGTGGCTGTTTCGACGTTGTCGGTGATGGCTCAGACTGCATTAAGGCAGGGGATAGTAGATGTCGATGCCGTTGTTTTATGTACGCTCGATGCGCGGATTAACGAAGTCTACAGTGCAGTCTATGTGTTTGAAAATAATTTAGCGGTGTCGATAGAGGGCCCGTGGGCGTGTGCACCTGAAGAGCTTGCACCAGTTGGGGAAGCGGCTTTACACGCAGTGGGCAGTGGGTGTGTTTTTCTGGATCGGTTTCCACCGTTACTGCAAAAACGCATTCACACAAGTGTTCCCGATTTACTGCCTTCGGCAAGAGATATCGTTCCGCTGGCGCTGGAGAAATACCAGCTTGGAGACGTTCAGAATCCTCGCGATGTGCAGCCCGTCTACGTGCGCGATGAAATTTCCTGGAAAAAGCTTGCGGATCAGGGTAAACGCTGGTGATAGATGTATATCAGGCGATTATTTTAGCGTTACTTCAGGGCCTCACCGAGTTCCTTCCGGTATCTAGCTCGGCCCATTTACTCTTTCCGTCCCTGGTGCTGGGCTGGGCTGATCAAGGGCTCGCATTTGATGTCGGTGTCCACGTGGGCACACTGTTAGCAGTGCTGCTGTACTATCGCGACGATCTGGTGCGCATGGCGAATCGTTGGCTGCACGCTCTTGCCGGGGAGCCCGCTTGTGAGGACTCCCGTATGGTGTGGTATCTGTTGTTGGCAACAGTGCCGGCCGGATTGGCTGGCCTGATGATGGGTGATTTGATCGAAGAAAACCTGCGCACTCTGCCAATCATCGCCACTACCACTCTGGTATTTGGTGTATTGCTGGGTATCGCCGATCGCCGGGTCGTATCCACTTCCCGCGAGCGGGAATTGGGTCTGGGGATAGCCATGATCATTGGCTTTGCGCAGGCCCTGGCTCTCGTGCCCGGTGTTTCCCGTTCAGGTATTACCATGACAGCGGCGCTGCTGCTGGGCATGGGGCGGCAGGCCTCCGCGCGATTTTCGTTTCTGTTGTCTATTCCTATCATAGCCAGTGCCGGACTGCTAAAAGTCTCGGAGTCGATGACCCGGGATGCCAGTGTCGATTGGTTGACCATGGGAGTGGGGGTCGCGGTGTCTGGAATCTCAGCCTACGCCTGCATTGCCGCTTTTTTGCGACTGCTGGATAAAGTGGGTTTCATGCCTTTCGTCTACTATCGCATTGCCCTGGCGGCCGCGCTATATTTACTCTGGCTTCTCTAACGTTCAGTGTCAGACCTTATAGGATATCAACATGAAGCAGGACGACTTTAACCGTCAACTGTGTAGTTTTTTGACAGTTGCCACCACGCCATTTCACGCTGTGGCAGAGATGGTAAATCGATTGACTTCTGCTGGTTTTGAGCGGCTTACGGATTGTTCGGAATGGGAGATTACGTCTGGTGGCCGGTATTTTTTGACGCGCAACGACAGCTCGATAGTGGCCTTCATTGCCGGGAGCGATAGCCTGCCAGCAGAGGGTATACGTATGGTGGGTGCACATACCGATAGCCCCTGCCTTATGGTAAATCCCGCACCAGAGATTCAATCACAGGGTATGTTTCAGCTGGGTGTGCAGGTGTATGGCGGCGCGCTGTTGAATCCCTGGTTTGATCGTGATTTGTCCTTGGCCGGAAGGGTGAGTTACCAGGCGCGTGAGGGACAGTTGCGGGTCGCGCTGGTGGATTTTCGTGAGGCCATAGCGACCATTCCCAGCCTTGCCATCCACCTCGACCGGGAGGCGAACAAAAGTCGGGAGGTCAATCCACAGACGGCTGTTGTGCCCGTGCTGTGCCAATTGATGGGCGAGGAAAAGGCCGATTTTCGCGCGCTTCTGCAGACGCGACTGGTACAGGAGCACCCGCAGTGCGACGTGGAGCAAGTATTAGACTACGAGCTATGTTTCTACGATACACAGGCACCGTCCCTGATCGGTTTACGCCGTGAATTTCTGGCGTCGGCGCGGCTGGATAATTTGCTGAGTTGCTTCACCGCCCTGCAGGCGATGCTGCAGAGCGATGGTGCTGTGAGTAGTCTGTTGATTTGTAATGATCATGAAGAAGTTGGCAGCGCGTCGACCTCGGGTGCTCACGGACCGCTGCTCGAGTCGGTCCTCAATCGACTGGCCAGAAGTCACGCAGCTTACGCGGCTCTGGCTGACCGCTCCATGATGATCTCGGCGGACAACGCCCATGCTATACACCCCAACTTTGCGGACCGTCATGATGAAAATCACGGTCCGCAACTGAATCGCGGCCCGGTGATCAAGGTCAATGCCAGCCAGCGCTACGCCACCAACAGCGAGACCAGTGGTTTATTTCGCTTGTTAGCAGCGCAGGAAGAGGTACCCGTGCAGTCCTTCGTCGTACGCAACGATATGGCCTGTGGTAGCACCATCGGGCCTATTACCGCGAGTGCCACCGGGATACGCACGCTGGACATTGGCGTGCCCACCTTAGGAATGCACTCAATTCGGGAATTGGCTGGCGCCCGTGATGCCTGGGATCTATGCCGAATTTTGCGGCGCTTCTACAATTACACGGGGCCTCTTTCCGCGACCTGAGTTGCAAGGGTGGAGGTCCTTTTGCTTTTTGCGTATACGGCGCGCAGCCATGTGCACTGACAGAACACGTTGCAGACGATGTTCGAGCAATGGTAGTAGCGCATCCTGACGCTTCCTCCGAGACATTTTAGTGGGCGGATACGGGGCGATGCATACTGGTCTGCGGTTGCGAGGGGACGCTAGCGGCAGATTACATTGTGTTTAACTCATATTACCACCACGATTCGTTCATGGCTGGCTGTGCAGCGCTGCTGCACAGATTGCCTGACTATATGCCCCCCGAGGTCGTACTTCTCCTACATGAGCGCGCTGCAGCGCTACCCGTTTCTCTATGATGATATTGGATTAGTGCCAGTGGCTCCGCAGTGGCCAGGTGCTTGCAGGCAGCGTGTGGGACGACTGCGGCTTCTGCTCTGGGTAGAGCGCTTTGAGTACGACAGGGGCGCCGATGGTCTGTCGCGTATCCTGCAACACCCCGAGAACCAGGGATTGGCAGTCATGGAGGCGGTGGCCCGTGGTTGTCTGCTGGTTGTGCCAGGGCGCTAAGAACAGCTCTTCTGTGCAGTTGTAGCCGCTCAGGATAGCCACTAGCGGTGAATCCCAGTATTATTATGCCCTTTTGAGAGCATCTAAAAGATCATGGCAAAGCAACGCATACTTACCGGCATTACCACCACCGGTACGCCTCATCTCGGAAATTATGTTGGGGCCATTCGTCCCGCGATAGCGGCGTCTCAAAATGAATCTACAGAATCTTTTTTCTTTCTGGCGGACTACCACGCA
>CAWWAG010000081.1:0-4747 GCA_963934845.1 uncultured Halioglobus sp. | reverse complement strand
GAGTAGGGCGATTGCTTGAGACTGAGCGCCAGGATTCCTGCTGTCTGGATGAGTTAAGTTGCCATATATGAACCCGTTTCTTGCATGCAAGCTCCCAATTTGAGGTCTAGCCCATAGCCGCCAGGTTTGAAGGTACAAGTGGCCTATTACCTGACAAATATTGACAATCTTTGTATGCAGATCTAGCGTGACACAACAATTGCTCACCGGTGGAGGCGATCATGCACGTGTCACTGACAAGCGAATTAGAATCTCGCGTCAAAGCCAAGGTTGAAAGTGGGTTATACAACAATGCTAGCGAAGTTATCCGCGAAGCTCTGCGCTTTATGGAGACCCATGAAGATTGGATTCACGAGATAAAGATGGCTGGTTTGCGCGAACAGCTAAAAGTAGGTACCGATCAGCTGGATCGTGGAGGGGGGATAGCAATTCAGTCGAAAGCTGCGTTGGGCTCATTCTTTGAGGATATTATGGGCTAAGCCAGATGCCAGTCCAACAGCTCGTAATAGCACCGGTCGCCAGAGATGATCTCAAAAACATCTATCAATATGGACGGCGACAGTGGGGCAAAGCTCGGTCAGATAGTTATATGGCAATCCTCCAAGATCAATTTTGGTCGCTGACGGAGCAGCCTCTAATGGGTATTGAACCTCCAGAGCTCCTGCCCGATGTCAGGAGCCTGGTCATCCAAAGTCACACAGTATTTTACCGAGTTGCTGCCATGCGGATTGAAATTATTCGCTTACTGCATGGTCGACAAGACCCTTAACGCCACCTAAAGTAAACTGACAACTGGCATTACGCAAAGGTGCAAATGACAGCGCCTTCGTCGTGTGGGGACCACCATGGGACCATCCTCACGCCTTTTGATGCCCTATAATGCCCAGCTCAATTTTTTAACTCTCTGATTTGGGCATTAGGGGGCGTGGCGAGGCGCCAAAACGCATGGATCATGGTTCGAATCCCTCGATCTCCGCCATCCATCTATCTGTTTTTAAAAGAGCATTTAGTTTTTCGGCCGATGAGGGTGCGATCTTGGGTGGTGAGATTGAGTGCTTGTTGTCGTGATCTGCTGTGGGTGATGAGTTGCTGCTTCAAGAGTAGGTTCTCTGCGATTACTGGTTATTCACCATAGTGCACCGGCCCCGAATCATATGCTGAAGCCGCCCAGCTTGGTCTCCAGATATTCCTCGATACCCTCCCGGGCACCCTCGCGGCCCAGTCCGCTCTCATTCATGCCGCCGAAGGGGGCTGCTGCACTGGTGGGATTGATATCGTTAATACCAATGATCCCGAATTGCAGGCCCTCGAAAGCACGCATCGCGCGGGACAGGTTCTGGGTGTAAACGTACGCGGCCAGGCCGTACGCCGTGTCATTGGCCATCGCCAGTACTTCATCCTCGTCGTCGAAGGCGATCACCGCCGCCACAGGCCCAAAGGTTTCCTCGCGGTAGATTAACATCTGTGCGCTGACATTGCTCAGTAGGGTGGGGGCGTAAAAGAAGCCCCGGTCCAACCCGCCGTCCGTCAGGGGCTGGCCACCGGCGTGCAAAGTGGCGCCCATCGCTATGGCGTCGCTCACCTGGCGGTCCACCTTGTCCACTGCCGTCTGGTTGATGAGTGGGCCAATGCTATTCGCCGCGTCCATACCATCACCGACCTTCAATTTTCTGATGCGTTCCTGCAGGGTCTCCAGAAATGGCGTCAGGATGCTGCGCTGGACGAAGATGCGATTGGGACTGATACAGGCCTGTCCGCTATTGAGGAACTTGACCAGGGCAACGCCCTTGGCAGCATGCACCGGATCGGCGTCATCGAACACGATGAAAGGCGCGTGGCCACCGAGTTCCATCGATACGCGCTTCAACTGGGGAGCCGCCGCTTGCGCCAGTTTTTTCCCCACTGCTGTGGAACCGGTGAAGGTCAGTTTTCGTACGGCGACATTGGTGCAGAACTCCTCGCCGATAGGCGCAGGGTCACAGGTAGTCACGAGGTTGGCCACCCCGGGTGGGAAGCCAGCTTCGTGCAGGATCTCAAACACTGCGATCGCGCACAGCGGGGTGGCTTCCGCGGGCTTGAGGACAATCGTACAACCCGCCGCCAGGGCGGGAGCTAGCTTGCGGGTCAGCATAGAAATAGGATAATTCCAGGGCGTGATCGCAGCCACCACGCCGACCGGGTGCTTTTGCACCAGGAAACGTTGGTCGCTGCGGGAGGAGGGGATGGTCTGGCCGTAGACTCGTTTAGCTTCCTCGGCAAACCACAGCAGAAAATCGGCAGCGTATTTGACTTCGTTCAGCGCGGCCTTCAGGGGCTTACCCTGCTCGCGAGTCATCAACTCGGCCAGTTGCGGTCTACGGTCTATCATCAGCTGGTGGGCGCTGTACAGCAGCATCGAGCGCTCGTAGGCGGTTTGTGTCGACCAGGCTGGCGAGGCCGCTTTGGCCGCCGCGATGGCTCTACTGGCATCCCCGCGATCGCCATCGACCACTTCGCCTATCTGCTCGCCATTAGCGGGATTGAATACAGGAAACCTGCGTGAGGACTGAATCCATTCGCCGTTGATATACATTGGGAGCTCCTGAAAAATATTGCGCGGGTTTAAACATTTTAAGTGTACCAAGGAATATAATAGCAGCTACTGCTATGCTCTCCTCTGTTCATTTTATTCAACTGTGGCACAGTATTTTTCAACTGGTCAAACAGGCTTGAATCGGATATTGCCTGTATCCAGAGAGAGGCGGAGCGTATTATAGGATCGCAGTTGGGGGCGGTCGGTCGTACTGTTTTTCTCGCACTGGAGTCGCTGGCGAGCTGATCAGCTCTGATATTAATAATAAAACAGGAGCGCTACCTTGGATTCCAACGTAGACAAGACCAATTTCGCCGCGACCATTATCATCATCCTGCTCGTCTCGATTCCGCTGGCACTGAATCCCGTTGCAGGGGCGCACATCATGGAACGCAGCTACCAGTTCGTTGCGACAAATTTCGGCTGGCTTTATCTGTTATGTGGTGTCTCCGCGATGGTGCTGCTGCTGTGGTTGGCTTTCGGGCGCTATGGACAGGTTAAGCTGGGTAATGCCGCTGACAGACCTGAATTCAGCACGTACAGCTGGGTGGCCATGTTGTTCTGTGCCGGGATCGGCGCCGGCCTGATGTTCTGGTCGGCTATTGAGTGGGCCTACTATTACCAGACACCACCGTTTGGGGCAGAGCCAAAATCCGTGGAGGCCGCCAAATGGGCCTCGTCCTACGGCGTATTCCACTGGGGTTTTATCGCCTGGGCTTTTTACTGTGTACCGACCATTGCCATTGCCTACCCTTTTTATGCGCGCAAAGTCCCGGTGCTGAAATACAGTGTTGCCTGCCATTACTGGTTGGCTGGCCGGGAGGAAAACGGTTTTGCACGAGGTATGGATTTTCTCTTTATGATCGCGCTGATTGGTGGCGCGGGATCTTCCCTGGGTTTTTCCACCCCGCTAATTGCGTCCCTGGTTTCTCGGCTGACCGGGGTGGAAGCGGGTTTTGCCCTGGAGTTTGCGGTAGTCGGCGTCTGTGTTGTGATTTTTGCCACCAGCGTTTATCTGGGTTTGGAAAAAGGTATCAAACGGCTAAGTGATCTCAACTTGTTGCTGGCGCTGCTGCTGTTGGTTTTTATCCTGATGGCTGGTCCGACCCTGTTCCTGATAAAAACTGCGCTTAGTAGTGTTGGTACTGTATTGCAGAATTTTGTTGCTATGAGCACCTGGGCAGATCCTTTCACCGACTCCCGTTTCGTTGAAGACTGGACAATCTTCTATTGGGCCTGGTGGGTCGCGTACGGGCCTTTTGTCGGTCTGTTTGTGACACGTATCTCCCGGGGTCGTACTATCCGCGAGGTAGTGCTGGGCATGCTCATCTATGGCAGCCTGGGGTGTTCCCTGTTTTATCTTATTCTCGGAAACTACTCCCTTGGTTTGCAACTCTCTGGCGAGCTTGATGTCGTAGCCATCCTCGCCGAGCAGGGAGGGAATCAGGCGATCATCGCAGGCTTTGATCAGCTACCCTGGGCAGGACTGGTGATCGTCCTATTTTGTTTTGTCAGCATTATATTTTCGGCCACCACCTATGATTCCGCCTCCTATATACTGGCTTCCAGCGCCAGTCGGCAATTGCGTCCCAGTGAAGATCCGCCGCGGTGGCATCGCACTTTCTGGGCGGTCGCATTGGCGATATTGCCACTGACGCTGATGTACATTGGTGGGATCAAGGTTGCGCAAACGGCGGTGCTGGTCGTGTCTTTGCCTATACTGTTTACTGGAATAGTGTCGAGTTTTGCACTGGTCCTATCGCTTAGAGAAGATCATTATCCCGCGGTCGATCAAACAGAGTCCTGACCGGCCTTGTAAACTCGGGGGGTAGTCTGGCGGCGAGCCAACGCGTGAACCTATTGTTACTTCAGCGCGGGGGATTTGTCCCTTTACCGGTACTGTCGTATCGACTCTAATGTTTAAGCCCAATTGCTCACACTCGAACGGCAACGTTGCCAGGCCAGCACCATCAACCCTGCTGAGGAAAAACACAGTGGCAGTCGAAAAGACCTATCCCGACATCCGCGATGTTGTGACAAAATTGTGCGGCCGGTTCTGTGGGGAGTACTGGCGTGAACTGGACCGCAACAGAGAGTATCCTTCTGAGTTCGTAAGCGCCTTGACTGATGCGGGCTA
This sequence comes from uncultured Halioglobus sp., assembly GCA_963934845.1. Lineage (GTDB taxonomy): Bacteria > Pseudomonadota > Gammaproteobacteria > Pseudomonadales > Halieaceae > Marimicrobium. The sequence continues at coordinate 38 of CAWWAG010000081.1, read as the reverse complement.
TTTATCTGTGTTAATCCCGCAGGAGTATGGCGGCTGCG
>CAWWAG010000080.1:0-5000 GCA_963934845.1 uncultured Halioglobus sp. | reverse complement strand
TGCGAATGGCGGGACTTGAACCCGCATGGCCGTGAAGCCGTCAGATTTTAAGTCTGATGTGTATACCAATTCCACCACACTCGCATAACGCTATATCCACACTCAGAGTCGTACATGCTGATTGTCAGTCTCGGCCTCACGAGGCCATACAAGATTTGGCATTCAGAATCTACCTTCTGAGCGGGCGCAATAATAGCATATATTACCCACGTTGAAACAAGGTCCGCTGACACCGGCAAAACATCCGGCACTGAGCTGAACCGACGCTCTGAGGAGCCCAGTGGCCATGTTACACTGCCCGGAAAATAATGCAGATTTCAGGGTTTGTGCATGGCGAGCAGTCGAGGGCAATTCAGCTCACGCTTTGGATTTGTAATGGCGGCGTCCGGCAGTGCCGTTGGCTTGGGAAATATCTGGGGCTTTCCCACCCAGGCCGCGAGCAACGGCGGCGCAGCTTTTTTGTTGGTGTATCTGCTGCTCGCCTTTTTGCTGGCGTACCCGGCGCTAATGGCAGAGCTGATACTGGGCCGCCACGCACACTCCAACGCAGTCACCGCGCTGCGGCTGGTTTCGCGCAATCGGCTGGTCGGCAATCTCGGCGCATTGACCGGCATCGCGGGATTGACCGTCGCCGCTTTGATCCTCAGCTTCTACGCCATAGTGGCCGGCTGGATGATCGCCTTTTGCCTGTCGGCCCTCGCCGAGCTGTCGGGTATTTCAGCGCTTTCGAACTGGCTGACGTCATTTGGCCTGTGGCGCAACGTGCTGTTTATGCTCATATTTATGGCCCTGACCATTGGCATCATCTCGGCGGGAGTGCACAGGGGTATTGAACGCTGGTCGCAGCGATTGATGCCCGCGCTGCTGGTCACCCTGGTGGTGCTGGTGCTATATGTCCTCACGCTGGACGGTGCCATGGATGGCCTGGCCATCTATCTCATGCCGGATTTCGCGCGCGTGCTGTCTCCGCAGCTGATATTGAACGCGCTGGGCTCTGCCTTTTTCTCACTGTCCCTTGGGGTGGGCACTATGTTGATCTATGGCTCCTATATCAACGACGATGAGAACCTGCCGCTATTGGGCGGAATCGTCACGCTGGTGGATGTTTCCATTGCGGTACTGGCGGGATTCCTCGTCCTGCCCGCGATGTACGTTGCACTGCACAACGGCGTAGAAATCTTCACGGCCAGTGGCGCGCTGATTTCTGAAGACACACTCATTTTCACCGTGCTTCCTGAGCTCTTTGCGACCATGGGAATCCCCGGCTTGATAGTGTCGTTCACCTTCTTTTTCCTGATGAGTATTGCGGCGCTGACATCCTCTATATCCATGCTGGAGGTGCCTGTTGCCTACATCACTGAAGAATTCAATACCGAGCGACGCTTGAGCGCGTGGGTGATTGGCGGGCTCATCGCGTGTATCAGCTGCACTATTTTGCTGAATTTTGAAACGCTGTTTGGTTTGATCATCACGCTGACAACTCGCTATAGCCAGCCTCTGCTCGGCTTCATGTTTTGCCTGTATGCGGGTTGGGTCTGGCACCGAAACACTCTGCTGCAGGAACTGCGTAAAGGGTATCCTGAAGTAGAGAGAAGCCTGTTCTGGAAGATCTGGCCGTGGTACGTGAAAGTGGTTTGCCCGATGATCATTCTGGCTATTTTTGCCCAGTCATTCTGGGGTTAATTGAGCGAGATCTCTCCCTTCTCTTCGATGTGCTGTGTCGGCATAAAACCATTGAAGTCTATTTTTGCTGTGAGCCGGTAATCCAGCGCCTCGGACCCAACAGAGCCAATACTGGCCATGAGTCGCATTAGCTCCAGTAATTGTAGCCCTGACTCCAGCGTCACAACGCCTTCACTATACCCGGCTATGGGTGCCACATCTTTCGCCACACCGGTAATCAGTTCCTTGTCGAGCAATTCAACGGAATAACTGATGCCGGCAATATCCAATGTCTGCTTATTGGGGTTAATCACACGCAGTTTGATCTCAAATCGCGGCGCACCTGTATCACTGGGCAGGCTTTTAAAGCTGACAAGACTGACTTTAGGTGGATCGAGCTGTGGCGTCAGGCTGGCACAGCTGGCCAACAGGCCCAGCACCAGGAACGTCAGTATCATGTAGCGTACGCTTGTCCCGATCACGGGTTTTTCCTTTTATAGACCAACAGAAAAAAGACGAAATACATCAGGCTGCCCAGCGCAAACATGCCCGCCACCCAATCAGCTGTATTGAGATAAGTGAAAACACTGAAGATAAACATCGCCAGTGCTGCAATCAAACCAATCGTTCTTTCGGGTGTAAACATAAGCGACAAATACTAACACATCAGGAGTGGCAGCAGATTTTAAACCGAGGTAACGCGTACCTCACACAACTAAAAACAGAAAGTATGCGCGTTTTATCATGGGCAGGGGCTCTCGCGCTTTATATGTTCTTGCATGACGTACACATCGTCAGGTGATTGTGAGGAACTGGCTCTGCGAACCACTGGATACACTAACCAATAGCCGAGGAAGCCCATGGCACTTAACCGCAGACAATTTATTCAGGCCTCCGCGACGACAGTGGCAGCGACAGCACTTGTAGGCTGCAGCGGAAAAGAATCGGTAGTGATAGACACCGCCCTCCCCGTTGGCTTCTATAATGCCACGTCCATTGTACGATACAAAATAGACCGGGAGATTGATGAAGCGTGTACTGAATCTTTTGCCAAGTACTGGTACTGCAATTGGCAGGAGCTTATTCTTCGTTTTCTTTGCGGTAGACTCACTGAGGAAATAAAGTGAATGGATATGAGTAAGATAGCCATCGTTGGCGCCGGCTTATGCGGCGCAGCCGCCGCGGTCACACTGATACAAGCCGGTTATCAAGTGACGGTATTTGATAAAGGCCGTGCGGCGGGCGGCCGCATGAGTAGCAAGCGTACCGAATTGGGTTATCTCGATATGGGTGCGCAGTATTTCACCGCGCGAAATACGGATTTTCAACGTCAGGTGCAGCGATGGCTGGATGCAGGTTGTATTGAACAGTGGCCCTGCACCCCTGCCGTGCTCACGTCCGAAGGAGCGTCCTCATCGTTGCGGGTATCACCAGATCAGCAACTTCGCTACATCGGTGTGCCCTCCATGCAAAGCCCGGTGAAGTGCTTGCTGGCAGACATATCACTGATCTCCGATTGTCGTATCGTCAAGTTGCAAGGTGAGAAGGCAAACTGGAGTGTGTTTAATGCCGCGGACGAATGCTTTTCCAACTTTGATGCCGTATTACTGACTATGCCGCCGGTACAGGTCGCACAATTATTGGCACAAAGCGGGCTGGGAGCGTTGTTTGTTGCTTCACCCGAATTACTCGAGCCCTGCTGGGCTGTCGCTGTTCATGCACCGGGTAGCGTGCAAAGCGACGCCATTTTTTGTGAACACCCCAAATTACGGTTTATCAGCCATCAAGGTAACAAAGCGGGGCGTCAAAGCTGTTATGTCCTGCACTTCAATGCGAGTTTCAGTAGGGAACATCTGGAGCAGCCTGCAGCCTTTTGGTTTAACGAAGCGCACGATATTCTGCGGGGTGAACTCGGCGTGGATACGGCCATCGAGCCGCTGGTAGCGCATCGCTGGTTGTACGCTAGCCAGAACAACCAGCTTACGCCGCCCGGCTTGGTCGCCTTGCCTGACCAGCACATCTGGATAGGCGGCGACTGGAGTTATGGCGGGCGCGTTGAAAACGCCTATCTGTCCGGTCTGGATCTCGCCAAGGCGCTAATGGCTACACGCGGAGCACTTTCGACGGGATAGGCAACCCGCGGCTACCCGCGAGACAGCGGACGCAACTGCCTCAAACGCCATCTAGAGCAAGGCTGCCACCTGGCTTACTCGCTCACCGTGGCGAGTCTCCTCAGCACCGTTTTGACGCAGGATTTTCGCCACTGCATCATTGGCCTCGGCATCAGCCCAGACCTGGTACTGCAGATCACCATCTACTTCTGACTGCTGGATAATGTCGAGCAAATCGGCATTGATGATGCCGTTCAAATCCATGGGTTGAACATAGGGGTTATCCGTATCGGCGGGCAAGGTATACTCCTCGCCCAATAAGGCCATCGCCTTCAGTAGGCGGTGCGCATGCCCGCGTTCTTCCTGACCGTTTCGTGTGAGCAGGTCCTTGGCTTCAGGATGGTCGACCGCCGCTGCCGCCGCGAGATAAAAATGTTCTCCCGCCGCTTCCAGCAGAGCCAGTATTTTCATGTCATCAATCGATAGTTTCTCTCGTGTCGCCAGTAGCGCAAAGGCTTCTATCTGATCGTCAGGGTACCCTGAAGGGATGCTGGTCATACCACTATCTCCGTCAATATTTTTCAATCAGTAAGGGTAAATCACCTACTGGCTCAGCCATTGTAGTCAGCATCAATACTGGATCATAGTCCTCTGCTATACCACATCGGTAATTCGACAATAATAGGCTCATCGCATTACCGCCCCCTGTTCTCTTGGAGGGATGAGAACATTCAGCCGGTATCTACGGGTCAAAATTTCGGCAGTAACTGCAGTGTGGCCGTTTTTCCCTGGTCCCCCTGAGAGAATACTGCGTCGCGCAGGATCAGTTTCTTGCGGCGCGCATAGCGATAAAAGTAGCGAATCAGGGCTTCATCGATATTGCTGTCGGCTTCACGTACACGCTGTTCCAGTTTGAAGTTGCCTTCAGTAATAGAGCTGGGACGTTGGCCAAGCAAGCTGGCCATTTCATCCAGTTCCTCGTGTTCCATGGCGGGACCAAACACATGCAGGTGCCAAGCGTGGTCATATGCTGTGGCGGCTGCGTGATATTCGTCCGCCGGCAACTGTAAATCATCTGGGGAATGGCTGTACAGGTCTGCCAGCGCGCACATAAAATTATTGCCAACTTGCTTGCGCTCTTGATCACCTACCATGTGGTGAAAGAACACATCGCCTGCAATAAATTTCTGCAAATGCCCATCCCCCATTAATGGGGTAGAGCCAAAA
>CAWWAG010000079.1:0-6178 GCA_963934845.1 uncultured Halioglobus sp. | reverse complement strand
GCGACCAATTGGTTAAAAGCCAACTGCTCTACCAACTGAGCTAACGGCCCTAAGAAGGAGCAGGTATGTTACGGATTTGAGCTAAAAACTCAAGCGCTTTTTTTTGAGGAAAATCATACTCCTTCAACGCACTGGCACAAACATATGGAGTCATCCGAATCGTCAGCAACGAAGCTCTGGTGCCATTGGCCCTCGTCAAAACAGAAGATGTAGCAGACATACCTCCGCGAGCGAGCCATGCCCGGCGCCGGGTCGGCGGCACCTGCGCAGCGCGCCGCTGTATTTTCTTGCACTGCTAATGTAATCTCCAGCCCTGATACCTTCCTACATTGCATGGACCAGAGACTTATGACGGCGGGTGCTGCTATCAAACAACCGAGAACAATATTCCTACACATCGGCTCAGATAAAGCGGGCAGTACAGCCCTACAGACTCACCTGGCAGCAAACCGGCAGCTGCTGTTGCAGCACGGCATTTATTTACCGCGTATTGGCAAAGCGGGGGCGCTAGGCCACCACGGCCTTTTCTTCCTTAACTTCACCCCTGCGAATGCTCAGGAACTTGTTGAAGAGATAGACGCACAGCCCACTGATGCCAGTGTGCTGATGTCCTGGGAGGGTATCCATGTACTCGACGAGGCCGTTCTTTCGCGCTTCGCAAGCCTGTTTCCAGACTGCCAATTTCACATCATTTACTACGTTCGTGAGCAGGCCGACCTGATTCAGACCGGCTTTCTACAGCAGATAAAAACGCAGGAGCGGCGTGGCGCAGAACTCTTCAAAAAGATCGATATCAGTCCGATCAACCGCGACTTCTACCGCAATGTGAAAAAATTTGAGCGCTGCTTTCCGGGTTGCGAGCTGGACGTCGTCCTTTACGACCGCGCGGGATTTCCCCGCAAGAATATCGTCCATCACTTTTTTTCCATACTGGACGGTGATCTTGATCCAGACGACATCGCCATTTTTAACAGCGAGATCAATCCGAGCCTTGGCGTCGACGAGGTCAGGATACTGGCGGATATTGAGGAGCAATACCGGGAGATCAACACCGCCGAAAACGTTGGGAAGCGATCGCGACTGGTCGAACTACTGCTGGCTGCACGGGGTGCGCGCTACGCTCAGCGCAGTGCTTACTTCCTGAGCGAGAAGCAGGTACTGGCATGCAGGCAACAGTTTCGCCGCTCCAACAAAGCACTTATCGCCGAGTATGGCGTCTCGGAAAAACTGATCCAGGCGAGCAAACCCGTGTGGAACGGCGAACAGCAGCAATCGACTCGCGGTCGATCAATAACACCGCAGGAGCAAGCCGAGCTACTGGCGCTAGCCGACGTCAGCTATATGAACCTGGCCTTCTATAAGCGTTATGACGTGCCGCTGTCAGCGCTGTTGGATGAAGGCTGGAGGCTGGATGAGCCCAGCGGACAATGGCTGTCGGGGCTGCGCTGTAGCTTGCGTGGTGCTATCAGTCTGGAGTGTTATACGCCGCCCAAGCGCTTCTTGCGCTTCGCCATTGCCGGGGGATACGTTGCGGGCGTTGAGGCATGCTCCACTGTTTCGATCAATGGCAAGACAATAGGCGATTTCGATCTAACCGCCAGCGCGTTCCAGTATGCTCTCGAGCACCTGGAGTACCCCTACATCATCGAACTGGACATCCAGCATAAGGCAAGGGAGGATGATTCGGGCTCTGTGGCTACTCCGTTCGCGTACTATCAATTACAGCGCTTCCAGTGCACTGCAGTGGTAGTGCCTGACCCACCGGGCCGCCCTGCATTCCCCTGATCTGCGAAGCACTACACGTAGCAGGTGGGGTCATCCAGACCAGCATCAACGAAGCCCTGACGACGCAAACGGCAGCTGTCACATTTGCCACACGCCAGGCCTTCTTCTGTCACCTGGTAGCAGGACACGGTAAGCGCATAATCCACACCAAGGGCAACACCCGCGCGAATTATCTCGCCTTTGCCAAGGTCCATCAGCGGGGTATGAATGGTGATCTTGTGCCCTTCGACACCCGCTTTGGTAGCGAGATTGGCCATGGATTCAAAGGCGGCAATATATTCGGGCCGACAATCCGGGTAGCCGGAATAATCCACAGCATTCACACCGATAAAAATATCGTGGGCGCCCAGCACCTCGGCCCAGCCCAACGCGATAGACAGGAATACGGTGTTGCGCGCGGGGACATAGGTAATTGGAATACCCTGAGTTTCCTCCTCGGGCACGGCGATCGACATATCGGTCAGAGCGGAACCGCCAATACTGTCTAAATTCAGCCTGACTACCTTGTGCTCAATATCACCTAACGCGCGGGAGACGCGCTCGGCGGCACGTAACTCACCGTGGTGTCGCTGGCCGTAATCGAAGCTAAGCGTATAGCAGGCGTAGCCCTGAGAGCGAGCCAGGGCCAGCACTGTGGTGGAGTCCAGTCCACCTGAGGCCAAAATGACTGCGCGCCTGGGTTCACTCATCGTACTCAACGTCCCGGCTCGTCATTCCACAGAAGTTTGTGCAGTTGCAGTTGCATTCTAACAGGCAAATTGTCCGCCAGAATCCACTCTGCCAGCTGGCGGCCTTCGACCTGGCTAAAGCTGGGTGAAAAAAGGATATCGGCGATCCGGTCCACCAGACGGTACTCATCCAGTTTAAAACGGGCCCACTCGTAATCCACGCGATCGCAGATCACAAACTTGACCTGATCGTGTGGCCGCAGCAGCGGAATATTGGTGTAGTCGTTGCGCTGCATTTCACCAGAACCGGGGGTTTTCAAATCCAGTACTGTCACCACTCGCGAATCGACGCCCGCCAACGTCATGGCACCACCTGTTTCCAGTGAGACTTCATACCCGGCGTCGCAAAGCAGGGCCAACAGGGGCAGGCAGTTGGGCTGGGCCAGTGGTTCGCCGCCAGTTACGGTCACGTAGCGCGGCTCGTATGCCGCCACACGGTGCGCAATCTCGCTGATGGCTTGCATTTCACCCCCGCTAAACGCGTACTCCGTGTCGCAATACACGCAGCGCAGCGGGCAGCCCGTAAGGCGCACAAAAACAGTGGGGAGGCCGACGGTGCGGGCCTCCCCCTGCAGGGAATAAAAAATTTCGGTAATGCGTAAGGCCTCCCCTGCTTTATCGGGTAGGCCCTGCTCGGCTTTGGACGGCAAGCTAACAGTAGTAGCGGTAAGAGAAGTTGTCACGGGGCCACAGGCCTAGTAATTCTGTGCTATGAAATCCCTGGCGAATTTCACGGCGGCATTGTTGGTACCTTCGTATTGGGTGATCACGAGATCCAGATATTCTTTGGCTTTTTCGCGATTACCCTTGAGAAATTGAACTTTGCCTAGCTTGAACAGCGCATCCGGCGCCTTACTGCTATCCGGATACTGACTCAACAACAGCGCAAAGGACTGTCTCGCCGCTTCCAGATCCGGCGGTTCCTTCACCAGGTACAACTCTCCCAGCCAGTAATGTGCGTTGGCGGCGTAGGCACCGTCGGGGTAGCGCTGCAAAAATTGTTGAAAAGCGGGAACGGCTTCATCGAACTTCCTGGCCGGCATCACCAATGCATATGCTGCTCGATACGCGTCGGCCTCCCCGGGCTGCTCCACACCTGGCGAGGAATTGCCCGCTATTTCAGGGGCGATCGGCGTACCGGCCGCATTAATACCCTCTGCACTGGTAACCTGGGCGGAAGGCCCTGGGGAAGTTGGCGAGGCGCTGCCATTGCCAAGCCGTTTATCCAGATCCATATAGCGCTGCAAACTCTGTTCCTTGAGTGTGCTCAGCTCATACGCTTGCTCTTCCATCTTACCATTGAGACGCATAATCTCCTGCTGCATCTGCTGAATCTGAAGATACATATTGCCCAGTTCCGAGCCCCCCGCAGAGCTACCTGATACAGGCGCTGGAGCAGTACCGGGCATCGGAGCGGCAGAAAACACTGGCGTCATTGAAGTCGCCATGGGGGCATTACTCGCACCGTAGCTGGTGGCGGGATATACCTGCGCAGGTTGGGCACCGTAGGGGTTGCTGGCGTTCTCGCTAGTGGATACGCTGGTGTTGGCAGAACCACCCCCAGCTGCCTGCGTTGCTGCTCGCTCGGCCTCCAAATCTACATAACCCTGCTGAGCAAAAGCCATCAAACACAGCGGGCCAGTCAAAATGACCAACCCGCACATTAGTGCTGATTTTCCGATAGATAAAAGCATAGCTTACTGGGGCTTCAGCTCTACACGGCGGTTCTCCGACCAGTTAGCTTCGCCAGAGCCATAGGCTATAGGACGCTCTTCACCATAACTGATAGTCTCAATGCGCATACTGGAAATTCCACTGGCTACCATGTAGTCACGTACGGAATTTGCCCGACGCTCGCCCAGCGCCATGTTGTACTCGCGGGTGCCACGCTCATCGGTATTCCCTTCCAGGCGAATATTTTCGTTAGTGCGATGTAAAAGAGCAATATGTGCATTAACGGCACTCAGCGCTTCCGCTGTCATAATAGCACTGTCATATTCAAAGTAAAACACATTGCCGGCGGTTGCGGCGGCGTCTTCCAAGCTGACCATATCAGCCGAGGAGGCTGCTTGCTGTGCCGAGTGAGCAGCGGCGGCTGCCGCTGCTGCTGCTGCTTCTGCGTCATCCTGCTCTTTTGTGTCACTACCAGAACAAGCGACCATAAGGGCTGCTGAGAAAAGCAGTGCAATGGTCTTACCAGCTATAGGCAGATGTTTCATAGTCGTTCATCCTTCTTGAAGCACTTGGTTGATTAATAGTAATGAGGCATTTACGCCACTACCTGCTATTCAATATTCAGCGGCTTATATAGGGAGACCACGCTGGTTCCCGGACATCACCCTCACGGGCTGGAAGCCTGAACTTTGCGTCTCCATCTACAGCTACTGCAGAGAGAATGCCGCGCCCTGCGTATTTGGTTGCGTACAATACCATAGAGCCATTTGGCGCGATACTGGGACTTTCATCCAGCTCCGTCGATGTTAAGGAAGTCACACGGTTGGTCACCAGGTCCAGAACAGCAATATGGAAACGTCCATCCTGCTGATGCACCATCACCACGCTGCGGCCGTCCTGGGATACCCGGGCACGGGCGTTGTAACTACCTTCATGGGTGAGACGATCGGTTTTGCCACTGTCCAGGTAATAGCGGTAAATCTGCGGCTTACCACCCCGGTCAGAGGTGAACAGCAGCGATTTTCCGTCGGGCATCCAGGCGGGCTCGGTATCGATGGCGTAGTGACGAATGATCTGCGTGAGCTGCTTGGTGGCCAGATCCATCAGGTAGATATCTGGGTTACCGTCTTTCGACAACGTCATAGCCATGGTTTTGCCGTCCGGCGACCAGGCCGGCGCGCCATTCAATCCCTTGAAGTTGGTTAGCTGCTGACGTCGCCCGGTGGCCAGTTCCTGGCGGTAGATCGCCGGCCGGCCAGTCTCAAAACTGACGTAGGCAATATCCTTGCCGTCTGGCGACCACGTGGGTGCCAGCAGCGGCTCCTGCGTTTCTAACAATACAATGGGACGCGCGCCGTCGGAATCCGACATGGTCAAACGGGAATAATCCTTACCACCAGGCACTCGGGTCACTGCGATATACAGCAGTCTGGTGGCAAATGCACCAGGCACACTGGTGATGTGCTCGTAGATCTCATCGGCAAGTCGGTGAGCCAGCATGCGGGCATCACTAACTGACCCCGCCTCATAGCCAGAAAACACCTTCCTCTGGCTGGTCACATCGAACAGTTCGTAGTCGACTCGCAACTGTGGTCCGTTCATAGATTCCCGCCCGATCAACAGGTACTTCGCGTTGATGGCCCCCCAGTCGCGAAAAAATACCTCCGACTCAATGCTGGGGCGACCCAGCATATCGGTCCGTGCTATCGGCAGAAACTGGCCGCTACGTGCCAGGTCACTGTCCACGATTTGCGCGAGATCTTCCGATGGCAAGCCTACCCCTTGCCGACCAAAGGGCACTATCGCTATGGGAGTCGCGTCGCGATTACCCTCGGTAATCTCGATCGTAATTTGAGCCGCCGCGCTCGTAGCAAACGTGGCCAGCATGACGACGGTCAGTACAGCTAGTAATTGTTTCATCAGTAACGTAAATCCTCTGGTCTGAATATCAAGTTGAGACGCCTGAATTTCTTTTCAAACTCCCCGCTAGG
>CAWWAG010000078.1:0-6647 GCA_963934845.1 uncultured Halioglobus sp. | reverse complement strand
AAACGGGTACGTGATCGCAAAGAGGTCTTCGACCTGCTCTCCCCTGCTTTGCCTCTCGAATTCAGCACGAATGTCTGGCCTGACTGGATGCCAGACGTGCAGGAAACGATAACAGAGTATTTCGACGTCATGGGCGCGGTGGCCGAAAAGACGCTGCAGCTCGTGCTCGCCGCCCTGAACCTGCCACCTGACATCGCAGCGCAACACCACGGAAGTTCGCTTGGGAGTCTAATGCGCCTCAACCACTATACGCTCGATGATCCCACCCCGGCGTCTGATCGAGAGAGTCTGGCACCCCTAGGGAACCTGGCCTTGGGGCCCCATACCGACCCCGGCGTGATCACGCTGCTGCTCCAGGATCAGACAGGCGGGCTGCAGACTGAGTCCGCCGAGCACGGCTGGATCGATGTCCCTCCGCGTCCCGGCACAATCGTGGTGAATCTGGGTGACTCGCTACAGGTCTGGAGCAACGACCAGTACAGGGCCGCCGTCCACCGTGTCACGCCGATGCGCGAGACGGATCGCTACAGCATCCCCTTTTTCCTGAACCCCACCTTCGACGCCGTGATAGCACCAATCCCTGAACTCTGCGACGGCAACCCTCGGTACCGCCCTTTTACCTGGCGCGAGTTTGGCATTGGTCGCGCCAATGACAACTACGCGGACCTTGGAGCGGAGGACATCCAGATCTCGAAATATTGGGTGACATGAAGCGTCGGCTCAGAATCGGCAGCCATTAGGGGAAAGACCCCTAATGGTAAGGTACACCACTGGATGACCAATTGGTTATTGATTGAAGTGCGGGCTACTGCTAATGGGGCCCGCTCTAAACATTCGCCACGATTGCGGCCAATGCGCGCATCGACTGCTCGGCGCATTGACGACTTAAGCCGTTGATGCGCGGGCGCGCAACGATCAAGTAGTTCATTCCAAGTTGTTCTCGATACTCATGAATCTCGCACGCAACTTCGTCTGCATTGCCCACAATCCAGGCTGCTTCCATCAACGTGTTGCCAAACTTTAGCGTGCTTGCCAATTGTGCGAGGTCACGTGTTACCTGCTTGCACAGTGCTTTGTCATCACTGATAAAAATCGTACGCATCAGTACGATTTCACTCGGCCTGGGCTGGCTGTTTTGATCTAACGCCGTGTTATAAATCTCGTAGTTGTCTTTTAACTGCTGCAGTGATTCCATAGGTGACGCTAGATAGGGCGCGCCCATCTTCCCCGCCTGCGCCAATGCCTTCGGACCGAAAGCCGCCATCCAGATGGGCGGGTGAGGTTTCTGCACGGGCAGTGGCGACATCACCGCACCGATCGCCTGAGAACCCACAATACCGCCTGCCCAAGCCGCTTTCATCACGTCAAGATTACGATTGAGCAACTCGCGTTTTTCTGTGGGGTTAACGTCGAAAGCACTCAGCATATTTTTTTCAAAACCCCGACCGAGTCCGAGAATGAGTCGGCCGCCACTAAGCTGATCCAGCACGGCAACTTGCTCAGCTGCCTGCAGGGCATTACGGATAGGGAGCAGATACGAAGTAGTGCCAAGCTTGATGGTGGCCGTACGCGCAGCCACAGCTGCTAACAGCACAATAGGCTCCGGCACTGAAGTTGGACCTGCAAAATGACTCTCAGGTAACCAGAAAGAGTGGTAGCCGCACTGCTCGGCGAGCTCAGCCTGTGTACACAGCGCATTCGCATCCATGGTACTGTTCATGTGCCAAGGCGTGATGCCCAAGCGCAGGGGGAGGGTCTGTTGGGTTGTTGTTTGCATGGTGTGTTTGCTCTAAAAGACACTCGCCTCGATACCATTCGGGGTCAGCGGTGAGTGTACTACAGCGCGCTTGTAGTTTTTAGCGGTGGTCTGTCGCCGGCGAGTCTGTGCTGCCGATTAGCCGCTGCCCTTGATTAGCGGTTTGAGCCTTCGTACCGCAAATACAGGAAGTGCGCGGGGTTGTTTTCAACCATATCAGTCTGACCAAAATGCCGCCGCGGCACAGTTATACCGAACAGGTACAAGGCTCTATCGTTTCAAAACTCATGGTCGGTGTAATCAAACATGTCGAATAGGCGCGACGGGTTCTGGCAACTTAACTTCTCGAGAGCAGGAAAACCCCCTATGCAGGCTCAAGCAACTGCCCTACTCCACTCACTAAACGCACTGATCCTAAGATCACGATAATGTTGAGCTCTGACCAAGCACCTACCAAGATTGAATTTATTTTGCACAGCGGCATGAGCACCAATGAATCGCTGTTCCTGCCTGACCGATTTGAACTTGCGGAATGCCGGACCACGCATCTCTCGCTCTCGCACTCTCGTCGCCCGCATGCGATTACTCGACCCGATTATTCTCATATTGCTTAGTGCTGTGCATTGTGTCGCGAATTAGCTCTCGGTGAGCGACGCCATAGCTGCTTAGTTTATCTGTAACGAGTGCGTTGGACACCATAGTTGGATCGCTTCATATATGAACCACCCCGTTTGGCAAGTTGATTTTCGATGGTTGTTATAGGTCTGAGTTGCAGTCATATATTCGGCATTCAAGCCAAGCGTGTGCCCTGATGTAACTCCGCGCTCCTCCACCTCATCAGTACCAAGACATTCAGAGGCCGTGACAAATTGTCTGGGACAGCCGCTACAATGGCGGTGGCAGGGTACGTAAAATAAATGTTATCTTTTGACTAACTGTCCATATGAGGTTGACACCTTCCGCTGGCGGCTCTCATTTTCACGACATCATTGCCAAATCCTGATGTTCAGGTTTTTTAACCTGGCTTAAATATCGACAAGTTCTTCATAAAGATTCTCGAAGGATCCCCATGATGAGGGCGTTAACTCGTTATCACCGTCGGTAATGGCTAGGCAGAGTGAAGATTTGACGCGCGCAGCACCAAGAATAAGGATGACACCGTACTCCATGCACAGGCCTCTGATCTGTACCCCGAAGCCGCCTCGGATTACTACCAGGTTTGCGTACCATCGACGTCGTTCGAGAGGAACAAGCCCAGCGTTACGCCCGCAAAGGTAGACCAAGACCATGTTTCGTCAGCGCTTCTCAGAAGGCTGGGAGTTAATAAATTCCAGTAGGTCAAAAGACTCCCTGAATCGCTCGCCTATCCGTTTCGCTCCCAGTCTGGTGAAATGCCGTTGATCAAAATACAGCAGGCTACCACCCTCAACGACATCACAGTCTGGTGCACACTGTAGGGCTCCTATGTCAATAATCTCCACACCCAGAATAGCGCTTCGCATCTGGCTCAACAGAGCTCCTTCCTGAACGACACGATCACGCAACTGGTCATTTACCGCTTCGAGAGAACTCTGTCCAGAAATCAGCAGCGGGACAGAGCCCCGGAAATGTACTCGCGGCCCAATGACCAGTACATTTTTCCCTCGAGAATGCAGGTAGGCTGCGGTTTCCTTAAGAGGCTGAATTCTGTCTTCGTTCCAGATTGACGCGAGCACAATCAGGTCCATATCCAATCCAGCCAGTTCGGAAAATCTGTATACGTTCAATTCCTCACAGGTAGAATATCTTCCTCCAACGTCAGAAATATCAAGGACAGCGGTACAAGCCCCCGCAGTAGCCTGGGAAAACTGGATCTCCGGGTAGACCTGAGACAGCATCATGTAGGTGTCCGCGGCCATACTGTCACCCAGGATAAGCACGTTTATCCGTGCTGGATCGAGTGCAGCACATTCGCCCGCGTCATAGTCAGCGAACTCATGGTTCTGGTGCAGATTGCACTTGCCAAAACGGATAGCACGCTTGCGTAGCTCTATCTCTCCGTCCACGCTGTCAACAATGCGCTGAATAAGCGGATCGGTGCGCGACGGCAGACCGTCCAGGTGCCAGATGGCGGCGGCAATAAATACTGTAACCAATAGTGTGGATACTATTAGTGGCAGAGCCATTCGCTGAGGGATGGTAGTGTCTTTGCCCCGCTTTCGAAAAGGCTTCTCCACTAGCTCGTGCAGTGCTACTGCGGCAATAATGGATAGGACAAATAGTAGTGCTCTGTCGCCATTACTCAGCTGGAAATCGGTAAGAAACTTGAATAACACGATAATCGGCCAGTGGACCAGATAGATCGCATAGGAACGCTGACCAATCCATTGCATCGGTTTGTTACCGTACAACAATGCCGCCAGACCAGTTCCCCTGCTCAGCAATAATAAAAAGCCAAAACCAGTCACTGCAGCTGCACCAACCGCCGGAGAGTAGCCATCGTTGTACATCCCGGAAATTACGACAAAACCAACAGAACCCAGGAGAATACTCAGATTGCCCCGCAATGCCGACAGATGCAGCGAGAGAATGGCAACCAGGGCACCCGCCATCAACTGGTGCAATCTGAATGGGAGCAAGTAAAAGATGGCATTCGGAAAGCTGTCTCGCCATAGCAACGATAAGCCCAGCGATACAGATAGTAGTGCAACAGCTGCCATCATACGTCGCGGCGTATTGGCAAGAAAAAGTAGCAGAACCGGCCAGAACAAATAGAACTGCTCCTCTACGCTTAACGACCAGGTGTGGAGCAGCGGCTTGGCATCGGCAGCGGCATCAAAGTAGCCTGACTCCAGCCAGAAATTGAAATTAGCCAGTGAAAACAAAGCGTAAATTGCTGATTGCGCCGTTTTCATCAGTTCCACCGGTGGCACAACCACAACAGCAACTACAAGCGTTACCAATACCGTGATCAGCAATGCAGGAAACAGCCGGCGAAAACGACGAAGATAAAACTCTTTCAGCGAAAAATTGCCCGAATGTAGATCTGACAAAATATTTCGGGAGATGATGAAGCCGGAAATAACAAAAAACAGGTCAACACCAAGATACCCACCAGAAAAACCGGGGACATCCAAGTGAAACAGCAACACTACCAGAACAGCCAGGGACCTCATCCCTTCGATGCTCGGTATGAAGCCCCCGTGCGAAGGCGCTTCCTGCGGCCTGGAAATAGGGTTCAACATGTGATCTTGCTATTCTACTTTTGAGGGTAAATCTGATTTTTTAAGGGCTTCTCTGATAGCCTTGGTCCACTCCCTGCGATTTTGGGTGGCGAGTTTCTCGTCTCTCATATACGCCGCCAGTACACCCGGGTTCTGTCGACCAAGAAAGGCGTCGAGCATAGGATCCTTCGTATCACGCATCCAACTCTCCAGTGAACTACTGAGAATCCCTATCTCCTGCTGATGAGCAGGGTCATCTATCAAATTGACCAGGCAATCCGGGTCACTTTGAACATCGTAAAATTCTTCCAACACCCGATGCTTGAGAAACGTCAGCCTCTGGGCGATTTTGGCGTTGTCCTTAGCAAGTTCCACCATACGTTTGTGAGTCTTTGTTTCATTCGTTGCAGAAAACATAGCCCGCCTACCGTCAGACCACGGATTGAAAATATAAAGAAATTCGGGAGTCTCTACAGCTCGCATCGGGGCCCTCTGTCCGTCCGAATTCTCATTATGCGCTTTGAACACCCGGTCGCGACCACTCTGTGTTTCACCCTTTAGAAGTGGCAGGAATGTTCGACCATCGACACCCTCGGGAAGCTCTTCGCCGATACCATCGAGCAGTGTTGGCAATATATCTACAGCGGACACCATATGCTCACTATCGACAGAACCCGACTTGATGACACCCGGCCAGCGGAAAATCAGTGGTGTAAGTGTGCTCTGGTGATAAAGCTGCGTTTTTGAAAACGGAAAAGGCATACCATGATCGGAAAGAAACATGACAATAGTATTGTCTGCCTCACCTGACTCTTTCAGTGCCTGTAAGATCTGTCCGACAGCGTCATCAGCGCGACGTACTGATGAGTAGTAATGGGCCAGTTCCTGTCGAATAACTGGATCATCGATTAGAAACCCTGGAACGGAGACCTCCCCAGCATCGTATCGACGGGAAGGCACAAATGCATCGTCCACCTTTTTGCCTTTGCGGTTTAAACCGAAAAAGGGCACATGTGGGTCAGCAACATTGATCAACAGGTAGAAAGGTTTACCCTCAGACTTCGCACTGCGTATGCCCTGGGTTGTTGAAAGGCCATAGGAGTTCGCGTCCTTTGCGCCGTATTTGGCGCCACCGGATAATTCATCAAGAACCATATCCCAATCATAGGGGTAGTAAGGCGTTGAGCTCTGAAGTTTGTGACGAATTGCTGTGAAATAACCGGCCTTTTTTGCCAGGTCGGCCATTGTTGGATAACCCGGATCACGGACCTGGTAGAAACCTTCGATCTTGTTGTTATGAGGGTAGCGTCCGGACCACATCACGTTTCGTGAAGGCGTACAGTTAGCGACCTGAACATGGGCACGCTGAAACCTGAGACCCTCTTTGGCGAGTTGATCAATATTGGGCGTGATATCCGGCACGCTGGATCCAAACACGCCAACGGAATCGGCGCTCATATCATCTACAGTGATCAATAGCAGATTGGGCCTACCAGTAGCACCTATTGAGGCACTAATGAACCCAAACCATACCAGGACAGCAATGGAATAACAGCAACGAGACATAGCAACTCACCTTGAACATCACAGCTACCTTAGTACGGCAACGCTCTTTTTCCAAGCGTGAATATGAGGAAGCAGGAGTATTTCCTGACTACGATTACGACGTGGATTTTTTATACCTGATT
>CAWWAG010000077.1:0-6703 GCA_963934845.1 uncultured Halioglobus sp. | reverse complement strand
GGTATTATTACTTATTCAGACCCGCTTCGCTGTAGGTGCTAGAAGTTGGACTCTAGTGTCACGACATCGGCACCTAAGTATCTATTAACACTGCCTGCGCGAGGGGAAGCAGCTCCTTGCGTCTAACCAATACCCCGCCCCTGGAGAGACCCTAGGCTTACGTTATGCGAAATGGAGCACAGAAGAGAAGGCACTTCGGGGATTGATTGGCTCCGGGCAGTTCATCCCTACCTTCGAATCCTCTTGTTTGATCAGAGTCTGAATCGCCCTTAATAATCCAACCAAATCTTGTTATGAACGGTCAAAAGCCTACAATTACGTCTTGGCGTGCGTTCGTCGATGGAAAGAAAATCGGCTCAGGGATGTGCGCTCTTTGGCGTGTCCCGGCTATGTCCAGTTGATTTACACTCCCGGATACGGCCGTAGATTTTAAATCTGCGCCACTGTGCACCCACGTTTACACCAGTGCAGCGTTACCGGTATATGCTACCCTGACCATTAAAGAGACTTCCAGAAGATTACCATCCCGCCAACCAGCATGCAGCCCTCTATTCCCTATCGAATCCTCGACCCAAACGTCATAGAAGACCCATATCCAATGTACGAGGTATTACTGCGCGACGCGCCTGTGTACCAGGTTCCGGGGACGCAGGTGTATCTGGTGTCATCCTGGGAATTAATTCATGAGGTGTTAAAAAACCATGAGGATTATTCGGCCAATCTCACCGGCATCTTGATAACCGATGAACATGGCGAGCCCCGGTTGTTTGATTTCACACAGTTTGGCGGCACCGTGGATGCTATTGCCAATGCGGACGAACCCTTCCATGCGGTGCATCGCAAGCTGGTTTTGTCGCAGCTCAATGCGCGCAGTGTGTCTGCGATGGAAGGCGAGGTGCGCGCGTGGGCTCGCTGGGGTGTGGGCGACTTGCTTGCGGCCGGCGGAGGTGACTGTATGGGTAATCTTGCCAATGCGATTCCGGTCATGGTGATGGCAAAATTGGTCGGATTGCCAGTGGAGGATGTGAATGAATTGCTGCAGTGGGCATTCAGTGGCGGTGACATACTGGCGGGAACCTGCGACCTGCAGCGCCTGACGGCGCTGGGTGAATCCACCGGGGAGTTACGCAGCTACCTTGAGCGCCACTTTGAGCTCGCTTTCAACAAGCCCGAACCCGCTGCACCGCAAAATATAATGGACGAACTGGTGTTGGGTGTTCGCGGCGGGCAGATATCGAAGCAGGATGCGGTTGCTATCGATCTGGTGCTGGTGGGAGCCGCGGGGGAATCAACCTCCAGCCTCGTGGGTAGTGCCATTCGAATTCTCGCGCAGGACGCACAACTGCAACAGCAGTTGCGGGGGGAGCCCGCGCTGATCGAGCAGTATGTGGAAGAAATAGTGCGCCTGGAGACGCCATTCAAAGGCCATTACCGCGCTGTGCGCAATGATACCGTCCTCGGGGGCGTTACCATTCCGGCAGACGCCCGGGTATTGCTGCTCTGGGCAGCAGCCAATCGCGACCCTGCAGTATTTGCAGCACCTGCTGTACTTGATATTACGCGGCCCGATAACAAGGCACACCTGGGCTTCGGACATGGCATTCATTTTTGTATTGGCGCGCGTCTGGCGCGTCTGGAGTGCAACATCATCCTGCAGGAATTGCTGGGCAGCACGGCCAGCTTCAAGCTCGATGCCCAATTCCCCGTTCGGCACGTTCCCAGTATCTTCGTTCGACGCCTGCCCGCGCTACATATTCTCATTACCAACTAGCCAGAATATTCGGGCTATAGATCCAGCTCGAAATATTTCTTATTCGCTGTCATATAGATCTCACTTTCGGCCGACTAAGTAGTAAACGGACGGATGGCATACAACATGCAAGCCCTATACTTTTTGAAGTTTCGACCCCTGCTGCTCCCGGCCACAACCCTGTTGCTGTTTGCCTGTGGCGGTGGGAACGTCGCCGTAATCGGGTAACCAGCCTGAGTGTGGGTGAATGGATATATTAAGTTCCTCGCACACGCTCCACAGGGGCGCGTAGCGTTTGTAGTCGTGGTAGAAGGGGTGCGTGCCCGTACTGGTAGGCAGCAATACGCCGCCGATGAGGCACATTTTGTGGGCCTCGCGAATGTCGCTCACCGTCACCGCGATATCATCCACGTTGATAATCGCCACGCCAGCGTGACGGCCGGGATTGATTTTACACAAATCTGCCATCCAGTAGTTGTAGGCGCGGTTCCCCGCCAGGCTTTGTTCGGGTGTTACTTCGTGGCGATATTGCATGAGTCCGGCGCCAAACGGTGCTATTTGTGGGAAGAGGACTTCACCCGCCAGGCCATCGGCTTCCAGTTCCGGCAAGCGCACGTCGGGCAGGTATTCACCTCTGCGCGGTGCAATCATGCTGTCTGGATCGCACAGAAAATCCCACAACTGTGTATCGCTGGCGCGGGCAGCGTTGGAGGCAGCGTTCGGGTCCATGCGGCCGGCGCCCTGGTCACCGGAGTGGCTATTGAATTCCTCGGCGGCCTCCTGATCAAAAAAAGTACCCATACGCTTCATCATCTCCCGGGCGTACTGCAGCCACCAAACATCAGCTGCGACATGAAATTCCTTGTGCATATAGGATTTGTAGCCGTCGGGCAGAACGCCAGCATGGCAATCGGAGCTGATCATTACGAGATTTTTTGACATAGGTATCTCACTGAATGTGGTTGATAGTATGGGAGGCTGTGTAGGGGAGCAGTGTGGCCTGTGACAAGTTGGCAGGCGGCTGGCAGGCGAGTATTCTGTCGGGAACAACAGATTCAGGAGGTAGGGTGATGGTGACGGAGGTAGTAGCGGAGCTTGGGTTTTCAAGGCCAGAAGAGGTGATTGCTGATCACGAGAATCGGGGTTTGAAGCGAGCCACTACCAGGCCGCTGGATGCACAGTTTACGCGCCAGTTTGAACATCGCAACGTTACTGTGCGGGATTGGTCGGCACCAGAATATGCACAACTTAACTTGCGCAAAATGGGGTTTGATTGTATCGACCTGTCACCGATACAGAGCCTGCAAACCTTACTCGGGCAGGTGCGCCAGGCGGGTGAGATTTCACCGCAGCAGGCTCGGCAGTTGCGGTGGGAGTTAAGTGGCAAAGTCTTTCCGCTGTCTGGAGGCGGTTGCCTGAAACTGTTGTTTATCGCTGCGGAGGGTTTGATCCTGCGCAGCGGCGGCCCCAATGGCCTGAAGATCGACCCGGACCTCAAGCCGGGTGAGATGAATGGTCACGACGTTGCGCTGGCAATACACGGTGATCAGGACGTGCGCGGCACGCCACTCAAGCAGATGATGCGCGGCTTCGCACCCTGGCTGTTCCGTCACCAGACCCCCGACGGTAGTAACAAAGCGTCTCCTGTGACGCTGGTAAACCTGTGGTTGCCGCTACAGCAGATTACGCGTCCGCTCACGCTCATGGATCGCCGCACGCTGAATGCCCGCGAGCAGCAATTGCGTTACGGGCTGCCTACGGAGTCGTTTCTCGATCGTCGGGAAGATATGCGCACCAACGATATCTGGTCGTTTCTATATGACGATGCCCAGCAGTGGTATTTCCACTCCGATATGCATCATGACAAGGCCTATGTCTTTGATACGCTGGGCGAGCCCCACGGGTCATTTATTCTTCCCGGGGAAAATGTGGCGGAATTCTATTACCTTCAGCTACGGGATTTAAGCCGCTGTTTGTCCGGCTCTAAACAATCGCAGGAAGCTGTTGGAGACGCGCCGGAGATTCCCGCAGCAACAACGGATGCCTTGCGCAGGGCGATTGACGCCATGGTAGCGTTGGTGGCGAGCGCGCCCACAAATCAGCAACAGCCTGAGATAGTTGCAACATGGCTTGCCAGTGCAGCTACTGCCATGGACAGCGTGGTACGAAAATCCCTGGAGATGCGAGTAGTTGCCGCACTGCTGCCTGACGTATGGCCCTTCAACCGCTCTGCGGTTTCGCAGCCTGCACCCGGTAGTGGTGAACTCTAATCAGAGAACGCGTGCCGTCCTGGCGAGCACGCGCTCACCTAGCAGGCGGCCGCTAACCTTACTGGCGAAAGCAAGCTGTGCGCTGGCTGCTTCGAGCGCACTGACCATGTCGCTTTCGTATTGGGCGGAGCCTGCGTCATCCGTTACCGATATAATTTGCAGCAACGTGACGGGCGAGGAGTAGTCTTCTGAGTTCAGCAGTTCTAGCAGGCCAGCTTCACTGAAGAATTCGGCGCCAATGCCAAACTGCGACAACAGTTCATGAGCCTCAGAGTTACCCTTGTCGCTCCCATCGCTGCAGGTAAGTAGCCAGAAAAGTCAGGGCAGTACCAGAACACTGCGCAGGAAACCACGGCAAATCTTGATCGGGAAGCCTTATTGTTTTAATGAATCCTTACATAGATGCCATTGCGGGCATCAGCGCGGAGGGCGCATAGCAGCGCGCCGGTCTATCCCCGTGTTATTCAGGCTGTCACTGTAATTCTGAGCATCAATGCGAACAGCGTGTTTGCGCAGTCAGGTTGCGGATGTCGCGCTAGAGTTACGTTATTTGAAAGCCTATACTTTATTCTCATTTGCGACTCCCAGTCTGGAATCCTCGAGATGATAATAAAGCGCATAACCACACTAATTTCCCTGACATTGCTCATGGCATGTTCCTCGTCCGGTGAACCCGGAACCGCATCGATACCATTGCGCGTGGAGACGACCTCCGGGTCTGTCTCTGCCGAGGTCGATGCTACCGTTGCCACATGGCGCGATATTCCCTACGCGCAGCCGCCGGTTGGCGAACTGCGCTGGCGAGCACCCAGGCCCATCAATACACCGTTGAATGCAATCAACGAGCGCGATGGTGTGGCATGCGTACAGAAAGCCAGTAACGTGGGTGGCGTGCCCGGTGAGGGTATTGTGGGCATGGAGGATTGCCTGTATCTCGATATCAAGGCACCGCTGATGTCAAACCCAGGTGACCCGCTGCCAGTGATGTTCTGGATTCACGGCGGTGGCAATACTGCCGGCTACAAGGGCTACTATGATTTTTCTATTCTGGTAGATACCCAGCAGGTAATTGTCGTCACGTTCAACTATCGCCTTGGCCTGTTGGGCTGGTTCAGTCATCCTTCTGTGCAGAAGGGCGCTGATGGTCTTGATCGCAGTTCAAATTTCGGCACGCTCGATATTATTGCAGCCTTGAAATGGGTGCAGAAAAATATTGGCGCCTTCGGCGGCGATGTGGATAACGTGACAATATTTGGCGAGTCGGCAGGCGGTCACAATGTGTTTGCAATGTTGGCCAGCCCTTTGAGCGAAGGACTTTTTCATAAAGCCATCTCCCAGTCGGGGTATCTGGAAACAGCAACCGTAGATGAGGCCATCAATGTGGGTGGCGCCCACCCGAGAATGCGTCGCTCCAGTTCCCAGCTCTTTGGGGCAATGGTTGATTCTGGCGCGCTCAGAGATGCTTCAACGAGGTCAATCTATGGCGTCTCAGCCGTCACCTTAATGGAGCACTACCTGGCGCTGGACGGAGAGGGTGATATTCCCCTGACGACCGCTGATGGCATAGTCATACCCACTGCGGGCATGCTGGCAGCACTGGGCGATAGTGCCAACGCTAAATCCATACCGGTGATCGCAGGTGCCAACCGCGACGAGGTGACGCTCTGGCTGGGAACGCACCGGTATTTTGTCGACGCTAATTATCCTTTTACCCGTTTGTTACCGCCGCGCCTGAAACTCAAAGATCCACAGCTCTACAGTTTCTGGACGCGGATTCGCTCCCAGGCGTGGAAGCTGCGCGGGGTGGATGAGCCCCTCAGTGCGATGGAGGAAGCGGGATATCCGGCACTCTACGCCTACCGTTTTGACTGGGATGACCAGGAGAAATCTTTTTTTGCTGATTTCCCAAAACTGATTGGTGCGGCACACGGTATCGACATCGCGTTTGTCACTGGAGAATTCACCTACGGCCCGATATCAAGTTACGTTTACCCCGAGGGTGAGTCGCGTGAGCAAATGCGTGAGCTTATGATGTCCGCGTGGGCGGCCTTCGCCCGCACCGGTGCGCCAAAACTGCCTGTAGAGTGGCCGGCTTTTTCAGCGTCGGAGCGCAGCTTTGTACATCTGGATGTTGGCGATTCGCTAGGTGCGGCCAACGATTCCTCAACCATGGCGAGCCTGCTCGACGAAGCGGGGCGATCAAAACTGTTAGCCGGCAAAGAGCTGTGCCTGTTGGTATGGGATACATTGGTCAGAATTGGCGAGCCTGACTATGCAACTTACACTAGTTGGGATGAAGGCCGCTGTAGTCAGGTGGATGCCGAGGCAGAGCATGCTGCCATAAACCGTGCGATTATTGCTGAGTTTGGATCTACCAACGTGCTCTAGTTCGTATTATTGTTGCAGTCACTTGATTACGCCAGCGGGCTATCCATTGTTCTATCACTCGCATAACAGTTAGCTTATCTGCATGTTGCTTCAGGAGAGGTTCGCGAAAAATTCTTCGGGGTGGGCGTCCGTGGGATATAACGCCTAGATTCGTAGTTCATCCGTGGTGATGTCCTGGGGCGTACCGAAGGTGGAAATCACGGAAAACAGGCTCAGTTTCAGCCCATTGATATCAAGCTCCAATGGCAGTGCGGGCAGAAGGCTTTCGCTAACAGGACTGTCGTCGGCCACTGCT
>CAWWAG010000076.1:0-7487 GCA_963934845.1 uncultured Halioglobus sp. | reverse complement strand
GAAAACCGTTGAGGGTTTATCCCCTCCTAAGGTTCGAATCCTTAGCCCACCGCCATTAACAAAAAAGGGCCTCTTATGAGGCCTTTTTTGTTAATGTAATGTCAATCGTTTACGCACTTCTCAAGACTATCGCTGGTGTCGCGAGTTAAGTTCCCGTCCCGGGGTAGAGCAACAAAACAGCTACTGCGTAACTGCCTATTATTAACCCCATCAATGATTAAGGATAGGCAACAGCATCGTCACGACCGGTTGCGATGCCGTTACACCGCGGGCGATTTCAAGGGGGTGTCCGCTGATGCAACGGCAGGACGCCTGCAAAACGCCTGCCAGTCCCTGGCTGATTCCATCGCCTGGTGCACGTTTTGCGTACAGCAGAGCGCTGCGGAGCCTGCAGTAACAACCATCGCGCAGTCCTGCCTTGCCTTGCCGGACATGATCGCTGTAAACCCACGAGGTACGTCGAACTGGCAGAAAACCAGATCGACTAAACAGTCGCAGGGGCACACGCCGATACCGCCTCGTTGGGCCTCGGATGCGGGCCTTCAAATATGGATGCCGTTACCCCAAAGGAGAGTGGACGCAGAGCATCTTCGATGGTGACAAGTGGGGAACAATGTGCGGTGATGGCAACGAATACGCCGTTCTGGCCAGTGATCTCGATTCACCCGCAGAAGCACAATAACCAACGCAGCA
The DNA here is from genome assembly GCA_963934845.1 of uncultured Halioglobus sp. Lineage (GTDB taxonomy): Bacteria > Pseudomonadota > Gammaproteobacteria > Pseudomonadales > Halieaceae > Marimicrobium. Next base: position 6,794 of record CAWWAG010000076.1, on the reverse strand, counting down.
TAAATATTAACCTCTTTGACTTGGATTATGAACCTTTGGGCCTTATTATCTGTCATAAGACCAACCGCACAAGCCGTGCGCAACATGACGGAGTAAGACATGCAGGATAAAGGTGTGTATAGCATTGGTTCGATAGGCATCGAGTCCGCCCTAAGTACCAACAAAGTTCTGAAGAATACCTACATGCTGTTGGGCATGACACTGGTGTTCAGCGCTGTGACCGCAGGTATCGCCATGGCGATGGGCCTGGGTCAGGGTATGGCCATGATTTTTATGCTAATGGGATTCGGTCTGCTTTTTGTCGTGCATAAAATGGCCGATACCAGCAAGGGTATTCTTGCTATTTTTGCGTTTGCCGGGGTGATGGGCGCGTCGATTGGTCCCATGCTCAACCATTATCTGGCCATGACCGGTGGCCCGGCACTGGTGATGCAGGCACTGGGCGGCACAGCAGTCGTGTTTTTTGGCCTTTCGGCCTATGCCCTGACTACCCGTAAGGATTTCTCTTATATGGGAGGTTTTTTGATGGTGGGCCTCCTTGTCGCTGTGGTTGCGATGATTGCTAACATCTTCCTTGCCATTCCCGCTCTGTCGCTGACCATCTCAGCTGCAGTTGTGATGATCATGTCTGGCCTGATCCTGTATGACACGAGTCGTATTATCAATGGCGGTGAAACAAACTATATCCGGGCAACAGTATCCCTTTACCTCGATATCTTTAACCTGTTTATTCACCTGCTGAGCCTGCTGTCAGTATTCAGCGGCGATGATTGAAGCAATCCCTGCAGTAAACAAACCCCGGTTCCTGCCGGGGTTTTTTGTTTATGAGAAGTGCCCGCATTGATTTATTCCCTTCTTGTCTTATCCTCCCCCGTCTCCGGGCACGGTTCATTTACTGCGGCCGAGTTTGCCCAATGCCTGATTACTCGCGGACACAGTATTCACCGGGTGTTCTTCCTCGACGCGGGCACTGTTGCCAGCTCGAGCAATAGCGTGCACCCTCAGGACGAACTGAACCCTGTGCTGGCGTGGGAGGTACTCCATGAGCAGTATGGCGTTGAACTTATACTGTGCATCTCCTCCGCCCTCAAATACGGAATGCTGGATGACACAGAGGCCGAGCGCTATGAGCGTCCCAGCGCCTCGATCAACCCTGCTTTTACTGTCTCAGGCCTGGGGCAACTCGTTGACGCCTGTGCACACTCTGATCGACTGATCACGTTCGGGGGATAATTTTGGCTGACACCGATAAACGGACTATTCTAATTGTGCTGCGGCGCAGCCCTTACGGCTCGAGTTTGGCCAAAGCCGCCGTGGACGTAGCACTGGCAACAGCGGCCTTCGACCAAGCGGTTGATCTGCTGTTCACCGGCGAGGGCGTTCTGCAGTTAATGCCCAATCAGGAAAGCCACAGTCTGGGTAAAAAAAACATCGGCCGACAGCTCGCATCCCTGCCGATGTATGATATCAACCGTGTGTACGTGGATGCTGAGGCTGCTGCTCGTTATGAACTGGATATCACCACCGTTTCCGTTGAGGCGATACTCCTGACGCCCCGGGAAATGCATCAGCTAATGGTGGATTACGACCACCTGCTGGGGTTGTGACGGTGGTGCTGCACACTCTGAACGCCGCCCCATCGAGCGCCGCCTTTAAAGACTGCCTCAAGGTGGTGCAAGCAGGCGACGCTATTGTCTTGATGGGCGATGGCGTCTATGTCGCCCTGGCGGGTACCGAGGCCTGTAGTGCGTTGCAAACCAAAGGCGCGGAACTCTTCATACTGAGCACACATGCCTTGCTCGCCGGGGTTACCCACCCCGCACAGGGTATCAGCAGCATCGACATAGAGGGCCTGGTGGTGCTGACCGAGCGCTACCCTCGCCAGCTGGCATGGTACTGATGCGCGCTCTGTCTGCCAATGCCTTCGATAATGAGGGGTTTCTACGACAACTCTCGGACTGGAACGTTGAGGTGGCGCTGCAAATTGCCCAGGGGGAAGCGCTGGCATTAACACCTGCACACTGGGAAATACTCCATCTCCTGAGAGCCTATTACCTTGAGTACGACAGTTCCCCTGCGATGCGACCGCTCGTCAAGTATTGTGCGATCAAGCTGGGGCCGGACAAAGGCAAAAGTATTTACCTTATGTCATTGTTTCCAGGCTCCCCGGCCAAGACTGGTAGCAAAATAGCTGGCCTGCCAAAACCTGACAATTGCCTGTGATCAAATAGTGTGAATAAATCCAAGCTAACGCCCGCCTCCCGGGAACATCCGTTTGCTCCCTATCTGAGAATTCTGGGCAAAGGAAAAACCGGTACGCGCTCGCTGACACAGGAAGAGGCGCGAGGCGCTTTTGGCATGGTGCTGCGAGGTGACGCCGAACCCCTGCAAATTGGCGCGTTCCTCATGTTACTGCGCGTAAAGGAGGAAACCGCGGAGGAACTCGCGGGGTTCGTGGAGGCTTGTCGAGAAAATATGCTAGCTGCCCCCGAGGGCCTTGTCGCCGATCTAGACTGGTCGTGCTACGCGGGGAAAAAGCATCAACACCCGTGGTTTATCCTGTCAATGGTATTGCTGGCGGATGCAGGCTACCGCATTTTTGTTCACGGCTCCCAGGGACATACCCCCGACAGACTCTATGCTGAAGAGGCAATGCGGCAGTTACATTTACCGGTTGCCTTCAACTGGTCTGACGTTGCGGAACAACTGGATAGCGAACATTTGAGCTACCTGCCGCTCGATCTTTTTTGTGCACCATTACAAGAGCTGATACAACTGAAGCCGCTGCTCGGACTGCGCTCTCCCGTCAATACCTTGAGCCGCTTGATCAATCCCCTACTGGCACCTGCCAGCTTGCAGAGTGTGTTCCACCCCGCCTATGCGCGCCTGCATCAGGAAGCTGACCGAATCCTCGGGCAGCCGCGCGCGCTGGTGTTCAAGGGTGACAGTGGCGAGGTAGAAATCAAGCCACAGGCGGATACCCGAATCGCGCTGCTGCACAACGAACAATACGATGAGCGGGTGTTGCCGCGCGCCTTGACGCAGCGTTTTGATAGTGTCGACGCTCCCGGTGTTGAGCCATTGCAGGCGCTGTGGCGCGGCGAAACGACAGATGCCTACGGTTTGAACGCCACCCTTGCGACAACGTCGGTAGCCCTGTTGGCACTCATACCCGATCTCGAGCTGGCAGCCGCACAGCGACAAGCACTTCGCCTTTGGGATAACCGTAACATCATGAGACTAAGCTGATGCCCATCTCCGCGGTCCAACCCGAACACTACCAGGCCCTTCTGGCGAAAAAAGTCAGTGACGTGTGCGCCGTGTTGGCGCCCTTCTCTCCTCCGCCTCCAGCGATATTTCCCTCACAACCCACAGGCTTTCGCCTGCGCGCCGAGTTCAGAATGTGGCACGAGGACGATACTATCAACTATGTGATGTTCCATCGCGATGCTCCCAAGACGCCTGTAGTCATCACGGATTTTCCTATCGCCGACCAACGCATTCAGACCTTCATGCCGGTACTGTGCGATAAGTTAAATGCCAATGACACGCTACGGCACAAGCTGTTTCAGGTGGAATTCCTCGCCACGTTATCGGGTGATCTGCTGATAACACTGATCTACCACCGAAAGCTGGATACGGAGTGGGAAGACGCCGCGCAATTATTGGCAACGGAGTTGTTACCGCTCGCACCAAGCCTTTCAGTGGTAGGCCGCAGCCGCAAACAAAAGCTGGTGATCGGCAAAGATTTTGTCGAGGAAGTTTTGTCCGTACACGGTGAGTCATTTCATTACCGTCAGTATGAGCAAGCCTTCAGCCAGCCCAACGGCGGCGTGAACATCCAGATGATAGGATGGGCCTGCGATCAGGCCCGCGCCCTGGCGGGAGATTTGCTGGAACTGTACTGTGGCAATGGCAATTTCACCCTGCCACTGGCGCGACTTTTTGACAACGTCATTGCCACTGAACTGTCCAAGACGTCCATTCGAGCGGCGCGCTCCAACCTATCGGACAACAGTATCGACAATGTGCAGGTACTGCGTATGTCTGCTGAGGAAGTGACCCAGGCCATGAGCGGACAGCGTGTTTTTCGGCGCCTGAGTGAACTGCCAAAACCCCTGGATCAGTTTGACCTCGGCACTGTCTTCGTCGATCCACCGCGCGCAGGACTGGATGAACATACCACCTCCATGGTCAGCGGATTCCAGACGATTATGTACATCTCTTGTAACCCAACATCACTTGCACAGAATATGCAGCTGCTGGACAGCAGCCATCGCATACAACAGTTTGCGCTGTTTGATCAGTTCCCGTATACAGACCACATGGAGTGTGGTGTTGTACTGAGCCGCAGATAGAAAGCGGTATCCACTCGTTAACAGCGTATCCCAAAGGCCAATAAACCCCGCCCGAGTACCTCGTCAAGTTTGTCGCTGTCGCTGGTGTTGATTTCGAGATGTCGCAAGTCCAGTTGCTTGTATAACTCGCGCTTGCGAAACTTTCCTGACAGCTCACCTGTAGGCACATCCGTGTCCCAGCAATCGATGTAAATATTGCCTGCCGGTAAGTAGAAATCTGCATACACCAGATCTGCCGTCGGGAGTGCACGGTGGAAGGCATGCGCCAACTGTGCCAAATACAGCCAATTGCAAACACCGGTCTGTAGCGGCGACTGTAAAGCGTGCCCGTCTATACCGTGGTTATGATCGACCGGCGTACTCGACGTCGCAAAGAGATCAGGCACCGTACCCTCTGAGGCTGTCTCCACCGGTATTTGATCTGACTGCAGACTCAGTTCACGGTGAATAACGGGGTTATCAATAATTTCATAAGGCCAGGTGACATAGAATGCACCACTGCTGGCACTCTCCTCCTGTAAGCCGCCCCACGATCGCCCAAGCTTCGTCAGTTCCCAACCGAGTATGCTGTGATGCTGCAGGCCGAGTTCGGCCAGGGCACGGTTGATCTGCCGCGCGTGAAAGTGTGGGTAGTATCGGCACATGGAAGCTGCCGTAATGCGCTGGTTGGATTCAATGGCTTGCAACAGCGGGTGTCGTTCGACCGCTTCCGGCCATACAATGTACGATCCGTAGCGCTGGCTGGTATGGAAACTACCCCCCTCGTATTCTCCTTTCGGGGTGAGTGCCCAGCTCTCCTGAGTACGCTGTATCCAGCCGTAGTCTTTAAGGATGCCGAATAGCTGCTGGACGGGTATATCCAGCTTTCTCGCCAGTGCGGTGGTGGAGAGTTTGTTGTCCTCGGACGGCATCAGCTAGGCCTCGACGACGAGTTCCCGGTACCGATTTTCCAGGGCACGGTACACCTGATCGGCAAAATCATCAGCGCTTTTATCCAGCGGCGCAACCAGTTCAACCAGGTGTTCGTTGTCTTCCCTGCCCGCCCAATTTTTAACGTAGCTGCCCTCTTTGTAGCCATTGTCTTGCCGGAAAAAGTTAAGTACGTTTTTGCCGACATACGCGCTGTACAGACTGTCAAAGTCCAGACCCGCCGACAGCATCAGCTCCCAAAAGCACGAGGGTGAAAAACTTCTGGTCTGCAGGGAATGCAGCGCCAGCGCTTCCGTGGCATCCCTCACACCCAGCCCCACAGCCTCAAATTCGGACACTTCGGCTTCTATGTCAACGGCAATCTGTTCGATGGACTTGCCATCGTGAAACAGCGCCGACAACCCGAAATGCCAAATGTCTATAATCTCCAGCCGCACCTGCTCGATGTCAACGTTCTGCTTTTTCCACCACTTGTATCCGTAGTGCTCGATCAACTCTCCGCATTCGATCCAGGCCGCCCTGTACCATTCGAAATTCTGCTCAACCCAATGCTCATGCACACGGGAATTCATCCTGTCCTGCATGATCAGCATATTAATCAACGCTTGCTTCAAGTGGTCACCTCGTATCGGTATCAGTATTGGCATAAAGCGGGAGAATAACAGTCAAAGGGTACAAAAAACAGGCATCGTCTGATCCTGACAGAACCCCGGAATCGATAGCTTACTACAGTTAAGCTATCCTAATTGACGCGCCGAAACTGGATGTCATATTTTTGTTTTGCAACTGCCTGATAATAGAAACCGCGCAGCATATCCTGTGCCGGATCATAGACCAGCGTGTAGGTTGAGCCGTTGTAACCACCAGCGCGCAGCTCAAAGAACAGTTCGATACCGTCGCCGTCGCGCGATGCCTCCGCCTTGGAGAACGGCAACGGGCTTGGATTGGCGTATGCAGCATCGATCTCGCCATCAGCTGAGACCCTTTTTATCGTAATCAGATAGCCGCCATCGGGCCGCTCCCACTGCCCCACCAGCGCCCCGTAAGCACTGGCGGACTCGATGGTCTGCTCCGCCTCGGCCCAACCGGGCGATGCACAAAAACCGACAACCAGCAGCAGTATCGACACTATCGTCTTCGGTGCCCGCATTATCTTTCTTAACAGTTTCTGCATGGCACTCTCTCCAAATCAAACGGTAACAGTAAGCTGAATCTTCCGGCCACACAGGCAAGCCCCTAGTATCGTAGGTACCTGACGCCGTTACAATTGACGCAAATAGGCGTGAGCGTGCTGATTCATTCGGACCAGGGCGTTCAATATACCTGCGCTGAGACAGCCGTCGATAGCATGGAACAGTATGCTCCATATTTCACTGGGCAAAGGAGCACGCCAGGTGTGGGTTAATCCCGGTGTTTTGGCGGGTTGTAAGGTATAAGTGCTTGATTTTGATTGGTGCGAATGGCGGGACTTGAACCCGCATGGCCGTGAAGCCGTCAGATTTTAAG
>CAWWAG010000075.1:0-7742 GCA_963934845.1 uncultured Halioglobus sp. | reverse complement strand
GGCGACCCCGTCTGGGCGACCCCGTCTGGGCGACCCCGACTAGACGACCCCATCCACATTTACTGTGGCCAGCACCTCGGCTATCTCTTCCAGTATCGCCGGGTCATCAATTGTGGCAGGTATTGTGTATTCTGCGCCATCGGCAATTTTTCGCATTGTGCCCCGTAATATTTTCCCGGAACGGGTTTTCGGCAGGCGTTTTACAACACGCAGAAACTTGAAGCTTGCGAGCGGGCCAATGTCATGACGGATCATCGCAATCACCTCTTTTTCCAATTGTTCTTCTGTAGTGTCGACACCGAGTTTTAGTACCGCAAGCCCGACCGGTACCTGACCTTTGATTGCACACTTCACGCCCAGCACCGCGCACTCAGCAATCGCCTGATGATTGGCAATCACTTCTTCCATGCCACCGGTAGATAATCGGTGGCCTGCAACATTCATCACATCATCGAGACGACTCATCACATGAATATAGCCGTCTTCATCAATAAATCCTGCATCAGCAGTCGCGTAGTAGCCAGGAAATTCTGAGAGATAGGAATCGATAAAACGCTGATCACCTTTCCAAAGTGTCTGTAAACAGCCGGGGGGTAGTGGCAGTTTAATTGCCAATGCACCCGTTTTTCCTGCAGGCACCTGGCTGGCATTTTCATCCAGTACTTGAATATCAAAACCTGGCACCGGTACGGTCACACTGCCATATTTCACGGGTAGTAGCCCTAGGCCAAGTGGATTCGCCGCTTGCGGCCAACCCGTTTCTGTCTGCCACCAGTGATCAATGACCGGTACGTCGAGCTGTTGTTCAGCCCACTGAATGGTATCCGGATCAGCTCGCTCTCCGGCTAAAAATAGCGCTCTCAAACAGCTGATATCATAATTTTTTAACAGCGCGCCGCTGGGGTCTTCCTTTTTAATGACGCGAAATGCGGTGGGTGCAGTAAAAAATATCTTCACCTGATGTTGCTCAATGACCCGCCAAAAAGCACCTGCGTCTGGCGTGCCAACCGGTTTGCCTTCAAACATCACCGTGGTATTGCCATTTAACAACGGCGCATAAACGATATAGGAATGTCCAACCACCCAGCCGACATCTGACGCCGCCCAATAAACCTCACCGGGTTTGGCGCCGTATACATTCTCCATGGACCATTTCAGCGCGACCATGTGACCGCCGTTGTCGCGCACCACGCCCTTTGGTGCGCCGGTAGTGCCGGAGGTATACAAAATATAAAGTGGATCAGTCGCGGCAACAGGAACGCAATCTTGCAGTTGCGCAACGTCCGCGGCTTGCTGCCAGTCCAGATCGCGACCTGCTATCAGTTTGGTGGTACTGTTCTCGCGTTGGAAGATTACGCAATGCTCTGGCTTAATGTCAGCAAGCTCAATCGCGTTGTCGAGCAATGGCTTATACTCAATTACCCTGCTGATTTCAATGCCATGGGAGGCAGACAGTATGACTTTGGGGGCAGCATCGTTGATGCGCTTGGCCAACTCTTCTGCCGCGAAGCCACCAAACACCACTGAGTGAATAGCGCCGATTCTGGCACAGGCCAACATCGCTATTGCCGTTTCAGGGATCATGGGCATATAAATGACCACCCTGTCACCTTTGCTCACATTCAATCCGGTTAATACCCCGGCGAAGCGGGCTACTTCTGATTGCAGTTCCTTGAACGTGTAGGTACGAAGGGTGTTAGTAACCGGGCTATCGTAAATCAACGCCACCTGCTCACCGCGGCCCTCATCAACATGACGATCTACGCAGTTGTAGCAAGTGTTGGTTTCAGCACCGGCAAACCAGCGATAAAATGGCGGCTCGGTTTTATCCAGGACCTGTTGCCAGGGTTTAGTCCAGACCAGTGACTTCGCTGCCTCAGCCCAAAATCCCTCCGGGTCGCTCTGCCATTGCTGCCAGTTCTGCTCATAAGTTGTCATGTGCTATCCTTTTTCTGGATCTGCAACAGAAAAGTCTTTCCTGCCGCGCGTTCGAGCCAAGGTCTGCCACACAATCACCACATTTTCATAGATGATTATCGCAAGTTAACTCTTATGAATGCCTCACGGATCTTGCTAAAAACTGATCTGCCCCGGAATTGGCTACGTATACGATTTTAGCGCCATAAGGGACGATATTCATATCCGTTCCAGTCATTAAGCAGATCTGGAGAAAAAGCTATGGAACCAGTGCTGATGGAAAGTATTATTACGCCGCCCCTGGCGATATCGGATGATGCCAACAGGGTGAGAGACGCTCTCATTGCCGGAGGGCTGGAGACTCCGCTATTGTGTAACGGATTGAATCGAGACCAGAAGTACCGACGCATCAAAGAGTCATTTGCGGACATTGCACACACGCTGGGTCTAGATTTGTCGGACGACAGTCTCCGCGAGACGCCGCACAGAATAGCCAAAATGTATGTGGACGAGATTTTCTCAGGCCTCGATTACGCACACTTCCCCAAGGCGACTGCGATAGAAAACAAGATGGGCGTGGATGAAATGGTGAGAGTAAACGCTATTTCAGTCATCAGTACCTGTGAACATCATTTTGTTACAATTGACGGGGTTGCCGATGTCGCATATATCCCGGCGAACAAAATCATTGGTCTGTCGAAAATTAACCGTATCGTCCGCTTTTTTGCCCAGCGGCCTCAGGTGCAGGAACGCATGACACAACAAGTATTGGTGGCGTTACAGACGATTTTGGAAACGGACGATGTCGCTGTGACTATCAACGCGGCACACTACTGTGTGAAGGCCAGGGGGGTGATGGACGCCAACTCCACTACGCGAACCTGTGCACTGGGCGGGAGATTCAAGACAGATTCGCTCACCCGCGCAGAATACAACAGTTAGGTTGCGCGTTGTTTTGCAATTTCCCGGTTCACCCGCCGCGCGCAGGTCCCTATTTTATACCGTCGTTAATGGCTTGATGTTCAACGTCACCTGGTTTGCGATTGTGGCTTCTGAGTCTGCCATCATTGCGCCTCTTGTAGCAGCCTTACATTTGATTGTGCATTTCGTTTTGATGGGCAAGGGGTACGTGGAGTTGAAGGTGATAGCCCAAGTCGCCCTAATTGGCATTGTCGTTGATCAACTGCTGTTCTATGCGGGCGTATTCGTGGTGTCGGGGCAGCGCGAGTTGCCACCCCTGTGGATATCCTGCATTTGGCCAGTGTTGGCAACGACCCTGATGCACGCATTCTCGGGGCTGCAAAGTCGTTACATATTGTCGGGGTTTTTAGGGGGTGTTGGCGGAGCTGCAGCGTTTATAGCGGGAACGCAACTCACCAGTGTGGCTTTCGAATCCGCTCTTGCGGGGCCAGTCATTATCGGTATTGTGTGGGCTGTTATATTTCCTTTGTTGCTACAAATCCCGAGGCTAAATTCCTATGAAAAGCTCTGATGCTTATCTAGTCTTGGCCAGAGGAGACCTGCGGAGTCAGCGAGGTTGTGCGCTTGACATGCACATGCTAAAGGCGTCAAAAGCGCCACAAATCGCACTTGTAGCCAGGGACCTGCTCATACTCTTCGCCGCAGTACTCCTGACTGGATGCCTCGGATCTCCCGATGGAGTGACGCCGGTGACAGGCTTCGACAGCAATCGATATCTCGGAAAATGGTATGAAATAGCGCGGCTAGATCACTCGTTTGAGGAGGGCCTCGATCGCGTCACGGCAGAGTACTCACTGCGTGAAGACGGCGGGCTGAATGTGATCAATAGGGGCTTTCATGCCGGTGAAAATAAATGGGACGAGGCTCAGGGCAAGGCGTACTTTGTGAATGGGCCAGAGGAAGGCTACTTAAAGGTCAGTTTCTTTGGGCCGTTCTACGGTTCATATGTGATTTTTGAGCTTGATGAAAAAGATTATCAGTACGCATTTGTATCCGGGCCAGATACATCCTATTTATGGCTGCTTTCGAGAACGCCAACGGTAGCGCCTGACTTGGTCGAACGGTTTATCGCCCGTGCGTTCAGCTTGGGTTTTGACACCAGTACACTGATCTTTCCAAAGCAGTAGTGCAAACACAAGCCCGCATCAACGATGCTGGCGTCTAGCCACAAGTTTTGCCGCACAGTAGGATGCCGAGTAGGGTTGACCCTCCAGGCCGGCGGTAGACGCAACGTTGACGATGTTACCGTGAGTTTCCAGCAGCTTTGGCAGAGCGGCCTGGCAAATGAAAAAGGGGCCGCTCAAGTTGACTGCGAGATCCCGCTGCCACTCTTCCTCGGTAATTTCCGTAGCCTTGTGAAACTGATGACTGCCGGCGATATTGGCGACACAGTCGATACGCCCGTAGACTTTGATACAGTCAGCGACCGCACGGACACACTGTTCATACACGCCGACATCGACGGCAGCTACAGTCATCTCGCCACCATCGCCCCGTACCTGCCCCTGTACTTGGATCAATGCGTCAGTTGAGCGAGCGATGCCATAGACATGCGCGCCCTCTGCTGCCAGACGTTTGGCGGTCGCCGCGCCAAGGCCGGAAGAGGCACCGGTTACCAGCGCCACTCGATTCTTAAATCGTGTCATATAATTCCTCAACACCTGGGTAGCCGGCTGCGGCGAAACCAGATCAGCTCTTCCGTGAACAGAAAGCTTACATTACTGCGCCGCTATCTCTCATGCCCTGAATATCGTCACTACTAAAGCCCAGTTCCAGAAGGATCTCGTCGGTGTTTGCGCCCAGTGCAACACTGGGGAAGCCACAGCCTGATGGCGTTTTACTGAAATTCACCGGGTTGCGCGGCTCCACAATAGGGCCTGCAGTGGGATGCTCACATTCAACAAACAGTTTGTTGGCCTGCATCTGCGGGTCATCGGGTAGCTCGTGCAGCGCATTTGCCCTGGCGCAGGGCACATCGGCTGCATCGAGCTTTGCCAGTGTTTCGTCAACATCCAGCTCAAGCGCTCGCTCAAAGATTTGCCGGCTGGCGTCAGTGACAAGCTCCGGGTGCGCAAGCCTGTCCATGACGGTGGTCAGGCGCGGGTCGCTGGAATTGACGCCGAATGCGGCACACCAGCCGTGAAAATCACCATCGGATACCGGTGCCGCTTGTGCATAGCCATTCTTGAACTTTATCAGCCTGGAGTCTTTGGATATCTGCATGCCCGGGCTGGCTTGATCCGACTTGAACGTTGCAGTGCCGGAGGTATCCAGCCACATAAAGCTGGTCACCGCATCGGCCATGGACAGTTTCACCTGCTGTCCGCCTGCACCCCGCTCGCGCGCTAGCAGCGCCGCGGTGATGGCCTGGCTTGCCATGGTGGCGGTCAGCTTGTCGACGAACAGTTGTTTGTATTGAGCCGGTTCTCCGTCGTGAGCATTGAGCTGGCTCATGGCGACTCCAGCAAACGCCTGCACGACGTTGTCGTAAGCCGCCTTTTGCGACATCGGTCCCTCGTGACCAAAGCCGCTAACGGACAGGTAAATCAGCTCCGGATTAATTGCAGACAGCGTGGCGTAATCGGCCTGTAGTCGCTCGGCGACGCCTGGACGAAAATTGTGGATGATGACATCCGCCTCCTGAATAATACGATGCAGTATTCCTACGCCGGATTCTGATTTCAGGTCGATGGCAATGCTGCGCTTGCCGCGATTCACGCCCTGGAAAATAGCACTGACGCCGTTGCAGGTAGCGCCGACGTAGCGCGTCAAATCGCCGATGCCAGGTGCTTCTACCTTGATCACCTCAGCGCCCTGATCTGCCAATATACCGGCTGCCAGCGGTGCTGCGATCATACTGCCGACATCAAGGATTCTAATGCCCTGTAGCGGTCCTGAGGGTGCTTTCGTTTGCTCTGCTGGTGTATTCAAGTTTGTATCGACTCGTTCGATCTGTAGGGCAGCTTGACTGTGGCCTTGCCGGGTGTGGTGATACCCACCCGATCGTTCTCGAGGAAAATGTCCAGGTCGATCAACGCTCTACTGTTTTCTATGCGCTTGTCTATTACCTGGGCATGGGCCCTGACAACGGCACCGGCACCATTCATGCCACGCATCTGGAAATTGAGCTTCTCGACCCAGCCACTTTGTCCCGCCCAATCAGTGAGTAGCCGGCCCAACATGCCAGTGGTCCAGCCAGTGTTGTAGAAAATGCCTTGCATGCCACTGTCTCGGGCAAACTCGATGTCGTGATGCACCAGATTCCAGTCCTGTGATCCACTGACCTGCAGTACCATTGCCGTGGAATCCAGTTCAACACTGAAGCCCGGTAGTTTCTCCCCGATGGAAACGTCTTCCCAATATCGCTCGGCGTTGTAGTCAATTATGCTCATGCGTCACCTCCCGAAAGTGATTGCCCTGACTCGCGCTGTGCATCCCTGGTAACCTGCTCGGGTGAGCGATGTACCAGCATGGTATTGCGCCATTTCGCCACAACCGCCTCGTGCTGATTCATGAAAGAGGTTTCCACCACAATCCAGATAGCGTGCGGGTCCAGCTTGATAGATTTCTTGAAGATATCGGCGATTCGCAACTCCAGGCGCAACACATCGCCCACGCGAATGGGCTCGAGGAATTCCCATGCTACCTCCATATTGATACCACGATCGCCCGGTGTGGGTACGCCAAAGGTGAACAGCGCGCCGTCAGAATCAATATTATCGCGTTCTTTTGGCGGCCATGGTCCGCCTGAGGCAAAGTACGTGGGAAGCATGGAGGGTGGCGAAATGACCGCGCCGTAGGGCCCCGCTTTGGCGGCGACCGGGTCGAGAAAGGCTGGGTTCAGGTCGCCCACCATATGGCAGTGGCGGCGAATGGGATCATACTCTACCGGGTAACGTCCCGATGACTGGCTGATCAGTTTGCCGATCCACTCGTGTCTTACAGTCTCGAGATCGTAGTCGAGGGGATGTATGTTGCTCATGGTTATGCGGTGTCCGTATCGTTATTGAATTAACTGCGCAAATGCTGCTCGGGAGGCCACCCTGCGCTACATCAGCACCGGGATAGTAGGATATCCAAAAGAGGTGGTCTAGATACACCACGGGACCTTCCGTTATTGGCTCAACTAAGCGGACCGCCACGCAATTCAGATAAGCACCTAATAGGCCCACAGGCTACGCCTCACGAGAATTGCCACGTAGTTAACAATTATTTAGGGTTTCAACGCATTCCACTGTGGCAGGCCAGGAGTAATTTTGTAGATTGAGAGCAAGATCGCCAGGTAGCTCGACTCGCAACAGCAAGTTTTGAGCCTCACTTGCAAGCGTATTGTCCTAGGAGTTGTGGTCGAAGCTTGTGACGTAGATAGAGCGATAGCCGTTGCCCTCAGCCACCAACTCCAAAGCCCTGCTCTATAGCGGAAAATCTGCGGTGGCGAGCTGTTGTTGCCGCCAAGTAAACTGCACGGCATCCATGGAGCCCAGGTGGGCAATGCCGACGGCGGAGTTCTGCGCATCTGTAGCATCAACAGTGAAGTCGAAGGGTCTGCTACTCAAATCGCTGATGCGCCGTGCTGCTCGAACACGGGCTTCGAATACCCGAACTATCAGCGGGCCGTGCGGGCGATAGTCATTGGCGTAACCAGCCCGCCTGATCGGAGACTCTTCATCAATCAGTCGGGGATCGGCTACCACCCAGACATAGGGGAGACAGTGGCGCTCCTCCCCTTCACCCGGAAAATTTGGCGCGAACTCAGAATGTTCAATCCTGGGGATACCTGCTGCCAGTTCCGCACCAAGACCGTTTGAGGCGTACTGGTCGAAATCATAAGCGGTAAACGTTTT
>CAWWAG010000074.1:0-8265 GCA_963934845.1 uncultured Halioglobus sp. | reverse complement strand
AATACCGGCCTGTCACGCCGGGGGTCGCGGGTTCGAGTCCCGTCCGCTCCGCCATATTCGATCTATAAGCCCATGATTATATGGGCTTTTTTTATAGCATCAGTAACTAACAAATCAACCATCAAAATTTAACTCGGTTGTCAGTGTTCCGGCAGCGCCGACTCTATGCCTGTTGCGAAACCGATTCAGCGCACGCACTACTGATATCTCCTTGATCGAGCCTACAACAGGACTGTTCACCTGGACGACCGAGCCAGGATGATGCAGGAGTGGGCGGATTATTTTAGTAGCCTAAGTCTCGTGGCAAGCTCTTAATCATATTTTCAGGCGTATCTTTGCTTCCAAACAGGAATGTCCACACGGACACAACCACAAATATTCACACACCCACAATCAACGAATTATCAGAAAAATGTTCTCAGGTGCAAAAAATACCTTATCAAGCTTCGATCAGACGGGTCGGAATGAGTTAAACGTATCGGAGATACCGTGATGAGTAATGCCACATTTTTACAGCACTAAAAATTCAATGAGACCCGCCAGATTCGGATCGGCCAAGTAGCGGACCTTACTGGATTATCACGGTCTTACATTTATGATTTGGCCAAACAAAATCGCTCCATAAGAAGCGTCCCGCTGGTGCCAGGTGGTACCTCTCGTGCCCGGGTTTACGCCGAAGTGCAGGACCGGCTCCGAGAACGTATAACAGAACGCACATTGGAGGGCTGAGCCTGGATAGTCCAGTAGAAAGGTGTTGTTCCAATTGATCCAGGCACAGGGTTATCCGGCGGCTATACCCGGATGACGACGGGGCTACTGGAGCAACTGATTCGTCACTGCCATATCGTGGAAACTGGCAACGAGTCCTGGAGGTTCCGTAACAGTTTGGTCAGCAACAACAGCAAGCGACGGAAACCGAGCACACCAACATCAAAAGAGGTAAAAAAACGACCCAGACGGCAGACTTATCCACAGAAGCCTAGGTATACTGGGCGCCCCGTAACCCGGGTCAGAATTGGATGGAAACCCCCTGGGTCAGTTTTCAGTGGTAATCAACAGGGTAGAACCACCAAATGTCGAACGACCAGCCACTGATTGAGTCCTGGGCCTACGAGCCCCCGCATTCGCTGCGGAAACGTTTTCAGCACTATGGATACCTGTATTTTCGGCGGTACGTGCGGACACAGAAGTGCGATGGACTGTTACAGGACTTCCTAAAGTGCCTCTCCCCCTATGTGGCTTACGATGAAACATTGCACCTCCCGGTGCTGCGGGGCGAACCGTTTTTTGAAACAGATCCCACTTGGGACGAGGTCTACCCCAGGGTTCAGTCCCTGCACAGCTTGCATGATTTTTTCCACCAGCAAGATATTCAGCAGCTGATGCGCACAGTGGTCGATAACGAGATCTTTGTGTATCCGATGAAGATGGGGCGCATCGCTACGCCGGGAAAAATTGGCTACGAGACGCCTCCGCATCAGGATGCCCATTCTCACCAGGCGGGGCCAACGATGGCGGGTATCTGGGTTGCCCTGCATGATGTGCAGGAAGGCATGGGGCGATTGAAAATGTTACCGGGCTCGCACCAGCATGGGGTAAGAAAAGTCCTTGAAGCGGATGGTGTCGGTGGTGTGCAGAGTGAAATCTTCCCAGGTGAAGATACCTGGCACGTGTCAGATGTAGAACAGGGGGATGTGATTATCTTTCATTCCTGCTGCGTGCACCGGGCCGAACCCAACACCACTCAGGAAACCGTGCGCCTGAGTGTCGACACGCGTTTTTGCGATTACGGCGCGCCTGTTTTTGTCACCAACCTGGATCCACATCATGGCTGGCGAATCAACGGACTCAATTGGGAGCGCATTTACCGGGACTGGGGTGATACGCGGCTGCAATTCTATTGGCAGGACTACCCCAACCTTTCCAGCGAGGTTATGTATGGGAAAACAGAGGTGTAGCTGATGACTATGAACCACGTAGTCTGAGGGGTCGGACATCTGTTTTAAATCGTGCCAGTGGTGCGGTGCTGAATCGGCGCAGTGCCAGGGAGGGTACCGCCAACTTAACTGACTGAAGTAGGCCCCATGCGCGCGCGACCGACTGAACGAAGACTATCTAAAGAACCTGTCCTTTGCTGGCAGGGGGTTGGCCGATGGTAGTTAGTGCCCATCCATAAATGTGTAAAATTTTGAAAAGTATGGAAATATTTCCGTAGGGTATTAAAAATCTTCTTGAATTTGTTAAGTTAAAGGTGCGAAAAAAAAAACAAACGGATCCAGCATGCGAGTGACCCGCGTAGCTCGGGCAAGCATATTTGAAAACTACTCAGAGCACGAATTCGGCGCTCGACTGAAAGCGCTGTCGAATATACTGGATCAGCATACTGAGATATTCTCTTTAGTCGCCATAGATTTGGTCGATGAGTCGGTAGCCAATGTGGGGCGAATAGGTTTGAGTGCTGAAAGTATTTTCCGATGCTTGTTATTGAAACAGCAATTGCGTGTCAGTTACAGACAACTGGCGTTCCACTTATCAGATTCGACGACCTACCGCACGTATGTGCGACTGCCGGATAGTTTGACACCCAGTCGGTCTGGGCTACAGTCAATTATACGGAGTATCAGGCCAGAAACGCTGGAAAAATTGCATGAGGCCCTCTCTATCAGTTGGCTTAAAGCAGGCATACTATCGATGGAAAAATTAGGCATCGATAGCACTATTGTTACCAGTAATATTGCGCCGCCCAGTGACAGCCAACTCTTGAATGATGGCGTTCGAGTACTCAGCCGACTATTGATGAAAAGCAAGAACACCACAGGAGTAAAACTCCACTTTGTGGACTAGCGCAAACCCTCAAAGTCGTTGGCATTTCAGATATTTAATGCGAAAAACACCGAAAAATAAGTACTTTACCCAAAGTTGTTGTGTCTGGTCAGAATTATTCTGAAACAAGCTGATCGGGGCTTGGAGGCTGTAGAGTTGGGCGCACACGCGTCCGATGAGAAGAGCGTGTGGGTAAGCCAAGTAGCGTAATACAGAGATTTAACGATGAAAGTTATCGACCAAACAGAGCGTCGTGTTATTCAAAAAGAGAGCGTCCATTCATCAGAAAAAACCGTAAGCTTATTTGGATCAAATACCAACATTATCGTCAAGGGGTTTCGTTAGGTGCAATACGGTCACAAGATTAACCTGAGCAGTGAGAGAAGCGGATTCATCACCTGTCTTTCTATTGAAAAAGGGAACCCGGCGGATTCCAGTTTATTCATGCCAGTGCTAAATTTTCATCGATCGAAGCTGTACCGCTTGCCACACTCGGTGGTGGCTGATGGCGGCTATGCCAGCCAGGAGAATGTGACAAAAGGAAAAGAGCCGGGTGTTAAGCGTGTGATCTTTCATAAGCCGGTCGGTTTATCGCTTCACGCCATGGGTGTTAAATCAAAAACGTTTACTCGATTGCGCCATTTCCGTGCGGGCGTCTAGGGCAACATTTCAGAACTCAAAAGAGCACTTGGTGCAAAAAAAGCCAATTGAAAAGGACTTGATGGCTTTAAAGCTTATGTCTGGTCGTCGGTTCTTAGCTACAACCTAATGCGTTTGGCGAGGCTCGACTCCGGTTAAGCTAAACGGCAGGAGGTGTACTACTTGTGGTAGTAAATCATCGCGCCTCGGGATTTTCTGCGTCTGGATAATGTGTCCGCTCAGTTTGGATGTTCCGATCCAACATTGACTTCGCCACGGTGTGTGAGTTCAACACTGCAAATGTTGGAGTTGAATCCGAATGCTGTCGTCAGGCAAGGAGGGTCTGCCCCTGTTGGTCGATGAAGTCTTTCCCGATGTACCGCAGCGGCAGTGGGTGAACAACTTCCCCTCCCCTGCGATACCTGTTCGCTGCCCACACGCAAGTAATGGGTAAAGTGCTGGGTATCGTCTACCGGGCGACTTCTACTCACCTTACACACAAGGCTGGATTGAATCGTAAGGAGGGTGCCACCGAAGCAGTGACGCTGATACAACATCTCGGCCGTCTCAAAGCCCATGCTGGCATTTGCATCGGTAATAAAAATAGTCTTAGCTGTCTGGCTGGGAACGTCCGCAGCAGTGAAATCCTTCTCAGCTGGACGGGAGCACGTTTCACGCGATAGGGCAAGCCCAGCGATTACTCATTGCCAACGCTGTCAGTAATTTTTTCAAGCTCATGGGGAGTTGGTGGTCGACGCTTCAGGTGGTCTGAACACCACCTGTACTCGTATACTTATTGCATCTTTACACACACATTGCAGAGAGTGACGATTCTTTGAAATCGCTGTTCAAATTATCATTGATAACGATTGCGGTCCTGGTCAGTTTGAACCCGGCCCCGGTCAATGCGCAAACCTGTGCCGCCCATATCGCTCAATGGCTGGACCCGACAGACAGCGCTGTTATTGCCCAGCCAGAATTGCTTGATCGCCTCGCTGGCAAGGCGATTGTGTTGCTCGGCGAAGTGCATGACGATCCGGGCCATCACCGCTGGCAGCACAATGTCATGGCCGCGCTGCAATCGCGCAAGGGCAAGATGATGGTTGGCCTGGAAATGGTGCCGAAGCGCTTGCAGAGTGTACTTGATGCATGGAGCGCGGGCGAGTTGGATGAGGCCACTTTTCTCGAACAAGTCGAATGGAGCACTGTATGGGGCTACGACTCGCAGATGTATCTGCCACTACTGTATTTTGCCAGGGATAACCGTCTTCCGATCGTTGCACTAAACGTCAATCGCGAATTGATAGGACAAGTTGCTGCAGGGGGCTGGGATGCACTCGATGATAGCGACCGCGAAGGGGTAACTGATCCGGCACCCGCAAGCGATGACTACCGTCGTCAGCTTGGTGAACTTTATGCCCACAAACTGACCCTTTACGGCGATGGTGGAAAAGCCGGCCCCGCCGACTCCGTTCCCGACCTGCAAGAGGTGATGCAAAGCGCAGCGTTCGCCCATTTTGTTGATGCACAGTTGACCTGGGATCGCGCCATGGCCCAGGCGCTTGCAACGTCTCATCGACTCTACCCTGAGGCTTTGATGATCGGACTCGTCGGGCGCGGCCACCTGGAGTCCGGCTACGGCATTCCACATCAGCTCGCGGACCTCGGTATTGATGACATCGCGGTGCTGCTGCCGCTCAATGCCGATGACGAGTGTGCCGACTTGCAAGGAAATCTCGCCGATGCGGTATTTGTCGTCGAAACCAAAGCTCCCGCAGCGCCCCTGGCGCGTCCGCGGCTGGGTGCCATCATCAAAAATACCGAAGCTGGCGTTCATTTGGTGGAGGTTGAAGCTGGCGGCGTCGCAGCGGCTAGCGGTCTGCGCGAAGGGGATATTATTCGCAGTGCGGCGGGGTTTAACACGGCGACGACTGCCGCGCTGATCGAGGTGATCAAGCGTCAGGCCCCAGGTACCTGGTTGCCACTGGTCATTCAGCGATCCAACGTTGAGCTGGAGATCACAGCTCGATTTCCAAAGAATTTTGAGTAGGTTTCTTATGTGCTTATACAATAGCAGCCGCTAATGCGCATGGCACGGGAATTAGCACGGGCTAGCCACTATCGGAGTGGGATGGACAGACCGAAAAGCGCACCTCCAAAGGTAGGGCCCGGAGCACTCAAAGGCGCCATGACTTTGGTAGTCACTCCAGTATCTATACTGCTGATTTGGCTGGCAACATCCTGCCCGGTGTTGGCATCCGCTTCGGTGCCACAACATGATATCGAAGTGACGTTGTCGATTGACAGCGGCGAAGTTCTAATCAGAGACCGGGTGCGGGTTGCGCTGCGGGGTGATTATCGCTTTCAGCTCGCACCATGGCTCACACTCGATCAGGTCACACTAAACGGCGAGTCAGCCGAGGTGGCTTACGATGGTCGTGGCTACCGTATTGAGCTGGGGCATGAACGAGGGCGGGACAGTGCAAGCGAACTAATATTCGCACTTAGCGGAACCATTCCCGCGCGCGGTGTTGACCTGGCGTCTGGTATGGCGAGCAGGGGCGCTGATGGTACCTACTTGCCTGGGTACGCGGCATGGATTCCACACGACCTTGCGCAGCCGCTGCGATTCAGGCTGCGCGTGACCCTGCCATCAGATTACCGAGCCGCAGCAACAGGAAAACTCGAAGCGGAATCGGACGATGGCGAGAACTATCAGGGCGACTTTACCGGAGAGCAGCCTGGTGGCGCTCCGGCGCTCTTTGCGGGGCCATACATTATCGGTGAACGATTTGACAATGATTTGCGTCTGCGCACGTATTTTCACCCCGAGATCGCAGCGCAATCAGATATTTACCTGGCCGCAGCCACGGCTTACATCCAGCGCTACAGCGAACTGATCGGCGACTATCCCTACGCCGACTTTCACATCGTCTCCGCGCCGCTGCCGGTGGGTTTCGGTTTTCCGGGCCTAACCTACATCGACCGCCGCATTGTGCCGCTATCCTTCATGCGCACACGCTCGCTGGCGCATGAAGTCGTGCACAATTGGTGGGGCAATGCGGTTGCCGTCGATTATGCCAGTGGCAACTGGGCGGAGGGATTGACCACCTACATGGCCGACTATGCTCTTGAACGTGACAAGAGCGAGGAGGCAGCGCGCAGTATGCGGGTGAAATGGCTGCGCGATTACGCAGCACTGCCGATCACACGCGATCGTCCTGTCCGCGATTTCAGGTCAAAGCAACACCAGACCGATCAGGTTATCGGATATAACAAGGTGGCATTTATTTTTCACATGCTGTTTCAGGAAATTGGGGAGCAGGCATTTGACGAAGGCATTCGAAATTTCTGGCGTAGTCACCGCTTCCGTGCGGCGTCATGGCAGGATTTGCAGCACGCTTTTGAACACTCGGCAGGCGTCCGGCTCGACTGGTTTTTCCGCCAATGGCTGGATCAGGCGGGTGCGCCGCAGCTGAGCCTTGGCAGTCACGAGGTCAAGGAAGTCGAGGACGGTTATCGTACGCGTATCGAGATTCTTCAGCCCGTAAGCGGGTATCAACTTGCGTTTGTCGTGGAGTTGGCGACCGAAGTGGGCGCAGAGCAGCGCCAAATACGGGTTGAAGATCACCTGACGCGTCTCGAATGGGTAACCGCGGGACGCCCAAAAAGCATAATTGTAGATCCGCAAAACGATGTTTTCCGTCGCCTGCAAACCAGCGAAACGCCTCCGATACTGCGCGATATCACCTTGAATCCGGCGACCGTGGTGTTGATTGCCGGTGCAGAGCCGGGATTTACCGATGGCGCTCGCCAGCTGGCTGAGCGCTTATTGGCCGACCGTTCTCTGGGCAATAAGCCACAGTTTCTGCGGCCTGGGCAGATGCCTGCAGCGGAGCAGCCGCTGCTGTTGATAGTCAGTAGCGCTATGGCCAGCGAGCAGCTTGCGCGCATGCTCTTGAACATTCCCGAGGACTTTCCCACTACCCAGCACGATGCCGCAGTATGGACGACACGATTTTCCAACAACACGCCCGTGCTGGTGGTGAGCGCTGATTCCAGTGCGGCGCTAAGTACGTTGTTGCGACCTCTGCCGCATTACGGTGGCCAAAGCTACGTGTTGTTCGAGGATGGGCATGCACAGCACAGTGGTTTGTGGCCGCTTGTGCGTGGCCTACTGTTTAGAGATTTGAGCAGCAATCACTCAGCGAAGTCCCAGCTGCGGTAGAGCAGCAGTAACCGCGTCACAGTTGGTCTTGTGGGGTAGAATCTACGAGGGAATGTATTTACACTAATCTGTCGTTCGTTCTGTACTTCGCGTTCCAGAGGGTGTTTCAAGGAAAACATTCTTTCCCATTGTAAGAAAAACTTATAGGAAATCCACATGATCCGCTTTGCCTGTCTGTTGCTTGGCCTATTTCTGATCGCTTGCAGTGATAGCAGCGATGATAACCCGTCAGATAAGGCGCTACCGGACTTCACTATGGCGGACACCTGGCTTGAGAATTTCGTTGCTACAGAGTCGCTGTTCCCTGGCGGCTCGATGATTATTGTCGACAAAACAGCAGGCGTGATTCATAAGAGTGCCTTCGGTAATCAGAGTGAGGATTCGGTAGTGCTGCTGGCATCGACCAGCAAGGTCCCAGCCGTAACATTGTTGATGGCTCTACATGAAGATGATGCCAATGTGAATTTTGATATATCAGCGCCTATTGCCAACTACCTCCCTTGGTTGGGAGTCTGGGATCCCGCTATTACCACTGAGAACCTGGTGTCCAACCGCTCTGGCATACCGGGCCTATT
>CAWWAG010000073.1:0-8478 GCA_963934845.1 uncultured Halioglobus sp. | reverse complement strand
TGACCCGGTCTGGCGTGACCCGGTCTGGCGTGACCCGGTCTGGCGTGACCCGGTCGCAAAGTTTTGTCATACTGCTGTGCTTTAAAAGGATACAATAATGAATCCCGTAATTCAGGATGCAATGATTATGAAAATTCGTACGCTTTCCATCTTGGCCACGACGCTGGCAGCGACGCTTGCAGGCTGCGCCAGCACCGATCCGATGACCGGCTCTAAACGCAATGAAGTCATTTCAGTGCAGTACGGCAGGGTTGAGAATATCCAGAAGGTAGATATGTCGCCAGCCTATGGCGCGGGCTCAGTGATTGGTGGTGCGCTGGGACTGCTGGCGACGATGGGGCATTCGGGCGCGTCGCAAGTTGGCGGCGCGGCGCTTGGTGCCGGACTGGGGGCCATTGTAGCGAAAGAGACTGCCGGCAGTGGTGAGAAATTTACCGTTCGCCTTGTGACCAACAATACCATTGATATCGTGACTGAAAATCAAGGCATCCAACTGGGTGACTGTGTCTCGGTCGAGCAAGGACAGCACGCGAATATCCGACGCGTTTCCTCTGTGATGTGTACCACCCCGCCATCAGATCCAGCTTATGCATCGATGGACGCAGCGAACGTGCAGGAATCTCAGGAGTGCCAGAAGGTGAAGCGTGAGCTGTTGAATGCCACCACCGAGCAAGCGACCAATATCGCCTACAAGAAGATGCGCGCTTTTTGCGAGAGCTAGTCGAGCGTTGGTGACACCTTTGGTCACGCCCATTTCATCGTCGAATGATGGAATGGATTCCGCCTCTGAATCCTTTGTGTGCCCGAGCGCTTGACAACCTCTATGGAAAAAATCGCCCACGCTATTGTCAATCCGATAAAGTCCCTCAATCTACTTTCCAGGGTTGATATAGAGGGACTGACAAGTAGTGGAGGCTATCCCGCTGGTGCTGGCGGGGCCGGAATCCTGCCGTCATTATTTTCAGGAGTTGGAGCGTTTTCTGATGGACTGCTTGGGCGATGGAGTGAGGAATCGCTACCGCATTATCGTCGGCGCTCCAGACGAGGTTGGCCGGATGGTCAGAGCGGCCACGGACGGCGTGCATGCGCTTCGCCGCAGTGCCGGGCAGGCTTACTATTTCAATTGGGAGTTGCAAATCCCGGTGGATCTACAGGAGTCATTTATTCCCACGCACGAGGCGATGGCGGCACTGGATCTGGATATTAATTTGCCAAAACACAAGCTCGCCAGTAACCTGCGCTGTGTTTTCTCCGGCCTGGTCTCAGGCAATATAAAGTCTTTCGGAATTGAGCAGGTACGGTTGCATGGACCCTACAAACTGTCGGGCGATGGCAAGTTTCTGGCCAGTATGGACAGACTATTGCAGATGTTGATACGAGAAAAACGGATGAAGCTGGTGGCCGTGGCAGAAGACTATCAGCCCTGCTATCAGCTAGCGGACTGACGGGTACCGCTCTGGCGACACAGGTATTTCCAGAGCCCAATCAGGGAAGCGGCTATCCAGAATATCTCAATGACAAAGCTCGCTAGGTTGAAATGGAAATACAGGCTTATCAGCAACAGGACAGCGCCCAGCAAGTTCATCAGATTGTAAGTCAACCCCCTGGGGTCGGCGCGTTCCAGTTGCAGCAGGTAGTAGGCTCCCACCACCAGCAGCGTACCCAGCATGCCGATGGTATCTATAATCCATGGGTTCATATGATTGCTCCTGCGCGTGCCGACTGATGACGTTGGAGGCTACCACAGATGAATCCGTGCCTGTAACGATAGCCGTGAGTGTCACGGGTTTGTGTATTCGTAATTCGAATGGGTGTTGCGCACTTGCAGGATGACCTTGAACGATACGATGTCGTTATTCTCGGCGGCGGTGCGGCCGGATTGTTCTGTGCATCGGTCGCCGGAGCGCGCGGCCGTCGCGTGCTGGTGCTGGAGAAAGCCAACAAGGTGGGTAAGAAAATACTCATGTCGGGTGGCGGGCGCTGCAACTTCACCAATTACCTTGTCACCGCCGACAACTTTATTTCCGCTAACCCCCATTTCAGTAAATCGGCATTAAGCCGCTACACCCAGTGGGATTTTATAGCGCTGGTGGAGCGCTATGGCATACCGTATGAAGAGCGTAAGCACGGTCAGTTGTTCTGCAAAGACTCCGCCGCAGACATCCTCGCGATGCTGCTGGATGAATGTAAAAAAGCCAGTGTTACGATTGTCACGCGCTGCGAGGTGCTTAGCGTTGCGTCTGTCGCCACTACTGAGAGTGCGGCCAGCCCCGGCAAACCCGATGTGCGGTATGTTGTCGAGTACGCGCAGGGTGCGGCAGGTAACGGTACGCCAACTCGCGCGACTTGCCAGTCGCTGGTGGTGGCTACAGGCGCGCTCTCCATTCCCACGCTTGGCGGCAGCGGCCTGGGTTATGAGCTTGCCACACAATTTCGCCTGCCACTCACAGAGCGGCGCGCAGGACTGGTGCCCTTCATGTTCAGCGACGCGATGAAATCCCTGTGTGAACGTCTGTCCGGTGTGGCCCTGGAAGTCGAAGTCAGCTGCAAGGGACAGGCCTTTATTGAGAACCTGTTGTTTACTCATCGCGGTATTAGCGGCCCGGTAATGCTGCAGATTTCGAATTACTGGTATCCCGGTGACACGCTCGTGGTGAATTTATTGCCCGCGATGGATTGCGCCCAGTGGTTACTGGACAGCAAGCGCACTCAGGGCAATATTCTGTTACGCACCTTACTGCATCAACAACTGCCCAAAGCCGTAGTGGCTGAACTTCAAGCGCTGTGGTGGTTGCACGATGCCGAACGCAAGCTCGCTGACTTCAGCGACCAGCGACTGCGCGAGCTGGCGAATCTTCTTGGTGACTGGAGGCTCAAGCCTTCGGCCACAGAAGGTTACCGCACTGCAGAAGTGACTTTGGGCGGCGTGGATACCGCTGCAATCAGCTCAAAGACGATGGCGTCCAGCACTTCCCCGGGCCTACATTTCATTGGCGAGGTCCTGGATGTGAGCGGACATCTGGGTGGGCACAACTTTCAGTGGGCCTGGTCCTCGGCGTTCAGTGCAGGGCAGGTTGTATAGTGTGTCGATGAATAGTTCGATTGAATATATTTATTATAATAAAAGATATAAAGCGTTTCCCCTATGGTGGTGTTTTAGATATTTTGTGCGGCTTGGCCTATGCAAGTGGGCGGCCACCAGTGGTTGTCTGGCTGATGCAGCTTGTCCTGTGTCCCGTTTCCTCAGCGGTGGTATGATGCGAGTCAACGCTGATTGCGCCAATACTTTAAGCACCACAATTTGCTGATCTATCAGGAGAAAACTATGTCCAATGAAGGTTACCACGAGCCAATTGATGAACTCAGTGACGAGACGCGAGACATGCATCGAGCTATCGTATCGCTAATGGAAGAGTTAGAGGCCGTTGACTGGTATAACCAACGCGTTGATGCGTGTAAGGACAGTGAGTTGAAAGCAATACTTGCTCATAACCGGGATGAAGAAAAAGAACATGCGGCAATGGTGCTGGAATGGATAAGAAGAAAAGATCCCAAGCTGGACAGCGAGTTAAAAGACTATCTCTTTACCGATAAACCCATCGCGCACAAGTAGTTAGACGCGGCGACTTGGGTGCAGAGGACAGTTTGGTTTTCGCGGCAATAGCCATTCGACAATATAGAGAGGCCGATGCCCGGGCGTTCCGCGCAGCGATGCTCGAGTCTGTCGAGCATCTTTCCCCGTGGATGTCTTGGTGCACGTCCGAATATAGTTTTGGCGATGCTCTATAGAGCACTTACAGCGAATTACAGGCACCGTTTCAACCATGCTGCGACTGAATGAAATCAAACTGCCGCTCGAGCACACGAACGATGCACTCGCCGCGGCGGTGGTGGAGCGCCTGGGAATCGATGCCAGTGATGTATTGGGATTCAGTGTCTTCAAGCGCAGTTACGACGCCCGCCATAAATCGCGAATTCTGCTGATTTATCAATTAGATGTGGATGTATCAGAGGGTCTGGAGCCACAGCTCCTGGACAAATTTGCGCAGAGCTCGCAGGTCGGACCCAGCCCCGACACCAGTTATCATTTTGTTGCCCAGGCCGCTGCGGAGTTCCCCGGGCCCGGGCAGCAGCGCCCGATAGTTATCGGCTTTGGCCCCTGTGGCATTCTGGCGGCGTTGTTGCTGGCGCAAATGGGGCTAAAACCGCTGGTGCTGGAGCGCGGACAGGCGGTGCGGCAGCGCACACAGGATACCTGGGGCCTGTGGCGCAAACGCCAGTTGAATACCGAGTCAAACGTGCAATATGGCGAGGGCGGTGCGGGCACGTTCTCGGACGGCAAGCTTTACAGCCAGGTCAAGGATAGGCGACATCTGGGGCGCAAGGTGCTGAACGAGTTTGTCGCGGCCGGTGCGCCGGAAGAAATTCTCTGCGTGAGCAAGCCGCATATCGGCACCTTCAAGCTGGTGACGATGGTGGAGAAATTGCGCGCCGAGATTATCCGGCTTGGTGGTGAGATACGTTTTGGGCAAAAGGTTGAGTCCCTACTGCGAGATGACGACGGTGAAGGTGCCGGGCAGGTCAGTGGTGTTGTCACCAGCGACGGAGAAACCATTCTGAGTCAGCATATCGTGCTGGCGATCGGTCACAGTGCCCGCGATACTTTCCAGGTGTTGTTGGATGCGGGCGTTTACATCGAACCCAAACCTTTCTCTATAGGCTTTCGTATAGAGCACCCGCAGTCAGTGATAGACAGGGCGCGCTTTGGTGAGAGCGCCGGCCACCCGGAACTTGGCGCAGCCGATTACAAACTGGTGCACCACTGTAAGAGTGGCCGCAGTGTCTACAGTTTTTGCATGTGCCCGGGCGGTACCGTGGTGGCGGCGACCTCGGAAGCGGGGCGAGTGGTCACCAACGGCATGTCACAGTATTCACGCAACGAGCGCAATGCCAACTCCGCCATCGTCGTTGGTATTAACCCTGATGAAGACTATCCGGGGCACGCACTGGCCGGCATCGATCTGCAGCGAGAGCTGGAAGCGCTGGCCTACCGCATGGGGGGCGAGAATTACAACGCACCAGCGCAGCTGGTTGGTGATTTTCTCAAGGGCCAGCGCTCAACCGCGCTGGGCGCCGTAGTGCCGTCCTACCAACCCGGCATTACGCTTACCGATTTATCCCACGCTCTGCCGGATTATGCTATTGCTGCGCTGCGCGAAGCGCTGCCGGCGTTCGACAAGCAGATCAAGGGCTTTGCGATGGCGGATGCTGTACTCACCGGTATTGAAACTCGCAGCTCGTCGCCGATCTGTATTCGCCGCGATGCGCAATTCCAAAGTGTGAACACGCGCGGCTTGTACCCCGCTGGGGAAGGAGCGGGCTATGCCGGCGGCATATTGTCGGCCGCAATCGACGGGATTAAGGTCGCTGAGGCGTTGGCACTGAAACTACTTGGAAAGTCGGCTGGCTGAACTCAGTCCCGCTTATCACTGCCACCCGCGGCCAGTATGGCCCGCACCCGTCGCTTTGAGTCTTCGCGCGCTTGCGGCGACCAGACCCGCGCCACTGTGCGCATAATCACGCGAACATCCCGCATCAGATGCCAGTGCTGCAGGTAGTCCAGTTTTACTCTGGCCTTGGCGGGAAGCATCAGCTGATAATATTCCTCCTCGCCATGATGCCTCGCGCCCGTTATCGCTTACTGCGTTGTGACAGCGGTGTCCGCCGTGTGGTTCCTGCGATCAGGCAGATACCGCCAGTGCCTGAATGGTCACTGGTTGCAGTTTCGCAGCGTGCTCCGCCTTGCTACTGGTTCGCTCGGCGTGAATCCAGACGCCGCCGTCAGGGTCTTTAATGATGTCGCCCACGCCGCCGGGAATATGGATACCAACCTCGGTGGGTTGGTCGGCAAACAGCGCGTCTGCGGGAATTTCCATGCTCTCCAGTGTATCGATGACCATATTCGCATCGAACCCAAACTGGGCGACCACCTCCCGCGTCGCACCGACGTGTGGCGCAAATGCCTGATCGAGCTCCAGTAACTGCAATACGCGGTGCTTCAAGCCAGCCGCATCCAGTTGATTGTCCATGTGATCATCAATCCACTGCAATGCCACCTGCTTCACGCAGCCATACGTGCGTTCCGGGTAGGTGAAGGACGTGATAAACAACTCCTCGCGAAACTCGTATACGCCCATTTTTTCAGCGGCATTGAGACCGGGGATTTCTTCACTGAATTCACGGCAAAGGGCGCAAAGAATAGCGCGCATCATGCCGGCAACCGGTACGGTCTCGCTGAGCGCGAGATAGCGCAGCGTCAGCGGCATCATGTAGCCGCGACTCATCAACAAATGCGCGGTGATGAGGAAATAGCCCTCCAGCCCCTCTTCGATCGGGAAACTCATGCAGCCCACCACGTACTCACCCTTGGCCTTGCCGTAGCCGGCAACGGGCAGGGTTTCTATCTTATACTCCTCGCGCTTGTCGTAAAATTCTGTGCCGGGCAGCAAGGTGTAGCCGAAGATATTAATTGTGGGGAACACTGCGAACAGCCGATCGAGGTTGGTTTCAAAGCTGGTGAGGTTGTCGCCTACCAGCCCCCAGATCAATTCGCAGGCGATAGGTACCCTGGCCTTGGCCATCGCGCGGGCAATGGGTTCATACTTATTGGCGTCCATATTGGTACGATGACACAATTCCAGCGCCAGCGGAGTCAGGGTTTGCAGGGCGAGATGGTAGTGTGGCAGCAAGTTGTTTTCATGCAGCAACAACACGATTTCCTGCGAGCGCGCCCCGTGTTTCTTGGACCAAGAGGTGGCAAACGTATTGGGCAAGCCGGTGCGCTGCTTGATTTCGCACAACACTTTCGCCTTCTCGACATCCTCTTTCAGGGCGCCAAAGTTAGAGTCTGTCAGCCAGATATTTTTGATACCTGCGTCGACGATGAAATTCCAGTCGTGGCGGATCCGTTCCACGGAAAAAGACAGCATCTTGGTGCCGATTGCGCCTGTACCCCACTCGCAGAAGGCGCACTTGTAAGGGCAGCCCCGGCTGGTCTCGTAGGCGATACAATCGTAGGGCTTGCCCTCACTGTCCAGCAGGCTGATGACATTCAGCGGCGACGGCAGCAGATTGAGGTTGCGAAAGCGTGGGCGTTCCGGGGTAGTGACGAGCTCGCCATCCTGTAAAAAGGCGAGGCCAGCTACCTCATGCCATTCCTGTGGTCCCGCGGCATCCAGAAAATCGGTGAAGGTGGCTTCGCCTTCGCCCAATACGACGATATCCACCGCTTCGGAAAACAGGTAATCGCCGGCCTTTTGTACATGAGGCCCGCCGACCACGATGAGTAGCTTTGGACACAGGTCTTTGACCTGCCGCATCAATTCGAGGAATTCAGCCGCATTCCAGGTGTAGACTGAAAAGCCCATGACGGGCAGCAAGCCCTCTGCAATGGCCGCCTGGGCGCGGGGTAATTCGTCCTGTTGCCACTGTGCCAGCCACTGCGGAATCTTCTCTGGGTGATTGACGAAATGCACCAACTGGATATCGACATCTGCAGGGTTCTTTCCCAGTTCCTGATAGTACGCTTTCAGGCCGCCCGTGGTCATGGGCGCGGCGGGGAATGTGTCGGAATCCAGAGATAAAAGCCAGATGGGACGCTGCATATTATGTTGTCCAAGATAGC
This sequence comes from uncultured Halioglobus sp., assembly GCA_963934845.1. Classification (GTDB taxonomy): domain Bacteria; phylum Pseudomonadota; class Gammaproteobacteria; order Pseudomonadales; family Halieaceae; genus Marimicrobium. The sequence goes on along the minus strand of CAWWAG010000073.1, from coordinate 794 downwards.
TAAAAGCTGCATTATCCTTAACAACGTGACCAATGTCAGTGAATTTTTATTTAACTACCTGGAAGCAGGCGTATTGCTTGGGGGATTCTGTCAGACAAACAGCGCCCTGCAGGGCGCTAGAGGTAGATTTTGGCCTTTTTAAACCCTATATCCTTTAGCATTAAAACAATGTGTTCCAAATCCGGAGATGAGAGCACCGTATTGTTTTCATACGCGAGCATGAAGGACTTGCCATCGTTTTTGTAGAGTATGGCAATGTACTCTTGGACATTGCTCGGGTTCTTCCTGATTTCCACCAAATTGAACCCGTTGTTCATTTGCTTTTTTTTCGCTTCTGAAATTCTCATACAGGCTTTTCTGACTTAGTTGAACTGATGGATTGCTTCATCCAGGGTTGAGTAAAATACACTTACCCCTTTTCGGGGAGCGACCTCTGCGCGAGCAAGCGTTTTTAGCGGTTGAAACTGCAGATCTGTAATAGAGACCTGCTTGCCTTGTGCGGCGCAATAGTCGATCAATTTATTCATAGCCGCAACACCTCCGGCATCAAGCAGGGTGACGCCATCCATATAAAGAATAACACCATCGCGTGCGGTCATTTTTGCGGCGATCTCGCCGAACACGCGATCCGCCGCGGCAAAAAATAGTGGGCCATTAATCTTCAGAACGGCCCAGCGGTCCGGGATATCGGCGTCGATAAGTTTCTTGTTGTTGGTAATGTCCGTGATCTTTGTCATGGCTGCCATTTCGCTGACAAAGAGGATGCAGGCCAACAGCACACCGACCGTAATGGC
>CAWWAG010000072.1:0-8564 GCA_963934845.1 uncultured Halioglobus sp. | reverse complement strand
CCTGAGCCTATGAATTTTCAATATCTGGATTCACCGATCGGCACCCTGCGTCTGGTCTCTACCGGTACTGTAATGCTCAGAATCGAGTTTGAGGGCCAGCATCACGATGACGTTGGGCGTGAACGCAGCGATGCCGTGCTAGCGACCTGCGTGGCACAGCTGGATGACTATTTTGCACTGCGGCGGCGGCGCTTCGAACTGCCGCTTGGCGCAGGCGGTACTACCTTTCAGCAGTCGGTCTGGCGCGCTCTGGCGGAGATACCCTACGGAGAACTGCGCAGTTACCGGGACATTGCACAGTCAATCGGAAATCCAGCGGCAGTGCGCGCGGTGGGCGCTGCCAACGGTCGCAACCCGCTACCTATCGTGGTGCCCTGCCACCGGGTGATCGGTAGCAATGGAACGTTGACCGGCTTTGCCGGTGGGCTGGAGACGAAAAAGTACTTGTTACACCTGGAGGGGGCGCTGCGCGGCTCCCTCTCAGTGGGCGGGATGCAGGAGTAAGGCGCAGCCTGCGTCTTGGTGCAGTCAGGCATTGAGATCGGGGATCATGTCATCCTTGAGCCGCGTTATCGCGTCCTTCAGGCGCAACTTCTCCTTTTTCAGCCGCTGCAGCAGGATCTGGTTTTGGTAAGGGTAACTGTGCAGTTCATCGATTTTACCATCCAATGCGCGGTGCCTCATCTGTAAATCCATCAAGCGCATCGCAGGCGTCAGCAACTCGTTGGCCGCTTCTTCACTGCCTCCGTTGCTGTTTTCAGGTGGCTCATTCATTGTTCGATCAGTACTACCATGAGAGTTGTCCAATGGTGCAACTCTATACCCTGATGGATTACCGGCACAAGCCTCATACGCGGCTCTGCAGCAAGACTAGGTAAAATTAACCCGGAACAAGCGTGCCCACAGCGGATGACGACCATCAGCAACAGCATAGAAGGGCGGGCTAAACAGGGAATCAGCGCAGTTGTAGCGCAGGGGCATACCGTCCATGCCCAGCAACTGTCCCCCGGCGGCTTCCAGCACGGCCTGCCCCGCTGCCGTATCCCATTCGCAGCAGGGTGAGAAGCGGGGGTAAAAATCGCCATGCCCCTCTGCCATACAGGAAAACTTCAGTGCGCTGCCCATATTACTTCTGGACACCGGCTCCCATTGCTCATCCAGCCATTCCAGACACGCTGTGAAGCGGGGGCCACGGTGCCGCCGACTGGCCAATACTGTTAGTTCCCCACCCATTTGCAGAGGCCGTGTTGCCAGCTCACTGACCGACCAACGGCCGTCGCCAGCGCCGACATAGCGCTGCGCGAGCACGCCGGGAATGCCAACATACGCGACCTGCTCCAGTGGCAAATACAGTATGCCCAGCACCGGCTTATGGTCATCAATCAGGGCAATATTGATAGTGAATTCGCCGGTTCTGTCCAAAAACTCCCTGGTGCCATCCAGCGGATCAACCAGCCAGAAGCGGCGCCACTGACGTCGCTGCGCAATCTCCGTCGGCGTGGATTCCTCTGACAGCACCGGGAGGGACGGATTGAGGGCACTCAAGCCCGACATCAGCACCTCGTGAGAGGCGAGGTCGGCGCGGGTCAGCGGAGAGTCATCGTCTTTGGCCTCGTAGTCACCCGCGGCAGGGGCCGAATAGTGCGCACAGATTGCCGCCCCCGCCGTCTGGCACAGCGCGAGAAGAGAAGGCAGCCAAAGCTGCAGATCCTGAACATTTGTCTCTGTATCCATGCGCACCAATATACCACTCCCACAATCCTGGACAGTACGGCCTTCCCACGAAAGTAGAAAAAAGCATAAACTTGGGCCTAAAGAAGACCTCACCGCGCAGGGAAGCTTTCAGGGATAAGCCATGATCGACTGGAATTCTATCGACACAGTATTACTGGATATGGACGGCACGCTGCTGGACCTGCATTTTGATAACTATTTTTGGACGGAGCATTTGCCGCGTATTTACGCCGAGAAACACCAGATCACTGACGCCGAATCCAACGATCGACTGTATGGCACCTTCGGTGCCGTACAGGGAACGCTACAGTGGTATTGCCTGGATCACTGGTCACAGCGCCTGGACATGGATATCCCAGCGCTGAAAAAGGAGCTGCAGCACATGATCAGCATCAGGCCCTTCGTGGTCGAATTCCTCACCCAATTGCATAACAGCAGCCGGGACGTCCTGATGGTCACCAATGCACACCGCAAGACGCTGGATCTCAAAATGGAAAACGTCGATATCATCAACTGGTTCGATCGCGTGGTGGTCTCGCACGACCTGCACGCCCCCAAGGAGGACCAGGAATTTTGGATCAAACTGCAGGACATGCACCCGTTTGACCCCACCCGCACCCTGTTGATTGACGACACTGAGGACGTACTGGCCAGCGCACAGCAATACGGCATCGCCCATCTGCTGACCCTGCTACAGCCAGACAGTAGACGCGACAAGCGGCTCAACACTCGCTTCCCGGGCTTTCATCATTTTGACGAAATCATGCCAGAAGCCTCCCGCAGATGAACCTTGCCGAGGGCCAGCCCACCAAAGTACGTCTGGATAAGTGGCTGTGGGCGGCGCGCTTTTTCAAAACGCGCAGCCTTGCCAAGGCCGCGATTGACGGCGGCAAAGTGCAGTTGGAGGGCAAACGCGTCAAGGTGTCAAAGGAGATTGCCATCGGCGATACGCTGCAATTGCGTCAGGGCTGGGATGAGAAAGTGGTGCTTGTGAAACAGCTCAGTGACCAGCGCCGTGGCGCCCCCGAAGCCGAGCTGCTGTATGAGGAAACCGCCGACAGCCTGGCCAAACGGGAGGCGGACGCCGCGGCCCGCAAGGCAGCGGGTGGCATGATAGACCGCCCGGCCCACCGGCCCGACAAACAACAACGTCGCCAAATCCACCGTTTCAAGAATTACCGGGATTAGTCAGACCATTTTCCAGCATAGCGACCCCGCCGGGCCGGGAGAGGGAATACTATCAAATCTCAATCACTACTTTTCAGCCAAGATGCGCTAGACTCGCTACTATGTTGTCCGAAATCCCTGTAGTCCCGCCAGACACTCCCCTACTGAACAGAGTCGATCAGGGTGTGTCCCTGCACGATCTGGACACACCGGAGTTGGTGCAACTGAGCGAGGAACTCAGGGCCTACCTGCTCTATAGCGTGGGCCAGACTGGCGGACATTTTGGCGCGGGCCTGGGCGTTGTGGAGCTGACCGTTGCCCTGCACCACATCTACAACACACCGCAGGACCGCATCGTGTGGGATGTGGGCCACCAGACATATCCCCATAAAATCCTTACCGGCCGTATGTCGCAAATGAGCAGCATGCGCCAGGCGGGCGGACTCGCGGGCTTCCCCAAGCGCGCCGAAAGTGAGTACGATACCTTCGGCGTAGGCCATTCCTCCACCAGTATCTCTGCTGCCATGGGTATGGCGCTGGCGGCCAGGCAGCTGGGGATCAAGCGCAAAGTCGTCGCCGTCATAGGCGATGGCGCGATCACCGGCGGCATGGCGATTGAGGCACTGGCACACGCCGGCCACGAGCGTCCCAATATGCTGGTGGTATTGAACGACAATCAGATGTCGATTGGCCACAATCAGGGCGGACTCGCCACCTACTTCGCCAAAATCTGGGCGAGCAAATTTTATATCGCCATGCGCCAGGGCTCCAAACGGGTGTTGGAAAAGATTCGACCGGCCTGGGAATTGGCCAAACGCACCGAAGAACACATGAAAGGCATGGTCGCGCCCGGCACGCTATTCGAAGAGCTGGGCTTTCACTATATTGGCCCGCTGGATGGCCACGACCTGCCCGGGCTGATTCAAACTCTGGAAAATATGAAAGACCTGGAAGGCCCGCAGTTTCTGCACATCCGCACCATGAAAGGCAAAGGCTTCTTACCCGCCGAGCGCGACCCGGTGGGCTACCACGCCGTCAACAAGATCGAAGCCAAGCCCAAGGGGCCGCAACCCACCCTGCCCACAGCCAAACTCAAAGGTCCCAAATACCAGGATGTGTTCGGGCGCTGGCTGTGCGACATGGCCCAACAGGACCATCGCCTCGTGGGCATCACGCCCGCCATGTGCGAGGGGTCTGGCATGGTGGATTTCGCCAAACGCTTTCCCGATCGCTATTACGATGTCGCCATCGCCGAGCAGCACGCACTGACGCTGGCAGCGGGCATGGCCTGCGATGGACTCAAGCCCGTGGTCGCCATTTACTCCACATTCTTACAACGCGGCTACGATCAACTCATTCACGATATCGCACTGCAAAATCTTGATGTCACATTTGGCATCGATCGGGCCGGCCTGGTGGGGCAAGATGGCCCGACGCATCACGGTGCCTTTGACCTGAGCTACCTGCGCTGCATACCTAATATGGTGATCGGCGCGCCCTCCGACGAAAACGAATGTCGGCAAATGCTCTACACCGCTTATCAATATCCCGGCCCCGCCGCCATTCGCTACCCGCGTGGAACTGGCCCAGGTGCGATCATTTTTGATGCCATGACAGAAATGCACATAGGCGAAGCACTGGAAGTACGCAGCGGCAAAGACATTGCGATTCTAAGCTTCGGCGCGCTGTTGTCGCAGGCAATCACTGCGGCCGACCAATTAAACGCCACCGTCGTGGATATGCGCTGGGTAAAACCGCTGGATGAGAAAATGGTGTTGGCGATAGTTGAACGACACACAATGATCGTCACGCTGGAGGAAAATGCCATCGCCGGCGGTGCCGGTGCGGGCGTCAATGAGTTCCTGGCGGCACAGGGGCTTTCCCCTGCCCTCCTCAATCTGGGTTTGCCGGATGTTTTTATCGAGCACGGGAATCAGGCGGATCAGCTGGCGTGGACGGGGCTGGATAGTGACGGCATCGTTCAAAACGTACAAAGAGCACGCCCCACAGGTAAGGCTCCGCTTTTGTCAGCCCTGAGTTCGCGCGAGCCGATAGAACTGCCGCGATAACAACAGAAAACCGGGGCCTATCTCAAACATGACGCGTGAATACCAATACAATTACTCCGATATTCAACCTTCCATTTTCGATAGCGACAAACGCCTCAGAAAAGCAGACACCATCGTGCGTGTTTGTCAGGACTTCATCGGCGCCGGAGATCTCTCACAGCTACACTTGCTTGATGTAGGCAGTTCCAGTGGTATCATCGATAACTATCTTGCGAACCATTTTGGGCAAGTCGTCGGCATCGATATCGACGCCCCCGCTATGGCGCACGCTCGCGCATCTTTCAGCAAAGAGAACCTGTGTTTTATGCATGGCGACGCCATGCATATCGACCTTCCCGACAACAGTATTGATGTAGTTGTTTGCACCCAGATTTACGAGCATGTACCCGATGCCCACCGAATGGTTGAGGAAATATTCCGCGTACTGAAACCTGGTGGGTTTTGCTACTTTTCCGGCAACAACCGCGTGATGTTTATGGAACCACACCACAGGCTACCTTTTTTATCACTGTTACCCCGATCGTGGGCCCACCGCTACGTGCGAGTGACAGGAAAGGGCACACACTATCACGAGCTTCATTTTAGCTACTGGGCACTTAAACGACTCTGCGAGAAGTTCAACATCACCGACTACTCCAGGCGAGCGATCGCAGAACCAGAGAAATTTGGCGTCAGTTATATGATTACACCGAGGACGCTAAAATGGAGAGTCGCGAAAGCTATCGCCACCTATATGCCGTGGGTAGCACCCGCTATGTGGATACTTCAAAAGCCCCGTAGGACACATCCCGATTAGCCTGCTCGTATGCTAATTCGCCACTAGCTATGAAAATTCTAGTTCTCACGTCAACTTACTCACGCTACAAAAATGACACCGAACCCAAGTTCGTGGATAACTTGTGTCAACAGCTATCCAGTGGTAATACCATTCACGTAATCGCGCCGCACGCGAAGGGCATACCGCGCAAAGAGATTCTCGACGGAATACCCGTGTTTCGTTTCCGTTATTGCTTCGAGTCATGGCAAACTCTGGCATACGATGGCGGCATTCTTCCCAACCTGAAACAGAACCGTCTGCGGATGCTTCTGGTGCCACTTTTCATCATCAGCCAGTTAATGCTCACTATCCAGCTGCTCCGCAAAAACCATTACGATATTATTCACGCCCACTGGATTATTCCCCAGGGCCTTGTCGCCATCCTCGCTCGACCATTTGCCAAGTCCACACCCGCCATCGTCCTGACTTCCCACGGCGGTGACCTTTTTGCGCTAAAAGGTGCACTTTTGTCGTACTTAAAAAAGTGGATTACACGTCGTGCAGACGCACTCACAGTTGTCAGTAGCGCCATGAAACGAAAGGCTGTTGAGTTGGGTTTACAGGAGGAATCTGGCATCGCCGAGATTCCCATGGGCGTAGATTCGTACGGTACCTTCCTGCCAGCGGCACACGGCACAGGTCGGACCGGTCTCTTGTTCGTGGGGCGACTGGTGGACAAAAAAGGGCTTGAATACCTGCTCAAGGCCATGCCGATCGTGTTGGCGAAATATCCTATGCAACACCTCACAGTGACCGGTGACGGGCCGCTCAAGAAATCCCTGGTTGCCCTGTGCCATCAGTTGGACATCACCAATCGAGTGGAGTTTACCGGCTCACTCACTAATCGAGATATCGCCCCACTCCTGCAATCGTGCGAGATCGCCGTGTTTCCCTCCATTGTCACCGACAGCGGCGACCAGGAGGGAACGCCGGTCGCGATCATGGAAGCACTGGCCTGCGGGTGTGTCACCATCGCCTCGGACTACCCAGGTGTGAGAGATATCATCACCGACGGCGAAACCGGGTTGATCGTCGCCGGAAAATCGTCAGAAGCACTGGCACAAGGCATTCTCACCCTGCTAGATAACCCGGAAATGCAGCAACAGCTGAGTGACAACGGGCGTGCCAGTGTACAAACGCATTATGATTGGCAGGTAATAAGTGGAAAGTTTATAGCTCTCTTTCGGACATTGTCGGCACCTACATGAAGATCGATAAAAAGAACCCACGACACTGGCTGATGCTAATGCGACAGGGCGGATATACCCTGTTCGCAATCGGCGCAAGATACCTGCTTCCAAGACCCGCCAAACCGGTGGTGATTCTGTATGGCCACCAATTATCGGGCAACCTGCTGGCATTGTATGAGGAGTGGTCACACAGCTTTCAGGACAAGTTCGAGTGTCACTTCCTCTCATTGGACCCACAATACACCGCCGTATTGCACGGCGAAGGCGTCAACGTTCTGCACTGCGGTACGCTGACAGATATGATGCTCGCAGGGCGATGCAGCGCTATGATCACTGACCATGGCTTGCACGCCATGAGCCCGTTTATCTTCCTGACTAATATTCTGTTTATTGACGTGTGGCACGGCATACCGTTCAAGGGCTTCATCCCGAATGACTTTCGCGTGCAACAGCGCTACGACGAAGTGTGGGTTTCCTCGCCGCTACTAAAAGAAATTTATCAGGACAAATTCGGCTTCAAAGCAGACATCGTAAAGGATCTTGGCTACGCCAGGGCAGACAAGCTATTCCTGCAACAGCCGTCGAACCCTGCCCTGCGAGAGAAAGCCAACATACCGCCAGGGCACAAGGCCGTTCTTTATGCCCCCACCTGGCAGCAGGACGACAGCGGACGAGACCTGTTCCCCTTCGGGGAGCGCCAGGATGCGTTTATCCAACAACTCAGTAAAACCTGTGCGCAACACAAGGCGATACTCATTATTCGCAGCCACCTGAATGCCAACATCAATACCAAGCTGCATGAGAATGTGCGCTACTGCTCGATGAAGGAGTTTCCTGATGCAGAGGGACTACTGTTACTTACAGACATCTTGATCTGCGATTGGTCTTCCATTGCATTCGATTTTCTTGCGCTCAATCGCCCAACGATTTTTCTGGAAGTAGAGCCACCGTTTAAGAACGGCTTCTCTTTGGGCAGGGAATACCGGTTTGGTAAAGTTGTAACCGATATGGATGTGTTGTGCGACACAATCGACAAAACCCTAGCGACGCCTGACTGGTATACATCGGCCCAAAAGAGCGTGCACCAAAAAGTGATATCAGCAGTTTACGGAAGCAATACAGACGGCAAATCTGCGGCTAGGCAATGGTCAAGAATGACACAATTAGTCGAATCCCCGCGCACCTGAACCACCCGACAGTTCAGATCAAAGTCGAATTTTCTCAATCACCTCAGTAGTAGACATCGAGGGCGTTCTGGTCAGGTACTTTACTTCGCACAGGTTTGAAAATTCGTCAAACTTGCCCTTCCAGTCATCCCCCATGACCAACAAATCCGCCCCTTTATCAACAATGTATCGCCCCTTCAACTCCAGCGACTCTTCAAAAAACACTTCATCTACACACTTCAGAGCTGCAATAATCTCCATTCGTTCATCCTGGTGATAGACCGGTGGGCGCCCCTTCTTATCAATATTCAACTGATCTGTTGAGACACCCACAACCAGTCGACTACCGAAACTGGCCGCTCGCTCCAGGATTCTGAGGTGGCCGACATGGAATACGTCAAATGTGCCGAATGTGATGACG
>CAWWAG010000071.1:0-8694 GCA_963934845.1 uncultured Halioglobus sp. | reverse complement strand
GATCGTGATCGACCAACACATAAGGCATTGATTCAATCCAGTCGTTGTGGAAGTCCACCACCAGATCGGGTTTTGTTGCCGTAATCGTTGAAAATATTTCGTGCGCAATGCGCTCCCCCAGCGAACCATTGGGATTGCCCGGAAACGAGCGATTCAAATCTTCTCCGCTCATTGTGATGTGGCGCTTCCCCGCCTCGAATCCCAGTGGATTCATCAGAGGAAAGGCTTGCACGGAGCCACACCTGAGACGCCTGCGAATACTTTTGAACACCTCCTGAATGACCACAATACCGCTGACTTCATTGCCGTGGCTGCAAGCCGTTAACCAGACCACCGGCCCCGGATTTTCACTGGTCGCACACATCACCGGCAAACGCCTGCGCGACAAATCTGAGCCCGTCATGATTCTCTTGAAGCAATAGTGGTTCCTGACTTTGGCGGTTGCAGGCTGTTTGACTCGGTTCGACATACGGTAATCTCTGTAAGCGACGGGACACCAAGCCATACTAGACTAGACCAGCTCGGTTCCGGAAGTCTCCCGCAGCATGCAGATAACCACGGGAATTGCCAGCAATGAGCTCAGGCTGATTATTGAGATTGCGGCAGAATGACTTCCAAGAATGGAGTACAGAATGCCCTCTGCTGCCAGACCGGCTACCGCTGCCAGCATCCCACAGATAGACCGCAGTGTAGATGCCGTCGAACGGCACGCCGTGGGAAACAGCTCCCCACTCATCGCGTTGACCATAACCTCGACCGCGAAGTAGCCAAACAGTGCTGCAATCCACGCCACCGACAGCAGCCATCCCCCTGTGTTGTAGAAGATTATTGTTGCCACACAATGGAGAATCAACATTGCAACCAATGTGGGCCTACGTCCGATAACATCCGATATTCGCCCCGCTACCGTATTGCCCAGAATAGCGACCGAGCCGGCAACTATATACATGAGGCTAACCTCCTGCGGCTCGAAATGTCGTATCTGCTGCAGGTATTTCGACATAAAATTGAGGGTCGCCGCGAGTTGAAACCAGAACGCTGCGGCGATCAGGGCTGTCGCGGTAATTTCCCGTCTCTGATGCTGCCAGATCTCTCTGAAGGGCTGCCACAGTTTAGCGGGTTCATGACTCGCCAGGTGGCGATTGAACATCTCGGATTCGGGTATCCGGCGGCGCAACCAGGCGAGATAGAGAATCGGAAACGCAGCAATGACGTACAGCGCGCGCCAGCCACCAGGCAGGAAATCTACCAGCCCATAGAGCAGCGACGCGGCCCCGGCGCCCAGCCCCCCCATGGCCGCCAAAAAGCCGACCCCCCAGCCGCGATGCCTGGCAGGCAGCATCTCCAGCACATAAATCACTGCTATGATCTCTTCGGCGGTGGCAAAACCTCGTGCACAAAACTGGATTGCGACAAACTCTTCAGTGGTGCGCGCAAACCCCGTGGCGCCGGTGGTGATCGAAAGCCCCAGCAAGGTCACCATCAACACGCGTCGTCGGCCAATGCGATCAGACAGGAGTGCCAGGAAGACGGCGGGCAACGCTCCCAGTCTGGCAGCGGCGATGACTTTTCCCAGGTCTTGTTCGGCAATGTTAAAACTGGCTTGCATGTCTGGCAGGGCGAGGCTGAGCACGGCCATGTCGTAAGTGCCAATAAAAAAGGCCGCACCCAGTAACAGCAGTAGCCTTTTGTCAGCAGACGCCAGCCCTGCCGGAGGGAAAAAGAGTCGCAACATGTAAGCTCTATAGCCTGTTGGTGCCGGTGATCCAGACACCAACCTTAGTGCGCCTATCCTACCTTACCGGCAGCGGAATATCTCCCGCACGAACTGTTGCTCGACACCCGATACTTTTTGCGGAAAAAACACGCTTGCGGCAGGGACAATTAGGTTGCCAATCAGCCCGCTGATAGTCCATCCTGCCATCGTGTAGCCGCCTGCAGTCGCCACCATTTTTGCTGCCACTAGGGATTGAATTTCGATGAAGCCTGAGACCAAGCACTCGACCTCCCGGGACCACCCGCAACGGGATACGATCCCTGTCGATCTCCCGTTAGGTTTTCTGGAGCTACTGGCGTTGCTGATACGCCAACCCAGTGTGGTAGGATCGGAGCACAGCTTCTTCCGGGTATTACAGCGGGAGCTGGAGGAACGTGGCGCGCAAGTGACCTGGTATGAAGGCCTGCTTGTTGCGCGCGGCACAAAGCCAAATAGCTTGATGCTCTCTGCACACATCGATCGTCATGGGCTTATCTGCACCGGACCAAACGAGTTTCAGTACGCCGCCTTCGTCGCCGGTTCCCGCTCAGACCTACTGGGTAACTCCGTGGGTGAACAACTGATGAAGAAGATTGTCGACCGCTTCAGCGCAGAGTACGTCTACGCCTACGAGCCCTGGTCGGGGATGTACCGCGGCCGCGGCGAGATCACACGTGCCTATATCTGCGAGTACCGGAATAACCTGATTTTTGAAGTAAAGGGCCTGGAACATCTTGTCGCGGGGACTCCCGTGGCCTTTGCCGATGCGTTGAAGATTACCGATCAAGCCCTGGTGGGACAGTTGGACAATGTGCTCACCGCCGCCGCGCTGGTCTATCTGTTCGAGCGGGGCTTTGAGGGCACAGTTTTTTTCACCTCACAGGAGGAGGCCGGGAAGAGCTGGCGTTATCTGCTGGAATGGTTTCGTCGATTTGGCAACAAGACCAACCAACTTATTGTTGTCGATACCAGCCCCTACCCCGACTTTCAGGCGGCCTCACAACAGCAGCTGATATTGCGGAACAAGGATGCGAACGCGGATTTCGACGCCAAACTGACCCAGAAGTTATCGAAGCTGTGCGAACAGCGCGGCGTTCAGGTTCAGATGAAGGATGAGTATGTAGAGGCAATGAATGTGCGGCTGCGCGCGGAAGGGGAGGATGCTCGCTCTCTTGGATCGACGGAGATGGGCCGTATTATCAGTGCATCGAATGGCCTGGTAGACGGCACGACTCTGCAGATCCCCACCTCGGGCTACCATACAATGTCTGAATCGGCCCCGCTTGCGTCCGTCAAAGCTTTTATTGATATCCTTTCAGACCTGGCGAAACTGGGTGAACCGAAACAGCCAAAGACCACCGCGGTATAGCCTCTTTACTGTTATTCAGAAAGCGAGAAACAGCGGTGCAGAGTAAGGAACTACAGGCAATCATTAGCATGATACCACCGAACTTTGCCGACCCTGCGGCAGACTTCAACGTGGTTCGCGCTATGTTTGCGCCCTTTCACGGGCATCCCACCTCCGAGGATTTGGCGTTAACGATAAGCCACTACGGCGGTGTACGCTGTGGGAATTATACGCTGGCTGGTGCCTCAACCAGTGTCACGGCCTTTCACTGTCATGGCGGCGCCTTCGTCTCAACCCGGTTGAACGAATACCATTTCTACGCCGATATTATCGCGCGACACACTGGCTGCAGAGTCGTTATGCCTGACTACCGGCTCGCGCCAGAGCACCCGTATCCAGCCGCCACAGATGATTGCTTTAACGCCTACTGCGGCCTACTGGAAGCCGGGACTGACCCATCAACCATCGTGCTTCTCGGCGAATCCTGTGGCGGCAGCCTGGCCATGAGTTTGCTGCTGCGATTGCGAGATGAGAGCTTGCCACTACCTGCGTGCTTCGTGTCTCTGACTGGCTGGTTTGATTTGTCTGTGTCCGGGCCTGTCGTATCCGGTCGAGATCCCTTCCTGACCCCGGAGTGGGTACGCAATCGGGGCCGCGATTATCTTGCCAACACGCTCTCCCTGACGGATCCGCGGGTCTCCGCCGCCTATGCGGATGTGCGCGATCTTCCCCCTATGTATTTGCAGATCGGGCAATTTGATGCCGTGCGCGAAGGCGCCATTCTGCTAGGCGCCAATGCCCTTCGCGCCGGCGTCGAGGTGACGGTGGAAAGTTGGCCCGGGATGATACAGGGCTGGCATGGCCTGGTGACGGCCGGTGTGCCGGAAGCAATCCGTGCCTGGTCGTCAATCAGAGACTATATTCAAACGATCTGTCGAACATAGCGCTGGCAGGTCATCCGTCCCGCGATGTGACACACAGGGATAAGTGTGCTCCCCGTCCTCACGGCCCTGACGAAGGAGAATAGCGAATGCACAGACAGCGATCTGCCAAAGACACGATAGTACAACTGCTGAATATAGACCTGCCCATTATCCAGGCGCCGATGGCGGGGGTACAGGATGCAGAACTGGCTGCAGCGGTATCGAACGCCGGCGGACTCGGATCCCTGCCCTGCGCCATGCTAGACACTGTCGCGCTGGAAGCTGAATTGCAACGCCTCACCGTTCTGACAGACAAGCCCTTTAACGTTAATTTCTTTTGCCATCAGACACCAAAGGTGAGCTCGAAGCAGTTGGAAACCTGGTATCAAAGCCTGTCGGGATACTTTCGGGAACTGGGCCTCGAAGCGCCCGCTGCCGGCTCCGGCGTAGCGCGGGAACCGTTTGGTGATGCGGCCCTGTCGGTACTGGAATCATTCAAACCCGCAGTGGTGAGCTTCCACTTTGGTTTGCCGGAGCGCGCTCTGCTGGACCAGCTGAAGTCCTGGGGGGCGCAGATATTATCCACGGCGACGACCGTAGCTGAGGCCCGCTGGCTGGCCGATCACGGCGCCGACGCCGTTATCGCACAGGGACTGGAGGCAGGCGGCCATCGCGGTTCATTTCTCACGCGAGATATGACGACGCAGACAGGCACCATAGCGCTCGTGCCGCGTATCTGTGCAGCAATATCGGTACCCGTCATCGCCGCTGGCGGCATCGCCAGTCCCGAGGGCGTCAGCGCTGCGATGACACTGGGTGCTGCTGGCGTACAGATAGGCACTGCGTTTTTGCTGTGCCCGGAGGCGAAAACCACCGCCCTGCACAGAGCGGCACTGAAAAGCGATGCATCACAACACACTGCACTGACCAACGTATTCACCGGGCGACCCGCCCGCAGCATCGTCAATCGGCTAGTGCGTGAGGTGGGCCCGATGGCCTCCACTGTAGCGCCATTCCCAGCAGCGGCAGGACCCATTTCTCTATTGCGCGCTGCGGCGGAGGCGAATGGAAGTCACGATTTCACGCCATTGTGGAGCGGTCAAAACACCACGGGATGCCGTGAGATACCCGCGGCAGAATTACTGCAACTATTCACCTCACAACGATAGGTCCGGCCTATGAATATCCACCATCGAATAACGCTCAGTCGTACAACAGCGTATTGGCTCACCTTAGCCCGTGTCCTGATGGAGGACTGATTGCCTACGCCTCAAACAGCCGCCAAAGCCTAAGCGAAATCTACCTTCCACCGTTTGATCCGCGCGGCGGTGCCGGTCTTGGCTACCAGGGACACGACACATTCACGATCACCGACAACACCCTGGTGCGGCGCTTTCCAGTTTATCAGGATGGCGTTACCAATGTGGCACCTAGCGGCGGTGCAAGAGAACTACACTACCAGCTCGAACTCCGGGAGGCGGGCTGGGGTACTACACCTTACCGCGGTATCAGGCAACGACAGTCGGGTCGACTCCACGCTCGGGCACTCGCGTACACCACCAGATCAGCAGCAGTAGCAGAACCTGGATAACCAGGCGTGCGCTGAGAAATGCCGGGGACATATCGGGGAATAATTCCGGGTGTAGCCACATATGAATATTGGCCGGCGACACACAGACGACCAGTAGCAGCAGCGCGTTGCCCGCCCATAGGCGCAGCACGGGAATCACAATACCGATAGCGCCCAGTATCTCAAAAATACCGCTGATATAGACAATCTCTGTGTGATAGCCGATGTAGGGCGGCATGATTGCGGCGAAGAATTGCGTATTGGTGAAGTGGGCAATACCACCGCCCATAAACCACAAAAACACGAATCCCAGGCCCAGATTTTTCAGTGTAAACATGCTGCTTCCTTGCTGTCAGCTTTTCAGCGTCACCGGTAAGGTTACACGTCATCTTGCACAGTATTATTCCTCAACGCTAGCCGGGCAAGCTCAAAACGGCCTGTAACCAGCGGCTGATATCCTGTATCTCTTCCCGACAGACCTCGTGACCCATCTGATACTCACGCCACTCAACGGTATACCCCGCCCCCTCAAGGCTCACCAGGGAGGATTTACCCAGTGAAACAGGCAATACCGCATCCTGCTGGCCGTGACACATCAAAATCGGAATGTGCGCGTTGGCAGCGGACTTGCCCGCAGCCAGATTTTCGCCTTCAACCAGGAATGTTGACAGGGCCAGGATTCCGGCCAGCTGCTTCGGATAATAAAGCCCGACGTGAAGGGCCATTACCCCGCCCTGCGAGAATCCGGCTAACAAAATGCGTTCGGCAGGTGTACCGTTGTCGATCTCGTTCTGGATCAGGTCCCGTATACGGGCCGCTGATTTTTTTATACCCGGCACGTCGGCGCCGCCTGACGGATTGAAATCAAACCACGCCCGCGCACTCTGCCCACCAAAGGCGGTCACAGCAATCTCGGGCGCATGGGGGAATACGAAACGTACCGGCAGGCCGGGAGGCAGGCGAAGCTCAGGCACAATGGGCTCGAAATCGTGGCCATCCGCACCCAGACCGTGCAGCCAGATAACAACGGCAATCGGAGGGCTTTCAGGGTTCAGTTCCACCGTGGGAAGGGGGGCAGCCAACATAGATTCTCCTCTTGTCACTACGACTGGCAGTGCGCTTCAGTTCAGGTCGGCAGCGAACCGGCGCAACACGTCCATCGGAACGGTTTCAAGGGCTCGAATATGGGTGCGCGTAAGAAAGACCTTGGGGGCCATTTCTTGCTCATAGGCCTGCAGCCAGCGCGCTGCGCACAAACACCACCTGTCACCGGGCTTCAGTCCTGGAAACCCGTAGTCCGGCATCGGGGTGCTCAGGTCGTTCCCGGCGAAACGGGAGTACTGCAGAAACTCTTCAGTCACCAGGATACAGACGGTATGAGAGCCAACATCATGGTCGTTGGTATTGCAGCAACCATCACGAAGAAACCCGGTGAGCGGATCTTCACTACAGGACAACAGCACTTCGCCAAAAACATTCAGGGGCTCATCAATCACAATAGTTTGCACAAACGTTCTTCCCAAGCTTCTATTGCGGCAGCATACCATGCGCCGCCGGGTAAATTTTCTACTTTTAGCGGGCTATTTTGAGGCATAGTAGGCACTCTGGCGCTAAACGTAAGCTATCGACGTAGCTCGCACAAGTTGGCGCGTGGCACACTGCAGGCAAATACTAACTACAGGAATATTGACCATGGCTGACTACCTTCCCGCCGCACTGGACTGGGTACGCCAACAGGTTGAGCTTTACGAAAAGAGCGGTGGCACGCAGGGAACTACCCTGCTGGACACAGGTATGCCCTGCATTATAGTGACTCATACCGGCAACAAAACCGGCGGCATTCGCAAAATACCCTTAATGCGCGTGGAGGTCGACGAGAACTATGTACTGGTCGGCTCGATGGGCGGACAACCTAAAAATCCGGTTTGGGTTTACAACTT
The DNA here is from genome assembly GCA_963934845.1 of uncultured Halioglobus sp. Taxonomy (GTDB): domain Bacteria; phylum Pseudomonadota; class Gammaproteobacteria; order Pseudomonadales; family Halieaceae; genus Marimicrobium. The sequence continues at coordinate 1,157 of CAWWAG010000071.1, read as the reverse complement.
GAGGGTCCACCCCGACATCCAGATTCGCGATAAAACCCAGGTGTTCGACATGCGTGCCCGGGAAGTTACGGATGAACAAGAGCGCGCCAAACTCTGGACGGCAGCCGCCGCGGCCTATTCGCCCTATGATGAATACCAGGCCAAAACCAGGCGAAGGATACCCGTTTTTATTGCTGAACCAAGGTAAGAGACGTGTCAGAATAGAATGGCCTTTAGACACATCACACTTACACTCAGGATTACAGTCATCAGCCAGCCAGCATCCAGCCGCGTAGTGAGCACGCGGTGAAAATTCCTAACCGCCTAAAACCACTCGTAGAAGATGGACTAGTGGACGAGGTCATTCGTCCATTGATGAGCGGCAAGGAGGCCGACGTATTCATCGTGCGTTGTGGCTCCAAGTTGCGCTGCGCCAAAATTTACAAGGACGCCCTCAAGCGCAGCTTTAAAAAAGCCGTGCAATACACCGAGGGCCGTAAAGTGCGCAACAGCCGCCGGGCAAGAGCCATCGAAAAAGGTTCCAAGTTCGGGCGCAAGCAGCAGGAAGACACCTGGCAGAATGCCGAGGTGGACGCGCTTTATCGCCTGGCGAGAGCGGGAGTTCGCGTACCCGAGGCCTATGGCTGTTTCGACGGTGTCCTGCTGATGGAGCTGATAACAGACGAAAATGGCGATGTCGCACCGCGCCTGAATGAAGTTTCCATGTCGGCAGAACAGGCCCGGGAAGACCACGCCCTCATGATGCAGTATGTAATGCGCATGCTGTGTGTCGGCCTGGTACACGGCGACCTGTCCGAGTTCAATGTGCTGGTAGATGAAGACGGACCGGTCATCATCGATCTGCCGCAAGCAGTTGACGCGGCTGCCAATAACAACGCACGCAGTATGTTGGAGCGGGATGTAAGAAACATGTCCGAGTACTATGGCTTATTCGCTCCCGAGTTGCGCGACAGCCACTATGCCGAGGAAATGTGGGCACTGTATGAAGACGGTGAGCTACACCCGGACTTGCAACTGACAGGCCTATTCGCGATAGATACACATGCCGCTGACGTCGACAGTGTCATGCTCGAAATAAAGGCCGCGCTGGCCGAAGAGGAAAGTCGCATAGAGCGAATGCGCAACGCCGAAGAAGACGACTAACCAGGGACCAACCG
>CAWWAG010000070.1:0-8846 GCA_963934845.1 uncultured Halioglobus sp. | reverse complement strand
TGAAATTCTGAAAGAAAATTGCTCTCTATACCCCGTTTGTTTGTCTTATACTTGCTCACCATACGGTTGAGTAAAATCGAGTTTCCAGCCCATATAGGCACTACGCTTTGCCATGTGTTTCCTCTCCACACCTCTACCTACGCCCGAGTATATACATTAATGGGAGCTACAGGGAATGCCAGCACATTGGTAATTTAGGTATTGTCAAGTTAACTGTTCTGGATCTGGAAATCCGCGGCTCCAGATTCACGCCACTGCCCTACTCCACTCTCCAAACGCACTTATCCTGAGATCCCGATAATGCTCAGCGCCAGGCAAGTGTCGGCCCAGATTGAATACATTGCTAACCGCTGCATGCGCGTCCAAAAACCGTTGAGCCTGCCTAACCGACTTGAACTTTCGCATCCCTCTTTCTCGAACCCTGGTCGCCTCATGGGACTGCTCTGCCCGATTATTCTCATACTGTTTGGTGCTGTGGATCATATCGGGTATCAGTTCGCGATGGGCAACACCATAGCTGCGCAATTTATCTGTAACGATCTTCCTGGATTCACTACCGTGGCTACGCAATAACCTTTTGAAGGAGCGCTTAGCTGCATTACCATCCCGCTTGGCCTGCAAATAGACATCAACCACTTCACCGTCTTGATCTACAGCACGCCACAGGTAATGCTGCTTAACGTTGATCTTAATGAAAACTTCATCGATGTGGAACGTGTCGCCGTAGCCTCTGTGTGTTCGTTTCAGTCGACGGGAGTATATGACGCCAAACTTGATACACCAGAGACGAATCGCTTCTCGGCTGACAGTGATTCCTCGTTCAGCAAGCAGATCTTCGATGTCTCTGTGGCTGAGATTGAAGCGATAGTAGAGCCAGACGGCGTAGGAAATGATGTCAGGTGGGAATCGGTGACGTTTATATGTATTCATTGGCCGATTCTACCAATTTCAGCGAGTTAAGTTGTCAGTACCCGTTAGGCCGTTTATTTGTCCTATACTTAGCTCCGGGAGCTCAATGCATTGAATGCACGGTTATACGCTGCGGCCAGTGAATTACTCAACAAGCAGGAAGTCTCCGTGTAAGTTGTCGGCACCGGCGGAGCGCTACACTGCTATCACCGCATATCCGGACTTCTCACCGCATCCGCCCAGGGCTGTTGCACTTCCTGTCCGCCAAAGGTATCCGGGTCCAGCACAATATCGAGCATGGAATTGTGGTGAATGCTCTCACCCCTTGGATGGCGTTTGAGTTTTTCTCGTAGTTCGCTGGTGATTGCAGCGTTCTGGTCGATCACATTGTGGGCTTCTATTGGGTCGTTATCCAGCTGGTACAACTCCTCGTCGCCGGTGTCCCGTACCACCAGCTTCCAGTCGCCTTGCAAGTAGGCCTGTCCGTCAAAGCCGTTGGCGACAAAGTCGGTGGGGTCAAAGGGCTCGCCTGTTACCACTGCTTGCCATCGACTGCTGCCGTCCAGTGTCGTGCTCCCCGGCAACGTGATACCTGCGGCCTGTAACACCGTCGGCATGACGTCCTGCACGGTAACGCGCTGATCCAGGGTTTGCGCGGCGATGGTGCCGGGCCAGTAGATGGCCGAGGGAACCCGTATGCCGCCCTCATAGATCGAGCCCTTGCCCCTGCGAAAAGGCCCGTTGTCAGAGCCGCCGTCCATGATATTGGAGCGCATGAACTCAAACGTGTCGGTGTTCCAGGGTGGAGGAAACCACTGGGATAGCCTTTCAAGGACCGGTTGAAGCTGCGGGAATATGGCACCGGGCAGCAGGCCGCCGTTGTCGCTGATAAACCACACCAGCGTATTGTCGCTGAGGCGGGCATCCTCCAGCGCCTGGAGCACCTGTCCAATGGCCTGGTCGAGTTCATCCACCATGGCAGCGTGGGTGCGGCGTTGGGGATTGTCGAGTTGGCGATAGCGCTGCACAGTGTCGGCGGGCGCCTCGTTGGGTTTATGGGGCGCGGTAAAGCTCGCCACCAGAAAAAACGGGGTTGATGATTCGGCATCCGACAGATAGGAAGTGATCTCGCGGGAGAGCAGGTGAGTGACATAACCTTCCTCGCGCAGCGTCTGCCCATCCCGGTGCCAGTCCAGTCCGCCGCCGTGCACATGATCCCAGTAGCCGATACCGCCCAGTAGATTGCCGTAGGAAGTATCAAAGCCCCGGGCGTTCGGCAATTGGTCGGCAAAGGCATGGCCCAGATGCCACTTGCCCATCAGGGCGGTGCGGTATCCGGCGTCCTGAAAATATTCCGGCATCAGTTTGAGTGATCGTGGTAGTCCGGATTGCAGGTTTTTATCGATCGGCTGCAGTACGCCCGTTCGCGGAGCAGACAGTCCGGTCATCAGGCTTGCGCGTGTCGGGCTGCAGGTGGGTTGGCTGTAGTAGCGCTGCAGTTCGATGCCGTCTGTGGCCAGCCTGTCAATGTTGGGTGTGCTGATCTCGCTACCGTTATAGCCGACATCTTTCCAGCCCAGGTCGTCGGCGATAATGATCATTACATTGGGGCGAGCACTTGCCGGTGCGGCGTGCACCATCACCAGCACTAGCGACCCCACGCCGACCCGCGTCAACAGCCGTGCCAGCGCCCCGCGAAGGACAGTCAATACAGAGGTCGAGTGGCCGGGTAACAGAATTTCAGTCTCGATCATTTGATCCAGGGACGTGCGGGGCCTGACATTGCCTTGCGCATTTTACCCAGCACGGGAGGCAGCTTTTTGGCCTTGCCGCTCAGTACCAGCTTGAGAATCATCCACGGGCTCGGCTTTGGTGCCGGTGGCAGGTCATCCCCCCAACTGTAAATGCCGCCAGAATCCAGAGGGTGGTATTGCGTGGGTTGGTCCGCGGTAAATACATCGCCGTCTGCATAGTGCTCCATCTCCACGCCGTAGGGATCCAGCCAGTAGTCAAAGAGCTGGCTGCCCAGGATGTGGCGGCCAATACCCCAGTGGTGCTTCCAGCCCTTCCACTGCAGAAACTGGGCGCCCTGGCCAATGCTGTCGATGTCCAGGGTTTCATAGGCGGTGTGCATCAGCGCCGGTGCGATGTGCTGCACCACTACCACCGAGTGATGGTCCGCTGGCGTTTGTCCGCGGTCACAGCGCATAAATGCCATCACCGGTGTTCCGTCGTCCACGCACTGTACATCCGTGGGAATCAATCCGAGATTTTCCATGTACCACTGCGTCGATTTGTGGAAGTTTCTGACCGTCATCACCAGGTGGCCCAGTTTCTCCAGCGGGCTGGGTTCGGCGGAGGATCGCACGCCGGCGTTGATGCGTACTTTGTGGGTAGGGGTGTTCGCGGTGAACACGGTGTCGCGACTGGGAATACGCTCTACCGGCTGACGCTCGCAGACAAAGTCCACGATGAAGCGATCGGGGTCGCGCAGGCGCACGCGCTGGCCACCGCCGGGGGCATCGATAGATTCAATCTTCACACCGTGATGGGCGGCGATGTCCTGCAGTACCGCCGTGGAGCTGACGGTGTATCCAGCGCCGAGGTAGCGCGCCTTCTCGCCTTTTGTTACCGCGTAAAACCAGGGGGAGGGGCCGTGTCCACGCAGGTAGATGGTATCGTCACTGGCCTGGGCCACGCGCATGCCAAAATCCTCCAAAAAAACGCGCTGCTTGTCGATGTCAGGGCGCTCGAACAGCACATAGGCCAGTTCGTCGATCTTGAACAACGGTTGCGGGCGCTCCAGGGGTTTGTTCCCGGCGTTGCTGCTGGCGTCGGCGTCTTGCGCGCCTATGTAGTGGTTGCCTGCGCTCATACCAATCTCCTATAGAAAGTTCAGGTGAGTATTGATCACAGCACCTGTTCGCGCACACCGTTGACCAGCGTACCGATACCATTGACTTCCACCTCGATGGAGTCACCGGGCGCGAGGAATATTTTGGGATCGCGCAGCGCGCCCACGCCCTCGGCAGCGCCAGTGACAATCACGTCGCCGGGCTGCAGCGGGTAGATATCGGAGATATACGAAATCAGTTGTGCGAAGGAAAAAATCAGGTCGTCCAAGGGCATGGTTTGGCGGAGCTCGCCGTTGACCCGGCACTGCAGGGTCATGGTGGCCAGATCAACGCTGTCAGCGGTGGCCAGACAGGGTCCAAAGCCACCGCTGCGCCAGGCATTTTTCCCCGCCGTCAGCTGGTTGCTGCTGATCTGGAAAAAGCGCGCCGAGCCGTCGTTGAAGCAGCTGTAACCTGCGACATAGTCCAGGGCGTCTTCTTCGCTGACATTGCGGCAGGGCTTGCCAATGATTACCGCGATCTCGCCCTCGTAATCGAAAGCCGGTTCCTTTAATGGCTTCTCCAGATCCTGGCCTGAACCGACCAGCGTCGCGGTGGCGCGCAGAAAAAACAGGGGTGCCTTCGGTTCCTCGGTCAGGCCCATGTGATCCTTGGCCTCCTCGAAGTGGGAGTGGGTGTTCATGCCAGCGCACCAGATCACGCCGGGGTTGGGAATCGGTGGCAGCAACTCCACATCCTGCAATCGGAAGTCTTCGACCGTCTCCACCGCGCGCGCCGCGTCGAGGCCGCCGTCCAGCAAGGCTTTCAGGTCGGGGTAGTCCTGGCCCAGGCGGGCGCCCAGGTCGGTGATGGCCTCGCCATCCAGAATGCCATAGCTGGCCGTGTCGTCTTTGATAAAACTGATCAGTCGCATGGGGCAACCCTTAATAAATTAGCAGAAGTGCAAATAATAGTGATAAAAATATGTAAGTCAACAAAAATACTTGATTCGTGATTGAGAGCGTCGCTATACTGCCAGGCAACGACAATCGATTGGGATGCTCATGAGCAGCAGCGATTCAGTGATGAAAAAGGGTGAGGGAGGCAAGCACAAGCCCGCCCGTCGTACCCAGCAGCGTACCGGGGTCACCCGGGCCAAACTGCTGGAAGCGGCCACTCGTCTGTTCACCGAAAACGGTTTCGAGGGCGTGTCGATCCGCGATCTTGAAAACGAGGCCGGGGTTCAACGCGGACTGCTGGGCTATCACTTCAAGGACAAGGAAAGCCTGTGGAAGGCGATGGCAGACACCACCTTCAACCAGTTGCAGGACCAGTTGAATCCGCGAATGGAATTACTGGACGATTTGTCAGCGAGGGAGAAAGTCGCTTATATTGTAAGGTTTTACGTACGATTCAGCTCCAGGCACCCTGAGTTGAGTCGACTGCTGAGCCAGGAGGCGCGCCACGACAGTTGGCGCATTCGCTACCTGGTTGATCATCATATCTCTTCACAGGCCCACGGCCTGCGCGTGGCGGTGACCGAGGCGCTGGGCTTTACCGAGCGGGACTTTATGCACTGGTATTACCTGCTTGCCGGCGGCAGTTCGCTGATTTTTTCCCACGCCCCGGAATGCCAGCTGTTGTTTGGCGAGGACGCCCATGAGGACAGCGTGGTGGATGCCCACGCCGAGATGATGGTCACTGCATTGCTCGGTCACCGGGAATAGGCCGCGGTTGATTTGGGCTTTGAAGGGCTTAAAACGCTTCCATTAAAATATGTATGAATACAAATAAAAGGCACATTAATTCGCTGAAAAGGAAGGTCCTCGCGCTCTGGAGAATACTGCCGTGTTAAAGCTGTTTGTGTTTCTACTTATGGTGACTCTGGCCTGGTACCTGTGGGAAAAGCGCCAGCGCAAGACCCATGCCATGGCGGGGGGGCTGCACCGGGATATCATGCTCCCCCACCAGCAGGAGTACGAGCTTTACCACAATGGCCTGTCACTGTGTTCCAAGAAGGTTCGTGTATGCCTGAAGGAACTGGGGGTGCCTTTTGCCGAGCACCACATCGACCTGATTGAAACCGGATCCTACGAGGTGGTGAGTCGCCATTTTCTCGCCGTGAACCCGGCGGGTTTGCTGCCGGTACTGGTGCACAACGGCCACCCGGTTTATGAGTCCCACGACATCATTACTTACTGCGCCGAACAGGTGACCGGTGCATCCACCCTGATTCCACAGGACCCGGCCCAGCGCGCTGAGATGGACAAATGGATGGACCGCGCCTCCCTGAAAGGTGAAGACCCGGCGGCGGGGTTAGCCGACAGTGCCGCCAACTGTGTGGCGGTGCTCACTGTGCCGCTGTTCTGTTCGGGTATGGAGGAAATTCCCTATCGCAAGCTGTTGGATGGTCTGTTGTTCCACCGTATCAAGTTCCGCCCCGTACTGTTCCTGATGCTCAAGCTGCGCGGCCTCGGCGGGCTGGCCGGTATGCCGCCGTTGGTGAAACAAACTAGCAGGGGCTATGCCGCCATGGGTTCTCACCTGGATGCCCTGCAGGTACAAGTCGGTGAAGGGCCGTGGATAGGCGGGTCACACTTCACACTGGCCGATGTGAGTTGGATGGTGATTTTCGAACGACTGGTCGAAGCAGACTGGCTCGATTCGCTGGTCGGCCCCAAGTTGCGGCCGACACTGTATGCCTACTGGACGAGGCTGCAGCAGCGGCCCGGCTACGCGGGTATCAGCGAGTACCGCCTGCCCATTGTCGACCGGGCTTCGGAGCGCATCCGTGCCCATAAAAAAGATCACCCGGCGTTTTTCGGCGCACTGACAGCAACAGGAAAGACAGTATGACTAACGACAACAACTCTGTGCTCATCGTTGGCGCGGGCCCGGTCGGCCTGATCCTTGCCCATAGGCTCGCCAGAGCAAACGTGCCGACCCTGGTGATTGAAAGTGCCGCCAGCTTGTCCGATGAACCCCGGGCGGTGGTGTTGGACCCGGAATCACTGCGGTCCCTGCAGGCCCTGGACTTGATGGAGGTGCTGGAAGAAGACCTGATGCACGGACTGACCGGTGAGTACTTCAACGGTGAGGGGGAACTGTTGTTTGCCATCGAGGACGATCAACCCGGCCCACTGGGCTACACCCAACTGGCGGGTTTCAACCAGCCCAACCTGGTGAAGAAGCTGGCCGCCGAGCTGGATCGTTACCCACAGGCGAGGCTGTGCTACGAGCATACACTGCTCGGTTTTGAACAGGGCAGCGATGGGGTCGTGGCGGAGGTACAGACACCCGATGGCGGCAAGACCCGCATCGAGGCCAGCTATCTGGTGGGTTGCGACGGTGGCCGCTCCACTGTGCGCAGTTTGCTGGGCATCAGTATGCAGGGCGTGTCCAACCCGCAACCCTGGCTGGTGATCGATACCGTGGAAGAGGAATACGACGGCCTGCGCAAATACCGTTTTTTCTGCGACCCGGTACGTCCGGGTATGTTTGTGCAGACCCCGCACAACAACCGTCGCTGGGAGTGGATGCTGCTACCCGGGGATGATCGCGAGCAATTCCTTGAGGATGGCACCATCCACGCACTGCTGTCGCCACACATCGATGTCAACAAAATCGATATTTACCGGCGGCGAGTGTACGACTTTCACGCCATCATTGCCGAACGCTTCCAGCAGGGCCGGGTTTTTCTGGCGGGTGACGCGGCGCACATGACGCCGCCCTTTGCCGGCCAGGGGCTCAACAGCGGTATCCGCGACGCCACCAACCTCGGTTGGAAACTGGCGGCGGTACTCACCTGCAATACGCCAGCGCAACTGCTGGAAAGCTATGGACCGGAGCGCTGGAACCACGCCAAGGAACTCATCGACGTGGCGGTCAACCTGGGTAAGCAGATACAGCCCACGGATCCGGAAGCAGCGGCGGCCCGGGATGCGGGCTTCGCGGAGCTGAAGAAGGACCCGGCGCAGATGGACAATTTTGTCGGCAGTGTATTCAAGGCCCTGCTGGATCGCTACTTCCAGGAAGGCTTCGCCGTGGGTCTCGGGGGCGAATACCTTGTCGGCAGGATGATCAGCCAGCCGACGGTCACCGACAGCGCCGGCAACCAAGCGTTGCTGGATGAACACCTTGGGGAGGGCTTTGCCATTCTCGGTTACAACTGCCAACCCGAGGAAGAGCTCGGTGCGGAGCTGGCAAAGCAATGGCGCGAGGAGGGTATCAAGCTCGTCGGCCTGGATGATCGTGGCAACAGTGCGGGCCTGTCTATTCCGGCGGGTTCCCATCTGGCGGAGTTATTCGGCCAGAGCGAGGCCAATCTTGTACTTTTGCGCCCGGACCATTTTTGTATGGCAGCCTTTGATCGGGAGAGTGCCGCCGACACGCTATCGCAGGCCTGGCAGATGCTCGGCTTAATCAATGAACAGGAAGGTGAATAACATGGTGGTTCTGATCACGGGTGTCACCGGCGGTCTCGGTGAAGTGCTGGGGCGCATGCTGGTGGACAACGGCATGACGGTGTATGGCACGACGCGTAAGCCCGAGGGCCGGGAGGCGGACTTTCCGTTCCCGCTGTTACAGGTTGATGTCAGCAGCGACGACTCGGTCGCCGCTTGCGCCGACGCCCTGGTCGCGAAGGAGGGCCGCATCGATGTGTTGATTAACTGCGTCAATGAGATGTTCATCGGTTCCGTTGAGGAGGCGACAGTGGACGAGGTCAGCGCTCTCTACGACACCAATGTCTTTGGCGTGATGCGCCTGTGCAAGCGCGTGGTGCCGGTGATGCAGGGTCACGGCGGTGGCACTATCGTGAACATGAGTTCCCTGGGCGGGTTGCTCGCGGTGCCATCCATGAGCGCTTATACTTCCGCCAAGTTCGCGCTGGAAGCGTTCAGCGAGGCGCTGTACCAGGAGATGAAACCGCACGATATCAGCGTGGTGATCATGCAGCCCGTCGCCATGAACATGGACCGGCCCGCCACCGGGCACCATTTGCGTGTTGTTGAGAATGCGGCACTCAAGCTGCGCTTTCGCCGCGCCGTCTAGTTAATCCGATAGATGCGGTAACCCAGGCCGGTATCGGTAAACCGTCCGACG
>CAWWAG010000069.1:0-9190 GCA_963934845.1 uncultured Halioglobus sp. | reverse complement strand
TATAAATACCATCTAGCTTTACATCTAGCTTTACAACCAGTACTCGCGCCATTGCACTATCATTTGACAATAGAGCGGCCCTCGACCCTTTCTGCCAAGGTGGCACCAGCGCTCTGCGCTCCCATGTTCGTTTCCCGTTTGACCAGGCCTACCCAATCTAGATAGGGTGGCTCTGGAGAAACTACCTACTTCAGAGAGACCTGCGGCTGATACGACTGCTGGTTCTTGTAGAGCGCCTGTACATCCGGGTTTCTCCGTGAGTCAACCATGGCGGGAAAATAGAGTGTTCTACAAAAATACCTACGATGGCCGCTCTGGGCGACTTTACAACCTTCGCAAAATCGCAAGTAGGAAGCATCAGGCCGGGTATATTAAGCGTGGTGATACTACTTTTATTTCCAATGACTCAACCGTGACGCAGAAGTTTTATACCGCCTATACTTAGGCAGTCTAGGCCAATGACGGAAAACTCGAAGCCATCAATACCCGGGAGAACGCCTTTTTGACCTTCGGCTACTTACGCTGAGTCAGTTTTAAGTAGTCATCAACACCGAACAACATTTTCATCGCGATAATGCACCAATCGATAAAGCGCTGGGAGTACGATCAGCGTCAGTAATGTTGCGGATATAATCCCGCCAATGACAACAGTCGCCAACGGTCGCTGCACTTCCGATCCTATTCCAGTATTCAGCGCCATCGGAACAAAACCCAAAGACGCTACCAGAGCAGTCATTAGAACCGGACGAAGCCGAGTTAATGCTCCCTCGATAATGCCATCCTCCAATGTGTATCCGTGCGCACGCAGCTCTCGTATGAACGACACCATTACCAGCCCATTCAGAACTGCAATACCTGATAGCGCTATAAACCCAACGGCGGCAGAAATCGAGAACGGAATATCTGTGACCAACAACGCGACGATGCCGCCGGTGAGCGCCAAAGGGACTCCCGAAAAAATAACTCCTGCATCACGGAAAGAACCTAGTGCCATTACCAGTAAACCAAAAATGAGTAACAGTGTTACAGGAACAACAATACTCAAACGAGTGGCTGCGGACTTAAGATTCTGATAGGTGCCGCCGTACTCTATCCAATATCCTGATGGAATATCTACCTGCTGCGAAATAGTTTCTTGCACGTCACTCACAAACGAACCAAGATCGCGACCACGGACGTTTGTGGTAACGACCATTCGGCGCTTACCATTCTCACGATTGATTTGATTGTAACCAATTACGAGCTCTGTCGTTACAAGCTCATTTAGTAGCACGAAATCTCCATTATCGAGTGGTACAGGGAGGCTCCGTAAACTGTCCGGATTAGCACGTAAACGCTCTGGCAGTCGTACAACAATATCAACACGCTGGTCACCAGCATAGAACTGACCAGCGACTGTCCCACCGAGTGCTGTCGCGACGATTTCTTGCAGTTCTGCGATACTGATACCGTAGCGTGCGAGCGCCTCTCGGTCAGGCATAATGGTCAACACTGGCAACCCGGTCGCTTGTTCGACAGCCACATCCGCCGCACCCGCCACTTGCTCAAGCGCCTCCTGAATATTGCTACCAAGTTCAATTAGTACATCAAAATCGTCACCAAACACCTTTATCGCAAGCTCTGCCCTCACCCCGGCTATCAGTTCGTTGAAACGCATTTGGATTGGCTGTAGGAACTCATAACGGTTCCCGGGTATTGGTGTTACCCGTTCTTCCAGCTCTTGTATGATTTGTGTCTTTGGCTTTCGAGGATCAGGCCATTCATCGCGTGGCTTGAGAATAATAAAATTGTCGGCCACGCTAGGTGGCACAGCATCCGTTGCGACTTCAGCGGTACCAATTTTAGCAAAGACGCGTTCAACTTCTGGAAGCTTTCTAATTTCGGCTTCCAACTGCTCCTGCATCTTCACCGCCTGCTCCAGAGAAGTGCCGGGAATTCGCAAGGCATGCATCGCAATGTCGCCTTCATCGAGGTTGGGAACAAATTCAGTACCCAGCCGTGTCGTAAACCCAAGACAGACGACCACGAAAACCGCCGCTAGACTAATCACCAGCCAACGCATACGCAGTGAGGCAATCAATACCGGTCGGTAAAGTGAACGTGCACTACGAATTATCACATTGTCCTTTTCCTCAATAGGCTTCTTGAATAGCAAAGCTACACCGACAGGAACAAAGGTTACTGACAGAATCATCGCGCTTACCAAGGCGATAATCACCGTGATGGCCATCGGATGGAACATCTTTCCCTCAATACCCGTGAGAGCAAGAATTGGAATGTAGACGACAGTGATAATGAAGACACCGAACAGTGCCGGTCGCATCACTTCATGGGTGGCAGAGTAGACAACCTCCAGTCGCTCCGGTAGAGACATGAGTCGTTTGCCCTGCTGGCTCAATCGTCGCAGACAGTTTTCGACAATAATGACAGCACCATCAACGATGAGACCAAAATCTAGAGCCCCAAGACTCATAAGATTTGCACTGACTTCCGTTTGGACCATACCCGTGATGGTCATCAGCATGGCAACTGGAATAACCGCAGCTGTTAGCAGCGCAGCACGGATATCTCCCAAGAAGATAAAGAGGACGACAATCACCAATAAAGCTCCTTCAAGAAGGTTCTTTTTTATCGTTTCCAGGGTCTTTTCGACTAACCCTGTCCGGTCATAGACTGCTGTTGCGTCGATGCCGGGTGGAAGACTGGCCTGGATGTCCTCGAGCTTGTCAGATACAGCACTGGCTACTGTGCGGCTGTTCTCGCCGATCAGCATGAATACTGTGCTCATGACGACTTCGTGACCGTCTTGCGTAGCAGCCCCAGATCGCAGCTCTTGACCCAAGCCAACACTGGCGACGTCGCGCACGCGAATGGGGACACCGTTCGTTTCCTGAATAACGACCAACCCCAAATCAGCGATCTCGATAGCTTGTCCGGGTATCCGCATGAGCCACTGCGCGCCATTGTGCTCGATGAATCCTGCCCCGCGATTCGAGTTGTTCCGCTCTAGTGCGTTCACAACATCAACATAGGTAATGCCATACGCGAGAAGCTTTGCCGGTTCCGGAGCAATTAATATCTCCTTCTTGAATCCGCCAATAGGGTTAACTTCAACCACTCCAGGTACACGAAGTAGCTGTGGACGGATAATCCAGTCATGTGCCGAGCGCAAGTCGGTAGATGTGACAGGCTCACCATCAGCATTGAGGGCACCCGGCTGCGCATTGACTGTGAACATGAAGATTTCACCGAGCCCGGTAGCAATGGGGCCCAAAGTGGGCTCTAGAGATGGAGGAAGCGCTGCTTTTGCGGCATTCATCCTCTCTGCCACTTGCTGACGAGCAAAGTAGATATCGGTGCCCTCCTCGAACACCACCGTTACCTGTGACAGGCTGTAACGAGAAACCGAGCGTGTGTATGCAAGCTGCGGGATACCCGCCATTGCGTTTTCCAGAGGAAAGGTCACGCGCTGCTCAACTTCTAACGGCGTATACCCGGGCGCCTCGGTGTTAACCACAACTTGAATATTGGTGATATCCGGCACTGCATCAATTGGCAGGCGCGTGAAGTTCCATAACCCAAGTCCGATCACGAGCATGACACCAAACACAACCAGGCCGCGTCGCGCGAGCGACAGTTTGATGATGTATTCCAACATAAACGTGTCCTTAGTGATCGTGAGATGCGCCAGACTTTTCGATGTCGGCTTTTACGAGATAGCTATTTTCAGTCACATAGCGCATTCCCGGATCTAACCCGCCAAGCACCTCGACCCACTCTCCGTCCTGTCGACCGAGCTCAAGCATGCGTACTTCATACTCATCCTCGATTTGTGTATATACAACAGTAAAGTCACGAAAGCTTTGGAGCGCCGTACGTTTGACAGCAAGCGGCACTGCGTACTCGGCCACCCGAATCTCGCCGGTCACATACGAGCCCGGGACGAATGCGCCATCTATGTTGTCCAACACCACACGGGCCAGCACAGACTGATTAGACTCGGCAGATGCATTGAGCCAGCTCACTACACCACTACGCAGGAGCTCTCCATCGACTGCCTTCACAGAGACGGGAACACCGTTTTGAACACGCGCCAGGTCCGCAGGGAATACTGCAAGTTCCGCCCAAACAGACGTGGTGTCCATGATGGTGAAAAGTCGTCGCCCATTGGTTTGTTCACCGGGATTTGCTGCACGCTCAGTGACGACACCCTTTATCGGCGCCGAGACGGGATAACTCTTAAGGCTTTCATTACTCTCTATCATCGCAACGGTTTGCCCCTGCCTGACATTCTGACCCACTGAAACATTCATGGATTCGATTACACCATCGAAACGAGCACTAACCTCGCAAACCTGCTCTGTGATAGGAACGATTCGCCCATAAACAGTCACTGTTTCCTCAATTGTGGCGGGGCCAGCTAACTCGGTTTCAAGTCCAAACGCCTCAGCTATATCAGATCCAATTAATGTACGACCTTCAAAGTTGTCGTACTGCCAGCGATGAACTGTCCCTAGATGATTGACTTCGATGGCGACCACGAAGGAATGTGGTTCATAAATTACGGTATCACCACGCAGGAAATCCCCCTCTTGGGCAAAGTTAATTTCATCAATAACACTTCCGAGTCGAGTTAACGTTGCACGCACCTGCACATCCGCCGGTGAAATGGGCGTATCTTCTTTAGTCACCCAAACACGAAATTCAGGTGGTACGCCTGTTTCATAAATAGCCAGTTCTAACGCGAAATTACCGTCAATCAAGAGTCGTCCACCGTGTGGTCCTTTCGTTGGCTCTGCTTCAGCAGCATCTCCGTGGTCGCTATGCGCATGCTCACCTTGGTGATTGCTTGCACCATCGCAACCTACAAGCCCCAATATCAGAACCGTAGACAATATTTTGTACTGGAAGTTATTCATGCCAAACCTCATGGTTGATTGAATAAAGACGGCATAGCTGTGCCAGTCAGTCGCTCAATTTCTATTCGATGTGCGTGGGCTTCGATACTTGTTTCTACTAGCGCCGTGCGTGTCTCCAGAACCTCACCTTGAAGCAATTGCAGCACCGAGTAGTCGTATCGACCCGACTCATAGGCTCGCTGGGTATCAGCTAGGGCCTTCTCGACTCGCGGCAACACCTCCTCTCGTAGCGTCTGACTCTGGTGCAGGCTATGTTGTAACGCCTGATAAACCGCGAACATCTGAGTCTCTATTTGCAATCGTGTGGCTGCTTGATTGGCATCAGACAGTGCGATGTTGGCACGGGCTTCTGCGATACGCCCCTGGTTCTGGTTTCGTGAAGCCAGTGGGATGTTGATCTCGGCGACGAAAGCATTATCGTTCGTTAACTCAAGGCGACGAACTCCCGCACTTATTTGCCAGCTGGGTTTCGCTTCAGTCTCAGCAAGATGCAACTCTGCTTCGCGTAATCGCCGGTGGGTCACATAGCTCGAAAGACTCGGGTTTTGATCGACTTGGGCAAGAAGGCTAGAGAAGTCGACTGGCATAGGCAACTGCCGAAGATCGCCTGTGACCTTTGAGAAATCTGGTTCAAAGTCACCCCATTGCGTCGACAGCCTATAATTTGAGGTTAATAGCTCATGCTCAAGATCCTCTCTCTCAAGTTGTATACGCGCAAGTTGTGCTTCGGCTCGCGCCAGGTCAGCATCGGGTGTCCGACCGGTATTAACACGCGTCTTCACGATGTCCACAGTTTGCTTCGAGAGAGTTACCGCCTGCTGCATTTGAACCACTCGTTCCTGATTCGCCAGGCTAACGAGGAATAAGCGAGCGGTCTGTGCGATTGCATCCAGTCTGTGTACCTCTGCTTCTGATTCAAACAAAGACACACCAGCACGTGCTGTTGCTACGCGAGACTCCAGCTTCCCGCGCTCTAACACCCACCCTATGCTAAGCGTTGTTTCGGAACCATCGGTACCCTCGTATTCACCTGTACCGAGAACGTTTTCAACCAGGACACCCAACTCAGGGTTAGGCCGAAGTTGGGACTGCGTCACTCGTGCCTGCTGCACCTCAAGCTGGTAGCCAAATGCTAGCAAAGCCGGACTGCGTGCAAGCGTTCTCGTGATGGCCTCTTCCATGTCGATGGTGGCGTTTTCGCTTGCCAATACCGATTCTGTCAGGCACATGACACTGGTAATGACCAGGAAAAACCACGCACCGATCACCTTTGTGAGCGATACCCACATATACATATCTCCCATCGCGCCTTTAAAGCGCATTCTCTGTAGGAACAGATCTACAAGCAGCACGCGCTGCCTATAAAAACGGCCACTGGTTGGGTTACAGAGAGATGGGTGGTGCGCGAAGGGGCGGTCGCCAACGGAGACGAATGCGCGCTTTTTCTGGTGTGATTGATGGTGACCACAGCGGACGTACTATCCACAATGCTGTAACCAGTAAGATCACTTGGCTAATCACGGGGATAAGTTTCGAGACACTGCTGCTGTATTGCTCTAGCAACTGAACGTCAACTTCCGCGTTGTGGTCGTGATCAGAAGATATCAGTTGATGCGTATGAGTTCCGTGCAATCCAGTATCTTTATTGACAGTATCGATATGCAAGTGCAAACCACTGAGCTGCATGGCTAGCAGACAGAGGCAGACAATTGCAGTCAATGGGCACGACAACTTAAGCATGCGCGCACTATACGTAACACGTGAGGGTTCTGACAAGTAACTTTCGTGGGCCGTGGAAAATTGAGTTTTGTCCTGAAGATACACATCAGCCACTTCGCCATCCTGGTCCACTGCTCGCCACAGGTAGTGCAGCTTACCGTTGATCTTCACGAAAACTTCAACGATATAGAAGGTATCGCCAAAGCCTCGATACTACTGTTTCACTATCTCGATGACTCAAGTTGAAGCGATAGCAGAGCCAGACGGTTTAACTGATGATACCGGGCGGAAACCGGTGAAGCTTGTAGGTATTCATGGAGCGATTCTAGCGAATTCGACCGATTAAGTCGTCAGTACCTATCGCAGGTTTGTACGCCGACATCTGATCTAACCTTTGAGGCGTTGCGTATACGACTCAGGGCTTATTATTTTGGCTCCTCAAACTAACCCACGAGGCACTAATATGACTATTACACGAAAGTTGTTTGTAATCGCAGCGCTGTGCGCCGCAATGCTGGGCGCTACCGTCGCGAATGCCGCCCACCATGAAGCTGGTGAACATGCCGCCCACCATGAAGCTGGTGAACCAATGGCCAAAGCTACTGTGGTCGATATTGCTGTTGGGAACCCAGATTTCTCCACGCTCGTTGCTGCACTGCAAGCGGCTGGTCTGGTTGAGGCGTTGTCAGGTGACGGCCCTTTCACTGTGTTTGCACCCACCAACGAAGCTTTCGCGCAATTGCCCGAGGGAACATTGGAGATGCTGTTAATACCTGAGAACAAAGACAAACTCGTGGCGATTCTGACCTATCACGTTGTGTCTGGCACGGTTATGGCGGCTGATGTGGTAACGCTGACTGAGGCTACCAGTCTCGAGGGTGACACAATCTCGATCACCGCAACGGACGAAGGCGTCATGGTTGATGGCGCCAACGTCATTGCAACGGATATTGAAGCATCAAACGGCGTTATCCATGTAATCGACGCAATAATCATGCCCAACTCCTAAAGTCTATCGAGGATGATGTTTGATTCTCAAGCATCATCCACTTTTACTTAAACTCGCGGGCTGGCGCTTTATAATTGCCGCACCATGACAACGAGCAGGTTATTAACACCAATCCTGTGTCCAATTTGTCACAATTATTCGCCCTGCGCTCATACTTTTCGTGGAAAAATAAAATAGTCCGTCAGTTCCCAGTTGTTGTTAATTAGGTTGGAGATACCATTGCAGGTATTTCCGTCGCTACACTACCAATCACCGGTCCCAGGCTTGCCCTTGAAGGGTCCGGTGATATCCTGCGTTACCCAGCCGCCATAAAACATGCCTGGCTGCGGTTTCACCTGCTCACTGTTAACAAAGCAGTCGACGCGACCGGGGTAAAAGGAAATATAGCCATCGATCGCCTCGAAGCGCTCGCACGGACGCTCGTAACGCCACGCCACGGCACTCGCAGCGGGTTGTGATACCAATGTCCAGTAGGCCGCTAAGCCTTTCCACTCGCAAAAGCTGCTGCCGGTTGTGCGCACCAGAAGTGTCCAATCGACGTCCTGTTCTGGGAGATAGTAAGTCGGCGGACTGGCAGTTTCCAATACACGCAGGCAGGCGCTGGACCTGGCCAGCCGCTGAGTTCCCGCCCATACCTCCACCGTGGCATCAGTTGTCACCATCGCTGGTGGCCGCGGATAATCCCAAACCGACTCTTGGCCGGCGCTTGGCTCGTCAGCGAAGTCAGGACGCTGCTCCCCGGTGTATTTCCACATGGCATGATCCTTCTGGTGACGTACTAATGGGGTGTGTATGGTGCGAGTTGGTATCGTTCAAAATCATCTCCTGCAATCTTATACTGTTTGGGTATGGCTTGCGCAAACATGGTCAGTCCACGATTACCGTACTCAAAACCCGAAATCGCATGGATAACAAAAGTTAATTTATGATCTGACGTTTTTTGAAATCTTAATTGATAGTCTAAATTCAAAGCTACAGCAAGATTTTTCAGCCAATTGAAGTTTTTCATCGCTTCATCAACGAGTGCTTTGATGGGCCTCAACGGGTGATCCGCAGGGCCAAACGATTCCAACTGCACTATTGTGGAAAGAGATTCCTGGAAAATATCTGTACCGCGCACTGAATCGTAATCCTTGAGCGGTTGTAGCCTTTCGTATTATATCTGGCGCTGCATTTGCGGGCGACAAAATCAACAGCCTGACCGTTTCACAGTAATGGGCGGCGAGCTACCAATAGTGTAGCTGATAGCGGACATGGTATTTGCCGGGGTCGCGTTTCCGAAACCCATGAATTCGGCCGCCACTTCTGCGGGTTTTGCTAGGTTTCTACCCGCAGTAGGAGCCAAAGCAATTGCAGTATCAGGTACAGGCCTCAGTGTTGAGTTTGCGCCAGCAGATACCAAGGCAATAACGTCACCAAGGCAGAAACGTCAAGTGCATTCTTGCCAATAGAATCACCCTGCGGCTGCTGAGCCTCTTGCGCGGGCGGCTCTGGCTGCTGGCTATCCTCAAGCACGAAACCTGGAGGCAGCTAGGCGGTATCA
>CAWWAG010000068.1:0-9272 GCA_963934845.1 uncultured Halioglobus sp. | reverse complement strand
ACATCTGAGTTGCAAGTTTTCATCGAGCCTTCCATTGCTGGAATTCAAAGACGCCCCGCGAATTTCGGCGGCAGTGATCTCCGCGAAGATTATCGTGAAGACTGGCCGCTAGACTCCGTCCAAAAACTGGAAGGCCAGGGTTTGACCACACGACCCTCCAAATACAAGGTCTCCATCCAGGCCACTTCAATTAGAATAGGTGCGAGCTGGGCCTTCGCCTTGATGATCGCAGCACCACCCTATCTATATTGCGACAAGCAAAGGACACAGTAGAAGGCTGCTCCCCCACCGGTTACTTATCTTTGGATGGCACATGATCTGTCTCCTTCATTGTAAGGAACCGGACGATCATGGCGAGGAAAAGGCAAAAGACGCCAAACCATATTTTGGCAGGACCTGAGGTGGCCGTGCGTGGATAAGCGAAGTGCTGCGGGATCTGTCCATTGGGTCGTGTATTGGGGACGAGCGAACTGTCGATCGATTCCCCTGCGAGGCGAGATATGATTTCTTCTACCGCCACAAAACTGGTGCAGGGACTCAGCAGCTAGTGCGTCAGGGCCAACGGCAGAACCTCCGCACACACTGCTGCCTCGTCACGACCGGCTATATTTTGGTCCAGCAACCCCGCTATTTTACGTCTGGCCCAGACACTGGCCACACCAGAGTGAACACTCGCATTGCCCGGTTGTAACTCATTCGTCAGTTGCAACTGCTGCTGCCAAGCCCACTCGTTTACCCGGCCGCTCACGGTTATGTCTTCCGGCGGTAGCGTAGTTCCAAATCTCGCCACCACCAACAGGACTTCGCCCTGATAGAGATCCGGTATACGCTGGGGCCAGGCATCGACGCTAGCGCCCCAGTCAATCTTGAAGTCTATTGCCGCCGGGCGAGACAGCGCTGCACGCAAGGCAGACAGCACTTCAGTACCGCCGGACGCGTCCAGCCGCTGGACAAATTCCTGCGCTCGCTGTGTGAACTGAGCATTGGTGGGTAAGGGCTCATGATACAACTCCCTGTGAGAAGAATTGCATTCAATAATGTTGAAATAGTCCTGCGAGCGCAGCTGTCCCAACGCGGCATTGCCTGGCAGGGGAAAGGCGTAGACACCTTCCAGGTAACGATCCGTATCATTGTGGAACGTCTGCTCCACCTGCACGACTGCGATCATGTTATTGATGTCGAAGTGGACCTTACTGTGATGAACCAAGGCCAGGATATAGCCGCCACTCACGTCATCCTTCATCAGCAGATGTCTGCTGCCGGCATCATTGGGCCCGCGCCCTCAAGCCCCTCCGAAGCGGCAGCGCCGGCGGGCGCACCCGACAATAGCAGTAACCATAGACCGCCCAGTATCAGGGCGGGCAACCAACGGACTAACAGCCGCGACGCTGGTCTGCCTCGCGGGCGTGTGCATTGAGCGTAGCGGTGCCAGATAAACAATTTGTAAGACATTCGATCTCTCCATGTGTTTTGCACTATTTAACGAGAGCGAGATGGCCAAATACGGGACTGACTATGTCTTTATGCTGACCAATTGTGGCAGCCTATTGAGATCAGTCCCTTTATTTGGAACTATGGGCACCCACACAACGAGAGTCAGGATACGTGACGAATGCCGCACCCTATCGCCATCGTTGAGGATGAACCCGCCATTGCCGCCAATTATCGCGATGCACTTCAGCGCAGGGGTTTTCAGGTTTACTTGTATAGTGACCAGGCGAATGCCAGCGCCGCCTTCCGGCAACAGCTGCCCGATCTTGCCATCATTGATATCGGCCTTGGCGATGACATGCATGGCGGGTTTGATTTATGCCGGGATTTACGCAGCCGTTGCCCGGAGCTGCCCATCGTGTTTGTAACGGCACGGGACTCGGAGCTGGATATGATTTCTGGCCTGCGACTCAGGGCAGACGATTACTGGACCAAGGACATCAGTCAGGAATACGTGCTGGCACACCTCGTCGCCCTGTTGCGTCGCACCAAGGTACTGCGCGCACCGGAACAGCAAGAGGACACACTGCAACAGGGCGCACTCACGCTGAATGTGGAGCGCATGACAGTCACCTGGAACACTGAGCCCATCGATATGACACTCACAGAATTTCGAATTTTACGTGAACTTGCCAGACGCCCTGGCCAGATAAAATCACGCCAGCAACTGATGGACGCCGCGGAGGTTGTTCAGGATGGCAACACCATCACCTCTCATATCAATCGCATCCGTCGAAAATTCATGAATCGCGATGAAGGCTTCGAAAAAATTGAAGCGGTCTATGGCGTCAGCTATCGCTGGTCGGGGAAGTAAGCCATGACTCTACGCACCCAGTTATTGATAGTGAGCCTGCTGCTACTGTCACTGCCGTGGGCTGGCTGCCAGTTTATCCGGGAGACGGAAGGCGCCATGCGCTACGAACAAGAGCAATCCGTGCGGGCCACCGCCCAGGCTATTGCCACGGTATTGGGCACACAGGAAGAGCTGTTGTACCCCATTGCCGCGCGCCGTAACGCGCCAGCGGACGAGCGCGAGTCCATGTACGCTTACCCAACGAATCAAACAGTGCATGTAGATGGCTACGCAGATGGCTGGGAAACTGTTAAAAGCAGTCGCTGCAACCTCAATTCAAACACTACCCTGTCCATCACCTGTCAGGCACAGACCGACGAAAAGTACCTCTATCTGATGCTGAAAGTGAACGACGCTGAGGTGATCTATCACAACCCCCGGTTATCACGGGAACCCAACGGCGATCGCCTGGTAATACGCCTGTGGCGAGAGGGTCGACGGCAGGACTATGTCATCGCGACGACAGCACCCGGCAGTGTAAGGGCCACAGCGGGCAACCGGCGCGAGCGGGGTATTGAACCTGCGGAGATTCGGGGATATTGGCAGGATGCCGTTGACGGTTATACACTCGAGCTGCAAATTCCCCTCGACTACACGGGCGGCCGGCTGGGCCTCTATCTCGCAGACACAGGAAAGGAACGCAATCGCACCACGCAACAGCCTGTGGGCAACATCAGCCCGCTGGATAACACCGCCCCACCCTGGTTAATCTTCAGCGCTGCCAACTTGCAAGCGCTACTTGCGCCCTTCCACCGGCAGGGAAATCGTATCCAGGTAGTGGACAAGGCCGGTTGGCAAATCGCGGACGTGGCCACAAACGAACAAGCCAAAGTGTCGAATGATAATACCTTCTGGTTACTGCAGCTGATCTACCGCAGCATTCTTGCAAAGGACACGCTGACTGCACCGCGCGAATCATCCCGCGCCAGAAAACTTGAGGGTGAAGAAATACTCAGCGCGCTCTCAGGCGAATTGGCCAGCAAGCGATACAACGACCCCAACGCCAGTGGCAGCACGATACAATCGGTCGCTGCACCTATCATCGATGAAGACGGTGTTATGGGTGCGGTAATTGTGCGCCAGAGCGGCGAGACCTATCTCTCTCTTACCGACAGGGCCTTCAGCCGTTTACTGGCGTACAGCCTGTCGGCCATGGCAATCGCCGCGTTGGGGTTGTTGGGCTATGCCAGCTTACTGTCGTGGCGTATCCGTAAACTGTCTCACGCCGCGAACAATGCCATCAGTGCAGATGGGTAGGTCACAAAAAAGTTTTCCTCGCAGCAAAGCCCGGGATGAAATTGGCGATCTATCCAGACACTACGCACGGCTGCTTGACCGCGTGCGGGAGTACAACCAACTATTTACGACTCACTCAACCATTTTGCCGCCGCAGCGTTAAACTCATCCGCTTTGTCGATCATAATCCAATGGGCGCAATCGAATGCCTGTACCTTATTGGCCGGGTTTCGCAACAGCCGCTGCAACCACTGCGGCGAGTGGAACATCATCGGTTTCTGCGTGGCGTAGGCATAGTAGAACGGAAAGGGAGGCTCTACCGGTAGCAGGTTTGTGAGGCCACCATTGCGGCCAAACCATCGCATAGCGTAGGGCATGCTCATGCCGGCATGTATGTTTTCCCTATTGCTCTTTGCCTGCAAACCCCTGGCCACCATTTTGGCCATGGCGGTACCCAGGGCTCTGGGCACGATGAAACTAATTGCCAGAATGATCTGATACGTGAATAGCATCAGCTTCCCTGCAATCGAAAGAGACTGCTGCAACTCCTGCGAGTCTGCGTCGCCAACATCCATACCGATCATTTTTTCGACTCTGTCTGAATAACGCATCGCGTATTCATAACCGAACACACACCCCCAATCGTGGGCGAGCAGGATGACCTTGTCATTGGGGCTCACGGCATCGACGATCTCCCTGATCCGCTCTACCACATCGCCAACCGAATAATCACTGCGGTCACCCGGGGAGAAACCCGGCATGGTGAAACTGACGCAAACGTAGCCCGCCTTAAAGAAGTCTATCTGGTGGCGCCACGACTCATGGGTATCGGGCCAGCCATGCAGCATGACGATAGTGCTGGGGCCGGAGCCTTCGAGAAACACCTGCGTGTTGCCGACCTGTATCGTTTTCTTCATATTGATGCGCCTCATAGCGTGTTGCGGTGGAGCGCAGCTATTGGAATCCACTGCAGCATACTACGCCCCTATCGTTACCCCAATATAGTTGCCAGCCCCCCGATACTGACTATCATAATGTGGCTTTATTATTCGTGAGCGTTTTTGCACGGTTCCGCACTGTCTGCCCGCATCAGACTCCCAGAGGGGGTTTTTTGGAGGCACGGTCAATGGTAGCCTTTCTTCCCGGCGGACAACCTGCTCGATAAATGAACATGTATGGATACACAGGATCGCGAGGAACAGCTAAGCCCCCTACCCTGTTTCGTGAATGGAGATAGACAGTGAATCGATTAAGCGATCTCTTCTATGAGATCGACAACAATACACCTTGTGACTGGCCCAGGCTTCGCAAGATACTCATTAAACAGGGAGTAACGCCCACTACGCTAGATAGCCTCTTCCATGCCCTGCGTGCCAACGGGGGTGGGTATCTCGTCGAAATACTGGATCAGGTGGGCTACCAGGCGCTGGGTGATCACCTTGGTGTTTGGGCAGATATGAAGGACAGGGCCAGTGCTGCCATTCACGGCAAGTCCCACGCAGTCCCGGTAAGCGGCAACCTTGTTATTGTTAAGTGCCCGGGTAGCGATCAACCTGTCGTATTTGAGTGCAGTAGCGATGGGCAGTGGACTTATCCGGCTCAGCCTGGAACGGAATTGATACTGGTGGAGAACCTTGAGAACTTTCTGGCGCGCGACAAGGTGTTTCCCTATCTGCGGGATGTCTGTGGTGTTGCGGTGGTAGAAAGCACCACCGATATCGCTTATGCCGCTGGGAACGCCATCACAAAGGCCTGTAATGCCGCTTGGCTAGCCAACTATGAAGCGGTGTACTGTTTCTTCGATATTGATTCCGGCGGATTTCAGATGTTTGAGTCGCTCCGGCGTCTAATGTTAGAGCATCCTGTTGAGGTACAGTTTGTCGCGCCGAGGGAACTGGCCGCCCTCCTTGGGAAGACTCACCGCCACCTGACAGAAAAAGACCGCGAGAAGCTCGTGCGATATCAGCGCTGCGCGCCCCCCATAAATTTGCTCGCCAGCACCCTGCTTCAAGCCGGCAAGAGTCTGGAACAAGAGGTATACCTGAATGACTAACAAACTCCATGGACTGGACCTGGGCGCCAGTTACACCCTCAAGCGCATCGCGTTTATCAATTCATCGCAGGCGGCCTATATCACCTTCCCGATTGATACCAGCGCAACCCTCTCCGGCAACAATAATCACGGCAAGAGTTCGACGCTGCGGGCAATCAAGTTCTTCCTGCTCCCGGAAGTGAATCTTAACGACATGGAGCGTAAATTCGCTTTCGTGGGCAAACAAGGGCCATACAGTGGCCAGGCCTCCTTTGAGCATTACTTTCCGACAAGTCGGTCTTTCATCATTCTTGAGGGTGAAAACACCGCCGGGCCGTACTGTCAAGTGCTGCACCAGGGACGTGAGATGTTTTCTTACGACCGGATATTCGTGCCGTTAGCCTACGAGGATATCGAGCCAATATTTTGGCAAGAAGACGAAACCGCGAACGAAGGACAGGGTTATCCCACGGAATGTACCTACATGGACGTCTGGGCAAAGCTCAAACTGAAGGGTGGCAGCCGTATCACATCCCGCACAGCCCTGAGAGATGCCCTCTACACCCGCGAGACACCGACGAACACCGATACTCGTTTCTGCATGTTTCCTATACCCGGAAAAGCGACAGACGCCCATGTTGAGAGCCTGCGCGCTTTACTGAACCTCGTATTCGGTGTCAGCAAGGACCATTTGCCACTGGCGATCGCTACACTGATTGACCAATCACTTTCGGGAAGCAGTGACGATAAGATACAGATAGACCTTGCCCGCATAACCGAGGAATACGAAGGCCTGGAGGAGCAACGCTCGCACCTGAAGACCTTGCGGAAGCTGCAACCTGAGTGGAAGAAACTCCAAACGCTGACAACACAATTTCACATCTTGCACGAGGACCTGAAGAAGCAGTTTCTTGATAGCTGCGCACAAGCGAGTCAGCTAAAGGATAAAGCGACCCGAGAATTGGCTCCCGTGATCAAACAAGAGGAGGAACTGGCACCCAAGCTCAGGAGCCTCAGAGACGATAGAAGCAAGGCGAAATCAGAGTCCGACGCCATAGAAGGTGGTCTCAAACAATGCCGCAAGACACTCGCGTCAACTCTAGAGAAGAAGCGAAAGTATACCGATCTACGCGGTCAGTACGCGGGCATCGACGGGTTAGATACGGATAGCGACATTATCAGCTACCTGAAAACGGATGAGCAAGGTGGCCTGGCTGCTGCCGAACGCCGGCTCAGTGCCGCCCAGAGCGCCATAAAAATGCAATCCACACTGGAGGCAAATAATATGCGCCGCGCCGTAGTAACAGAGCAAATAAAGCAAATAGAAGGGGCGCTGGAAAACAAGACAAACTCGCTGCTCGACCAGATAGATGCATCAGCCGCAGCGACATTGAAATCCCTCAATGAGCAGATAGCCAGCGTTCACATCGAGATTGATTCAGATGAAAGGGTAACAATAAACAGGTTTGGGAACCTTTTCTCAGAAGCTCACGGCCAATTGTTATTCAAGGGTGTATCGATACCGCATGTCACCTATAAGAGTTACAACCCGAGTGGGGCAAAAGCAACAACTGAGGCCAAGCTAGCGGAACTACGCAAAGAAAAAGGCGATCTTGATGGCGAAATACACTCTGCCACTAAATTCCTTAGTAGCTCAGCCGCTGATCGAGTGGCGCAGATAGCAGAGATTGAGCGAGAAATAGTTGATATAAACGAGGAAATCGCCGTATTGAGCGGCGGCGTGCACCTCAGCAGGCAGGTAGAGGAAAATACGCTTGAAGTGAGTTCAGCAGAGGCTGCCCTGAAAGAGGCGGTTGAGACGCTAGGGAATGTAACAAACCGCTACTTGGAGATTGAACGCACCCTACAGCAGATCAAGGACCAGAGAGAGCAGTTAGACGAAGCGCTGCAATCGGCAAAGAAGGCTAGCGAAAGCTTAAGGCATATCGCCACCCGCTCTGTGCAGTTGCTCTGCGAGCCGGTGGAAGGCACGTACACACTCTCTCCCGACGTTGATATAGATCCGCAAAAACTAGCCAGTGATGCCCAAGCAATGAACGATAGTCTCAACCAACTGTTGAGTCTGCGAGAAGAAGCGCACCTGCATGCTGTAAAACTAGGCGCGGCTGATATCAGCAACACCCAGTCATTATCGGAGGGTACCGCCAAGCTAGGTACAGTCCAGTACAACGAGGCCTACCGTATCTACGCGGGTGAGTTCGACAACATTGAAGGGCTGGAGAAGAAGTGGGCGCAGAAGGTGGAGTCGCACAACCACACGACCAGCAACCAGATGAAGATCATCCAGAAAATGGAGAGCGCCGTGCAAGCGTTTGGGCGGGCCATCAATGATGAAGTCGCCCACGTGCGGATCTCGGATTTAGAGTCGTTTCAAGTCAACCTGATTACGGATCACCGTTTCAGCGGCCTGTGCAAGGACCTTAAAAAGCATGACGCGCCTACCGCGACAGATACCCTGCCCAGCGCGGAGTTTTATCAACGCCTTCAAGGGTTCTGTGATGACTTCCTGGCAACACGCGCAGGCCAGGCACGCCTGGATATGACCAAGATCATCAAGGACGTGGAGTTTACTTACCAGAAAGGCGGCGTGTTCGAGAATAAGCCGCAATCTGACGGTACGTCGGCCATGGTCAACGCCATCATGCTGTCCGTGTTAATCGGCAGAATGACCCCGGGTGATGTATCGATACGCATGCCCATCATGTTCGACGAGGCGGGCATGCTCGATGAACACAATCTTCCAGCGCTGGTGCGATCCGTGGAAGCGCACGGCTACGCCCTGTTTGCCGCAGCGCCCCATATGACCATGGTGCTTTCCAGGGCGATCAGCGTACATCACAACCTGTCCCTGTATGTCCTTTGCGACCAGGACCCGGTCGCCCCCAATTGTGAATCCATCTATCGGGATAATGCCGATGTGATGAAGCGATTGACCGCCGTGGAAGCCTAACGCAATGGCTGTAAACCGCGCAGAGACCACCAAAATCATTATCGATTACCGGGAAGCCTTTTTCCGCATGATCGATGAAATTGATACCTCAGGGCAAGAGCGCAGCGCCTCAGAAGAGTTTACGGTGGCGGCCTACGAGCGCTACCTGGCCCTGTATACGCGTAATCTCGCTGATGGTGAGCGAAAAACGGTATTGGATGCACTGTCTGTCGCCAACCTCAAGCGTAACCATATGCTGGTGTTCAGTCACGACCAGACTGGCCGGTTTCTGCTGGCCGGCTGGCTGCGGGAAATGCTGCGCTCCTTTGATGATGTTCGCTTACGGGGGCTAACCCAGCCTGACCTGGATCACCTGCATGAACGGCTGGCTGGGCTGCTGACGCAGGTGAAAGCACCCGACGTACTGTGGATCGATAATGACCTGGGCTTCAAGGAGCTCGTACACACCGTCCACAGTGTTTTTAATGATGCCGCCCACCGGCTGACGCAAAATGTGTCGGCGCTGAAGGGCCGCTGTGATGCCCTCGCCCAGATTGCGGACAGCAAGGACTATAGCTCCATGGACAGGGCCGGCCAGATTGCCAGGGCGCTGGAAGAAATATTCAACATCCATGAAAGGAACGTCATCCCC
The DNA here is from genome assembly GCA_963934845.1 of uncultured Halioglobus sp. Taxonomy (GTDB): domain Bacteria; phylum Pseudomonadota; class Gammaproteobacteria; order Pseudomonadales; family Halieaceae; genus Marimicrobium. The sequence continues at coordinate 58 of CAWWAG010000068.1, read as the reverse complement.
ACCCTGCGATTCCTTGACCCGAAGCTCGCGATCAAACGCGTTATGGACGCCGAGACAG
>CAWWAG010000067.1:0-9520 GCA_963934845.1 uncultured Halioglobus sp. | reverse complement strand
AGCCCAAAGCGAACAGGTCGGCACGTCCATCTAACGGATAGCCAAGATACTGTTCCGGAGACAGTCTATATGCGTTGATTTATATATACGTTTTTAAATATCGGTAACATTTTGGTAGCAAGTCGAGCGCAAAGTGGTTCTGTGCAATAGGACTAATCGCCAACAAAAACCCGCACCAGGCGGGCTTGAGGAGGCTCAGGCTTTACGTAGCCTGCTAACGTACCGCCTATCGCTAGTTGCCGAAACTTCAGACAATTGTCGTCTGTGCTGCTGCCCTGATATTCAGTCCCTAGCGCGTTGGTACCGCCGGGAGTCCGCCTTCAAAGCTGCGCGTCAAAGGGGTAACGTCAGACAACGGGGTTTGCCAAATAAAAGCCATAAGGGGCGGCTACCTGAACGGGGGGTATGTCGGGTGTGCTGGTAACTGACGAGGTGGTGTTGGTCACCAATATTCGGAATGGCTGGCGGTTGCAGGATATCGACGGAGACCTGAAGGCCGACAGCCAGGAACCGCTGCGCAACGGTTACGGTGTACGCACAGCATTTATCGGCCATGATTTGCACGGCTTGGTGTGGGGACCAGACGACAAAATGTACGCTGTGACCTCATCCGTGTTTGGCGTCCCGAAACGGTCATCACCTTTGCCGGAGCTGAGGAGATTGGGGATCCGCGCCTCAGGGCCTGTGCGCTGGATTTGCTGGCGATGCCCTGCGCGGTAGGAATGTAGTTGATAATTGGGGTGATTGTCTGCGCTGTCATTCGGTGGATGGTCGGGGTGGCGTCGTGGGGCCTGGGAGGACAGGAGTCAGCCTGTCGCGGTGAAAAATAAGGACGGGGCCTGCAGCGGAATGCCGGTCTCTGTAACAATGACGTCCTCGATGGAGGAATAACTAGAATAGACGAGAGATTAAATTATGAACTTTCTCGCGTTTACTCGCTTTTAGGGAATGGCAGCAATCACCAGGAACACAGTGAAAATCACCAGATGTAAACCGCCCTGCAACACCGTTGTGCGGCCCGTCGCGAGGGTGAGTGTGCAGACAAACAACGATAAAACCAGCAATACGATATGCTCCGGGTCCAAGCCAAGCGCAAGCGGCATACCGATTAGCAACGAGACAGCTGCGACAGCTGGAATGGTCATACCAATACTTGCCAGAGCTGAGCCCAGCGCCAAATTCAGGCTGGTTTGCAGGTTGTTGGATTTTGCCGCGCGCAGCGCTGACAAGCCTTCGGGGAACAGTACGATTGTTGCTATCACCACGCCAACAAAGGCTGAAGGTAGTCCCGCGTGGACTACTGCAGACTCAATGGTAGGTGTAAGGCTTTTGGCGAGGAATATGACACAGGCCAGCCCGACTATCAGCAGTAGCGCGCTAGTGGCTACCATGGTGGAAGTTGGACTATTACTGTGGTGGTCTGTTGTTTCCTGTTTGCCGTCGAGAAAATCCTCACGGTGTCTCAGTGTTTGAACAAACAGGAAGAGGCCGTACAGTACCAGGGAAACACTACCTACAAAAAACAGCTGCATCGGTGAGTACACCGGCCCAGCAGCAGCTTGGGTGAAATTTGGGAGTATTAGCGCCAACGTGGCGAGCGTGCCAATTACGCCAAGGGCGCCGGTAGCACCGTGTATTTGAAAGCCCTGCTGATGATAGCGCAGGCCTCCCGACAGGAGACATAAGCCGACTATGCCATTCAGTGTAATCATCACGGCCGCAAAAACGGTGTCTCGCGCTATCTCATTCGCGCCCTCTGCGCCGGCCAGTAGCACCGATACAATGAGGGCGACCTCAATGACGGTGACCGCTGCGGCCAGTACCAGTGAGCCAAAAGGTTCGCCCAAACGGTGCGCAATAACCTCGGCGTGGTGTACTGACGCAAACACCGTAGCAAAGAGCGTGATCAGAACCAGGGCGTCAAACCACAAGCCATAGAGGCTCTGCGTCAACAGTACTTTGGCGAGCAGTAATGCAATGGCGCCAAGCGGTACGGCCCACGTCCAGATTTGCGTGCGCGAAGGGTCTATAGTCGGGTTCTGCATGATAGTAGGCCGTTCGTAGATACGAGAATATTCCAGGGAAAGACGCTTGTGGAATTCGCCGTCGTTATTGAGTTGTATGAAAAATATTCAGCGGATCTGCTATGAGCTCTCCAGCAAATAAGTCGCGCGCTGACGTTACCAGTGGCCGCAATCAAAGCCGGGGCCAAGTTTAGTCTCTCGTTAAGGACAAAGTCAAAAATCTGCTCCCGTGCATCGTGCCGCAACGCAGACGAGGAGTCTGCTCGAATGATGGCGGGTGACAGTATCTGGTGGAGTCTGCAGCCCTTTTTGGCTGATGACGATGCAAATTTCAGGGCTGATCCGGCTGCCAGGGCGAAGCAGTTGCAAGTCGCTGAAGACACACGCAAGGCCTACTATCTGCCGGAGAGCAGGGGCGGGTGGAAGCGCGTGAGCGCTCTGGATATTACGTCTGCGAAAACGTGCAGCAGCGGCCTTCCCCACGCTGGATTTATTTCCATTGGCAAAATTGACGCAGTCACTGGGCCGCGTCAATCGAAGTTCCAACCCGGACTCCATTAGTAAGAACTTGAGCTCGATAATGACGTGTTGCGTCAGGCCATAGCGCGCCGGTACAGGAGCGCCGGCATGTCAGTATCTGCAGCTCATCCAATTACTGAATCTTCGCGCTATCGAAATTCTAATGCATCCGCAGGACGGTTTGGATCTGGAGGTGCTTGAAGAAGCACTGCAGAACAATGATATTTGCGCCTGCTGCTGCATAACCAGTTTTAAAATCCGTTGGGCGGTTACTTCCTCTGGCTTGAGCCGCCGGAGGAGATCGTCACTACGGTTCTTTATCAGTGGGCATTGGCCCAGGAGATCAACTTCGCGCCGGGGCCGATGTTCTCTGCATCGCAGCAGTAACGAAACTGCATGCGCCTGAATTACGGATTTCCAAGGAGTCGCATTTTCCCAGCGATAAAGATCCTTGGAGGTCTGGCGAGGGCTACCTGCGTCTGACTGAATAGTGGCAATTTTTCACGGTGGCCCAGATGGTTTGTCTGCTCTCTTAAGCCTGCTAAACTGTCGAAAACAGCGATACGCCACAGGAGTGCCTCATGAGCCAATGCCCCTACACCAACTTACTGGGACTGGATACCTACGTTAACGGTATGCCTTATATAGAGCTGGCCAAAATTCGCGCTGCAGGCTCCATGGTAAAAATGGATGACCCCGAGAACGGTGTGCCTTACTGGGCAGTAGTAAAACGCGACGCGCTGGATTATGTATCCCAGAATCCGCAATTATTCTCGTCCAACGAGCAGGGGCCATTTCCCACCGAGGTGCCTCCAGGTCAGGAAGAAATCAACCAGATTATGCTCGACAACTTTATTATTGCGATGGATCCACCCAAGCACATGAAGTATCGCAAGGTGGTGCGCGACGCGTTTACACCCAAAGCGGTGGGAGAGATGGAGCCGTGGTTACGCCAACAAGCTAAAGCCATTGTTGAGCGTGTTGCTGCACGTGGTGAATGTGAGTTTGTCGAGGAAGTCGCCGCAGAGTTGCCGTTGATGGCCATACTGGAAATTCTTGGCGTACCGCAGAGAGATCGCAAGCAATTTTTCAACTGGACTAACATCATGGCTTTTGCGGACGATCCCGATGTCGCCACATCGCTGGAAGAGGCCCAGGCGGTGAGTTTTGAAGTTATTGCCTATGCCATGGCGCTGGCGGCTGAGCAGCGTACCAATCCCACCAGCACAGTAGTACAAGCGCTGCTCAATGGTGAAGTGGAGGGCGAAAAGATGAGTGAGGAGCTGTTCGCCTGGATGTTTATCCTGATTATGGTCGGCGGTAACGAAAGTACGCGTACTGCAACGGCTCACGGTATGCGCCTGCTGATAGAGCACCCCGATCAGTTGCAGCACCTGGTTGACAACCCAGAGGACATCTCGCACGCGGTAGAGGAAATGCTGCGCTACAACACGGCGTTTATTGCGATGCGGCGCACCGCCACGCAGGATATAGAGTGGAACGGCCACGCTATCAAAAAAGGTGACAAGGTAATTCTGCACTATCACGCGGTCAATCACGACGAGGATGTCTTCGGAGACGATGCGATGGTTTTCGATATTCACCGTCACAAGCGTATTGCGAATTTACGTGGCGAAATACGCTCTTTTGGTGTTGGTGAACACTTCTGCCTGGGTATGAACCTGGCGCGGCTGGAGATGAATATTATGTTCGAGGAAATTATTCCGCGGATTCGCCATCCTCTGTTTGCCGGCGAGATCACCTATATGCGATCTTTCTTTATCAACACTATCAAGGCGATGCCGATTACATTTGATCCACAGTGAAGCACCCGTTGGCGGGTGCTGTTTGCGGCCAGAGGCTCAAAAGAAGTTATAGCGCAGCTCCAGGCCATACATGCGTGGCGGTGCGGTGGTAACCATAAAATTACCCGTAGAATCACCAACGGCTGCTGCGCCCATGTAGTAGAGTTCATCGGTGATATTGGAGCCATAGACGGCGGCTTCATAATGCCCGTTGGCACTGATCCATCCAATCCGGGCATTAATCAGCCCGTAGCTATCAAACGTCGACTGGTCCTCGTGTTGGCCGGCACCAGCGTCCAGTCCCATAAAAATGTTATCGGTATAACTGTAATCGAGACGCGGTGTGAAAGCGCCATACACGGTCTCGAAGGTGTATTGCACGGCCAGGGAATAAGTCTGCTTGGGCACTTCTGCAAAGGGTTCATTGGAGCGGTCTGAAACAGGCAGGGGCTGCTGGTTGAGCAGCGAGATGGTATTGAGCTGGCTCTCCTCGAACTTCAGATACTGGTAGTCATTGTAACTGCCGGTGGCTATCAACAGCAGGTTGGGGATCGGCGACCACATCCACTCCAGCTCCATGCCGTCAATACGGGTTTTGGATGCGTTGCGCAGCACTACGCGAGGTGTGCCGCCGCTATCGAGAACGACTTGCCGCAGTTGCATATCGTCAAAATTGGTGCGGAATATGGCCCCGTTCAGGCGCATGGAGTCATCCAGCATGTTAATTTTGAAGCCCACTTCGAAGTTTTCTACTTTCTCCGGTTCAACGGTCGCCTGACCATCGATACCGATGGGCTCGAAGGTGCCGGATTTGAAGCCTCCGGCATACGTGAAGTAGACCATCGCGTTATCAATAAAGCTGTTATCTACCCAGTCATCGTCAAAGTGGTAGGCGACACTGGCCATGGGCGTTACCTCATCCCAGGTCTCGCTGGCGTCATTCTGGATATCGGGTTTGATCATTTCCGCGGGAATCAGCTGATAGATGGGCTGGCCATCCGCATCATGCGGAAATTGGGCATTAATGGTGGTGAAGATGTCCTGGGCAAAAATCACATCGGGATCGACCAGCAGGATTAGCGGATTGCCTGGAATTAGCAGGCTTGCGTTGATTCCCGGTACGCCCGCCAGACTCGCCAGTGCGGTAGATTTGAACGCGTCCTGGTCCAGCAGGTTCAATTTGACATTGGATTCCCGCTTTTCACTGGTCCAGCGCACGCCGGCGGTGAATTCCAGGTTGTCGGTCACATCATAGCTGCCCTGAAAAAATGCCGCATAGGTGGTATTGGTCAGTTCGTAAGTGCCCTGTTCTGCGTTGGGGTCGTTGACAACCAATACGTTTTGATCGGGGATAAAGTCACCTGTTGACCAGCCAGATGAGGTATCGGTGCCGTCGTCGATTTTTTCCTCCATCGCAAACAGCCCAAAGGTGTAGTCTAACTTGTCGTTGAAGGCTACCCCATTCAGCTGAAATTCCTGTGACCAGTGCTCGCGCTTGCTGGGGCTGCCATCCTTGCGATAGCGCGCGGAGATGGGCAGATGGGTGGCATCATTATCTGGATTGCCGGCATTGCCGAATTTTTTCTGGTCGCTGTAGCCGGTGATACTTTTCAGGGAAAGGTCTTCGTGGATATCCCAGTAGACGGTAAGGCCCAAAATAGTGTTATCGAGATTGAATGCGATCGGGATATCGGAAGTGATCTTGTAATCTTTGGTCAGTGCTTCGGACTTTTCACAGGCGTCCTGATAGGTCTGTGACTGCGCGACAAAACCCGGCCGTACCGGTGTGGTGTTGTCATTGAAGCCGTCCACCGGCGTAGCGTCGCCCGGTAAAATTCGGTTGCCAAACAGCGAATCCTGATCGTTGTAACTGCTGCCGTGCATGAAGCGGCAGTTGGTGGACGCCTGTTTCTCGCGCACCCTGCCGTAGTAGCCCATAAAATCTGCTGTCACATCATCGGAGGCGTTCCAGCGTAGTTGCAGCGCTCCAGCATTGCGATCTTCCGAGGCGGTATCCTGGCCGGTGGTGACATTGTGCTGGTAGCCATCGCGGTTGACCGAGCTGAAGGTGACTTTCGACAACAACGTGTCGCCGATCAGCGGTACATTGGCACTGGCTTTGAAATCGGCGCGGTTATAGTTGCCGAGGCGGGTATCGACAAATCCCGATAATTCGTCCTCTGGGCCATTGGTCGTCACCAGTATCGCGCCGGCGGTGGTGTTCTTGCCGAACAGCGTACCCTGTGGGCCGCGCAGCACCTGCACGCTCTGCACATCCATCAGGTCCATCAATTGGCCGTCTTTACGTGGAATATACAGGCCATCGATGTACACGCCCACCGGGGAGTCCAACCGCGCCCCGTCATCACGCTGACCAATTCCTCGAATCCATATCTGGGCACTGCTGGATTGATCGATTTGCACGCCCGGAGTCTGGTAACCCAAATCCTTGAGGTTCGTAATGCCGGCGTCGCGCAGTTGGTCGCCGGTGTAAGCGGACACCGATATAGGCACGTCCTGAATGTCCTCCGCGCGTTTGCGCGCGGTCACAATAACTTCTTCCAATACGCCATCTCGGGCAAAGGACGGCGCGGGGAGAATGGCACCAGAAAGAATTATCGAAGCAATGGCGGATCCCGTTACCCATTGATACGAGCCAACCTTGCGGAAGATACCTTGCGCCATATAAAGTCACCACAGAAGATTTTTATTAAAAATAGGTGTTATCTGTTTGTGCTGAACATAATATAGCAGCGATAGTGTAGAAATATCTACCAGGTATTTGAAACAGAATTACTTGCAACATCCTGATCGATACCGCACAGGTCAGGTCAGTTTAGCGCCGCATTCCCATCAGGCAGAGATCGACAACATCGCGCCTTATCTGCGGGCATTGCCGCAGGGTACCAATGTTGTGCCGGTGCCGATGATTTCCACAACGCTATACGGTGCGCAGTTTCAGGACTTCGGCAGTCTCAGCGCGAACACGAGCAGACAGCACGGCGTCTGTTTTGAGATCATGACCGTAGGAGGGGATCATCTCTTTTAGCTTGGGCTCCCAATGGCCGACGAGCTGTTCATGAAAACAGTTCTCGAGCATGTGGACCATGATACTGACTGCGGTTGAGGCGCCGGGCGAAGCGCCCAATAGCGCGACAATCGAAGAGTCGGCAGAGTGTACGATCTCGGTACCAAACTCGAGTTTTCCAAAGCGCTCCTTATCCTTTTTAATAATTTGTACACGCTGGCCCGCCACAGACAATTCCCAGTCCTTCACGTCCAGTTCGGGATAGAATTCACGCAGCGCATGGAACCGGCGGGAAGAACTCTGAAACACTTGTCCGACCAGGTATTCCTCCAGCGGAAAATTGTCACGCGCGACTGCCAGTAGCGGCAGGAGATTGTCGGGTCGCACCGACTTTGGTAAATCCAGGAGTGACCCCTGCTTGAGAAATCGCGTGGTGAATCCGGCATAGGGCCCAAATAACAGCCAGCGTTTGCCATCGATAATGCGGGTATCGAGGTGGGGTACCGACATCGGGGGAGACCCAGTGGCCGCCATGCCGTACACCTTTGCGGTGTGGCGTTCGGCGACCGCCGGGTTACCACAGCGCAGCCACACGCCGCTCACCGGAAATCCGGCATAACCGCTGACCTCGGGAATACCAGATTTTTGCAGCAGTGAGAGTGTCGCGCCGCCCGCGCCGAGGAACACATACTTCGCATTTACGGTGCGCCGTGCGCCGGTTGACGCGTCCTTGATGTCAAGTTGCCAGCCTCCATCCGGCCTGCGCTGTAGGCCAACCACCTTCTGGGAAAAGCGAACGGCGAAATCATTCTGCTGATTGAGATAGGCTAGCAAGCTGGAAGTGAGCGCGCCATAGTTGACGTCAGCACCCGTCACCATGCGGGTTGCCGCGACCGGCTGCCCGGAATCGCGCCCCGCCATGATCAGTGGCGTCCACTCGGCGATTTGGGCGTGATCCTCGGAGTATTCCATGCCGTGATAACAGTGATGATTGCTCATTGCCGCGTGCCGCTTGCGCAGAAATTCCTGTCGTCCGGCACCGATCACGAAGCTCATATGCGGCACCGGGTGGATGAATTCCTCGGGCGATGCAATAGCGCCCTTCTTCACCAGATACGACCAGAACTGCCGAGACATATCGAACTCGACGTTAACTTCCAGCGCTCTGGCGATATCGATACTGCCATCGGCGCTCATCGGCGTGTAGTTTAACTCGCAGTTGGCTGCGTGGCCTGTGCCTGCATTGTTCCATGCGCCAGAACTCTCCTGGGCTTCTCCCGGCAATCGTTCGAGGATTTCGAGCTTCAGGTGGGGCTGCAATTCCTTCAGGAATACACCGAGGGTCGTACTCATGATGCCAGCACCTACCAGCGCGACATCGACTTCTTCCCCGGTAATCATATTGTTCAAAGACCTCTCCTGCTGATATGTCGCTACAGTGCCTTAAAGGGTGCAGGCGCGTCCGGCGCCAACACTATATACACGTATTGCCAGGGCTGCTCGTTGACGAGCTTTCAGGAATGACGCGCTCGTAACCAACAATTTATCGGTGAGAAGATCGCCGTGGGTACCGCGATTGAGGTCGATCAAACCCTCTTCGAAATGAGAGTGTTGATCGCCCCGGTCCATATACGTAAACATCTGATCATTGCGTTGTCCTTTCTGTCTGATTTTTTTCATTAGCGTGCCCGCTGGGTGGCGCATTTGGTGTGAGACCATCAGGTGGCCGATCACGGGTTTATTAGGGCGAAATCAACACAGCCCAGAGTAGCCGCATTGACTGTATTTTGGCAAGAGCTGTCAATTTCATCACTGGTATCAAAACCATTAACAACGTTTTGGTCGGCGGGGAGCCCAGCCGTGGTGTGATCTCGTCAGGGGTCATAAACAGTAGACGGCCGATTGGGGCTTGATCGTAGACTGAAGACAGTGTGGAGTATCGATAATTGCCTGGTCTTATGGGTCTGCGTCTGTCGAAGGGTGGTGAGTTTATGAGTCGTCTGCAAGAAGGTTGATCTAGGGTGGTGGCAGTTTGGTGGATGACTGAAAGCTTACACCCTAAACAGCCCTTTTCGCTTTTGATAACAGCTGCTCACGCTTACGGCTATGCCGTGGAATGCGTTCAGCGTTTCAGAATTCTGATA
>CAWWAG010000066.1:0-9763 GCA_963934845.1 uncultured Halioglobus sp. | reverse complement strand
CCCCCCCCCGGGGGCCGCGGGTAGTGCTGTTTACATTGAACTGTAGGGCCGCGGGGGCTTTTTGAGTAATTGTCTCGCATTCGAGTAAGAAGACTCTAGACAGGGGGTCATCACTTGGGTTTAAATACGTGCCCGTTCTTGCAGGCCCAAAAGGCTTCCCAAGTGGATATTAGCGAAATTTAATGGAGTCTCCGCTTGAAAAGAGTGCGCCCATTGATTAGTATTCGCGCTCTCGAAATTGGACTCCTCCAACAGGCGGTTATTGATGAAAACTATTAGTGCCAAAGCGGAAGCTGTGAACCGCGACTGGTTTGTCGTGGACGCCGCTGACAAGACTCTCGGGCGCCTGGCCAGCCAGATAGCGCACCGTCTGCGTGGCAAGCACAAGGCTGAGTATACGCCGCATGTCGACACCGGCGACTACATCGTGGTCGTGAATGCTGAAAAGATTCGTGTCACTGGTGCCAAGTCGAAAGATAAAATGTACCATCATCACACCCAGTATCCGGGTGGCTTGAAGACAATTTCTTTCGAGAAATTGATCGAAAAAGCCCCAGAGCGGGTTCTTCAAGGTGCTGTGAAAGGCATGTTGCCCAAGAATACGCTCGGTCGCGCCATGTTTAGAAAGTTAAAAGTCTATGCTGGCACCGAACACCCGCATGCGGCGCAACAACCTCAAGTACTGAACATCTAACGGATAACCTCGATATGTCAGCTACCCAATACTATGGAACCGGTCGTCGCAAAACGTCCACTGCTCGCGTTTACCTGAAAAATGGTGGCGGCAGCATCACTGTCAACAAGCGCCCGCTGGATCAGTATTTTGGCCGTGAGGTGGCTCGTATGATCGTGCGTCAGCCTCTGGAGCTTGTTGAGTTGATAGAGAAATTTGACGTTAACGTAACTGTTGCCGGTGGCGGTAGTTTCGGGCAAGCCGGGGCGATTCGCCACGGCATCACGCGCGCCTTGATGGAATACGACGAGTCTCTGCGACCCAGCTTGCGTAGCGCCGGGTATGTTACCCGTGACGCACGTGAAGTAGAGCGTAAGAAAGTGGGTCTGCGCAAGGCTCGTAAGCGTCCTCAGTTCTCCAAGCGTTAAGCCGGTGGCATTTGTCCCCAGCACTGGCGGGGACGTGGACACAAACTCAAACGCCCGGATGCTGCGCATACCGGGCGTTTTTTTGAGCCTCGCAAGGGGGCGTGGTGGTTGACTTCAGTTAGGTCAGGTTCTTGCCGAAAACGCGGGTAAATCAAGGAGTTTTCCTTGTAAGAGCCCGGTAAAATCATTACCATTTGCACTTTTTTCGAGATCTGCGGTGTGGACCTTTGCCGACCATCCGCAAGGCAATTTTTCATCTGGGGAGACAAGCATGAGTAGCGATGGCGTTAACTCCAAGAGGAGGAAATTCCTGACGGCTGCCACAAGCGCGGTAAGCGCTGCCGGAATATTCGGTGTGGCAGTGCCCTTTGTCGGGTCCTGGAACCCCTCGGCCAAGGCCAAGGCAGCTGGAGCACCGGTAAAGTTTGATTTTAGCAAGCTTGAGTCGGGCCAGATGATAGTGGTGGAATGGCGCGGTCAGCCCGTCTATGTAGTTAATCGCTCGGCCGCTCAGCTCGAGGCGCTCCCCGGTCTCGATTCGCAGTTAAAAGATCCCGATTCAGAAAACGTCGCACAGCAACCACCCTATATCACCGGTATCGACCGCTCAATCAAGCCCAATCTTCTGGTCGTGGTAGGGCTCTGTACGCATCTTGGCTGTGCCCCCAAGTTCGTTCCAGAGGTAGGGGTGGCTAACCTGGGCGGCGACAAGTGGGTGGGCGGATTTTTCTGTCCCTGTCACGGCTCCAAGTTTGATCTGTCTGGCCGCGTTTATGAGGGTGTGCCGGCATCGGCCAATCTGTTAGTTCCCCCGTACTCTTTTGAGGACGACAAGGTGATGGTAATCGGCGTCAGCCCGGAGGTTGTCTGATGAGTAAGGTATTGATTGGTTTACGCGATTGGGTTGACGCGCGCTTGCCCATCATAAAGGCTTGGGATACGCACATGGGGAAGTACTACGCCCCTAAAAACTTCAACTTCTGGTATTTCTTCGGTGTGCTGGCACTCGTAGTGCTGGTTAACCAGTTGCTGACGGGTATCTGGTTGACCATGAGCTACAATCCCAGCCAGGAGGGCGCTTTCGCATCGGTTGAATACATTATGCGGGACGTCGATTTTGGCTGGATACTGCGGTATATGCACTCTACCGGCGCCTCGGCGTTCTTTTTGGTGGTGTATCTGCATATGTTTCGCGCGCTGATCTATGGCTCCTACCAGAAACCTCGGGAGTTGATATGGATCTTTGGGATGTTGATCTTCGTGGTGTTGATGGCAGAAGCCTTTGTGGGCTACGTACTGCCCTGGGGCCAGATGTCCTACTGGGGTGCACAGGTTATTATCTCTTTGTTCGGCGCCATTCCCGTGTTTGGTGATGATATCGTCACGTGGATTCGCGGTGACTATCTGATCTCCGGGATAACGCTCAACCGTTTCTTTGCGCTGCACGTGGTAGCCCTGCCTATTGTATTGTTGGCGTTGGTCGTACTGCACTTATTGGCGCTGCACACCGTCGGCTCGAACAACCCCGACGGTGTGGATATCAAGAAGTATAAGGACAAAGCCGGTGTGCCATTGGACGGTATTGCTTTTCACCCTTACTACACCGTGCACGATCTTCAGGCGATAGGCGTATTCCTGTTCATTTTTTGTGGCATTATTTTCTTTATGCCTGAGATGGGCGGCTATTTCCTGGAGTTCGCAAACTTTGAAGAAGCCAATAATCTGAAGACGCCTGAGCACATTGCGCCGGTCTGGTATTTCACCCCCTTCTATTCAGTATTGCGCGCCGTGCCGGACAAGTTCTGGGGCTTCGTCGCGTTTGCCGCCTCGGTAGCTGTGCCGTTTATGTTGCCTTGGCTGGATCGCAGTCGGGTTAAATCGTGGCGCTATCGCGGCGCCATCACCAAGGTAATGTTGGTTGTTTTTGTTGCTTCCTTCCTGATCCTGGGGGTGCTGGGTGTCTGGTCTCCCACCGATGGTCGGACGATGCTGGCGCGCATTTGCTCAGTGATTTACTTTGGCTTTTTCCTGCTGATGCCGTTCTGGACGTCTATCGACCAGACCAAGCCAGTACCTGAGCGTGTGACCACAGACGGCGGTATTGGCTTCTGGGGCAGTATAGCTGGCCTTCTGTTGATTCTGGCCTTAGCGGCGCTACCCTTGAAAGTGGTGGCATCCGAAGCGACTTTCGATTGCGGCTCTATCGCCTGCGAGGAATTTGTGTCCGATGCGAAAGACAAGCCCTCGTTACAGCATGGTGCCAAGATGTACATGAACTACTGCATGGGTTGTCATTCGCTGCAGTATTCGCGTTACAACAGGGTGGCTGAGGATCTGGGTATTCCCGTGGATCTGTACGAGGCGAACTTGAAGTTTGATCCCGACGTCAAAATGGGCGCCCTGATGGGAAACGCCATGGATAAGGGTAACGCTAAAAAATGGTTTGGTGCGTCACCGCCCGATCTGACGCTGGTCTCCCGCGCCCGTCAACCTGAATGGCTCTATACCTACCTGCGCTCATTTTATAAAGATGACAGTCGGCCTTACGGTGTGAATAACAAGGTGTTCAAGGACGTGGGTATGCCTCATGTATTGCTGGAATTGCAGGGCATGCAGGCGTGTGCACCGGGCCCGGTCAAAGCCCAGAATGGCGGCGTGAAGCGCGATCCGCTGACGGGTGAAGATATACTCAAGGATCCCTGCGGAAAGCTTGAGGTTACCTTCGCCGGGGAGATGACTCCGGAGGAGTTCGACGGCGCGGTTTACGATTTGGTGAACTTTCTCGCCTATGTAGCTGAACCGATGAAAACCGATCGTCACCGAATCGGTATCTATACATTGCTCTTTATTGCCTTATTCACGGTATTGGCATGGTTGCTCAATCGTGAGTACTGGAAAGACGTACACTGATCGCACGTAATTGATGGATGGTGGTAGCGCTGGTGGGGTTGTAGTTACGCCGCATCGTTTTCTGTAGGAAATAACTGAGGAATCCCTAATGGGTGTTGTGGCAAAGCGGTCTTCAATGACATTTTTTTCTGATAGCACCAGTCACTACAGTCACCGGGTGCGTATCGTCCTGGCTGAGAAAGGCGTTACTGTGGATCTGGTCGAGACCGATCCAGCACATCCACCTGCCGAGCTCGCTGACCTCAATCCCTACAACAGTCTGCCGACTCTGGTAGACCGAGACCTGGTGCTGTACGAATCAAAAGTCATGATGGAATACCTCGATGAGCGGTTTCCACATCCACCGCTGTTGCCCGTATATCCAGTGGCGCGAGCGGAAAGCCGTCTCTTCATTTATCGGATAGAGCGGGACTGGAGCGCACTGGTGGACGCTATTTTGCATACACGTAGTGACAATGTAGTAAAAAAATCGGTCAAGGAATTGCGTGAAAGTATCATCGGTATTGCGCCCATCTTCGCAGAAAAGCGTTTCTTTATGAGCGATGAATTTACCCTCGTCGATTGTTGTATCGCGCCTATTTTGTGGCGTCTTCCTGCGCTTGGCGTGGAAATTCGTGCCAGCAAACAGACCAAACCGCTGCAAACCTATATGGACACCCTGTTTAATCGGGAGTCGTTCCAGGAGAGCCTGACTGAACATGAACGGGAAATGCGCTTGTAAACCTGCTCTTTCGCTGTCTTAGTGTCAGAGTCGAGTATGAATTCCAGTCGTCCGTACATCATGCGCGCACTCTATGAGTGGATCGTGGACAATGAGTCCACGCCCTACGTATTAGTTGACGCATCGATGGAAAATGTCGTCGTTCCCCAGCAGTTCGTGAAAGACAACCAGATCGTCCTGAATATTTCCCCCGATGCTGTGGTTGATTTAACAATTTCCAATCAGGCTGTTTCTTTCAACGGACGTTTTGGGGGGGTGGCAACGGACGTGTTTGTGCCGGTTTCCGCGGTGGTGGGTATATACGCGCGGGAGAATGGCCAGGGTATGGTGTTTGACTCGGAAGAGGTTCCCAGTCCGCCGGATGAGACACCGCCCGATCCGGGCAAACTTGAGAAGCGGCCATCGCTTAAAATCGTCAAGTAAGGTTTTTTGCCGGTGTGCGGGGTGTCAGACGGCGCGCTGAGTGGAAAACGCTCTACTGCAATACATCAAACAAACGCACCACACGGCGCACCCCGGATACGCTGGAGACCTCTTGAGAAATGATGTCTGCTTCCTTTTTTGTTACAAACCCCAGCAGATAAACCACGCTATTTTCTGTCACAACCTTCACCGTTGTGCCCGCTACGCTGCTGCTTGAGAGCAACCAGGATTTTATTTTGGTGGTGATCCAGCCATCGCTGGTGCGTGTCAGCGCGGAAGTCGGTGGGCTGATCTCCAGCTCGTTGTAAATTCTGCGCACGCCTTTGATCTTGCGCACCACAGTGGTGGCATCGGCCTTGAGATTTTCATCATTGACCTGTCCGGCCAACAGCACGTAGCCGTCGTAGCTCACGATCACCAGATGAGCATCGTGGTAGGCGGCGTTTGCAGCATGTATGTTCACCACAGCCTTGGTTTCGATATTGTCGTCTTCAATCATCCGGCCGATTGTGCGTTTTTTGGGAGAGTCCTCTATTTTGCCCACATCCATACCGGCGAGAATGCTGCCACAGCCAGAAAGAGGCAGCACGAGAAAAGTGGCAAGTAGGATGAAAATGAGTCTCATGATTTATTCCTGAGGGTAGGTTCCAAATAGGCTGTGATCTACCAGTTCACAAAAGCTGTGTATCGCCATGGTGTGGATTTCTACCACGCGCGCTTGTCGCGTCGCATTGACGCTCAGCTCCACATCTTCGGGCCGGATCATCTCGCCCAGCGCATTGTCGCGTGTATTGTTCATCACGATAACACCCATCTCCCGCTCTTGGGCTGTCTGCACCGCGCGCCATAAATTGCTGTTACTCTCGCCGCTGTTTATGCACAGCAAGACATCTCCGGCCTGTCCTAACGCGCGTAATTGACGGGAGAATATATCTTTAAATGCGCCAGCCTGGGCGATTGCGGTAACACTGGCGCTGTCTGATGTGAGCGAGAGTGCGGGGAGAGCGGGTCGGTCCTGTTCAAAACGATTGAGTAGATTGCAGGCAAACAACTGGGCCAGGGCGGCGTCCACGCCGTTACCGCAAGCGACAATTTTGCGATCGCTTAACAGTGCACTTGCCATCAGCTGACTGCCACGCGCTATCATTACGGCCAGGTCGTCGACCGACATGGAGATCGTCTCTATCGTGCTCTGGAAGTTCGCAGCAATGATCGGGTAGTAGTCCATGCAGTTGAATCCAGTGGTCTTGGTCAGGCTGTAAATGCCCCGCGGATCCAGCGAATCTGCGGGAGGGATCCCGATTGTGGCGGTTCGAAGGCAATCACGTCAAATCGGCAGGGTGCATTTGCCCACTGCGGGCGGCGCTGCAGGAACAATTGCGCTGTTTTTATGATGCGCTGCTGCTTGCGTCTGTCGACAGAGCCTGCGGCGCTGTCGAAATAGCGGTTGGTGCGCGCCCTGACTTCTACAAAAATCAGGCGCTCGCCGTCCTCTACGATGATGTCGATCTCACCGGTTTTTCCGCTGAAGTTGCGCTCCAGCAAGCGCAGCCCGCTGTCCTGTATCAGGGCCGCTGCCCTGTCCTCGTAGTCGTCGCCCAGCGATTTCATGTTCTCAGCGCAGTAGTGTTTGCCAATTGGCGGAGCTCCCAGTCTAGCTACTGCGCTTTGAGTACGCCTCCATCGAATGTGGCCGCCGACAATTCCCGCTGGATACTGAGGGTAGGATCCATGGTCAGCAGGCCGGTGTTACCAAGAAACAGTGCATCTGCGCCGCTCTGCAGTCGACTGAAACCGGATTGCACCATAAACGCATCTGCCCCTAGCGCGTTGAGCTGTGGCAGGTTGCCACCGCCCAAATCGCCCGCGGCGAGTGTCACCCGAAGACCAGGATTGGCGCCCAATAGCCACGGGGTCTGGGCCAGTATGATGCCGCTCAAGTCCTGGTTGCGCTCATCCGGTACACCGCTGTAGATGCTGGATAAGGCGTAGACGGGAAGATCGGCGGCGTAGTGAAAGGCCAGCAGCGGTTTGATCGCGCGCGCCTCGGTGCTGGTGCGACTCAACAGGAAGATGACGTCAGCGTCCCGCCGGCGTCGCGGTGTAAATTCTATATTGGTTCCCAGCAGGTCTTGTAGCTCCTTCGCCCGCTGTTCACTGGCACTGAGCGACAGTAAAGACTTCACGCTGCTGGAGTAGTCGTCGTAGGTGGTGTAGGTGATGCTATCGGCGACGGTCCCGCCCAGCGTGGTCCAGCGTTCGCGCAATACCGGCTCAACCTTACCACCCCGGTCTCCGGTCGGGCTAATGATGAGGGCCCGGCGAGCGCCGGTGCCAAATGCAAGCTCGGCAATACTCTTGGCATCGTCTTCCGGCGCCAGAGATAATTGCACCAGCGCGCTGCCCGAGGCTGGTAGATCCTGGTCGATACGATTGAGCGCCAGGATGGGTACTGGTCGCTCCAGTAGGGTTGCAATGTTTGCCAGGGCCTCTTTGCTCAGCGGTCCGACGACAATGGAGGCCCTCTGCTGCACGGCCTCCTGGTAGGCACTGCTGGCGGAGGGTGATTTGTCCAGATCGATGACAAGCAGTTCATCTGCGGTACCGCCTGCCGCACTGTCCTCATAATAGGCTGCGAGAAATCCGTTCAGCACAGCCCTGCCGGCACGGGCCAGTTCACCGCTGAGTGGTAACAGTATAGCGACCTTGCGACTTTGAGGGCCCTGAGTGAGGAGGAGATCCAGTCCGCCAGGCAAGGGCTTGGCTGCGGGGTGTTCGGGGTTCTCATTGCGCCATCGCGACACCTGCCCCGGCAGGGCCGAGGAGGACCCGCGGCTGACTAGTGCGAGGCTTATCCAGCCGCTCCACTGTGAGTCGCTGGTGCCGGGCAGCGCGGCGGATAACTGCCCTGAGTCGGTCTTCGCCAGATTGCGCCACACGCTGCGTTTCCATGCGGGGACAGTGTCGCTCGGGGCTGTGCGTAAAATCTGATCAGCGAGTTGCGCGCAGGACAGTGAGTCGCCCTGCATGTCCAGCATGTAGTGCTGGAAGCTGAGAATACGGTAGCGCAGGGCTGGGTCGATGCCTGGACTGTTCAGGCGTTCGATCTGTGCCATGGCGCTCGCCTGGTTACCGCGAATATAGCTGATGCGGGCCTGAAGATAGGCCAGGTAAGCGCTGTCGTTAGCCGATAACCCTTGCTCCGGTAGCGCCTCCAGCGCGACGCTTGCCTGCATCCAGTCAAACTGTGCGAGAGATTGTTCGGCACTGTTGAAGGCGCCACTGTAAGTGCTGGCAGGCAGTGTGAGTGAGATACCTCCCCGCTGCCTGGGCTGTTGTGTTTCCGCGATCGGTTTGCTGGACTCTACCTCCTTCTTCGTAGGTTTTCCGGCACAGCCCCACAGAACAAGCGGCAAAAATATCAGTGCCAGAAGGGTAGTGCGGCGGTGTTGCCTGAAATTTGTGTCTCTCATGCTATGCTTCACCAGCTATTTAGTAGGTCAAGGCGCCCGTGGGGCTTAGGGTGATGCGCTATCCACACCTAAATCCGACAGGCCCCTGTGATCCGGGTTTGACGCAGTACGAACATTATAAGGGGAAAACGTGGATTCCGGGCTTTATGTTGTGGCCACACCTATAGGTAACTTTGGTGATATGTCGCAGCGCGCGATCGAGGTTCTGCAAAATGTGGACCTCATTGCTGCGGAGGATACCCGGCACAGTCAACGTTTGCTGCAGTTTTTCGCGATTGATACACCCACCATGGCCTATCACGACCACAGCGATGACCGGGCCCTGCAGCGCATCGGCCAGTGTCTGGAGGACGGTGGTTGCGTGGCGCTGGTGTCAGATGCCGGTACACCCTTGATCTCTGACCCTGGGTATCGCCTGGTGCGCTATGTGCAAGACGGTGGTTTTGCGGTGTATCCCCTGCCGGGGCCCTGCGCAGCGATTGCCGCCCTAAGTGTGGCGGGTCTCCCTACCGACCGCTTTTTGTTTGAGGGGTTTCTGCCCGCGCGCGATGGCACGCGAATAAATCGCCTGTCGGAATTGGCGGCGGAGTCAATGACCTTGATTTTTTACGAGGCGCCACACCGGATCGAAGCTTCGCTAGTGTCGATGATCGAAGTGTTTGGTGGGGATCGAGAGGCAGTATTGGCCCGCGAAATTACCAAAACCTTCGAGACTATCAGGCGTGGTCCGCTGTTCGAGCTGGCGCAGTTCGTGAGTGGGGATAGCAATCAACAGAAAGGCGAGATCGTGCTTATTGTCGCGGGTAGGCCCAAGGGCCAACAGGAGATCGGTGCAGATGTGTCCAGGCTCCTACTGCGGTTGGTGCAGGAGCTGCCAGCCAAGAAAGCTGCGGCAGTGGTGGCAGACTGCACCGGCCTGCGCAAAAAACAGCTTTACGATTATCTATTATCGGTGAAACAGGGAGCGTAAAGGGGGCTATCCTCTTTTGCGCCCGCCTTCAAGCTTGCCCTCGACAACCGCAGCGCGTAATCTTGTCACCGAGTTGGTCAGGCGATCGCTTTTCAATCGTGGTTACACGCTTGGGGGGAGGAAAGTCCGGGCTCCATAGGGCAGAGTGCCAGGTAACGCCTGGGG
>CAWWAG010000065.1:0-11455 GCA_963934845.1 uncultured Halioglobus sp. | reverse complement strand
GATGCCGGCCAGTACATCTCCTCGCAAGCGGCCCACGCTATAGGGCTCGTCCGAAAAACAGGCCTCTCGCAGAGCGTGACCTATACGCAGGGAAAAAAGATGAGCTCTATGTGCCATACATACCCGGGCTGCCGATAAAGGGTTATAATGCTAATAGAGATAGCATAATATGTTAATTACGTTAACACATAATGCAAGTTGTCCCTGAGATTCAGCAAGAGGAATTATTGGCGTGTCATCTAAGAAATTGATTTTGAACCTGGCAGGTTTTGGTATTCACGAGCCAGCAGCCGTCGTCCACAACCCCGCTTACGACCTGCTTTTTAAGGAAGAGGTCAGCCCGGAAAGAGTCGGCTCCCGCATTCTCCGCCTGTTTTGGAGCAGCATTTTTGAGCCTGCATCCCACGCAATATGCGCAAGTGCTTAATCGCCGTAGGCAAGCGGCCAATGCCAGTGCCTATCTCGTCAATACCGGATGGAACGGCTCGGGCCAGCGAATTTCGATCCGGGATACGCGTGCCATTATCGATGCGATTTTGAGCGGTGAACTGGATGAGAGTGAAATGACGCAGATTCCCCATTTCCATTTGGGAATTCCCAGTGCTCTGAGTAACGTCAATAGTGACATTCTGGATCCGCGTAATACCTACAAAGCTGCTTCGCAATGGGATGCCAAAGCCCAGAAGCTAGCGCAAATGTTTGTCGATAACTTTGCTCAATTTACGGATACGGAATCTGGGCAGGCGGGCGCCGTTAGCTTGCCTTGTAAAGACGGTTGGCGAGGTGAGAGTCATTATAATAAAATGTTAATTAGATGCTCCAAAATTCAGCACACCGCTGACCTTACATAAGAGCCCTGAACATGGAAAAACGTACCGCCCGATTGACGCTGCTGGTCGATCCCAGCAAAAAACTCGCATTCGAAAAATTATGTTTGCTGGAGGACGTCACACCTTCCCAGAAAATACGGCAGTTTATGCGCGACTATATCGAAGAAAAAATGGGGTCGGATTGGCGCAAGGAAGTGTTTGACGACGATACGGCAGGCTGAGCCCCCGCAACCGAGGCGCCGCGAGGGCGCTTCGCATAAGGCAGCGCTTACGACAGGCGCTCCTTGAAATCTTCGTAACCGAATTCACGCACGATCTCGAGTTCATCTGTTGTGGAATTCCACAGCGCGATGGCGGGTAATCGGGTGCCATTAAATGTGCTGGTTTTGACCATGGTGTAGTGTGCCATGTCACTGAACACAAGCCGCTGGCCAATCTGCAGTGGTTGCGCAAAGCTGTAATCGCCCATTACATCGCCCGCGAGGCAAGTCAGGCCGCCCAGTCGGTAGGTATGAGGTAGCTCGCCGGGCGCTGCACCACCAAGGATCTCGGCGCGGTAGGGCATTTCCAGTAGATCCGGCATATGGCAGGTGGCGGAGGTATCCAGGATGGCCTGATCCAGTATATTCCAACCCACATCCAACACTTCCGTCACCAGTACGCCGGTGCCGATGGCTACCGCCTCGCCGGGTTCGATGTACACCTGCACATCGTAACGGCTGGCGAAATCGCGCACACACGCGGCCAGTGCGTCAGTCTGATAATCAGGCTGTGTAATGTGATGTCCGCCGCCAAAGTTGATCCACTCCATCCGCCCCAGCAGGTGGCCAAATTTATCTTCCACAGCCTTCAGTGTTCGCTGCAGTGGCGGGAAATCTTGCTCGCACAGCGTATGGAAGTGCAGGCCGCTGATGTGCTCGAGCGCGTTTTCATCCAGATGCGACAACACAATGCCCAGCCGTGAGCCAGGTGCGCAGGGGTCGTAGATGGGAACCGTACCCTCGGAGTGCTCGGGGTTGATGCGCAGGCCAAATTTCAACCCGGTTCGGCGCTCGCGGGCCGCCAGCGCGAGTGGACGAAAACGCAGCCATTGCGCGCAGCTGTTAAACACCACGTGATCAGCGATTTCAAGAATCTCTCGTATGTCGCTCTCGGTGTAGGCGGCGCTGAACACGTGTACTTCGCCGCCGTAACACTCACGACCGAGCCGGGCTTCGTGCAGACCGCTGGCACAGGTGCCACTCAGGTAGTTGGACACCAGTGGTGCCAGTCGCCACATGGAGAAGGCTTTCAGTGCCGCCAGGACTTTGGCGCCGCTGGCTTCTGCTACCTGGTGGAGAATCTGCAGGTTGCGCTCGACGGCGACCTGGTCGACAACAAAGCAGGGCGTCGGCAAACGCGCCAGATCCAGCGCGTCAAAATCTGTGAATTGCATGCGTGCGGTCCTGTTGCGTCAGTCCTTGGCGATATCGAGGCGGAACCCGGGATTCAACTCAACCACTTTCCAGGGCAAGCCGTAGCGATTCATGTCCTCCATGAAGGGATCGGGGTCACACTGCTCAACGTTCCACACGCCGGGCTGGCGCCACTTCCCCTCGAGAATCATTTTGGCGCCGATCACCGCGGGCACACCAGTGGTATAGGAAATGGCTTGCGACTGCACTTCCTGGTAGCAGGTTTCGTGGTCACAGATATTGTAGAGATACATGACTTTTTCCCGGCCATCCTTGATACCGCGCACAATACAGCCGATGCAGGTTCTGCCCTTGGTGCGCGGCCCCAGCGTGGAAGGATCGGGCAGCAGTTGCGCGAGGAACTGGATAGGCACGATGGATTGCCCCTGGTACTCCACGGGCTCGATACCGGTCATACCCACATTTCCCAGTACTTCCAGATGCTTTAGATAGTTGTCGGAAAAGCTCATCCAGAACTGGGCTCGCCGCAGGCTGGGGAAGTGTTTACTGAGCGACTCCAACTCCTCGTGGTACATACGGTAGATGTTAAAAGTGCCGACATCCTCGGGACAGGTGTAGTGTGCCTTCATAGACATCGCCGGCGTGGTGATGAACTCGCCGTTCTCCCAGTGCCGGCAGTCAGCGGTGACTTCGCGGATATTGATTTCAGGGTTGAAGTTGGTGGCGAAGGGGTAGCCATGATCACCGCCGTTGACATCGATGATATCCAGCTCGTGGATGTCATCGAAGTAGTGCTTGGCGAGATAAGCAGTGAACATGTTAGTGGCGCCGGGATCAAATCCGCTACCCAAAATCGCCGTCAAGCTCGCATCGAGAAACCGCTGCTGGTACGCCCATTGCCAGTGGTATTCGAACTTTGCCGTGTTCTGGGGTTCGTAGTTGGCTGTATCAAGATAGTGAACACCTGCTGCCAGGCAGGCGTCCATGATCGTCAGGTCCTGGTACGGTAGCGCCACGTTGATAACCAGCTCTGGCTGTTCTTTTTGCAGCAGGCTCACCAGTTCAGGCACGTTGTCTGCATCTACCTGTGCGGTGCGGACGGGGCGGCTCAGTTGGTCGGCAATCGCCTTGCACCTGGATTCCGTGCGACTGGCCAGCACGATCTCGGTAAACACATCGGTTAACTGCGCGCACTTGTGTGCCACCACACCACCAACGCCGCCTGCGCCAATAATCATCACCTTAGACATGGACTCTTCCTCCTTTGGGTGTCCGGGTTTGTTGTGACTCCATTACTCATGCTCAAAATATGTGTATCCGTGCAGACTTTCCTTGAACGCCTGCAGAATTGCCTGACGTTGTGGAATACTGATTTTACCGCTGCGTACGGCTTCTTCCGC
This sequence comes from uncultured Halioglobus sp., assembly GCA_963934845.1. Taxonomy (GTDB): domain Bacteria; phylum Pseudomonadota; class Gammaproteobacteria; order Pseudomonadales; family Halieaceae; genus Marimicrobium. Next base: position 7,810 of record CAWWAG010000065.1, on the reverse strand, counting down.
GATCAGTCGAAACTGCTCCTGCATCTTCTTGGGCTCGTACTCCACGTATTTAAGGACATCGAAGATGCTATCGCCGTGAAACTCACACACGAATTCAAAGGTACCATCGGGGTTTATTGCCACGTTCACCACGTTGGTATCACCGAACAGATTATGCAAGTCGCCGAGAGTTTCCTGATAGGCACCCACCAGAAAAACCCCAAGATAATAGTCTTCATCGGGTTTCAGTGGGTGCAGGTTGAGCGTGCGACTGATTCCCTCAGGGGTAGAAAAGTGATCGATCTTGCCGTCGCAGTCACAGGTCAGGTCCGCCAATACTGCTGAGCGGGTAGGCTCCTCGGTCAGTCGGTGAATGGGCATGATCGGGAACACTTGATCTATCGCCCACATATCCGGTAGCGACTGGAATAGGCTGAAGTTGCCGTAGTAGATATCGGACAGTAGCTCGGTGAGGTTCTCCAGTTCCGGCGGCACTCTACTCAAGTGGGGTAGTATTGCGGCGATACGCTGCATTATCGCCAGGTAGAAGTTTTCACCCAGCGCGCGTTCGCGCAGCGTGGCCTGACCGTGGTGGAATTCTTCTCGCAGTTCATCGCGATAGAAAAGGGCGTCGTTGTAGCATTCCTGGAAATTTTTCTCGCTGACAGTATTGAGTACAGATTGCAGGTTGTTCAGATTTTCACTGCAGTCCTCGGGCAGTGACTCGGGCAGGACCCCGGGATTGCTGTCGCGCACGTCGAGGATGTTGAACAGCAGCATGGACGAATAGGCGACCGTGGCGCGGCCCGATTCGGTGATAATTACCGGGTGAGATATCTCGAGAGGGTCCAGGGTTTCACTGATACTCTCGACGATATTGGTGCAGTACTCGTGTAACTGGTAGTTCATGCTGTGGGTGCTGTTGGTGCGGGCGCCCTCGTAATCCACCGCCAAGCCGCCGCCGAGGTCGAGATAACCCATCGGAGCGCCTTCCTGCACGAGGCCGGCGTAAAAACGGCAGGCATCCAGTACCCCGCTGCGCACGTTGCGGATGTTGGGGATTTGCGAACCCAGGTGGCAGTGCAGTAGTTGCAGGCAGTGCAGCATACCCGCTGCGCGCAATTCATCTACAATAGTGATCAGCGCATCGGTAGCGAGCCCGAAGATAGAGCGGTCGCCGCTATCCTGGCTCCAGTAACCGTCAACCACAACGCTATTCTTGATGCGGACACCGACCAGCGGCTCCACATTCAGTGCGCGGCTGCGCTCGATAAGCAGTGGTAATTCGTTCAGCGATTCCAGTACGAAGAAGCAAGAAATGCCCATCTGGCGGGCGTAGAGGCCCAGATCGATAAACTCTGCATCCTTATACCCATTGCAGATGATCAGGCTGTCGTGGTCACGCAGCTGCGATAGTGCAATGATCAGTTCGGCCTTGCTGCCCGCCTCCAGGCCGTGGTGGTAACGGCGGCCGTAGTCGGCGATCTCCTCTATTACGTGGCACTGCTGGTTGACTTTGATCGGAAAGACACCGCGGTAATTGTTCTTGTAGCCACCTTGTTCGATGGCCTGCGCAAAGGACTCGTTGAGTACCTTAATGCGTTGGTCCAGCAGGTTGCGGATGCGCAGCACCGCCGGCATGTGCAATCCCCGCGCCCGCATGCCCAACACGATATCCATGATGGACACTACGACCTGGTGATCACCAAAATCGACGTTGATCTGCGCTTCGCCCTGCGCGGAGAGGTTAAAGTACCCAGCACCCCAGGCATTGATACCATAAAGCTCGGCGCTTTTTTCGCTGCTCCAGCCCCCCTGGGGATCGGCTGTAATTGGGTTGTCGGTGAACTGTTTCGGCATGATGTGCGACGTCCTATGCAATGTCTTAGCTGGCAGCGGCGCTCACACTGCCTGGTCAATACGCCAGTGGCGTCTTTGGGATGGCGTTACGCACAGTAAAACGTTATATGAGAAAGATGACAAATCTGAATTTTGCTGGCAGCAATACGTTTATTTGCCCAGCCGAATCGGAAAAGGTGCCATGTTTGATCGGCTGAGCCGCGATTTTATGCTCGCTTGAGGAGAACGCAAGGACTTTTTGGCACAGGCACCGGGACACGGTCGTTACCAGCCGGTAATAAATACGCTTGTGAACGGGATTGACGCGAGCGTAGTATGGGGTGGTCACTATCAATCGCTTCAGGAGACTAAGAAATGCGTAAGACTACCCTGATATTGTTGACGGCTCTTACTGCATTCCCGGTATTCGCACAACCGAAAGATTGTGACGAGCTCAAGGTCGAAATCGACGCCAAAATCTCTGCGAATGGCGCGGCTGGTGTCACCACGACGATTGTCGCCCGGGACGCGGCCGAGGACGGTAAAGTTGTCGGTACTTGCGACAAGGGCAGCCGTAAGATTGTCTACAAGCGCGGTTAATTCGGGGGTGGCGAAAGCCACCATTAAGTAACCTCGGCTTGACGAGTTCTCTATTTTTGGAGGCTGAGGGTTGCAGCTTCAGAGAATTCTGCTATAAGTCACCCAACTAATTGATATTAAAAGGGTGTGGGCATGGTCAGGTTAATTCTTTTACTGGCGTTGCTGCTCCCCGGTCTCAGCTTGCAGGCCTCCAATTTCCCTCGCCCAACCGCACTGGAACCTGCTATCCAGTTCTGGCTTAAAGTGTATACCCAGGTGTCGACTAACCAGGGTTACGTCCACGATGATGAAACATTGTCGGTTATCTATGAGGTGGTCGATTTACCCATCTCCGCCAACAGGGACGTCAGGAATCAAAAAATTGATGTTGCCATCCAGCGCGTACGCAGTGCACTGAACAGTCTTGGCCGGGGCAGGCGCAGCGGACTCAATACCACCGAGATTGCAGTGCTGGCTTCCTGGCCGGTGGGAACCACGTCGCAGACCTTTGCTCAGGCGGCACAGCATGTACGTTTCCAGACGGGTCAGTCAGATCGTTTCAAAGAGGGGCTCGTTCGCTCCGGACAATGGAAACCACATATTCGCGCCGTGCTGGCGAAATACGGCTTGCCGTCAGAGCTGGAGGTGCTTCCGCACGTGGAATCCTCTTTCAATCCGTTCGCTTACTCCAAAGTGGCCGCTGCGGGCATGTGGCAGTTCATGCCAGCTACCGGCCGGGAGTACATGCGGGTTGATCAGGTTATAGACGAGCGCATGGACCCGTTCATTGCGACCGATGGCGCGGCAAGATTGCTCAAGACCAACTTCAAGGTGACCGGCACCTGGCCGTTGGCACTGACCGGATACAATCACGGTGCAGGCGGCATGGCGCGCGCGGCAAAGGCCCTGGGCACCAAGGATATTGACGAAATCGTACGCAACTATAAAGGTAAAGCGTTCGGATTTGCCTCGCGTAATTTTTACGCCTCGTTTCTGGCAGTACTGGAAATAGACCGCAATCCGGGACGTTATTTCGGGCGGGTACAATTAGATGGACCCACGATGTACGACGTTGTTATCGTGCAGGAGTACGTATCCGCCCAGGCACTGGCCCGTGAAGCGGGCATCAGCATCGATGAACTCAAATTGCACAACCCCGCCCTGTTGGCGCCGGTATGGCAGGGTGAAAAATATATCCCGCGGGGCTACTCGATTCGCGTGCCCTCCGCGAAACTGGGCCGACCTCTGGCCAATACAGTGGCCTCCCTGTCGGGCGATGCGCGTTTGAGTCAACAGAAGCCCGACCGTATGCACAAAATTGTGCAGGGTGATTCCCTGTCGACAATTGCCCAGCGTTACGGTGTTTCTCTGTCGAGCCTGATGACCGTGAATGGCCTGCACAATCACTCTATCCAGGCCGGTAAAACACTGATTCTACCAGGCAATTTCGGGCGGGAGTCTTTGTCCGCGGCACAAGTCGCGACCACGCGGGCTCGCCTGTCTGGCCAGCCTCAGGAGTATGTCATCCGCAACGGCGATTCGCTGTGGAGTATCGCACGGCGTTTCAAGGTCTCCACGCAACAACTGGTGGCGTGGAATGATATTTCCTCGAAGAAGCCCATTCAGCCCGGCCAGAAACTCAGAATTTCCAGCGCGGGTTAACGCAGCCTGACACACCACCCCATACCGGTACCAGTCGGTCAGGGGTAGTGCAGTTCAGATACTTGCGGCTTCAGCCTTGACACGCTCACGCAGTTGGGCCGCCCGAATGATCTTGTGCAACATTTCGGCGTACGTCCAGCCAGCCAGTGCGGCCATCTTGTTCAAGTGTCCGTCCCAGCACCAACCGGGATTGGGGTTGACCTCCAGTAGCCGCGGTGTGCCATTGCTGTCCAGGCGCCAGTCGAAACGGGCGTAGTCGCGGCAGCTGAGTCGCTCGAACAACTTCTGGCAACTGGCGTGCAGGAACTGTTCCGTGGCGTTGTCCAGGTTTGCCGGTACGGAGCGAATGCAGGCATACGGTGATTCCGGGTCCCATTTGGCTTCGTAGCCGCAGATCCTGGGCAAACCTTCCGGTAAGTCTGAATAGTCTTCCTCGATAATCGGCAGAAACTCAAACTTCCCAGACGGGTTGCCAATAATGCCGACACTGATGTCTGCGCCGGTGAGGTACTGTTCAATCAGGACGGGCTGGTCATAGCCGAACTTCTGGCGCAGGGAGAGCAGCGCATTTTCCAGCTGCCTAACGTCTTCGCATACATTGTCGGCGGTAATACCAAAACTGGAATCGCCCATATTGGGCTTGATAATCACCGGAAACTGGATGGCCACCTCGATGAAAGTGGTATCGTCGGGGTTGACCATATAGGCCTCTGCCACGGGAATACCCATCTCGTTGGCCATGCCCCGCACCAGTGATTTGTCGTAGCAGTAGCTCAGGCACTGTGGGTTGCCGCCGGTGTATGGCACGTCCATGATTTCCAGCAGTGCCGGGACATGTAGCTCAAGCAGGGCGTCATTGTTGAAGCCTTCGTCGCAAATGTTCAGCGCCAGGTCGAAGTCCTTCTTCCAAGTGTAACAGTCCGTCATAAACTGGTCGTGGTTGTCGAAGTACGTGATGTCATAGCCCGGTAAAGTCGCCAGGGCTTTCTTCATTTCGTTGATCGTATGCAGGTCGTCGTCATCCCAGGTCGCGCCCGGTTTGATTTTGTCGCTCTTGCGCGGATCGCCCATCAGCACGGCAATGCGTGCAGACCTTTCGTCTTGTCTGGCGGGGGCCGGTTCGGCTACCTTGTGTACGTGCCCCAGCAGGATATTGCGTCTGGCCATCATGCCCAGGTCCTGATCACGCGTGGAACTGGTGTCCATAGTCTCGCAAATGGCGACACCTTCAAAACCGTTGTCCTCCAGCAAACCTTTCAGCTGCTCGCTGCTGTAAAGGCGTTCCGCATAGAACTGATCGGCCACTACACCCTTCTTCACGTGAGTGATGACCTCCCGTGAGACCAGACGCTGGTTGTCGCTGGAGATGGATCGCTCACGACAGACAAAATAGGTCTTGTCGATCCACTCCCAACTGCGCGCCTCGAATGTAGCGCGCATGTAATCGCCATCAGTGACATCGATGAGCAGTTTGCCATTGGGCTTCAATATACGAAAAATTTCACCCAGCACGAGCTGGTCGTCTTCCGCACTTTCAAAGTAGCCGAAGCTGTTGCCCAGGATAGTGACCACGTCAAACTGGTTCTTCTTATAGGGCAGCTTGCGCGCGTCGCCTTCCTTGAATGTGGCGCTAAGTCCTTCTTTCTTGGCTTGCGCGCGTGCCCGGCTGATCAGGTAATGCGAACGGTCGAACCCCTTCGCGCCCGCGTAACCGCGATGGGAAAACTCCATGACATGGCGACCCTGGCCGCAGCACAGGTCCAGCATGGCTACATCTTTATCCACGCCCAGCGTTTTCTCAAAAATGTCCACTTCTGCCTGCGTTATGGCGGCGTCATTGACCACGTCACCGTCGGTACGCAGGTAGTTGGCGTTAAAAATGTGTTTCCACCAGTCGGCCTTGACGTAGCTTTCCAGATTCTCCACCGGGCCTAACACATCGGCCAGTTTGCTATTGCGAACGGTACGCTTGGTGGGTGGTTTAACCAGTTTGTTCATAGACATATTTTCCTTTTAAGCAAAAAGTAAATTTGTCTAACATGCGTTCTGACCGGCTGCCACTGCTAGCGGACACACCACGCTGATCTCGTAGTTAGATGTTCTGTGGCGACAAGTTTTTCATGCTCTTTTCGCCTCACGCCCACTCCCAGTTTGGGAATGTGAAGAAATCGCGATTTTTGGTGAAGCACCCCCGCTTGTAAAGTATAACTTTGAGTAAATATTCCTACTGTTTCGATTGGGAAAATCGCCCGGAGATGACAAAATAAGCGCCTATGAACGACGACGAACAGCGTGACTCCACCTATATCTCCAACAGCGAACTGCGCGGCAATGTCCGTGCGGTGCGGCCCAGGGATGCTGCCACCTTGCTCGTTGTGCGCCACGGTGGCAAAGAGCCGCGTGTATTGATGGGTAAGCGGGCCGCCAGCCATAAGTTTATGCCGAACAAGTTTGTGTTTCCCGGCGGCCGGGTGGATGCTGGCGACAACCGTATCATCCCACCTCATGACCTGCACCCCGAGGTGATGAAGCGTTTGCGCCGGGGGTGTTCGGAAACGAAGGCCCGTGCCCTGGCGCTCGCAGCTATCCGCGAGACCTATGAGGAGACCGGGCTGGTTCTTGGTGAACCCCACACGCCCACATTGCGATCCCGCTCTCCGCACTGGGCCAATTTTTTGCAGCACGACATCAATCCGCGGCTGGATGTGCTGCACTTTATCGCTCGTGCCATTACACCGCCGTACCGCAACCGACGCTTTGATGCGCGTTTTTTTATGATTGATGCCGAGCATATTCAAGGCGAGGTGTATGAGCGACCGCAGGGCTCGGGGGAGCTGCTCGACCTGCACTGGGTCGGGCTGTCTCGCGCGCAGCATATGGATCAGCTTCCACATATCACGCGCGCTGTGCTACAGGAGTTGGAGCGCCGTTTGCGCGAAGGTGCTGGGCCGGAGGTGTGTGGTCCTTTTGTCCATACGCGGTATGGCAAGTCGGTGATCGACTCAATTTAGGGCTGCTGCGGGGGGGCGATGAAGGGGGCCTTGACAGGCGACGACAGACCGACATACACCACCTTTGGTGAAATTCGCCACCTAGACATTGTCCAGACTGTCGGAGGCTGCGCCCACAGGCAGCGACGAGGTGCCACGATCGTATTCCGGCCCTGCGCAGTTTAGCCAAGGGTAAAGTACTCGCCTCTGGTGAGGAATATTCGGTCATACGTATCGGTTTGGGATACGTTGGTATCGATACCGATAAGGCTCTCGACCTATCGATACCTGACACCGTAGGTTAATTAGACTGTTGCCTTGTCTTTGTTTGCGCCCGTATAGAAATTGAAGCCGTCGACTATGATAAGGTCTTCGTTCCACAGTCGGTTTTTCGGACGTTTTGTAGCCAGGGAGAGTTTCCAGATGCGCCTTCGGTGATATCGTTTACCAGATAATCCCAGTTGTCGCCCAGTAGACGCAGGATAATGCGAAGCTCGTTCAGACCTGATTTGACTTTCTGCACTGCGATTAAATCGAAACGGGCCAGGATTTTGGCAACGCTTGCTCCGTGGCAGAAATTCACCCTGATTGCGATCGTTATCGTCGCCCTGGTCGGTCTTTCCTATACGATAATTCGACCAGCAAGTGGTGAAATCCTGGACGGCGAAGACAACGACTTTTTCACGTTTAATTACAGTGGCAATGCCTGGGACCTGATCGCGATAGTACTGCAGAATAAATCAACCACACTGCGGCCATGG
>CAWWAG010000064.1:0-11633 GCA_963934845.1 uncultured Halioglobus sp. | reverse complement strand
AGGACACCGGCAGAGTGTCACGCGGCAATGACCTGGGCGCAACGATTGAAGCGCGGTTGAAGCGCGTGAGGTTGGCGGAGTAATCCGTCTGATTTTTCAACACCTCGTGAATCAAGTGCCACGATGACACCAAGTAGACGTCCGTTCCCGGTATCTGATACACCGGCGCGTCACGCAGCAACGCACGATAGAAGGGGTAAGGGTGCTCGATGACCTGTGGATCGAGCAACTGATAATTGATTTGCGACACCTGTCTCATAACGCGACTTTTTTTAGGAGCTTCCGTATTTACGCTGGTGCAATCTGCCGACCAATGAAAGAGTGACAGAATACCAGAGCATGGCCGTTGAATCGTCACTTCTGGACAGCTATGATCGTCGGCATTATTTCTGAACTGGTTTTCAACGGTGGTTAATTTTCGTACTTCCCCCGCACAGTCGCTAAAGCAATGTCGCGCTGTCACCCTGTTTTTTTTATTTGCACTCACTGCCAGTATCTCCTTCGGCTCTCCGTTGCCCACTGCGCAACCTACCGCCGTGACCAGTGAAGTCTGGTTAGCGGTTGACACAGAGCACCTCAGTCTCATGGTAATGCAAGGTGAAAACCCGTTGCAGACATTTGAGAACATCGCCATAGGCAGTAGCGGTCCAACCCTGACCAAACGCAGGAATGACGGCACCACACCGCTGGGAGAGTTTACGATCACCGAGATCAGGCGCAGCGAACGCTTTAAGCTATTCATGGCCATCAACTACCCAAATCTGGATCATACCGAGCGTGCATTTCTGGATCAGCGCATTGACGCCGAGGTGTACAGGGCATTGCGCTACAACCTGGATCGTGGTCTCCCGCCATCGCAGGCCACCATTCTGGGTGGCCAACTGGGTATTCACGGCCTGGGAACCGGCGACATTAAAGTGCATGAAGCCGTCAATTGGACAGAGGGATGCATAGCTTTGACCAATGAACAATTGGTAGAACTGGCCAAATGGGTGGTAGTAGGTACCAGAGTCGTAGTGCGCTAACTGGGAAAAAGTCAGGTAAACAATAGCTTGCGATTACGCGCCGTATCTCTGAAAATGACGATCGGAGGTGCTCGCCGACCTGGTTTGGCGACATTGCCCTAAAACGAGCTGCACAGCCCGATATTTAAAAAGGGAAGCGCAGTTCAAATTGGATGTATTTTACAGGCCGGCGACCCGCTGACCACTTAGAGGACAAGATTATGCGTAACTCGCTCAAAACCACAGCAGCAGCTTTTATGTTGGTAGCCCTTACAGGAGTAACTGGCTGCGCCACTACTCGCGATCTGGACACGCTGAAAGCACAAGTTGAAAACGCTCAAGCAACTGCTAACAAGGCTTCTGCCGACGCAGCCGCCGCAATGGCAAAAGCTAACGCTGCTCAAGCATGCTGCGATGCCAACTCCGAGAAAATGGACCGCATGTTCAAGCAGTCTATGAACAAGTAAGAAATCGGGCACCTCTTTACCGGGGCGGCTTCACCTGACAGTTGGGTGGACCGCTTCGGTGATTTAGGGTGTCTGCCCTTGATTTTTTCCCCCAGCATCACTCTCCCCCGCAAACATTACCCCCCAGCAGAGATCACCAGAGGCATACCCGTTTGTACATTGAGCTCCTCATCTATCAACGCATTATCTAACGCCTCAGCTGAAGATCGTCGCGCCATGGCATCATCCAGCGCCAACATCACGTACTGCACCATTGCAGCCCGGTCATTGGGATACTCCTCCAGTGGTGGATGAACTTCGATATACAATTTGCTGCCGTACCAGCCTGCCTTGACCGGCTGATTGACAATACTGACTGGCGTGCCGATCGGTATTTGCGGGAAGAGCTTTTCGATATCTTCAGGCAGCATACGAATACAACCGTGAGAGACACGCATGCCAACACCCTGGGGCTTGTTGGTGCCGTGAATCAGATAGCCTGGAATAGCCAGACGCATTTTATACTCCCCAAGAGGATTATTCGGGCCTGCGGGTACAATGCGCGGCAACGGATCACCTTTTGCAGCGTGTTCCCGGCGAATCGATTCTGGTGGCGTCCAGGTGGGGTTTTCAGTTTTATCCACGATCCTCGTCACACCCAGAGGCGTGGCCCAATCCATGCGCCCGATACTCATCGGATACGTCTGCACCTGCGCCGGCTGACCCGGTTTCTTGGGGGGATAATAGTACATACGCATTTCGGGCAGGTTTAGCACCAGACCCGTGCGCGGTCCGCTCGGCAATATATGGTGCGACGGCACGGTAATGATGGTGCCCTCGCCCGGCAGCCAGCGATCAACATCCGGATTGACCCGCTGCATTTGATCCTGGCCCATATTTGTGCGCCGCGCTATATCCAGCAGGGTATCCTCATACCGTGCCCGCACCGTGGTGATGGAACCGATGACGTCAAAGTGCTCCGACGGCAGGTCGTAAGTGGCAGAAAAGACCGGGGCGGACAACATCAGGGCAAGGAGAGGTGCTACTATTTTCATAGTTCTACATGTCAAAAAAAGGGGGCGGCACTCAATCGGCAACAATAATGCAGAGGGGAGGAGAAATACAAGCTGGACCTGCACTTTAACGGCAAAATACACAGGAAAAGTGACGGATAGCACCCCTGTAATCCCCAGCGCGCGCGACACTCGAATTAACGTCTCAAAGCCCGGCAATTACCCTGATTTTTCGTGTGCGAATATTACAGGATCAAACTGCACTAGAAATTCATTCGCAACGTCATGCCGTAGGTGCGTGGTAAATCCAGGAACTGGCCCTCGTACTGCGCGAGGGTGTCGTCAAAATAGAACGGAGCGTTGAAATAGGCAGTGGCATATTGTTCGTCGAAACAATTGTCACACCAGGCGCGAACGTCCCAGTGTCTATCTTCGGTGCGCACCCCCAGTTCCCGCTTCCGCAGTCCATATCGATACCACCAGCCTTGAAGCCACGCGTATATCTGCCGCACATCTGTGCCTCGGGCGCGAGGCAGCGCAGCCTTGGTATCGGTTTCCAGTTTGTGCAGCACTTCCCCAATGGGTTGACCCGTGGTGGCCCACTCCCGCCCCCCAGTAGTGCGCGCAACGCAGGCTCTGGCGCATTGGACGTCATGGTAATGACGCCCGCGGTGGTGTTTTTGCCAAACAGGGTGCCCTGCGGTCCGCGCAGGATTTCGACTTGCCCCAGGTCCAACATACTGGACAGCACCATACCCGGACGCGCCCGATACATACCGTCTACATACGCACCCACACTGCCTTCGAACGCGGGCTGGGCACCAAGCGTGCCCCGTTTCAGCAACTTTTATTGTTATTGGCCTTATTAGTAGCCGACACCCACAGTAGCACAGCAGGGCAATCAGACAAGCCTCCGCCGAGCGCTTCAGTGCGGTGTAATGGCAACCGGGATATTGCCCATACGCGGCATGCCTGTGATGGGATCGGAATCTTCGTCGGCGCGCACCAGTCGGCCCGTGTTCGCACCGAGTTCCTCGTAGCGATCATCGTCTTCTTCCACCAGGCCGCCGAATGCGTGCGCAATAGCGACCACCCCCGGGCGCAGCGTATCGTCACCCTCTACCGTCGCCACAATGCCATCATGGACCGTGGCAATACGCACCCTTGCGCCCTCGCTAACACCGACCTTGCGCATGTCATCGGGATGCATCCACACCGGGTTGAACCGTTTGTTGCCGTTCAATTTGGCAATAGAGCGGCCGGTGGAATTCATAAAGTTATTATGGCGACGCGGGATGTAGCGGAACGGGTAATCCGGGGTGTCCTGCGCGGCGCGGTAATCCTGGGCGAAGACCTCCGCCAACTGTTCCAGCATCACAGCGTTACCACACTCCAGGCGATCCTCGCAGCCGGGATCGCGCGGCTGCACCCGCACGTCGCTGTCAAAAATATGCCCGTGCGGATATTGTTTAACGTCCTCCAAAGGAATACGGGAGTGCGCGCATATCGACGCGTACAGCGTTTCGAGCGTGGGCGTCTCAGTGTGATTCAACGGCAGCACCTCATGGGGCGCCTCGTGAAACCGCGAGAAGCCGAAGGCCGAGGCGTACACCAGGTCGAGGCCCAGATGCCCGGCCATGCGATAGAAAAATTCCCAATCCTCCACCAGATCAGAACCGTGTGGCACATCGGCGACAGCGGGTGAGTACTGCGCATAGGCACTGGGAAAACCAATGCCCGTACCAAAGTATTTAATCGCCTCGCCACTCTGACTCATACCGGGCGTTTCCAGTGTTTGTGTGCAAGCGATCACGTAGTGCGCGAGGCGCGCGGTGGTCGACATCTCCACCTCCAGGGTGACCAGCAATTCCAGCGCCTCCATCGCCTTTTGTGTTTTGCGCTGATCCGGCCATGCCGCCATCGGATTGCCACCGATACAGATGAGGGCTTTTACCTGCCCTTCACCGGGCAACAGGATTTCCTCGGCCAGCGCTGCCGTTGGCATGCCCGCCGCCGTATCCGTCAAACCCCGCACTCGCAGCCTCTCACCAAAACCCCAGGCCTTGAATGGCGGGAAGGCCTGCGCCTTTGGTGTGTAGGCAGGCAGCATCGCATTGGGCCGCGTGACACGCTCACCGGCACGCGTATAAGCGCCGCACACCGTATTGAGACAGGACACGAGGTAGTCCTTGAGGTTGCAGTACATCGAAAAGCTGGCGCCGGTACCGCTGTTGGCATGGCGCAGGCGTGCTCTGGCGAAAACACGTGCGGCCTCGATCACTTGTGCCGCGGGAATACCGGCGCGATCTGCGACGTACTCGGGCGTAAAGCCCGCGACGGCATCACGCAGTGCGTTAAAGCCATTGACGTTCTGTTCCACAAAATCACCATCGTGAAGATTCTCGGCGATGATGATATGGATCATGCCAGCGAGAATCGCGTGATCTTCACCGGGGCGACACTGCAGGTGAATCGCCGCTTTGCGGGCACAGTCGGACACGCGCGGATCAATCACAATCAGTTGCATGCCACGCGCCTGCGCTTCTTTCAGCCGCTGCGCCGGGTTCTGCCCGGGGATACCCGCCGACTTGGAGATGATCGGGTTGCTGCCCACCAGCAGCCACGCATCGGCCTGCTGAAAATCGGGCTCACCACCCAACCATTTACCGTGCAGCGCCATGGAAATTTGCTTGCCGGGTTGATCGATGGTGTTGGAGGTAAAAAACATACGCGAGCCAATCGCCCGCATAAATGCATTGCCCATACCGGCTGACGTGGGCTGCCCGCCATTGGGCGTACCCACATAGAACGCTACCGCGCGCGGCCCGTACTGGTCGACGATCGCTTTGATACGGTCGGCAACCTCGATAGCGGCTTGCTGACTGTCGACGGGAAAATGACTGCCATCGGCCTGCCGTTTCATCGAGTGCAGCAAGCGGCCCTCGTGATTGTGCAGCTCCGGTAACGCCCTGCCCTTCGGACAGGTATACCCTTTGAACAAGGGGTTGTCTGGATCACCCGTAACCCTGGTGACCTTGCGACGCCCGTTGTCATCCTCGACTTCGGCCAGCACGCCGCAGTGGGCGATACATAAGCGGCAAATTGTCGGCACGATTTCAGTCATTGGTACTCCCGGGATTGTGTAGCAGACAAGAACTATAGTAGTTCAAGCGATAAGATGCCGTCAGAGCGCTTGAGCATTTAGCAGGCCTCGGTTCAATTTACTTACATGGACATCCATACACGTCGCCTGGACGCGCAGGTACATGGTGTTGGTTATAGCTAGACCAGCAGCTTACGCCTATCATGTAGGCCAAACCCCAGGGAGGATGATCATAATATGGGTGATCAACCCGGTATCGGTAAAATTGAGGTTACTCTCGCCATCAAGGGCGATTCTGCTGTGCCCGAGCTGCGCGAGAACTCGGTGGGAAAAGTTGCTGTCGGGCCCAACGGCTTACTCGGCTTACTCGAGCTGCAACTGGGTATACCCTCGCGCGATATTTCCTTCACCACGCGCCTGATTCAGTACCTGGGTTGTATCGATCAGGTGGATCATGCCGCCGCCTTCTATTACGACTCGTATCAGGCCGACCCTTTCTCCGTCGCGCGCACGCTGTTGCAGTGGCGCGACCAGTGGTATCTCGCGGGCTGGCAGGGCATTTTCGCGGATGATGCGCCAGCCAGACTCAAGGACATGGCAGGTATCGAAGGTTTCGCAGCGAAGACCGTAGACCCTGGTCTGGGCCAACGCATACAGCGCGTGATGCATTTGCTGAGCGACAACCCTGTCGCGGTGGCCGCCATCATCCTGCGTGACGATCTCGCCGACTTTCCACACCTATGGCGAGAATTAATCCAGAGCGTCGGCGCGCCGATAACGCAACCGCCTGCCCCCACACCGCAAGGCAGACCAGAGACCGACCTGCACCAGCTGCAACACCACCTGTTACAAAACACGCAGCAAAAAATCCGCCTGCGCGGCGACGGTACAGTGATCGCCCTGCGCGCCGATTCACCGCAGGAGAGCACCCCCTTCACCGCGTTACTCACGCAGAGCTGGCTGCGGGAAGCATCAGACAGTTCCATCGCCGTGCTGGCCGAAGCCCGCGGCGAATTACTCGACGACGCCTTGGAAGTTGTGCACAGCCCGCGCCTGGGATACACCGCGCTGTCACCGTGGCGACCAGTATTCCAGGTACTACCGCTGGCCTGTGAACTGTTGTGGGACCCCTTGAACCCCACCGCGCTGTTTCAATTCCTGTCACACCCGGTGGGCCCCATTCCCGGCAGGATAAGAGAGATGCTGGGCAGAACAGTGGCCGACACACCCGGTATCGGCAGCGCCGCCTGGGAAGCCGCTATCACCGAGAGCCTCGACAAGGAGGAACAACCGAAGCGGGGCACGCTGGAGAACAATCTGCGCTACTGGCTGGAGTCACCGCGCTTCGCGCCACAGACCGGTGTGGACAGCGACACCCTGCGCGAACGCGCGCAGAAAGTCGCTGACTGGCTGCAGGCCTCCCGCGAAAGCTACGACGATCCCGCGCGCAAATCCCTGTACAACATCGCCCTCAACCAGGCACTGGAGTTTGTGAACGCCATCGAGCGCTTAAAAGCGCACGGCCGCGACCCCCTCACGCAGGATAATGTGCGCCGACTGATAGAAGATGTGCGCGGCAACGGTGCGCCGATTACCGATCGCTGTGCCGAGCTTATCCCCGGCCAACCGCTGGTACTGCGCGCCGATCATGCGGGCGCCTTCGCCGTAGGCGATAGCCTAATAGACAACGTCATCTGGTGGAACTGCCAGGCCAGCGACCGGGTACACCGCTGGCCCTGGTCGCGCACTGAACGCGCCGCACTGGCAGCGGGCGGTGTACACCTGCAATCCGAGGACGAACAACTGGCGTGGCTGGGCAAAGCATGGCTGCGCCCGGTACTGAGTGCCCGAGAACGCTGCACGTTCATCCTGCACGATGACAGCGAGCGCCATCACCCCGTCTGGGATCAGATCACCAGCCTCACCGAGGGCCTCCCTGTCCTGCAGGTGGCCAACACCGATACGGCTGCGCAATTTAATGTGGCGCACAGTCCGCTGCAAACACGCACCCTGCCACCCACCGTGCGCTGGTGGCAGCTACCGCCATCGGTGACCTTGCCGGAACGCGAGTTCGAGTCGTTCTCCAGTCTGGACAGCTACATCCACAGTCCCTATCAATGGCTATTGCGGTACGCCGCGCGGATACGCCCCGGCGCACTCACCAGTGTCAGCGATGGCAACCAGCTTAAGGGCAACCTCGCGCACCGTCTGTTCGAGGACTTTCTCAACACCCATACCGCCATCGCCAGTATCGATACTGGCACCATCGCCGATTGGGTGGATGACCACGTCCGCACGCTGTTACTGCAAGAGGGTGCACTACTGCTGGAATCGGGCCGTCAGGCTGAGTGCGAACGCTTTATCACGCAGGTGCAGGACGCCCTCACCACACTGGTTGAGCACCTGCAGTCAGCAGCGGTGATCAGCGTGCAGATGGAACTGCAGCAGGAGGGCCAGTACGCCGGTGGCAAGCTGAACGGCTCCATCGATTTACTGGCAGCGCGGGCCGACGGCACCGAGGCCGTGGTCGACATAAAATGGGGCGGCAAGCGCTACCGCCGCGACGCCCTGCTCGCCAACAGCTACCTGCAGCTGGCCACCTACGCGCAGCTGCGACGCAACAATGGCGCGACACAATCACCGGCGCTCGGTTACTTCATCGTCATGGACGCCACCATGCTGAGCCTGGACCACAGCTTCTTTCCGAATGCGGAGATCCTCAAGCCCGACGGTGAGGAGAATGCCGCCAATTACTGGCAACGTTTCGAACACAGTTGGCGCTGGCGCAAATCACAGCTTGATCGCGGCCTGGTGGAAGTTACCGTGTCGCAGACCGAGCCCACCGAAGACTCCACACCGGCTGATGACTGCCTGGCCATCCCGACGGCCAGCGACACCTTCAACGATTACCGTGTGCTCACCGGGTGGGGAGAGAACGCATGAGCGCCAATATACATTTCATCAGCGCCGGTGCCGGCAGCGGCAAAACCTATTCGCTCACCAAAAAAATGGAGGCCCTGCTCGGCTCCGGAACGGTCGCGCCTGCGGGCGTGATTGCCACCACATTCACCAAACTGGCGGCGGGCGAACTGCAGGAACGGGTGCGCGGTGCATTGATAGAAGCGGGCCAGTTGAACGTCGCCAACCAGATGGAACAAGCACTGATCGGCACCGTCAACAGTGTGTGCGGCGAGATCCTGCGGCGTTTCGCGTTTGAGGCCGGCATGCCGCCAGACCAGCAGGTATTGGAAGAAGCGCAGGGCACCGTGCTGTTCTACGAGGCCATGGAACGCGCACTGGCCGACAACACAACACTGATTCGGCAGATGAACGCGACCTGCCACCGCCTGCAAATTATCGACCGGCAGCAACAACTGAACTGGCGCGCCGAAATCAAAAACATCGCGGATGCCACGCGCGCCAACAACCAATCGCCCGACACGATTCGCCACCTCGGCACGGCCAGCGCCGATCAGTTACTGGCGCACTTTCCCAAGGCGTCATCGCGCGATCTGGACCGGCAGCTACTGAACGCCATAAAGCAGGCAATAGACGGCATCGATGACTCGGTGGATGGCACCAAGGTCACGCGGGACTATGTCTCTCTCATTACTGGTATCCGCGCCGGGCTGTACAAGCAGCGCGCCACCTGGCCGGAGTGGATTGGCCTCAGCAAAAAAATGCCGGGCAAAAAATCCAAACCGTTTGCCGAGCCCATCGCCGACATCGCTATTGGTTACGACAAGCACGCGGCCCTGCACGCCGATATCCGTTTTTTCGCGGAGCAGGCCTTCGCCATCGCCGCCGACAGCCTCGACGCCTACCAGCAGCTGAAAACCCAAAAAGGCCTGATCGATTTTGTCGACCAGGAACAGCGCCTCTACCAGCTGCTCGATCACCCCACGGTGCAAGAGACCCTGCGCGAGGAATTGCAGCTGCTAATGGTGGATGAATTCCAGGACACCAGCCCGATACAACTGGCGCTGTTTCTGAAGCTCTCGCAGTTGGCCAAGCAGGTGATATGGGTGGGCGACATCAAGCAATCCATCTACGGCTTTCGCGGCTCCGACCCCACGCTGATGGCCGCCGTGGTGCAACGTGTGACAGAGGACGGCGATCAGCCAGAGATACTGGAGAAATCCTGGCGCTCTACACCTGAGCTGGTGGCGTACATCAACAACCTGTTTGTACCCGCGTTCGCAGACACCCTCACCCCCGCGCAGGTCGCACTGACACCCGCGCGCAGCCCATTTACCGACCAGCCCGCCGTGGAATTGTGGCGCCTGACCGGCCGCAATAAAACCACCCGCGCACATGCACTGGCGGGCGGTATCTGCGCACTGATGGACAGTGGCAGAACCGTTGTCGACAAGGCGAGCAAAGAGGCGCGCGCCGCCACTTACAGCGACATCGCCATACTGTGTCGCACCCACACCAACCTCGACGAGGTTGCCAGCGCGCTGAGCGATGCCAAACTCCCCATTCGCTACAAGCGCCCCGGACTTCTGAGCACCCCCGAGGGCTGTCTGGCGATGGCTTGTTTGCGGCGCTTGATTGACCCACTGGACACCTTGGCCAGCGCAGAAATCCAGACCCTTACGCAATGCGACAACCCCGAAGCCTGGATCGCACAGCGCATGGCCTTCCTGAAAGACCCGGAAGTGCGCTCCGCACAGTGGCTGGAAGACGATGACAGCGGCCCGGTCGCAGCCCTGAAAGCACAGCGCAGCCGCCTGCATTTTTTGACCCCGGTAGAAGTGCTGCGCACCGCGATAGACAGCGGCAACGTGCGCGAATCCGTCTACCGCTGGGGCCCGAGTGAGCAGCGCAGCCAACACCGGCTGAACAACCTCGCCGCCCTGCTCTGCCACGCCGACGATTACATGAACCAGTGTGCCTCGCAAAACCAACCCGCCACCAGCGCCGGACTGGTGCTATGGCTTTACCAACTGGCCGCTGCCGAGGAAGACACGCAGGCCACCGGCAGTGCCGAGAACGCGATACAGCTGGTCACCCACTGGGGCGCCAAGGGCTTGGAGTGGCCCATCGTGATCGCGATGGACCTCACGGCCGATCTCAAGCCCAGCCTCTGGGGCCTGAGCGTGCTGCCCTCGCCCGACCCCATCGACCTCGACAACCCACTGGCCAACCGCACGCTGCGCTACTGGCCTGCGTTCACGGGATTACAGAAGGTCGATATCCCGCTACTTGACCACATCGACGCAAGCCAGGATGGGCTGATCGCGATGGCACGCGAAGTAGAGGAAACCCGGCGCTTGCTGTATGTGTCCCTCACCCGCCCTCGCGATGGCCTGATCATTACGCTGGAAGGCAAAGATACCGGCGGCGGCTGGATGGACACACTGGACGCCGAGTGGATGTTGCCCGACGGTGATACGCTCACCCTGCCCGATGGTATGGACATCCCCACCCGATCCGTGGAGTTGCAACTGGAGGCTACAGACCCCACGCGACCCGCATTCACACCACACTGGCTCACCAGTAACACCACAGCAGCCGAAACACTGCCACTGCGCCTGAGCCCCTCCGCGATACCGGCCAGCGACACGGCCAACATCGGAGAGATCATCACACTGGGCGAGCGCCTCACCATCGAAGGCGAATACGACGCTGCCACACTGGGCACTGCCCTGCACGCCGTGATCGCATCTACACTACTGGGCCAAACCGACATCGCGCGGGTACTGCGCGATCACGGCATGGAAAACACGCTGCCGCTGGAAGCCGCGACAGAAAGCGCCAACCGATTACTGGCGGTCATCCGTGAGCGTTTCGACCCCATCAACATTTACACTGAATACCCGATCCATTACACCAATCACAGCGGCCAGATAATTGGTGGCTGGATAGACTTGTTGTTGGAAACTGCAGAGGGGTTTGTGTTGATTGACCACAAGGCATCGCCACGGGCGCGATCGGATTGGGAGGAGATTGCGCTGGGGTATTCGGGGCAGTTGGTGGCTTATGCGGAGGGGGTTACGTTAGCGACGGGTAAGCCGGTGGTTGGGCGGTGGATTCATTTTGGGGTGACTGGGGGGTTGGTGGA
>CAWWAG010000063.1:0-11646 GCA_963934845.1 uncultured Halioglobus sp. | reverse complement strand
ATTCGCCCAGAATAAAATTGCCCTCCAAGGATTCGAATAGGTAACAAGAGGGTGAGACACTAACGTTAATCCTTGAACAGTTAATTATTTTTTAGTTCAAATTTTTCAATAACTTACGCGCACGATGCGAAACATGTGGGTTGGTGGTTCAAGTCTGTCTCTGGGCACCCCTGCGCGGCCCGGTCCCAACCATCGCTGGCGAGGGCTGATCACGCCAGCCAAGCGCGGCCAGGATAGGTGACGCCAGACAAGTGAGATTTGTCTAAGGATAGCAGTTTGAGTAAAAGCTGAATGTAATTGTTACTCAGCACGTTACCCAGATAGAAAATCTAGACAATAAAAAAAGGGCTGCATCTCTGCAACCCTTTGATATATATGGCTCCGCCTGCTGGGCTCGAACCAGCGACCCATTGATTAACAGTCAATTGCTCTACCAACTGAGCTAAGGCGGAATGGTCTCAACCGAAGGTCGCGTATATTAATGATGGACTACGCCATGGTCAACCGCTATTTCGGCATTCTACGCTGTTAGACGTTACAGGCTGCATTTCAATCCCATGTAGATGATAATAGGCGGCTATTTTTGCCTCTTACAGGGAGGAATTCGTGTCCAAGCGTTTTAGGGTTGAATCTACTTACCAACCTGCAGGAGACCAACCGGAGGCTATCCGCCAGTTGGTGGAGGGCGCGCGGGCCGGGCTTGCGGCGCAGACTCTGTTGGGGGTGACGGGTTCGGGCAAGACGTTCACCATGGCACATGTTGTGGAGCAGCTGCAGCGCCCCACTATTGTTATGGCGCACAACAAGACGCTGGCGGCGCAGTTGTATGGCGAGTTCAAGGAGTTCTTTCCGAATAACGCTGTCGAATACTTTGTTTCCTACTATGATTACTACCAGCCCGAAGCGTATGTGCCGTCCTCGGATACTTTTATAGAGAAAGATGCCTCGGTAAACGAGCACATCGAGCAAATGCGCCTGTCGGCCACCAAAGCTCTGCTTGAGCGCAGCGATTGCCTGGTAGTGGCCACGGTCTCTGCGATCTACGGTTTGGGCGACCCCAAGTCCTACTTCAAAATGCTGATTCACCTGTCGCGTGGCGAGATCGTTGATCAGCGCGAGATTCTGCGCCAGCTGGCGGATTTGCAGTACACCCGCAACGATGTGGATTTTCGGCGTGGTACCTACCGGGTGCGCGGTGATGTCATTGATGTTTTTCCCGCAGACTCCGAGCGGGATGCGGTGCGCATTGAGCTGTTTGACAAAGAGGTCGATAACATTTGCTGGTTCGATCCGCTGACTGGCGCGGTGGAGAGCAAGGTCCCCCGTGTGACGATTTTTCCCAAGAGCCACTACGTCACGCCGCGGGAAGTGCTTCTCGATGCGGTCGTACACATTGAGGAAGAACTGACCGGGCGACTCAAGCAATTACGCGAGAACGACAAACTGGTGGAGGCACAGCGCCTGGAGCAGCGCACGCGCTATGACATGGAGATGATTCGAGAACTGGGCTACTGCAATGGTATAGAAAACTACTCCCGCTACTTGTCGGGTCGGGCACCGGGCGATCCGCCGCCCACCTTATTCGAATACCTGCCGGGCAATGCGCTGGTGATAGTGGATGAATCCCATGCCAGTATTCCTCAGATCGGGGCTATGTATAAGGGCGATCGCTCGCGTAAGGAGACGCTGGTCGAGTACGGTTTTCGTCTGCCTTCCGCGCTCGATAATCGGCCGTTACGGTTTGAGGAGTGGGAGAAACTGGCCGCGCAGCGGGTGTTTGTGTCAGCCACTCCCGGCCCCTATGAAGCGGAAAAATCCGGGCGCACGGTGGAACAGGTGGTGCGCCCGACGGGCCTGCTCGATCCGCCGGTAGAAGTGCGCCCGGCCACCACTCAGGTGGACGATCTACTCGGTGAGATACATCTTGTGGTGGAGCGCGGCGAGCGGATATTGGTAACCACCCTGACCAAGCGCATGTCAGAAGATCTGACGGATTACCTGGCAGAACACGGTGTTCGCGTGCGCTACCTGCACTCGGATATCGATACAGTGGAGCGGGTAGAAATCATTCGCGATCTGCGCCTGGGCGTGTTTGATGTGCTGGTGGGTATCAACCTGCTGCGCGAGGGGCTGGATATGCCCGAGGTCTCCCTGGTTGCCATCCTGGACGCCGACAAGGAGGGCTTTTTGCGCTCCGAGCGCTCTCTCATCCAGACCATGGGGCGCGCCGCGCGTCACCTCAATGGCCGGGCCATACTCTATGCCGACAGGATGACAGGCTCTATGGAGCGCGCGATCGCGGAAACCGATCGTCGTAGAGAGAAGCAGTTAGCCCATAACAAACAACACAATATTACCCCCGTTGGTGTCAAAAAATCAGTGCAGGACATCATGGAGGGCGCCAGGCGTATGCCGACCGGCGCTAAGACCAAGGCCAGAAAGGTGGCAGAATCCAGGGCAGCTTATTCTGAAGAGATGGCCAGGCTGACGCCCGCGGCCCTGTCCCGTAAGCTCAAGCAGCTTGAGGGACAAATGCATGAGCACGCGAAAAATCTGGAGTTCGAGGCGGCGGCGGCGCTGCGAGACCAGGTCGCGGAAATCAAGCAACTCGCGTTCATTGGCTAGCAATATGCAGGGCTTGTCAGGAATAATCTGGCCCCTATATTAGCAGCCGCACATGGGTCCAATGCCAAGAATTGTATGGACAACGAATGACAGAACGCCACAAAATGGACGTTGACCATTCACAACAGTAAATATTTAAAATGAATCATTATCTGACAGTCTCAATTCTCGTTTTGGGTTCGTTCCTCATGGCCTGCAGTGATAGTAATAACAATGACGATACCCTACAGGTGGATCAAGGCCCACCAAACCCCTTTACTGGGTTCGTAAGCAGCCTTTACAGTGGTGGTGATAACTGGCTATGCCACCCCGCGCTGACGGACACGGACAATGTCTGTGCCAGCAACCTTGATGCGACCCTGGTATATGCCGATGGTTCTAACGAAATCGAGCCGCACATCCGCGCCGCCGACCCTGAAGTGGACTGCTTCTATGTCTACCCTACCGTTAGCGGCGATACGGGTACCAACTCCGATCTGGAAGCGGGACCAGAGGAGCGTTTTACGACACTCAATCAGGCGGCGCGATACACACGCTTTTGCCGCGTGTTTGCCCCGTTATACCGTCAGGCTACGCTCGCTGCGATTGTTGGCGGCACCTATGGTGAGGGAGCGCCAATCGCCTACGCCGACGTTCTGGATAGCTTCAAGCATTACATGGCCAATGACAATAAAGGTCGGGGTTTCATTCTGATTGGGCACTCTCAAGGAGCGGGTCACCTCAAACAACTGATAGCGGAAACCATTGAGAATGATGAGTATCTGCTACAGCACTTGGTCTCGGCACATTTGATAGGTTCCGCGGTGCGTCAACCCGAGGGGTCCGATATAGGTGGTGATTTTAAGCAAGTGCCAGTCTGCCGCACCTCCGACCAAACGGCTTGTGTTATAAACTATTCCATTTATCGGGATTCCGACTCTGATCTCGCTGCGGGCCTCGCTGTATTTGGCACTCCTGCGAATGGATTAACCGCTATGTGTACCAATCCGGCAGCCCTGTCCGGTGGTGACGCCAGTCTCAATGGTTATTTCCCTGTCGCGGCCTCGCCTGGTGTCATAGACTCACTCATCGTCAAACGTGCCAATGGGCCCTACGCAGATCCGGCATCCGCCCCACCGATTACCACGCCATTTTATGCAATGCCGGATTTTATCAGCGGGCAGTGTGTGCTGGATGAGAATGGCATCAGCTATCTGCGGGCCACGGTGCGAGCTGATCCTCGGGATCCCCGGGCCGACGATTTTAATGGCGAATTCGCCATCTTCTCAGGTTGGGGCCTGCATCTGGTGGATATGACGCTGCCGATGGGTGACTTGGTAGAGCTCGGTTCTACCCAGGCGAAAGCCTGGCTGCAGGAGCAATAGCGGAATAGGATCTGCAAGGTCGGAGTGAAATTCTCGACCCCCCCTCAATGTGGTTGCACATTTACAATGGCATGATGTACGCCGCGCGGTGTGCTTGTTTTTGGCGCACAGCAGTGACATTTCCGAGCAGATCGGGCAGAATGCCCGCCGCTTCAGGGGTTGTGGCTACCAAAAACACCTCTGCGACTTAGAGCGCTCACGTGGCCTTTAGTAGGGGTCACCACTGACACAAGGACCGCACATGCCTGTTATTACACTGCCTGATGGTAGCCTCCGTACTTTCGATCAACCCGTATCTGTGCATGATGTCGCCGCGAATATTGGCGCCGGCCTGGCCAAAGCCGCGTTGGGTGGGGTGGTGGATGGTCGCGAAGTAGACACCTCTTTTGTGCTTGAGCACGACGCCTCGCTAGCGATCATCACGGATAGGGATGATGCCGGCCTGGAAATTATTCGCCATTCCACTGCGCACTTGTTGGCGATGGCAACGCAGGAGTTGTTTCCCGGTGTACAGGTCACTATCGGCCCGGTGATTGAAGACGGTTTTTTCTACGATTTTGCTACCGGGCATAATTTCACGCCTCAGGATCTCGAGAAGATCGAGCAGCGTATGGAAGAGCTTGCCGAAGCAGATCTGCCGGTCGCACGGGTCGTAATGAGCCGGGAAAAAGCGATTGAGCAGTTTCGCAATATGGGTGAGAACTACAAAGTACAGATCATCGAAGCGCTGCCAGAGGGCGAGGAAATATCCCTGTATACCCAGGGTGCCTGGGGCGATTTGTGTCGCGGCCCGCATGTGCCCAGTACCGGCAAGCTGAAAGCCTTCAAGCTGACCAAGGTGGCCGGCGCTTACTGGCGTGGTGACTCCAACAATGAAATGCTACAGCGGATTTACGGCACTGCCTGGGCCAGTAAAAAGCAGCTCAAGCAATACCTCACCCGCATAGAGGAAGCCGAGAAGCGCGATCACCGCAAGATTGCCAAGAAGCTGGGCCTGTTCCATACGCAAGAAGAAGCGCCGGGTATGGTGTTCTGGCATCCGGCGGGTTGGAGCATCTACCAGACCATCGAGCAATACATGCGCAAGGCGCAACAAAAGAATGGCTACCTCGAGATCAAAACACCGCAGTTGGTGGATTTGTCTCTGTGGGAAAAATCCGGCCATGCAGATAAGTTCGGCGATGGCATGTTTATGCTGCAGTCTGAGGACAGACACTTTGCGGTGAAGCCGATGAACTGCCCCTGTCATGTGCAGGTGTTCAATCAGGGGTTGAAGTCCTACCGCGATCTACCGCTGCGGCTGGCTGAATTTGGATCATGTCACCGCAATGAACCCTCGGGCTCGCTGCACGGCATTATGCGGGTGCGTGGATTTGTGCAGGATGACGCCCATATTTTTTGCACAGAACAACAGATTCAGCCTGAGGTTTCTACGTTCATAGACTTTCTTCACGCCGTGTATGAAGACTTTGGTTTTACTGAGGTGATTTATAGGCTGTCTACACGGCCGGAGCAACGCGTAGGAAGTGACGCCGATTGGGATCGAGCCGAGCAGGCGTTGGCCGATGCGCTGGATGCACAGAACTTGCCCTGGCAGGAGTTGCCGGGGGAGGGTGCATTTTACGGCCCCAAAATCGAATTTTCGCTCAAGGATTGCATTGGCCGGGTGTGGCAACTGGGCACCATTCAGGTAGATTTTTCAATGCCGGGCCGTCTCGATGCCCGATATGTGGCAGAAGATGGTAGCCGTCAGGTACCGGTAATGCTGCACCGCGCCGTGCTGGGTTCCTTCGAGCGATTCATCGGTATATTGATCGAACATTACGAAGGCGTTTTTCCCACTTGGCTGGCGCCGACACAGGCGGTGGTGCTCAATATTACCGATAAACAGTCCGAATATGCCCAATTTGTGGAAGATTCCTTGAAAAACAACGGGTTTCGGGTCATTTCGGACTTGAGAAATGAGAAAATCGGCTTTAAAATCCGCGAGCACACAATTCAGCAGGTTCCCTATCTGCTAGTCGTAGGGGATAAAGAAGTAGAATCTCAGACTGTGGCCGTGCGTGCCCGTCGTGGTGAGGACTTGGGGTCGATGGATCTCAGCGCACTTATAGCGCGTCTCACAGACGATGTAGCATCTCTTGGCCGTATTCCATTGGAGAATGAGTATTAAGAAAGACAGTAGTAAGGGAGCCAGTAAGAAGGCGATTATTAACGACCAGATCACATCGGATCCAGTTAGACTGGTTGGCGCAGAGGGCGAGCAAATAGGCATCGTCACTCTTAAAGAGGCATTGGCAGCGGCAGAAGCCGCGACTATGGATCTGGTACTCATTGCCGATTCCGATCCCGCAGTCTGTAAGTTGATGGACTACGGTAAATATGTATTTGAAATCAAGAAGCAGAAAACAGCGCAGCGCAAGAAGCAAAAGCGTACGCAAGTAAAAGAAATGAAGTTTCGTCCAGGGACGGAGGATGGAGACTATCAGGTAAAACTACGCAACCTGACACGTTTCCTAGAAAATGGCGATAAGGCCAAAGTCACACTGCGGTTTCGCGGTCGTGAAATGGCTCACCAGGAAATTGGCATGGAGCTACTCAAACGAGTAGAAGCTGATCTGGCCGAGTTGGGTGGTGTCGAGCAATTTCCAAAAATGGAAGGTCGACAGCTCACTATGGTTATCGCGCCCAAGAAGAAGAACTAGCGGCCTGTGAATGCCCTGGTTTCTTTATTTATCAACATTCAAATGCGGAGTATTTGATTATGCCTAAAGCAAAAATTCACAGCGGGGCTGCCAAGCGGTTTAAGAAAACTGCCGGTGGATACAAGCGTAAAAGCGCCCATAAGAGTCATATCCTGACCAAGATGACGACCAAACGTAAGCGTCAGCTGCGTGGTACTTCTATGGTTCATAAGAGCGATGTCGTTCTTATTGATCGTATGATGCGTGCTCGGTAATCATTTCATTGGATAATTAGGGAGAAGACTTATGCCTCGCGTAAAACGTGGTGTTGTGGCCCATCGTCGCCACAAAAAAATATTAAAGCAGGCCAAGGGTTACTACGGCGCTCGTAGCCGTGTATTCCGGGTTGCCAAGCAAGCAGTTACCAAAGCAGGTCAGTACGCATATCGTGACCGTCGTCAGCGCAAGCGTCAATTTCGTGCGCTGTGGATTACGCGTATCAACGCCCAGTCACGTGCTAACGGCCTGAGCTACAGCCGTTTGATCAATGGCCTCAAAAAGGCGCAGATTGGTCTGGATCGTCGCGTTTTGGCGGACCTGGCAGTACATGACAAGCAAGGTTTTGCAGCGCTAGTGGAGCGAGCGAAGGCCGCTCTGGCCTAAGCCCACCCTCACCGCTGGTATAGCGGTTCGCTGGCTGCATGGATGACATAAAGGGAAAGGGCTGAGCTCTTTCCCTTTTTTATTGGTGGGTTCCAACGAGAGAAAGCGTAAATGGAAAACCTCGAACCACTCGCGAATGAAGCGAAGGCCGCTATCGCCGCGGCAACCGATAGCGTCACGCTGGAACAATTGCGTGTCGATTATCTCGGTAAGAAGGGTCAACTGACAGGCTTGCTGAAAGGCCTGGGTAAATTGTCCGCCGAGGAGCGCCCCAAGGCTGGCGCGCTGATCAACGTTGTCAAACAGGAACTGCAGGATCTCATCAGTGCTCGTAAGACTGCGCTTGAGGGCGCTGCGATAGAGGCGAAACTGGCGCAGGAAACTATCGACGTAACACTGCCGGGCCGTGGCCAGTCCACCGGTGGCGTGCACCCTGTGACGCGCACTATCGAGCGCATGGAAGATTTTTTCTCAAACATTGGTTTCGACGTGGTGGAAGGGCCTGAGATTGAGGACGATTATCACAACTTTGAAGCACTTAATATTCCGGCCCACCATCCGGCGAGAGCGATGCATGATACGTTCTACGTAGACGAACACACAGTATTGCGTACGCACACATCGCCTGTGCAGGTGCGGGTGATGGAAAATCAGGAGCCACCGCTGCGTATTATCTGCCCGGGTCGCGTGTATCGCTGCGATTCGGATCTCACGCACAGCCCGATGTTTCACCAGGTTGAAGGCCTGTTGATTGACGAGCATTCCAGCTTTGCCGATCTGAAAGGCCTGATCGAGGATTTCCTACGCGTGTTTTTTGAACGCGAACTGGCCGTGCGATTTCGGCCGTCCTACTTCCCCTTCACTGAGCCTTCGGCGGAAGTGGATATCCAGTGTGTCAACTGCGGAGGCAAGGGCTGCCGCGTCTGCAGCCAGACCGGATGGATAGAGATTTTAGGCTGCGGTATGGTGCACCCCAGAGTGCTTGAGTTGTCGGGTATCGATGCTGAAAAGTACTCCGGCTTCGCCTTTGGTATGGGCGTGGAGCGACTGGCGATGTTGCGCTACGGCGTGAACGATTTGCGTCTGTTTTTTGATAATGACCTGCGTTTTCTCGAGCAGTTTTAAGGGAGAGATAGAGAGTGAAAATTAGCGAACAGTGGTTGCGCGAGTGGGTCTCTCCCGCATTGAATACCGAGGAATTAGCGCATCAAATCACCATGGCCGGTTTGGAAGTCGATGCGATTGATCCGGTCGCGGCTGAATTTAGTGGTGTGGTTGTTGCAGAAATTGTCAGCGCAGAGTCGCACCCCGATGCCGATAAGCTGCGCGTATGCCAGGTGAATACCGGTAGGGAAACGGTACAGATCGTATGTGGCGCCCCCAACGCAAGAGTCGGGTTAAAAGCGCCGTTGGCGTGTGTCGGCGCGGTGTTGCCGGGCGATTTCAAGATCAAGCCCGCCAAGCTGCGTGGCGTGGAATCACAGGGCATGCTCTGCGCTGAGCAGGAGTTGGGCTTGTCAGACGCGTCAGCGGGCTTGATGGAACTGGCCGCCGATGCCCCCGTCGGTGCGGATCTGCGTCAGTATCTGGATCTGGATGACAAGATTATCGATATCAGCATTACCCCGAACCGGGCAGACTGCGCCGGTATCGTCGGGATAGCGCGTGAGGTGGGCCTGCTCAACAGGCTCGCGGTCAACAGACCAAGTTACTCGAAAGCGACAGAGTCCATTACCGATACGCTGCCGATAACAGTGGTGGCGCACGACAGTTGCCCGCGCTATGTGGGACGCGTCCTCAAGGGTATTGATGCCTCCCGTCCCAGCCCGCTGTGGCTGCAGCAAAAATTGCGTCGCAGCGGCATTCGTGCCATCGACGCGGTAGTGGATGTGACCAACTATTTGCTGCTGGAACTTGGTCAGCCCATGCACGCGTTTGATCTCGCTAAAATTCACGGTGGGATTATTGTACGCAAGGCGGAGCAGGGCGAATCCCTGGAACTGCTTGATGGACAGACTATCTCGCTGCGCCCGGACACACTCCTTATCGCCGATCAGGCCGGTCCCCTGGCGCTGGCCGGCATCATGGGCGGGAAGACCTCAGCGGTCAGTACTACGTCAAAAGACATATTTTTGGAAGCCGCATTCTTCACGCCCAATCTACTGGCAGGCAAAGCGCGTTCTTACAGTCTGCATACTGAATCTTCCCACCGGTTTGAGCGGGGGGTAGATTTCAAGTTACAGTTAGAGGCGATGGAGCGCGCCACGCAATTGCTGGTGGAGATTGTCGGTGGCGAAGTAGGGCCAATACAGGAAGTGGTGTCACAAGCGGATTTGCCACCTCGACCTGATGTCGTGTTGCGCGCAGCGCGCATAGAGAAAGTGTTGGGGCTTGATCTGGCCACCGCTGACGTGGAGCGTATTCTGCGCGGAATTGGCCTGGGCGTCACTGTCACCGACGAGGGCTGGAACTGTGAGATTCCCAGTTGGCGTTTTGATCTCGCCATTGAGGTCGATCTGTTGGAAGAACTGGCCCGGGTGTACGGTTACAACCAGTTGCCGGTGCGCCACATACACGCAGACCTGCAGATGCAAGCCAAGCCCGAGACGGAGTTGTCGATCCGGTACCTGCGTCGTCACCTGGCCGCCCGTGGCTACCGTGAGGCTATCACCTACAGTTTTGTCGATCCAAAACTACAGCAGCTGTTTGACCCCGACCTCACACCGGTGCCCTTGAAGAACCCGATCTCAGCAGAAATGGCCGTGATGCGCACGAGCTTGCTGCCCGGGTTGGTGGAAGCGGTGCTACACAACGTCAACCGGCAGCAGTCGCGGGTGCGGTTGTTTGAAACCGGGCTGCGTTTTGTCCCGACAGAGGCAGGCTTACAGCAAATCCCCACACTCGCCATGGTGTGTGCCGGGGAGCGGTTTGCCGAAACCTGGACTGCACCCGGTGAAAATCTGGATCTGTTTGATCTCAAGGGTGACCTCGAGAGTTTGCTGGCGTTGACGCGTATACCGGCGAACTGTGAATTCGCGGCGGCTTCGCGTGCAGCGCTGCACCCGGGACAGACCGCTCGGATAACCCGAAAGGGGCAAGAGGTAGGCTTCATCGGTGCGCTTCATCCCACGACGGGCACGCAAGTGGGGCTCAGTGTGCCGCTGTTTATGTGTGAAATTGACCTCGCGGTGCTACTGGAGGGCAAGCGGCCTGAATTTACCGAGTTATCCAGGTTTCCAGAAGTTCGCCGCGACTTAGCCATAGTTGTCGACAAGACAGTCCCCGCGAGCCGGTTGATGGATGATGTGCGAGCGATAAGTGGGACTTGCCTCACAGACTTAAGGCTTTTTGATGTCTATACGGGCAAAGGCATTGATCCTAAACGAAAAAGCCTCGCTCTGGGTTTGACATTCAGAGATCAATCACGCACTCTTGGCGATGAAGTTGTGAATCTTGCAATGGGTCAAGTTATTGATCTATTGGAAAAAAATTATAATGCTGAGCTTAGGAGCTAGATAGAAAGGACGATGGTTGCTTTGACGAAATCTGAAATGGCAGAACGCCTATTTGAAGAGTTGGGGCTCAACAAACGGGAGGCCAAGGAAGTTGTCGAGTTGTTTTTCGAGGAGATCCGTGGTTGCCTGGAGAACAACGAGCAAGTGAAGTTGTCGGGTTTCGGCAATTTTGATTTGCGCGACAAAAGCCAGCGTCCTGGCCGCAATCCTAAAACCGGCGAAGAAATACCCATATCTGCCCGAAGAGTCGTTACCTTCAGGCCTGGTCAAAAGCTCAAAGCGCGAGTAGAAGCTTATGTTGGAACCGACCCACAACAATGAATTACCCGCAATCCCCGGAAAGCGCTATTTCACTATTGGTGAAGTAAGCGAACTCTGCGCGGTCAAACCGCACGTCCTGCGCTACTGGGAGCAGGAGTTTCCGCAATTAAAGCCCGTCAAGCGCCGTGGTAATCGCCGCTATTACCAGCGCAATGACGTGCTCACAATCCGTCAGATACGCGATCTGTTGTACGACCAGGGTTATACCATTGGTGGTGCACGGCAGCGCATGACAGACGAGAATGGCAAGTCGCCGATCTCGCTAGACATGATGGCGGTGATCAAGGAGACCATTGAGGAACTGGAAGACGTGCTCAAGGTGCTATCGCCCTCCAAATAACGTTGTATAAAACGCGGTATTGAGTATAATGCCGCCCTCGCAATTCAAGCGATCTCGGGGCGTAGCGCAGTCTGGTAGCGCACCACACTGGGGGTGTGGTGGTCACAGGTTCAAATCCTGTCGTCCCGACCAAA
>CAWWAG010000062.1:0-12550 GCA_963934845.1 uncultured Halioglobus sp. | reverse complement strand
GGCCGGCTCAGGTGCGGCCGGCTCAGGTGCGGCTGGGTACAATCGGCAGGCGGAACTGTTCTACTCACTGGTGCAACAGATACTGGGTTTTCCCCGCCACCTGTCGCAACACGTGGGGGGCTTTGTCATCACTCGCAGCCCTATCTCCACCCTGGTACCGGTGGAGAATGCCAGTATGGCTGACCGCACCATCATCCAGTGGGACAAGGAGGACATCGAGTCCATGGGCCTGCTCAAGGTGGATATACTCGCATTGGGTATGTTGTCGGCCATTCGCAAAAGTCTGCAGATGGTGAACCGTTACTGCCCCTCAATTAAAACCATCAGCGACATCCCCAGGGAAGACGCGGCCACCTACCGTATGCTGCAAAAGGCCGACACCATCGGCGTGTTCCAGATCGAGTCTCGCGCACAAATGTCAATGCTGCCCCGGCTCAAGCCAGAGCGTTTTTACGATCTGGTAATTGAAGTTGCCATCGTGCGCCCCGGCCCCATTCAGGGCGACATGGTCCACCCCTACCTGCGGCGCAAGCAGGGACTGGAGCCCGTTACGTATCCCAGTGACGCGATCAGGGAAGTGTTGGAGCGCACCTTGGGTATACCTATTTTTCAGGAACAGGTGATCAAACTGGCGATGGTTGCGGCGGGATTTTCCGGCGGCGAGGCGGACCAGTTGCGCCGCGCCATTACCAACTGGGGACGTAACAGCAAGCTCCTCACGTTTGAAAAGAAACTGACATGCGGCATGATTGAGCGCGGCTACGACGAGGACTTCGCCCGGCGCCTGTTCGAACAGATCAAGGGCTTTGGCGGTTACGGCTTCCCGGAATCTCACTCTGCCAGTTTCGCTTTGCTGGTGTACATCTCCGCCTGGCTCAAGCGCCATCACCCAGCGGCTTTTTTTGCTGGCCTGCTCAACAGCCAGCCGATGGGGTTTTATTCCCCTTCACAGCTGCTTCAGGATGCCCGCCGCCACGGCGTTGCCGTCTTGCCCATCGACGCCAACCAAAGTGAGTGGGATCACCAGTTACTGGATCACCGCTCGTCACAGAGTAGCCAACCAATACTACGTCTGGGTCTGCGCCTGGTAAAAGGCCTGAGCCGCGAAGGTGCCCAACGTTTGGTGGAGGCACGGCAACGCCAGCCATTTCGCCAGATCAGCAACCTCAGGCAGTGGGCCGCACTGGATAAGCGCGACATGGAAGCCCTGGCCGATGCAGATGCACTGCAATCGTTGAGTGGTCATCGCCACCAGTCACAGTGGCAGATCATGGCACTGGAACAACCCAAGCCTCTACTACGTGATGAACAGAGCCAGAGCGCCAGTTACTTCGACGACAACGTACAGTTACCCACGCCGCAGATAGCGGAGGAAGTGCTCTCCGATTACCGTGCCACCGGCCTCACCCTCCGCGCCCACCCCATGAGCCTGCTGCGCGATCGCTACCCGTTCAATCGCTGCAAGCGCCACACTGATTTGGCGGCGATGGGCAACCGGCGTTTCGTGCGTATCGCTGGTCTCGTCACCTGCCGCCAGCGCCCTGGCAGCGCCTCGGGGGTGTTATTCCTAACCCTGGAAGATGAAACCGGCAATAGCAATATCGTGGTGTGGAAACGCACGCAAGAGAATTTTCGCCAGGCGCTGATGAGCGGTCAGTTGTTGCTGGTAAAGGGCATCGTGGAGAGCAAGGATAATGTCATCCACGTGATCGCCGGCGCCCTGTATGACTACACCACCGAACTGGATCAGCTGCGCGTGCAGTCACGGGACTTCCACTAGAGATAGGCCGCGAGCCAGAGGCCAACAGCCTGAAAATTGATTTGAATTATGGCAATTCGAGCGGAGCCGATTATGCTTAACACAGCGCAAATATTCATCGCACGCGCATCGCACTAATAAAAGGGCTAAATCATGCACCCCAACACACTGCAAACCTGGCTGACTGCACTGGCATTGAGTACCACCACCAGGCCATCAAATTTTGTCCAGTGCGTACACCGGAAAAGTCTATTCAGCGTGCGCCCAGCGCGATTTCCCCAGCAACGTGTATTTTGGCGACACCCACCTGTACACCAACATTTCCATGGATGCCGGCGCCTTTGGTGACCGCCTGGGGCTGGTACAACCCCAGGCTGTAGGAGGAAACGGTCGTACTGAATTCAGTGCCCGAGAGGGCCCCCAACCCGAAATTGGATATCGGGCCATATTTAGGGTTGGGGGACCCTGTCGGGCACGGCGACAAACGAATAACTCAGCATTTGAGCATCCATCGCCCCAAATCTCCCACATAGTCC
The DNA here is from genome assembly GCA_963934845.1 of uncultured Halioglobus sp. GTDB lineage: Bacteria > Pseudomonadota > Gammaproteobacteria > Pseudomonadales > Halieaceae > Marimicrobium. Next base: position 10,255 of record CAWWAG010000062.1, on the reverse strand, counting down.
GCAATAGGCGTTGCCGGCTCAATATCTGCAACTCCCCGACGGATCTCACAAATACTCTTCTCGACACGAATATCTGAGATCAACTCCGGATTACGCGCTGAGGCTATCAGCAGTTGGCAAATCAAAAAACTCATCGGCATCTCATACTTAATTTCTGACATGCCTGCCACCTTCATAGCTAGCTCGCCCTCAGGATTGGCAGCCATCTCTGCGGTGAATCGGGCTTCCAGCAGGTGCTCACTTGACCAATCTTCTATTACGTAAAGTCCACCAGGTCGCAATCTGGGGAACAGCATCTCAAATGTGTTTGTCGTCTGAGCCAATAAGTGACTGGCATCATCAACAACAATGTCCAAGGGTGTACCCTCGAATATTTCATCAACGACACGAGGCACCTCAACCGAGTCGGCCTGATCGAGACCCCAGCGGACATCGACGCACCGATCCTTGTCATGCGCCGCCAAAAAATCGGTCAGCGTGGACACGGGTTTGTCTGACAATTCAATCGCCAAAAGTTGCGCGGGCTTAAAGAGCTTCAAAAAAAACGCTGTGCCACCACCCTGATCGACACCCACCTCCACCATCCTGCATCCTTGCAGTTCTGGCGCCAGGGCACGGTAGCGCTCTACCATGTTCGGTGACTTTCTTAAACAGATCCACGCCGGATCCGTTGGCTTCCGGGCGTTGATTCGTAGCTCGAAGATTACACCATCAACAACCTCGGTTTTGTCTGTAAAACTCCTCATCGTCGTCGATCCTCGGTAAACGTTCTGCATCCAAAGTAAAAGTAATAAGCGCTCGTTTCAATCTACAGGGGAGAACGCCCCTTACTGGCAGCAATACGCATACGCAATGCATTGAGTTTAATAAACCCCTCTGCATCCGCCTGATTGTAGGCCCCGGCGTCTTCTTCAAACGTGGCCATATGCTCGTCATACAAGCTGTCAGCAGATTGACGGCCCACGACGATCACATTGCCCTTGTAGAGCTTGAGCCGCACCTTGCCGTTTACCACACCTTGCGACTCGTTGATGGCGGATTGCAGCATCGTGCGCTCCGGCGACCACCAGTAGCCATTGTAGATGAGCTTGGCGTAGCGAGGCATCAATTCATCCTTGAGGTGTGCCACTTCCCTGTCCAGGGTAAGCGATTCGATCGCGCGGTGTCCTTTTAACAGGATGGTGCCACCGGGTGTCTCGTAGCAACCGCGGGCTTTCATACCCACATAGCGGTTCTCTACAATATCGTCACGGCCGATGCCATTGGCACCACCGACCTTGTTCAGATGAGCCAACAGTGTCGCCGGACTCATGACCACACCGTCGATGGCAACCGGGTCACCACCTTCAAAGTCAAGTTCTATGTAGGTCGCGTCATCCGGCGCAGCTTCAGGACTCACGCTCCAGCGCCACATATCCTCTTCGGGTTCCGTCCAGGGATTCTCCAACTGGTCGCCCTCGAAGGAGATGTGCAGGAGGTTGGCGTCCATGGAATACGGTGATTTCTTTTTCGCATTGGAATAGTCCACGGGGATCTCGCGGCTCTTGCAGTAAGCCATCAAGGATTCCCTGGAAGTCAGATCCCATTCTCGCCACGGGGCAATCACTTTAATGCCGGGCTTGAGCGCATAGGCGCCAAGCTCGAAACGCACTTGGTCATTCCCCTTGCCAGTAGCACCGTGGGATATGGCATCAGCATCGGTCTCATTGGCAATTTCGATCAACCGCTTGGCGATCAGCGGACGCGCTATCGAGGTGCCCAGCAGATACTCACCTTCATAGATGGTGTTGGCGCGAAACATGGGAAAAACAAAATCGCGGACGAACTCCTCACGCAAATCATCGATGTAGATTTCCTTAACGCCCATGGCCTGTGCTTTGGCGCGCGCCGGCTCGACCTCCTCACCCTGACCGATATCGGCGGTGAAAGTCACCACCTCACAGCTATAGTTATCCTGTAACCAGCGCACAATGACCGAGGTGTCCAGACCACCGGAATAGGCCAGTACAACTTTGTTTATATCCGACATCGCATGCTCCGCAGATTTGTACTCAAAAAGGGCCGATATTCTACCGCCGGGAGGATTCAATTCCCAGTCTGTATTCCCGCGCTGGGGGCTTTACTGTAGCATTCACCCCTGAAATACACGCCACAAGGCTCCTCGTGATTGAACTGACCATTACCCGCCCCGATGACTGGCATGTGCACCTGCGCGATGGTGCCGCACTACAGCACACCTGCGCTGACCTCGCCCGGTATTTCGGTCGCGCGATTATCATGCCCAACCTGACACCGCCTGCCGCTACCGTCGCCCAGGTACTCGAGTATCGCCAGCGCATCCTGCAGGCCATGCACGCACTGCCGCGCCAGTTTGACCCCTTGATGACCCTGTACCTAACCGACCAGACCGACCCCGCAGAGATACACCTGGCCGCCAAGACGGAGGGGGTACACGCTGTGAAGTTGTATCCAGCGGGCGCGACCACCAATTCCGATGCTGGCGTCAGAGCGCTGGAAGGGCTATATCCCACGCTGGCGGCGATGGAAGAAGCGGATCTACCGCTGCTGATTCACGGCGAAGTGACCGATCATGACATCGATATTTTTGACCGCGAAAAGGTATTTATAGACCGTCATCTCGCACCCATTACGCAGCGCTTTCCCGCACTGCGGGTGGTGCTGGAGCACATTACTACCGCAGACGCAGTGCAGTTTGTCAGCGGGGCTGCCGACACCGTGGCCGCGACGATTACGGTTCACCACCTGCTGTTCAACCGCAACGACATGCTGGCCGGCGGCATTCACCCCCACTATTACTGCCTGCCTATACTCAAACGCAATAGCCATCAGCAGGCGTTACAGGCAGCGGCCATTTCGGGTAATCCTAAATTTTTCCTTGGTACCGATTCCGCGCCCCACAGTACCGCCAGCAAAGAAACCAGCTGCGGTTGCGCCGGGGTGTATTCGGCCCATGCCGCCGTGGAACTCTATGCTGAAGTGTTCGAGCAGTTGCAGGCGCTGGGCAAACTGGAGGCTTTTGCCTCGCACTTTGGTGCAGATTTTTACCGCCTGCCGCGCAACAAGGACACCATAACGCTGCGCAAGCAAAGCTGGGACGTGCCGGCACAACTGCCCCTGGGAGAGCACACACTCACCCCCCTGCGCGCCGCACAAACGGTCGCCTGGCAAGTCATCGATACTGGAGCGAATGCTTGAAAATCGAGTCAGAGCACCAGATCTGCGATCGCTTTCGCGGTTTCCTGCCAGTCGTCATAGATGTGGAAACCGGGGGATTCATCGCCAGCACTGACGCCGTACTGGAAGTGGCAGCCACCACCGTGCGCATGGATGAAGAGGGGCTACTGTCAGTACATCGCACCTATAATTTCCATATTCATCCTTTTGAAGGTGCCAACATCGAACAATCTGCGCTGGATTTCACCGGAATAGACCCGTATCACCCGTTTCGAGAGGCCGTTACGGAAGAAGTGGCTCTGGAAGAACTGTTCAATGTCGTGCGCAAGGAAATCCGCGACTACAACTGTACCCGCGCCATTTTAGTGGGTCACAACGCGCACTTTGACGCCGGCTTCATCAATGCTGCAGCGGCGCGCTGCGGTATCAAACGCAATCCTTTTCACTCGTTTTCATTTTTCGACACTGCCACCCTCGCAGGCCTGGCGTACGGGCAAACCGTGCTCGCCAAAGCCTGTGCCGAAGCGCGTATACCCTTTGAAAACGATGAGGCGCACTCCGCCGCCTATGACGCCGAACGCACGGCAGAACTGTTTTGTGATATCGTCAACCGCTGGAAGGAATCAGGTGGCTGGCTGCCCGACTTCAGCTGAGAGCGGGTATTAGTCTTCGCCGCTGATCTGATTGAGCAGGGTCTGAATCTCAGCCATCAGAACATCAATACTATCGATACCCAGCAACTCGTACTTCAGGGCCTCATCCAACGGCAGCAACTGCACCAGCGTGTAAGCGACCTGCCAGGCATCATTGTAATCCACCCTCAGATTCATGCGCTCCACATGCGGGTGAGTCTCCAGACTGCGCAACACATCGAGCAGTGATCCCCAAACATCAGACATAGGCGCCGGCGCCGTGGCGGGATTTACATCCACTTGCCCAACCACCAGGCCATTACTGCGGGTACTGGTCTCGTAGAGTTCAAAACGTTCATCGCCCGCTATCGTGACACCAAGTAAACCACTGGGCAACTGATCCCAGTCGACAATACGGGCACAGGTGCCGTAGTCACCGAGCTCAGGGGCCGCACGGCCGCGCTGCGTCACCTCGGCGCCACGGCGTATCCACACCACGCCGAAAGGCGTATCGGATTTCATGCAATCGCTCACCAAATCGAGGTAGCGCGGCTCAAATATTTTTAACGGCACGCGCCCGAACGGCAACAATACGCCAGACAAAGGGAACAACGGCAACTCAGTCACACCGCACCCCCTGTCGCGATGCTGTCCGGTGCACTCTGAATTTCGAGCGCCGCCAGGCGCAGCAGTGCCTGCTCACGATTGTCGCCGCAGTAAAGTTCCTCTGGCATAAACGCATCGCACACAGCGGGACGGCGCGTATCGTCGATCACGCTACAGCGCATCGCGGGGCTCAGGTGAACACAAGGCACTCCGGCGGGCTTACCATTGGGCATGCCATAGAAGGGCGTATGAATAGATATGGCGATGCAGCAGGCACCGCAGTCAGTTCGGCACTGCATCAAGTTCCTCCTCAGGGCCTAGTGGTTTGAAGACGATAATCAGTCGCGGCAATAGCAACAACGCGCCCAATACCGCAGCTACCATTGCCAGCACCGTCAGCAAGCCGAAATAGATACTGGGATTAAAATTGGAGAGGGTCAGCGTTGCAAAACCGATCACCACCGTCAGCGTTGTGTAGTACATCGCCCGACCTATGCTGTTGTGGCAGCGGTACATGGCGGCCTTGTAGTTTCTATCCACCGGAAATTCCACCATGAAGCGATGCACGTAGTGAATACAGTCATCGACGCCAATGCCGACCACAATCGCTGCAATAGTAATGGTCATGATATCCAGCGGTATGCCGACCAGCCCCATCACACCCAATACAATGCCGGCGGCCAGCGCGTTGGGCGCCAGTGTTATCAAGGCCAGCGACAGAGAGCGAAACAGCAGCAGGAACATCAGCAGAATCGCGACAAACACGGCACCCAGAGTGAGAATCTGTGAACGAAACAGGCTTTGCAGCACATTGTTATATAACACCAGCATACCGGTGAACTGCACCCGGTCCCCAGACAGGCCCAGTTCATTTTCCAGATCAGCGCGCACGCTGCGCAAAAACTCATCCCGACGCAGGTCTTTACTGGTTTCTTTCACCCGCACCGTCAACCGGGCCTGCCCGGTATTCTCGGAGTAATAGGGCGAGACCATCAGCTTCTTCATATCATCGGGAAAGCTCTTCTGCACAATCGCCAGCTCCACACCCCCAATATCATCCCCCATCAGATTCTTAACTACGGCAAACACGGTGGACAGAGACAGCACTTTGCCAGTCTCGGGTCTGACGTCGATGTAATTATGAATTTTATCCAACTCACGCATACCCGCCAGGCTGAACCAGTAACTCGGCTTGAAGCTGTCTTCTACGCTGACAAAGCCCTCGTCATCGCCGAACTCGTCATCCCAGTCATCACTGGCAAATTGATCGTCCTCAGCAACAGGTGTGGCAGGGAGATTTTCCAGGCCGGGCAGCGGCGTATCCTCATCGGGAGGCGTGATGATGATATCCAGTGGAATAGTCCCACCGAGCTGGATATCCAGCAGTTCCATCCCCTGATAGATTTCTGTCGACTTATTAAAATAGTCGATAAAGCGGTTCTCCACCTGCAGACGACTGATTCCCACCCCGGTCAGTATAGCCAGCAGCGCGGTCACCACCAAAATACTGCGGCCATAGTTGTCAGTGATGCGGGCAAAAAAAGCCGTGAGCGTCGGCTCAGAACCAGCATAGTAGTGTGGCTTGCCCTCAGGCCACACCAGCATCAGACATGGCACAACAATAAACGCCGTCGATAATCCGACGCAGACGCCCACGGTCATCATCCAGCCAAAGTCGATCACTGGCTGAATGCCAGACACCACTAACGACATAAAAGCGACGATGGTTGTGATACTGGTATAGAAGCAGGGCACGGCCATCAACCCCATACTTTTCAACACCCGTTCGTACAATTCCCCCTCGGGATGCTGTGCGTGCAACTCGCGGTAGCGCACCACCAGGTGAATCACGATGGAAAACGTGATGATCAATAACACCGCCACAAAATTGGACGATATCACTGTCATGCGCCAGTCGAGCGCACCCAGCAGTCCCAACATCAGTGTCACCGTGACACCACAGGTGGTCAGCGGAATAACGACCCAGCGCACACGCCGGAAAATGATGGCCAGTACTAGCGCCATGATACCCAGAATCGAACTGCCAAATACTAGCAGGTCACTGGCCACAAAACTGACCATATCGGCGGCAATCATCGGCACACCACCGACAAACAAATGCGCAACATCCCGGTACTGCACCGCAATCTCACGCACCTGCTCCACCAGTCGCGCGTCGCGCTCAAGCACGATCGACGAGCGCGCCTTGAACGCCGTTTCAATGGTCGCCAGCTCCGCCGCTTCCGCCACAGACAAACCCAGTTTACCGCGCTGGGTGCGCAGCGCTTCCCGCGCTTGCAGCAGGTTCAAATAGCGATCGTCGCGCTGCAGGTTAATCTGTACAGCACTCACCAGGCCGTCGCGACTGACCAGCAAATCGGCATAGATCGGGCTGGAGGTGAACTCGCCCATCACCATGTCGAGATCGAGACCAGGCTGTTCTAACGTCGGCAGGGAATCACTCGACGTCATGTCCGAGAGCGTCACCGGCGGGCTCTCCAACAGCGGCACATCCAGAATAGTGGTCACCGAGGACACCCCGTCCAGTGCGCGCAGGGCCTCAGCCATTTCCTTCAATGGCTGCAGGGACTGTGGCGAGAGTAGCGCCGCATTGGGCTGCCAGGTTATCAGCAGAAAATCTTCTGTAGCGTATTCCCGAGTGATCTGGCGATAAAATTCCAGCGAGGGATCACCCTGCAACATCAGAGAATCAGCAGAGGCATCGATTTTAATTTTACCCAGCTGCGTCGCCATTGCTGCTGTCAGCAACGCTATCAGTAGCAGGGACAGCTTGGGGCGCCGCAGTACCAGCGCATTGTAAAACGACAGGAACGGCGTATTCATACAGACGAGGCTTCCAGTAATGTATCCAGCAGTTTTTGGTGAATCCCGCCGAATCTACCGTTGCTCATAATCACGACCTGATCACCTGCTCGCACTTCACTGGCAACCTGCGACACCAGCGCGTCGATATCATCCGCTACCTTGGCCGGTACCGGGCTATCCGCCACTAAAGCCTCCAACGACCAGTCCATACCCGCGGGCTGGAACCAGAATATTTTGTCAGCGGCGGCCGTCGCAGCCATCAACTGTCCGCGGTGCTCGCCCATGCGCATAGTATTGGAGCGCGGTTCAATCAGGGCGATGACACGCCCCTCGCCCGCGCGCGCGCGCAGTCCTTGCAGGGTGGTGCCGATCGCGGTGGGGTGATGCGCGAAATCATCATATAGCGCCACGCCGCCGGGTTCGCCCAGCAGCTCAAGCCGACGTTTAACGCCCTGGAATTGGGTGAGTGCGGCAACGGCAAGTTCCGGTGTAACACCGACATGGCGAGCAGCGGCGATGGCTGTGAGTGCATTTTCCACATTGTGTTTACCGCAGTGCGACCAGTTCACCTCCAGTGTGTCACCGTCACGACGCAACACGCGAAATGCCGACCCGTCCTCTGCCAGCAATTGCGCGCGCCAGTCAGCCGCACTGTCTTCGCCGATACCGAAGGCCGTGCGCGGCGTCCAGCAACCCATCGCCAGCGTTTCATCGATCGCCGCGACACCGTGCCGGTACGCAATGAGTCCCTCCCCCGGCACGCAGCGCACCAGGTGGTGGAACTGTCGCTGTATCGCGGCCAGATCGGGGAATATATCGGCGTGATCAAATTCCAGATTGTTGATCGTTAGGGTGCGCGGACGATAGTGAACAAACTTGGAGCGCTTGTCGAAAAAGGCCGTGTCGTACTCGTCGGCCTCCACCACAAAGAAATCCGAGTCGCCACAGCGTGCCGAAACACCAAAATTACCAGGCACTCCGCCTATCAGGAAGCCCGGTGCCATACCGGCGTGCTCCAACATCCAGGCCAGCATACTGCTGGTGGTGGTTTTGCCGTGCGTGCCGGACACCGCCAACACCCACTTGTTTTGCAATACGTGCTCGGCCAGCCACTGGGGTCCTGACGTGTAGGGCAAGCCGCTGTTCAGCAGGTGCTCGACCAGAGGGTTGCCACGCGTCATCGCATTGCCGACGACCACGCAGTCTGGCTGTGGTTGCAAGTGCTCCGGCAGATAGCCTTCCATCAGGTCGATCCCTACCGCGCGCAGCTGTGTACTCATGGGAGGATAAACGCTGGCATCCGAGCCCGTCACACGATAGCCCAACTCCCTGGCAAGCAGTGCAATACCGCCCATGAAGGTACCGCAAATACCGAGAATATGAATGTGACCTTTCAAGAAAACAGCTCCTGGTAGACAGCGCGCATAGTAGCATGTGTGCGACTTACACCACAGTCAGTGGGACAAAACGGACGCCGTAGTCCACAAGCTGTGGCAATTGCCGTATGATTCCGATGCAAAATCACTGTCGAGATTAACCTACCGGGCGATGGACTGCGCCCGCCACCTGGAATGGATCATCACATGCCCCCGAAGAACGCCTTCTATGCCCAGTCGGGCGGAGTAACAGCCGTCATTAACGCCACTGCCTGCGGTGTCATCGAAACTGTCAAGAAAAACCGCTCCCGGATCGGCAAAGTCTATGCCGGACGCAATGGCATTATCGGCGCGCTGCGCGAAGACCTGATCGACACCAGTAAGGAGAGTGCAGTGGCGATTCGCGGCTTGCTGACCACCCCCGCTGGCGCATTTGGCTCCTGCCGCCACAAGTTGAAAAGCCTTGAGGAAAACCGCGCGGAGTACGAGCGCCTGATCGACGTCTTCAAAGCGCACAACATCGGCTACTTCTTTTATAATGGCGGCGGCGATTCCGCTGACACCTGTCTCAAGGTGTCCCAGTTGAGCCAGTCCATGGGGTACCCGTTACAGGCCATCCACGTGCCCAAAACCATCGACAACGACCTACCTTTTACCGACAACTGCCCCGGATTTGGCTCCGTCGCCAAATACATCGCCATTTCCACCAGGGAAGCGGCCATGGATATCGCTTCCATGTGCGAGACCTCCACCAAGGTCTTCATACTCGAAGTCATGGGTCGTCACGCAGGCTGGATCGCCGCTGCCAGTGGCCTGGCAGCCACCGAAGAAGGCGACGCCCCACACATCATCCTGTTCCCTGAAATCGCCTTCAACCGCGACAAGTTTATGGCCCGGGTTAAGCGCACAGTCAAACGCCACGGCTATTGCGTAATTGTCGCCTCAGAAGGCGCGCAGCATAAAGATGGTCGTTTTCTGTCGGAATCCAAGAACAAGGACGCCTTTGGCCACAGCCAGTTGGGTGGGCTGGCGCCGCATCTGGCGCAGATGATCAAATCTGAACTCGGTTACAAATACCACTGGGCAGTGGCCGATTACCTGCAGCGCTCAGCGCGCCATATTGCCTCCCAGACCGACGTCGACCAGGCGTACGCCCTGGGTGAAGCCGCCGTCGAGTTCGCCCTGCGTGGTGACAATGCCGTGATGCCCTGCATCGTGCGAGGCAAGGGCAAGCGCTACACCTGGTCGATCGGCGAGGCGGCACTGGAGGACGTCGCCAACGTCGAGAAGAAAATGCCGCGCAATTACATCACCCGCGATGGCTTCGGTATTACGGATGCCGGCCGTGAGTATTTGGCGCCATTAATAGTAGGCGAGGCCTATCCCCCTTATAAAAACGGCTTGCCGCAGTATGTGCGACTGAAGAATCTACCCGTGCCTCGCAAGCTCAAGGCCCGCTTCAAAATCTAGTCCGCCGCGCGCCAAAAGGCGAAATTTTGCCTGATTCGGGCAAGATTTCGCCTTCGCTTATCGGTACAATGCGCGCCTCCTGATCACACTAACCACCCCCTTTAACCCCTACTAATTTGAGGTGAACCCATGTACAACAACACCGAGTTC
>CAWWAG010000061.1:0-13125 GCA_963934845.1 uncultured Halioglobus sp. | reverse complement strand
TACCAGCTTATAGAGAAACACTACCCTGCCCTGGTTGAGCAATTGGAATTTCAGGTTACATTGCCATATCGTTTTTCACTGTGTCAGTAGCGTCACCGTACCGGTGTCGCCATCGAGTCGCACGCGGTTGCCCGTTTGTAAAAAACGCGTCCCCTGCCGAGTATTGACCACACAGGGCAATCCGTACTCTCTTGCGATAACCGCACCGTGGGAGACGGAGCTTCCCAGATCCGTTACCAGTCCGCCGATCAGGCTAAAATAAGGCGTCCATCCAATGTCGGTAATCGGGGTGACCAGAATTTCTCCCGGCTCCAGTGCAGTAGCCTCCAGTAGGGTATGCGCAACCCTGACAATGCCTTCCACGATACCGCGCGACGCCGGCCGACCCTGCAGCACGCCGTCAGCGATGTCGACAGGCTGTGGTTCCTGCGGCTGCGGCAGCCCCACGGAAATTTCGGGAAATCGGAACTGCTGCTGATACTCCAGTGCGCGACGGCGGGCGAGCGAGCGCACCACCGCAGCTTCGCTCGGGTCTGCGATAAATGCTGACAACTCCCCCGTGCTGAAGAAAAAGACCAGGTCTGCGTCGGGAATGATCCCCTCGGACGCCATCTGCTCGCCGAGATAACGGAACGCCTGGCTAAAGCGATACCCCAGTTCCACCAGCTGAGACTTGGTGTGTTCACGTCGCCGTATAGCGTTATGTGCCTTGGGCAGAATCCAGCGCAGACCTCGACTCAGCGTTGACCAGTCTATGGACTCTATATGCTTCTCACTGTGCCCTCCCGTCAGCAGGCGGGCATGCACCGCTACTTGCATACTCTGTATCAACGGCGTTAAGTCCTCACGCCATGAGGGATCTCGCACGCACAATTCGCGATAGCCGCGATGACCATGATTGCCAAGAAAACGCTCAAATTCTTGCGCAAGATCGGGTACCGCTTGTAACCAACGGGTGGCTCGCTGCGCTGTGACACGCTGAAAATTGCGCTCTGCGTCCGGGTGCAGTGCCACCTTGTCGAGCAATTCATCCAATTGCTCCAGCATCAGGGCGCTCTCCACACCGCTGGCGCCAGACAGCAGGCGCGCCGCCTCGGCTTGCTCCGCTATAGTACTGTCGTTGGATTTACCAGACACCATATTCTCCACGATGGCGCAGAGAAAGCCCGACAATCCTGACGACTGGATATGCACAGCCATACAGTGGTCAAAGAACCAGGATTTCCCGGCGATCTCATGCCACATCGCGGCACTGTTCGGCTTGCTATCGATAGCAAACTGATCCAATTCCCTACCAAAGCGATCCACCACGCCAGGCGCACCCAGGCAGTAGCGCAGCAGCCTCCCTGCATTGATCACCCTGCGCCACGTGGGCAAAGGGGGCAACTCTTTCAGCTCCGGCACAATGCGCCCACAGAGTGTTTGCGCTGCCTGCTCGGCACTGGAACCCAACACACCGGCAGACATCACTATATTGCCTGTGAGGTTAAGGAACAGGTGACCGTAGGCTGAGGCGGTAATCTGCCACTGCTTGTCGATGCGCTTACGAGCACCTACGACGACTTGCATATGCTGTAAGCCGTAGTCGATTCCCCAACCGGTAAATGACATGGTCAGGGGACAGACCGCTCCGGGCATCATTTCGCTGACGTTGCTGATGGTCAGCACATCGTCAGGGCGCGGCAGGGTGGTATCAAATTCGTTCAGGTCTGCGGGCAGCGTAGTGATAGGCCTTGCCTGCAGCCAGAATAAAACGCCGGCCTGGTCTATCGCCCATTCCAGATCCAGTGGATGTCCCACATGCCGGGCTGCCGCTCTGGCCTGCCTGGCGATCTCAGCTATTTCCAGGTCGCTCAATAGCGCCGTATCGCCCACCAGTTGCCGACGCACAATAGTACCCGAGAGATGCACGCCGTAGTGGTCTGGCGTGGCCTCACCACTCACCAAAGCCTCGCCCAGCCCTGCGACGGCATCGATAACCAATAAGTCACGTCTGGCGCTGACTGGATCGGCAGTAAAGACCACACCGGCCACCCGGGCATCGACCATACGCTGCACGACGACGTTCATAACAACGTCACCGCTATCCGGGCTCTGTGTGGTCTCGTCACGCTCTGCGAGGTAAGCCTGAGCGCGCTCACTGGCCACTGAATTTACACAGACATCAATCGCGTCGCGCACCGCGCACTCGCCTCTAACATTGAGGACAGTTTCATACTGTCCTGCAAAGGAGGTGTCGGCACCGTCTTCACCCTGCGCGGAAGAGCGCACTGCCAGCGGATCTGTTCCCAGGGATTCGCAGCGTACGACCAGATCCTCCGGGTAGGTTCCAGCCTGGGCGTGGCAGATCACAAAGCCCGAGGGCACGTTCAGGCCCATGCGCTGCAACTGCGCCAAACCCCAGGCTTTGCCGCCCACTGACTGGTCGGTTATGTCTTCAAATGATTGGCTGTACATTGGCTGGCTACTCAATTTTGGTTGTGACATTGCGCAGGACTCGTCCCGTTAGTACTCAGGTGAGCTGATATTCATGCAGTCCCGCCTCAGCGTGTAACTTCTGCCAGCCTTTGTAATTGCCCGGGAAGAGGAACGGCGCATGGCCGGATGCGTTGCGATAGTAGCTGTGACAATCAGTCGCGCCCCATGAATAGTCGGCAAACTTGATTACCAACATGTCATTGTACTGTTTACACAGCTCAGGCTTGACCGACATTGCACTGCTGCCGCTGTCATCCAACTCGCATAACAGGCGCACGATGGTTGCAACGTTTTGCTCTGCCGTCACAAAGTACGACACATTCAACACCAGTCCGTTAGGACCGACCGCCATGAAGTAGTTGGGAAAACCCGGCACAGCGATCCCTTTGTACGCCTGCGGATCATCCGCCATGACCTCTGCCAGGGAGACACCGTCGCTGCCCCTCACATCAATACGATCATAGTCAAGAATACGATAGCCCGTACAATAGATGATGACGTCTACATCTACCTCGCGACCATTGTGAGTGACAAGCCCGGTCGGGGTTACCTGCTTGAGGCCAGCGGCGATCAGTTCAACATTGTCCCGATTCAGCGCTGGGTAGAAGCCATCTGACACCAGGCCGCGTTTGCAACCGTAGCGGCTGTCGGGTAGTAAATCCTGGCGCAATTTGGGGTCGTCGATAGTTTTATTTATATATTTTTTAACCACATTCTCAAATTGGCCCATGCGGTTGTGACCCAGGGTGACGGCATGTTCCACCTGCCCCATCAGTAGAGATTGCCACTTGCGTATCACTTTGATCAGGAAAGGAAAGCGGCGCCAGTTGTTGCGCTGACTGTCGCTGTAATATTTTTTACCGCGCGGCATAATCCAGTTGGCCGAGCGCTGTAACACGGTCAAGTGCGCGGCTTCCTCAGCGACTTCTGGCACTATCTGCACTGCACTGGCAGCGGACCCAACAATGGCCACGCGCTTGCCTTTTAAATCGACTTCGTGGTTCCAGCGCGTACCGTGAAAACTGTCGCCCTGGAAACTATCCATACCATCAACGCCAGGATACAGCGGCGTGTGTTGGTTACCCATCGCGTTGATCACCACGTCGCATACAAAGGTTTCCCCCACACTGCTAACCAGTTCCCATTTGCCCCCCTGCTGGTAGTGTGCACTTTTAATATACGTATTCAGCTTGATGTGCGGGTCCAGCCCAAACTCGGCCGTGCAACGCTGCAGGTAGGCCTGAATTTCCGGCTGGCTGACAAAGCTGGCGGTCCAATTGGGGTTGGGCGCATACGAAAACGTATACGAATGCGCCCAGACATCGCAGGCCAGTCCCGGATAGGTGTGCAGGCGCCAGGTTCCGCCCGGCGCATCCAGCGCATCGAAGATGGTAAAATGGGTAAATCCCTGACGCAGCAACTCACGCCCGGCTGCAATGCCTGCAGGCCCTGCCCCGATGATGCCGATGTGCTTCGCTACGCGCTCTTTCATTCACGGTTACTCTAATAATCAGACTGATTGCAGATAGTGTGTGATGTTATACCACCCCGCTATCGAAGCGGAGACTCAGGTCAACCCCATCATTTCTACAATCCCATGGCTATGGCCGGCGATGTAACCGCCGTCGGCAACGATCGCCTGCCCGGTGACAAAGGATGCCTCATCCGAGGCCAGGAACAAGGCGACGTTGGCCATTTCAACCGGTTCACCAAACCGCCCCAGTTTGGTCTGCGCCATGATGTCCGCCTTTACTTCGGCCATAAACTCTGTGTTCAGCACCGCATCAAACATGGGCGTTTCAATAAAGCCCGGACACAGGGCGTTGCAGCGGATACCCATACGGCCGTAATCTATCGCGATGTTTTTACTCAGATTAACCACACCCGCTTTGGAGGCGTTGTAGGAACTCCCGCCCTCGGTGGCTACTACGCCCTCGCAACTGGCAACGGTGATGATACTGCCACTGCGCTGCTTCATCATTTGGGGTAACACGGCCTTCGCTGAAAAGAACGTGCCACTTAGATTGATATCAATCACCCGCTGCCATGCGACTTCTTCCACCATGTGGACAGGACCTGCATCACCGATACCCGCTGATGTTACCAGCACATCGAGTGAGCCAAATGCCTCTATCGCTTTATCCACCACAGCCTGCTGGGCAGCAAGACTGGTTACGTCTGCCTCGATAAAAAGATGTCTATCCGTTATCGACGCAATCTCATGCCAGTGCGGTGAGCCCTTCAAATCAAGACCTACGACGGCGGCGCCCTCCTGTGCAAAACGTTTGGCGCAGGCAAAACCAATACCAGAGGCCGCACCCGTTATCAAAGCCACTTTGTTCTGTAGTCGTCCACTCATCGTATTGCTCCCATGATTATGTTTTATCGGTAGCCCTGGCAATTCAAGGTGCCGGGGGTGCAAAGCCAGGATTACGCACAAGGCGTAAGTCTTCCAACCTGGCATTGGCAGTTTTGCGCCAGGGATTATCGCCGGGCGGCAAGATATAAAAGCAATTGTCTTTTATAGCCTGTAGCACCCGCGACTGCAGAGCGCCTGAACATTACCAAATCGGTCAGCGCTCGCCCTGCACAGCGCGACCACTGATTCGCCAGAGCCCAAATCCGTCATCACGCCGACGGCCCCCGCACCGGGCGCCAATCGCACTGCCCGCTCCCGTGACTGCAACGGTTTAGCTCTCGAACTCATTCATTGCCTATCTGTCAGCCTGCACTTCCGGGAATTGACCATGTGGGCAATCAGGTGGGGATGGCGGACGTCACCTCTTTGACAAAGGCAAGCGCAATCCCCGTGTAGATCTCAGGTTGCTTGATCTACGGCTGATTGCCACCGGGAAGTTACCACAGAGAGTACTTGAAGTTATTGGTTAGTAACCTGTAACATTAATGAACTGCGGGGTCATCGTCAACTACTGAACGCTCAGATTCGTCGCCTCAAGCGACTCAGGAAGCAATATGATCAGTCCCGCCAAAACACGTATTCTGGACGCCGCAGAGGACCTGTTTGCCAACAAAGGCTATGAAGCGACCTCCATTGTGGACATTGCTGATGCCGTGGGGGTTCGTGGACCGGCGATTTACAAGCATTACAGTAGCAAGAACGAAGTCTACAATGCCGCAGTAGACCGCCTGTTTGAGCCCATGAAGGCCTATATAGACCTACCTGCTGCGCTGGCCAAAGGACCGTCGATTGCGCTACTGGAAAAACTGGTTAAACACCATATCGACCACCCCAACATACCCCGCATTATTCAGCAGGCCACGCTGAGCTCGGGTGACCGTCTGGAAAAACTGGTCGAGGATTGGTATCGGCCTTTTTTTTCAAAAATCGTACAGCAACCGCCCGCAATGACGGCGATCACCATGGCATTTCACAGTATGCTGCTGGGCTATATTACGCTGGCGCCACTGCACCAGAAGATTTTTAAACTCGATCCTCTGAACGAGCACAACATTGCTGAACAGCTTAAGCTACAGAGCCAGATGGCCGCGCTACTTTTGGGGCCACAGGAGTCCTGAAAAATTCATATGGAAGATAGCAGACCTGGGCAGTATTGAAGGTAGATAGACGAAGACGATACAAGTCATTCACCGCTCGATCGCGAGCGCTAAACTCACGCCTGAAAGGGCGACAGCGGAGGACCTCATGTACGACGTAGTAATAAAAAATGGTCAGATCGTAGACGGCACCGGTAGGGATGCATTTTTGGGCGACATCGGTATCAAAGATGGCCTCGTGGCCAAGGTGGCCAATAGCCAGAAAGGCGAAGCCATTACTGACGCTGCGAGCGAGATCATTGATGTCGGCGGCGCAGTCGTTGCGCCAGGCTGGGTCGACACCCATTCACATATGGATGGCCAGGCCACATGGGATCCGTATTGCAGCCCTGCCAACCACCACGGCATTACAACGTTGGTGATGGGTAATTGCGGGATAGGCTTTGCGCCCTGCAAACCCAGTGATGAGGCGCATCAGCAACTAATAGAAGTGGTGGAAGACGTCGAAGATATCCCGGGAGCAGCGCTGGCTGAGGGCATTAAGTGGAATTGGGAAAGTTTTCCTGAATACCTTGATGCATTAGACGCCATGCCTCGCGCCATCAATATCGCGGCACAGGTGCCACACTGCGCGATCAGAACCTATGTCATGGGTGATCGCGGCGCTAACAATGAGCGAGCGACTCCAGAGGATGTCGAAAAAATGGCAGCGCTGGTTGCCGAGGGCATTAGCGCGGGCGGTGTCGGTTTCACCACCTCAAGGACAGAGCTGCACAAAACCCGAAATGGCCTATCGATGCCCGGCACCTACTCTGAGGAAGATGAGTTATTTGGCATCGGTAGCAAGATGGGGGAATTGGGTAAGGGTTTCTTTGGCATGGTCTCCGACTGGGAAGATGATGCCTGGCGTGACGAAATGAGCTGGATGAAGCGTCTCTCAATTGAAAACAAATGTCGCTTCAATTTTGTGCTTTTCTACCAGACCAGTGAGCAGTGGAGTCGTGTTAAGGAACAGTTGGAATTTGTTGCGCAAGCGAATGAGGAAGGCGCACAGCTGGTAGCTCACGTCGGTGCGCGACCGGTGAACGTGTTGATGAGTTACCATGGCACAGTCCACCCCTTTTTTATGCACCAGAACTTTACGCCCCTGATGGCGTTGAGCCCCGAAGAACGCATCGCAACATTGCGCGATCCGGCGGTGAGGGCGGCGATTTTGGCAGAACCCACGCCCGACATTGGAATAGAAATTGCCAATCGAATGGTGACGGATTTTGACCTGATGTACGAGCTGGGAGAAAGCCCCGACTACGAGCAGGGCGCCGACCAAAGCATTGCGGCCAAAGCAGCTGCGCTGGGGATCACGCCTCAGGAATACGCCTACGACGCATTGCTGGCACACGATGGTAAAGCAATCTTGTACTTCCCGTTCATGGGCTACGATCAGCACAATCTGGATCGTCAGTATGAAATGCTGGATGACCCTAATACCGTTATCAGTCTCGCGGATACCGGAGCACACTGCGGTGTGCTGTCCGATGCCTCGATGCCAACATTTCTGCTCAGTCACTTTGTACGTGACCGCTCGGGCAAGAAATTCAGCCTGGAGCAGGCGGTAAAATTTCATTCTCACGATACTGCACGGGCTGTTTCTCTGGAAGATCGTGGAACGCTGGAAGTCGGCATGCGTGCCGATATCAATGTCATCGATTTTGACAACCTGAAACTGGAGTCACCAGAAATTATTTATGATCTCCCTGCCGGAGGGCGGCGCATGTTTCAAAAAGCCAGAGGGTATCTGTACACCCTGGTCAGTGGCCAAGTGATTATGAAGGATGGCGTTGAAACGACAGCGATGCCAGGAGCGCTGGTGCGTGGTGCGCAATTGGCGCCAGCGGCAATCGTGGCCTAGCCGCTGGTACCGCGTTGGGGGTTAAACCAGACGCACTAACCCCCGAACGTAAAAACCACCCAATGGGTGGTGACCAGACCGGCTGCTCCGGGTCGTCTGGCACCAGTGGCAGGTAGAAGCGCACCAGTTTGTGGTCGGCCTTGACCAGCTGAAAGGCCTTTTTCCGTGAGCCAACTTCCCTGGCGATGCGGTTCAGTTCGTCATCGAACACATCGCACAGGCGCTTGGTAAAGATGAGCGGGAGGATGTAATCCTTGTACTTCGGCGCGTCCTTGGCGCCGCGGATGGAGCAGGCGGCGTCCCAGATCCAGGATTCGAGGGACTTGGTTTTTTCGGGCTTTACTCTTGCCATGCAGTATTCAGACTCAAAATCATAATAAGTGGCACTCGATTATAAGGGTTACTGAATTGTTTATGGTGCAAGACTTAACCCTTTCGAGAATGCGATTTTACTTGCGAAAAGTATCATTTATAGATACTTTATGGAAGTGATATCGAAAATAGACCCTATAGCAGCAAAAGACCTGATCGAGACATTAGCCTCGAGGGGGCGCTATAGCTTTACCTCAGAGGAGGCACGAGACGGGTTGAGAGTCTCGCCGGATGCCAGCAAGCTCGCTCTAAACCGGCTCACCAAGCAGGGGTTGATTGCCACACCAGCCCGTGGATTCTACGTCATCATCCCACCGGAATACCGGTCGCTAGGCTGTCTGCCTGCCGAGCAATTCATCCCCGACCTTATGAAAGTCAAAGGGCTAGACTACTACGCCGGGCTGCTATCAGCTGCACAGTATTACGGAGCCGCCCATCAGCGCCCGCAGGAGTTCCAGGTTTTCGTGCAAAAGAACCGCAGACCGATCCACTGCGGCAAAGTCCGGGTCAAGTTCATCGCACGGAAGAACATTGACGACGTGCCTGTGCGAAAATTCAACACCTCACGCGGCGAGCTCAGGGTTTCCACGCCGGAGGGTACAGCTCTCGACCTGGCCGGATATCCGGAACATGTCGGCGGGCTGGATCAGGTCGCCACCATCCTTGCAGAACTTGCCGGTGAGATCGATGCATCAGCACTGGCGGAAGCAGCCGCTACAGCCCCGATCACCTGGGTCCAGCGGCTCGGCTACATCCTGGAACTCGTTGAAGCTGAAAATGTCGCTGCAGGTCTGAAAGAATATATCGACCAACACGCCCGCGAATACACCATGCTCATCCCAGGTGGTAGCAACGAGGGGGAACCACGTCTGCGGGATTGGAAGCTTGTCGTAAACGCAAAGCTGGAGCCGGACATATGATCCCTCGTGACTACATCACGGCGTGGCGGGATCAGGCACCGTGGGTAGATGATGCCCAGGTCGAACAGGATCTGGTCATCAGCCGTGCGCTCATTGATATCTTCTCCCATGAGACACTCCGCCATGCACTAGCGTTTCGTGGCGGCACGGCCCTGTTCAAACTACACCTGCCTGCCGCTAGATACTCCGAAGATATCGACCTTGTTCAGGTAAAAGCAGAACCAGCCGGCCCAGTAATGGATGCCTTGAGGGAGGTATTAGACCCGTGGCTTGGGGAACCCAAACGGAAACAGAATAACGCGCTTGTGACCTTGGCCTACAGGTTCCAGTCAGAGGACGGACAACCACTTCGCTTGAAAGTCGAAATCAACACACGCGAGCATTTCGCTGTAGAAGAGTTAAAGACAATTCCGTTTGCAGTTAACTCCCGTTGGTACAAAGGATCATGTTCAATACTCAGTTACGAACTGAACGAGCTTCTGGGTACAAAGCTACGCGCGCTTTATCAGCGCAAGAAGGGGCGTGATCTCTTTGACTTGGCACTTGCACTGGATGATGAGGCCGCAGATCCCGAGAAGATTATCGCGGTATTCTACACCTACATGGAGCACGGCAAGTACAAAGTAACCAGAAAGCAGTTCCAGGAAAATATTGCGGCTAAACTGAAAGATAAGAGTTTCGCCAGTGATATCGGGCCACTACTGGCTTCGGGCTATGAATGGGACCTTTTCGCCATGTCAGAGAAAGTAAACGAAGCCTTGATATCGCGCTTGTCCGACTGATGCTTAGAAAAGACACGAACGTGCTGTAGCGTGACGCGATCATAGATTCAGAAGCCCAAGTCACTGCCAAGCGCAGCGGGTAGTGACGTGGGCAGCGCGATTATAAACGACAGCGTTCGTCGTACTTGGAAAGGACCATGTTATTTGCCTGGTTCCACTGGAACCACTCCATCAGGCACCGAATTTAGCGGGTTTATACGGCTGAATACGCTCCCGGGACTGCTTAAACGTGATTCCCGCCCGGATGATGATAATGAAATAGCCAGCAGCCCAACAAAAACCACCCCAGGTTCGGGTCGAATTCTCTGTGACAGCCGTATTTCGGGTTCGTATAGTAAAACCCACTTGTCGCTACCACTGCGCTTAAAGTGGTAAGGAAGACCCCTCCTTGCGCAAGCAAACTGGGTAGGCGGAATCCGGATGTTTTGGAATCTCCCGAACGCGTCAGTCAGAACCTATTTTGACGCAGCGGTCAGTCATGACCGGGTCCATCTTCTAAAAAACGGTGCCGGCTTTTTCGCTGCCGCTCCTTCAAATCTCTCCCCCTTGTTCAGGGGATCTGTTCCATAACCGCTGTTGATATCCGGTCATGTTTGACCGGGCTGCTCCACAGTCTCTTCAACCCCGCAAACGCGCTGGCGGTCAGTGCGTTCTGCTTTTTCTGAAACGGAGGTAATTCCACCCCAGCCTATGGCTGGATGACCGTTGGTTTGCACGGGCCAGTTTTCTCTCGAAAACACACCGTGTTGTCTATGGCCAGACACATTCAGGTCAACCGGGATTGGTGTCCCGTGATCGTACCGCTAGGCGGACCTGCGCAGCATTGTTGCCAGGTGATCAGAAACACTCACCGAAGGAACAACACTATGCGAGACCTGAACTACCAACTGAAACTTTTGTGTAAACACAGCCATGAAGGCAGCTTTGAAACCCGGGAGGGCCGAGAGCGCCAGTTGAGCGCCATCGCCAACCAGCTGCACGAGCTCGGATTCAGACAGCTGAAAGCCACCTCCCTCAAGCAAAAGCACGTCCAGTCTCTGGTGGACGACTGGCTCAAACAAGACCTCTCCCCAGGGACCATCAAGAACCGGATGAGTTGTTTACGCTGGTGGGCGGAGAAGGTTAACAAGCGAGCCGTGGTGGCCGGCAGTAACGATTTCTATGGGATACCGGACCGGCAGTTTGTGTCGGACCAGAGCAAGGCGAAAGATCTGGCGAAGGACCAGCTCGCCCGGGTCAACGATGAACACGTTCGCATGAGCCTGCAGCTGCAACAGGCGTTTGGGCTAAGACGAGAGGAAGCCCTGAAGCTCCAGCCCCGCTGGGCGGATCGGGGCAAGTACCTGCACCTCAAGGCCAGCTGGACCAAGGGCGGGCGGGAACGCACGGTACCTATCCGCACAGCCGAGCAGCGCGCTCTGCTGGAACAGGCCAAGCACCTTGCCGGGCTGGGTTCCCTGATCCCGGGGGGCCGGAATTACATCCAACAACTCAGAATCTACGAGCGACACACCGCCAATGCCGGGTTATCAAAAATGCACGGCCTGCGCCATGCCTATGCCCAGCAGCGATATCGGGAACTTACCGGCTGGCCCTGCCCCCATGCCGGCGGGCCGGCCAAAACGCAACTTACTGCAGCTCAAAAGCAGGCCGATCAGCGGGCCCGCCTGACCATCAGTGCTGAGTTGGGCCATGTCAGAGCCCAGATCACCGCAGTTTACATAGGCGGATAAGGCATGCAGATCCAACCCCGCCTGATCCGACTCCGCGATGCCCCGGCCTACCTTGGCATGGACCGCAACCGCTTTAACCGCGAGGTTCGCCCTGCTCTAACCGAGCTCCGCATAGGTCGACAAGGTGTCGCCTTCGACCGCCTTGAAATGGACGCCTGGGTGGACCACTATAAGAGGTGCAACGGGCGTCCCGCACGAAATCGAGGAGATGAAGTATGGGACGCAATCGAAGCTCCGGGCTACGGAAGCGGGGTGGGATCTGGTATATCGACAAGCAGGTCCTCGGCCACCGCATTCACGAAAGCACTGGAACGAGTGAACTCAAGACGGCGGAACTGATGTTGGCCCGCCGGATTGAGCAGATCAGGCAGGCGTCAGTATTCGGCATACGGCCGGTGCGCATTTTTCGCGAGGCAGCCACGCGCTTTCTCGAGGAGAACACCCACCTCGCCACTATCCAAACCTACGCCTTCCATCTGAAAGAGCTGGACCCCTACATCGGCGAACTGCCGTTGTATCAGGTTCATATGGGTACGCTGCAAGCGTATGTAGATAAAAGGAAGAAGGAGGGTAAGAAGAACAAGACCGTCAATGGCGCACTGGCAACAGTGCGCAGGGTACTCAACCTGAGTGCCCGCCTATGGCGCGATGGACACGGTTTGACCTGGCTGGAATCGGCACCCCTGATTCAATTATTGCCGCTGCACGATGCCAGGCGCCCCTACCCGTTAAGTTGGGAGGAGCAACACCGGTTGTTCAAGGCGCTGCCGGATCATCTGAGCAGGATGTGTCTGTTCAAGGTGAATACCGGCTGCCGTGATGGCGAAGTCTGTAGCTTGCGGTGGGATTGGGAGATCGACGTGCCGGAACTGGACACCTCGGTATTTCTCATACCGGGAGAGAAGGTCAAGAACCGGGAGGATCGCTTGGTGGTACTGAACCGGGTGGCAAAGTCAGTGATCGAAGGCGCGCGTGGGCAACACCCTGAGCGTGTCTTTACTTACTACAGCCGTCCGGTGCGCAGCATCAACAACAATGGCTGGAAGTCGGTCCGGCGCAAGCTGGACATGCCCATACGGGTGCACGACTTGAAACACACATTCGGTCGTCGCTTGCGCGCGGCCGGGGTGCCACTGGAAACCCGGAAAATTCTACTTGGCCACAAGAACGGCGACATCACCACTCACTACTCTGCGCCGGAGTTGGAGGAACTCATCGAGGCGGCAAACAGGGTGTGTGAAGGAAAGTCCGGCAAAACTCCGGCACTGGTAGTGCTGAAGCACCGAACGCTTAGCGCGACATCGAGCTAAGCATTTGATACAAAACGAGGAAATTGGTGGGCCGTGCTGGATTCGAACCAGCGACCAATTGGTTAAAAGCCAACTGCTCTACCAACTGAGCTAACGGCCCTAAGA
>CAWWAG010000060.1:0-13428 GCA_963934845.1 uncultured Halioglobus sp. | reverse complement strand
GCCTTTGGCTTGGCTTTTGCCTTTGGCTTGGCCTTAGCCTTTGGTTTTGCTTTCGAAGTTGCTTTGTTCTTAGCAGTTGCCATTATGCATATCTCCAGACTGTTATTAGGGGCCCCTCGATGCCAAAAATAACAACAATGCAACATGTATACAATAAAAGAAATTGTAGAAAGTTCGCATCTCTGTTTTGCATGATGTCGTTCTGCTTTTTGATAAAAAGAAACGAGGCAGGCTTCGCGCCTGTCCAGTTTTTCTTTATCAAAAGATAAGGTGTCAGGATTCCAGCGAAGCGATAAGCGTGCTGCAAATATTATCGACGCTACCCACACCTTCAATCCTGTGGTGACGCGGAGCCGTTTCACCCTTCATATTCAGATAAAAATCGACCAGTGGCCTGGTTTGCTCTGCATATATTTCCAAGCGTTTACGCACTGTTTCTTCTGTATCGTCGTCGCGTTGCACCAAAGGCTCACTGGTCTCATCGTCCAGACCTTCAGTCATTGGCTTGTTGAACAGCACATGGTAAGTACGACCGGATTCGGGGTGTACTCGGCGCCCACTCAAACGCGCCACTATCTCTTCGTCATCAACTGCAATCTCAACAACATGATCTATTGTCACTTCTGCATCCACCATCGCCTGAGCTTGTGGAATCGTGCGAGGGAAACCATCGAACAAAAAACCCTTGGCACAATCCCGCTGAGTGATACGGTCTTTAACCAGGCCGATAATGATGTCATCGGACACTAATCCGCCGGCATCCATGACCTTTTTGGCCGCGAGACCAAGCTCGGTTTTTGCCTTTACTGCTGTACGTAGCATATCGCCAGTAGATATCTGGGGGATGCCGTACTTTTCACAAATGAACATGGCTTGTGTACCTTTGCCCGCGCCTGGCGCACCCAAAAGGATCAATCTCATTTGAAAAACTCCTCTACATTTTTTGAGACACGTAGGAACTAGGGCTGTCGCATAAATCTGGACAATGGAAGGGCGATCACCATACACAGCGGAAGATAAGGTTACAAGCCCCGTTATCTGCCATCAAGATCGGCCTTGGCCTGCACCCACAACTGGTCGTATTGTGTTTCGCTCAAGTTCGACAACTCTTGCCCCCGGGCCACCACGGAGGATTCCATATTCCGAAATCGTTGCTCGAATTTGTCTGTTGCCTGACGCAGGCTTTTCTCAGCATCGTGGCCCAGATGCCGCGCGAGATTGACGCAAGTGAACAATACATCGCCCAACTCATCTCGAATTGCCACTGATTGCTGCGCGGATATCGCACTGCGCAGCTCGTCCAACTCCTCTTGTAGTTTATCCAACACGGAAGACGTGTCCGTCCAGTCAAAGTTAACCTGCGCGGCCCGTTTTTGCACCTTCTGGGCGCGTGATAACGCTGGCAGCGCATGCGGCACGTCCGCCAATACACCCGACTGATTTCGCGCGTCGCGTTCACGCTGTTTGATCAACTCCCAGGATTCTCTGACTTCGTGGACAGAAGAGCGAATGGTAGCCACGCCGGCTATCTTTCCCTGGGCAAATACGTGTGGGTGCCGGCGGATCAGCTTTTCTACCAAGGTATGCACTACTGTCTGAAACGAAAATAAGTTTTGTTCTTTGCCGAGCTGTGCGTAGAAAATAACCTGAAACAGCACATCACCCAGTTCCTCGGCGACGTGCTCGTAGTCCTCCTGCTCGATGGCCTGCGCCAATTCATAACATTCTTCCAGCGTGGAAGGCACAATACTATTGAAGTCCTGTTCCAGATCCCAAGGACACCCCGTCACCGGGTCACGAAGTCGCTGCATGACCTGCAACAAATCATTTATCGAGTAGTGGCGCGCACTCATATGTGCCTCCTCAATCGGATACCCGGACGACAGAAACTACATTCTTGAGCCTATCAATGCGCTCCAACAACTTCGACAGGGAGCCAAGGTCCGGAACTTCCACACGCAACTTCATGATCGCCGTATTGGTCTGCCTGTTTGTCTGGGTATTAATCGTCAGGACATTTATCCGTGCATTGGCAAAAAGCCCCGTAATGTCACTGAGTAAGCCCTGCCGATCATAGGCTTCTATCGCAACATCCACTTCATAATTATCCTCGGGGCCTTCACCCCAGGCAGTTTCTACGACTCTACCAGTGACACTCTCCTGCAACTTCAACAGCCTCGCACAGTCTACCCGGTGGATACTTACACCCTTTCCCTTGGTCACGTAACCAATAATTTCATCACCCGGCAACGGCTTGCAACACCCGGCCATACGGGTATGAAGGCTACCAACGCCGCGCACGTCTACGTGATTACGAGAGTTACTACCCAGTGCCGCATTAAGTCGCAGATGCGGTTCGGGAGCGCTATCCACTACATCCTGCGCTGCATTCAATACCTGAACAGACGTCAGGTCACCCGAGCCCACCGCAGCAAACATATCTTCCACTGCAGTGAGCTGCACTTTCATTGCGATACGCTGATAATCAACACTGGTCAGCGCCAGCCGCTTAAATTCTTTTTTCAGCAAGTGGCGACCAGTATCAATATTATCCTCACGGGTCTGGGACTTGAACCAGAACTGCACTTTAGCTCTGGCTCGAGACGTTTTTATGTAGCCAAGGCCTGGTTGCAGCCAATCGCGTCGGGGATGTGCTTCACTGCTGGTCAGTATCTCAACCCGCTCACCAGTCTGCAGCTGGTAGGTGAGTGGGACAAGGGCGCCATTTACCTTGGCGCCGCGACAGCGATGTCCAATCTCCGTGTGCACGTGATAGGCGAAGTCCAGCGGCGTGGCACCATAGGCCAGATTCACCACATCGCCATCAGGCGTGAACGTATACACCCTGTCCTGGGCCACGCTGAAATTGAACTGCTCCGTCACACCACGTGCGTCAATGGCTTCTTCATGCCAGTCGAGCACCTGACGTAACCAGGCAATTTTTTCTTCGTAGGTACTGGCCAAGCCACTGACGGCGTCCGAACCTTTATAACGCCAATGGGCACAGACACCCAGTTCAGCTTCGAAGTCCATATTCTCTGTTCGGATTTGAACTTCCAGCGTTTTTCCCTCTGGCCCCACCACTGTCGTGTGCAGCGAGCGATAGGCATTTTCCTTCGGGTTGGCGATGTAATCATCGAACTCATTGGGTATACTGAGCCACAGGCTGTGCACCAGGCCCAACGTCGCGTAACAGTCTTTGGTTTCCGGAACCAGTATTCGTACCGCGCGTATATCGTATACCTGTGAAAATCCGATACCTTTGCGCTGCATTTTCCGCCAAATACTGTAGATATGTTTAGCTCGACCAGAAATCGTAAACTGCAGCCCCGCACTGCGAAAAATCTCTGTCAATTCTTCAGTCACTTTCGCAATAAACCGATCGCGCTCCAAGCGTTTGCTGTCCAACAGACGAGCGATTTTGCGGTAAGATTCAGCGTGGGTATAGCGAAAGGAGAGGTCCTCTAACTCCCACTTCAAATGGCCGATACCCAGGCGATGCGCCAGTGGTGCGTAGACGTCAAACACTTCCTGGCCTATCTGTCGCCGCCGCTCTTCATCTTCCTTCACGGAACGGATAGCACAGGTACGCTCAGCCAGTTTTATCAGAGCAACACGCACATCATCTACCAGGGCAATAAGCATTTTGCGTATATTGTCTTTCTGGTCATGCGCCTGCCCGAGCACAGGACTTGCGGTTTGCATTGGCAGATCGCTGATTGCGGCCATGCGCAATACCCCTTCAATGAGGTCAGTTACAGCGTCGCCAAATTGTATGCGCACCTGTGCAGGACCGAGACGACCCTCACGCACAGCCCGATAGAGCACCCCCGCTATCAGGCAGTCTATATCTACATGTAGATCTGCCAGTATGATCGTGATGTCCAGACCGGCGATCAAACAGTTGGACTCCCACGCCCAGTCGCCAGTATCTACTGCCGGCTTTTGCTGCGCGAGTCTTACTAACTCACACGCGTGCAGTAAACGCGCCCGGTCGTCGTTGTCAAACACCAGTGGCAACTGTTCCAACCACTGAATGAGATCGATTGCCCCCTGCTCATCTAGCAGGGTTTGTTGTCGGACCTGAACCATTACTACCTGTCCCCCTTAATCTCCACCAAAAACTCCGGTAGAGAGGTAGCGATCCCCACGGTCGCAAATAATCGCCACGATTATCGCGTTTTCCACCTCGCTGGACAGCCGGAGAGCAGCTGCAACCCCCCCCCCCGACGACACACCGCAAAAAATACCTTCGCGCGATGCCAGTGCACGCATCGTCTGCTCTGATTCCGCTTGGGAAATATCCATCACTCGGTCGACCCGTGCCGCCTCGTATATTTTTGGCAGATATGCCTCTGACCAACGCCTGATACCGGGAATACTGGAGCCATCCAGGGGCTGTAAACCAACGATCTGAACCTCCGGGTTTTGCTGCTTGAGATAAGCAGAGCAGCCCATGATAGTTCCAGTAGTCCCCATAGAGGCCACCAGGTGAGTAATGGTACCGGCGCTCTGCTGCCAGATCTCGGGCCCAGTGCCAACGAAGTGGGCGCGCGGGTTATCAGGGTTACCAAACTGGTCCAGCACCGTACCCCGCCCGTCTGCCTGCATCGCCAGTGCCAGGTCACGCGCACCTTCCATTCCCTCCTTCCTGGAAACTTCAACCAACTGCGCGCCGTAAGCGGACATCGCCTGCTTTCTCTCCAGACTCATATGTGAGGGCATGATCAGGATGAGGTGGTAACCACGCACAGCCGCGGCCATCGCCAGCGCAATTCCGGTATTGCCACTGGTCGCCTCTATCAGGGTATCTCCCGGCTTGATCTCCCCGCGCTTTTCGGCCTGAACAATCATACTCAGCGCGGGCCTGTCCTTAACCGAGCCAGCTGGATTATTACCTTCGAGCTTAACAAGAATGGTATTGCTGGTGGTACCCTGCAACCGTTGCAGGCGAACGAGCGGCGTATTGCCAATAAATGCTTCAATAGTGGGATAATCTGGCATAGGAACACTACCGCGAATCGAGTTTCGGATTATAGTTAAATTGCACCGGTTAAGGCCATATTGAATTGGGATGAAGCGCGCATCTCTGAGTCAATTCCCTAGCACGGCAAAAGCCACCGTATAGTCTATTTTGTCGGCCAGGCTCAACGCCACGCGCGTTCCACCGCGCTTAAGGGCCACACGTTTCTCACCGCCGAAAAGTCGCACGACTCCCGCGCCATTGGCGTCGTGTGCAATCTGTATATCCTGCCAACTCACGCCGCGCCTTATACCCGTGCCCAGCGGTTTTGCAATCGCCTCCTTGGCCGCAAAACGTTTGGCTAACAGACGGTTGGCTTGCCTGCTGATAGCGTATTCCTGCTGCTCCTGCTACGTCAGAATACGCCGCACGAAGCGATCTCCCAGCCGCCCTACTATTCCCTCAATGCGATCTACTCGGAGAATGTCGGTACCGATAGCGATCAAGTCAAATCTCCCGGCGAAACGCATGTCGATAGAACTGGCAGAGCCTTTTGCTCAGCCCTTCCCCTGGTAGCGAGAAACAACTCTCGACTACGTAATGGCGCGCTGCCCAGATGTTCAGCGAGAGCCTCTCGCAACAGTCGTTTAGCCGCTGAGCGAGCGCCACCACCAAAATCACCAGCCGCCATAGCTAACAAATCGTACCCGGCATAGACCCCTCTCATACTATCGCCCACGCCGCTAGTGGCTACAAGCCCCACACCCGGCTCATAACAGTAGACGCTCGTCGGCTGGACGGGCTGCCCACTCGCGCCATCTACGTGCAGATCAAAGTTGTAGCCCAACTCCTCCAGCAATCGATATTCAAAGCGGCGTAACACAGTATCCAACACATCAGCAGATGTGAGCGCTTTCAGTGCTTGATCATAGGCCAAGAACAACGCGGGATGCGCATCATCGCGGTGCAGCAGACGCACCAGTAACTCATTCATATACATGCCACTGAACACACGTTCATTTCGCAGTGCAAACCTGCCCTGAGCGACCTCAATCCCAACCAGGGTTTTCAACTCAGAGCGACCAGAAAATGACAGCAAAAGCGGGATGAAAGGCTGAAGCAGTGCGGCACTACTACCTCTTCGGGTCTGCCGACGGGCGCCTCGGGCCACCAGACTGATGCGTCCGTACTCGGCGGTAAATACATCCAGCAAGGCGCTGCTGTCGCGGTAAGGACGACTGTGCATGATGTAAGCGGGCTGCAAATTGACACGCATCTTGCTGGTAGTTATTCCTTTCTATCGTCGTATCCAAGGCTGCGCAGCGCCCTTTCATCATCCGACCAACCAGACTTGACCTTAACCCACAGGCGCAGCATCACCTTGCTGTCAAAGAGGGATTCCATATCACGTCGCGCATCCGAACCTATCGAACGCAATCGCGAACCCTTTTCACCAATGAGTATTCTCTTCTGGCCGTTGCGCTCTACAAAAATGACGGCGGAGATGTGCAATACATCGCCCTCCTGCGCAAACTCCTCGATTTGAACAGTGATGGCGTAGGGTATTTCATCTCCCAACTGACGCATGATCTTTTCCCGGACAATTTCCGCCGCAAGAAAACGCTGACTGCGGTCCGTGACCTGGTCTTCGGGGAAAAAGTGATCCGATTCAGGAAGCAGCTTCAGAAGCTGCTCCTCAAGCGCCTGAACGTTGTGCTGACGCAGCGCTGACACTGGCAATATCGCGACGAAATCAGCCTTGGTGGCCAATATCTCCAGATGTGGAAGCAGTTCTCCCTTATCCGCCAGCAGATCAACTTTGTTGACCACCAACATGGTCGGCAGACCCACCTGCCGGATCTGCTCCAGGACGATGTCATCCTCCTCCGTCCAGGCGGTGCGATCCACCACGAATACGATGAGATCGACATCCCGGATCGCGGAGCTGGCCGCCCTGTTCATGAACCGGTTGATCGCTTTACCTGCGTTCATATGGAGGCCCGGCGTATCAACAAATATGATCTGGTGATTATCCTCGGTCTTAATTCCCAACACCTGGTGTCGGGTAGTTTGCGGCTTACGCGAGGTAATACTGATTTTTTGACCCAAAATATGGTTCAGCAGCGTGGACTTACCCACATTGGGCCGCCCAACAATAGCGACATAGCCGCAGCGACGTGACGTATCAAAGGCCATTTTTTGACAATCTCTCCAGCGCAAAAGTTGCAGCGCTCTGCTCGGCCTTCCGGCGACTGGCGCCACTCCCTTCGACCATCAATTTCGGATTACTGAGGCGGCAGGCAACATGAAACTGCTGGTCGTGATCACTGCCCTGGACACTGAGTAAATCATACTCTGGCAACGGGTAACTGCGACCTTGTAAAAACTCCTGTAAGCGAGTTTTCGCATCCTTGTGAGCCGCCGACAGTGACAGCGTTTGCAATCGGGACTCAAAGCAGTTGAGGACAGTTCGCCGACACTGCTCCACGTCGCTGTCCAGCAAAATAGCGCCCACTACGGCCTCAAGGGCATCCGCCAGTATAGAACTGCGCCGATGGCCGCCACTCTTGCGTTCACCGACTCCCAATACCAGATGGTCGCCCAGCTGCAGCTCACCTGCTATCTCAGCGAGGGTTTCGCCATTGACCAATGACGCGCGCATTCTACTCATTTCACCTTCGCTGGCAGTCGGCAAGCGTCGATACAGCGCTTCTGCGATAATATGATTCAGGATAGAGTCACCGAGAAATTCCAGGCGCTCGTTGTTCTGGTTACCTGCACTACAATGTGTGAGCGCCAGCTGCAGAAGTTCCGGGTTGCCGAACTGGTAGCCGAGAGTCCTTTGCAGTCGAAGCGTGTCTGCCATTACGCTAGTTTTTTGCTTCTAGCGACAGCGGGGGCAGCGGGTTTGGCTTGCCCACTTCATAAAGTAGATCGTCAAATATCAAAACGGCGTCTATTCGCCCCATGACCGGCAACCTCACCTCATAGTTGGCATCGATATACGTGTGCCCGCGTTTGCTGAACACCTCTACGTCCTTGGTATTGAGAAGATAAATCTGGTTGGTATTGAAGTTATTAGCAATATTGCGCCGGATATCCGAGACTTGATCGTTGGCAGTATCGGGATCTATCGCAATTCGGGCGATGATGTCCTTCACACTGAGATATTCAAGGTACGGCGGCACCATACGAATGATACACATCGCAAAGAAACCGAGCATCGCCAAGATACAGAGCATACCCAGCATCGACATACCCGATTGGCCTTGACGTTCCCTCATACGACTCTCCTACAGATGTCGAGACGGTTAATGTATCAATCCAGCTTGATTGAACCTGGGAAGGCTCAAAAAGTTATCCCAATGCATCCATATTGCGAAGGCTTTACCTACTATATCTTTTTCTGGCACTTGGCCCCACACGCGACTGTCGCTACTGTTATCGCGGTTGTCGCCCATCATGAAATAATGTCCCGGCTTGACCACTGCAGTAAAATCGCCCGCAGGCCGCTGTCTGTCGACCTGCACAATGTGCTTATTACCGCCTATCAGTTCTTCGTCGATCCGGTACCTGAGGTCCAATCCTGGATTATCGGCAGCCTCTCGCGCCAATTTCTCCCCATTCACATAGACTTGTTTATTGCGATAACTCACCGTGTCACCGGGGATACCGATCACGCGTTTGATAAAGTACGTGTCATTCATATGAGGTGGGAAAAACACCATAACATCGCCCCGCTGCGGTTCATTCACCTCCAGCACTTTGGTTCTGATCACGGGCAGACGGATACCGTAAGTAAACTTGTTCACCAGTATATAGTCACCCACCAACAGCGTTGGAACCATGGATGAAGACGGTATCTGAAAGGGTTCTACTATGAAGGAGCGCAGCACGAAGACAATAAACAGTACCGGAAAGAACGACTTCGCATACTCAACCACCATGGGTTCACGTGCGTTTTCGGCCACCTTTGTCTGGTAGTTCCCAGCATCCGGACTGCCTTCGCTGGCCCACCGGGGATACTGGCTCTGTAAATCGTTGACAATCCGCTTTCTACCCGGCGCTAGAAACAGGGCATCCAACAGCCAAAGTAGACCACTTACAAAAACCAGAGCCACCAGTATCAACGGAAAATCCAACGTCATATTACTCACTTATTATCCATCCACCTTGAGAACTGCCAAAAATGCAGACTGTGGTATCTCGACCCGCCCCACCTGCTTCATGCGTTTCTTTCCTGCTTTTTGCTTATCAAGCAACTTGCGCTTACGACTGACATCGCCACCGTAACATTTAGCTGTCACATTTTTGCGCAAGGCCTTTACCGTTTGCCGTGCGACGATCTTACCACCCACTGCTGACTGAATCGCCACATCAAACATCTGCCTGGGGATCAGCTCCTTCATCTTTTCCGTCAGCACCCTGCCTCTGTGCTGCACCTGATCCTGGTGTACGATAATCGCCAAGGCATCCACACGCTCTGTGTTAATCAATACATCCAGGCGCGAGAGCTTGGCTGCCTGAAAGCGTTCGAAGCTGTAATCCAGTGAGGCATAGCCGCGGCTCACTGACTTCAACCGATCAAAGAAGTCCAGTACCACCTCCGCCATTGGTATATCGTAAACCACAGATACCTGGGCGCCCAGGAACTGCATGTCCCGCTGCACCCCGCGTTTGTCCACACACAGCGTGATCACATTTCCCAAGTGTTCCTGTGGCACCAGAATGTTGCACCGCGCGATCGGTTCCCGCATCTCCTCGATATCGCCGACATCGGGCAGCGCGGACGGGTTATCCACTTGAATCGTCTCACCGTTTTTCTTCAGCACCTCATAAATGACAGTGGGCGCGGTGGTAATAAGATCCAGATCATACTCGCGCTCCAATCGCTCCTGAATGATCTCCATGTGCAGCATACCGAGAAAACCACAGCGAAACCCAAAACCGAGGGCGTCAGAGGTCTCTGGTTCGTACTGCAATGAGGCATCGTTCAACGTCAGTTTGGCCAGCGCGTCACGAAAATCTTCATAGTCATCTGAAGAGATCGTAAAAATACCGGCGTAGACCTGTGGTTTCACCCGTTTGAAGCCCGGGAGAGCCGGAACCGTCAGGTCTTTAGCATGTATCAGCGTATCCCCGACTGGCGCACCGTGAATATCCTTGACGCCTGCCACCACGAAGCCGACTTCTCCGGCTTGCAGGACGTCTTTCTCCTGACGCTTGGGGGTAAATATACCCAGAGCGTCAACCTGCTGCGACTTGCCAACCGATTTGGCAACAATTTTGTCGCGTTTACTCAAAGTCCCCTGCTTGACACGCACCAGCGACACCACGCCCAAATAGTTGTCAAACCAGGAATCGATGATCAGGGCTTGCAACGGCGCATCTCTGTCGCCCTCGGGCGGCGGAATGTGCTCAACCAAATACTCCAGCGCATCCTCGATACCCAGTCCGGACTTCGCGCTCACCAAGCAGGCGTTAGTAGCGTTAATGCCAATAATCTCTTCAATCTCTTTTTTGACACGATCGGGATCTGCCTGCGGCAGATCCATCTTGTTCAAAATAGGGAGTACCTCCAGCCCCTGTTCAATCGCTGTATAGCAATTAGCAACAGACTGGGCCTCAACGCCCTGACCGGCATCGACCACCAACAGCGCGCCCTCACAGGCACAGAGAGAACGCGACACCTCGTAGGAAAAATCCACGTGCCCCGGGGTATCGATGAAATTGAGTTGGTAGGTCTGGCCATTGCGTGCGTGATAGTCGAGCGTCACACTTTGGGCCTTGATGGTAATACCGCGCTCGCGCTCTATATCCATGGAATCCAGAACCTGGACATCCATTTCCCGTGCACTCAATCCGCCACAGTGCTGGATAAAGCGATCTGACAGCGTCGACTTGCCGTGATCGATATGCGCGATGATAGAAAAATTACGGATGTGACTGAGATCGCTCACTAATTTTGCTCGACTGAAATCTGGATTAGGCCAGACAACGCGTCCGCCCCTAGGGTTCAAAAAACGCGCGATTGTACCCCAATGAGAATACAACTACCACGTCACAGGCCCTGGCAGCAAATTGCAATAGCCGAGGCGGCGCGTCCCTACGTAAAGCGGGGATCAATCAGGCAGTTTGAGGCCTATAAACAGGGGCGACCCATCGCGAATCAGACGCATGGGCACGAAAATTCCCCCCTTTAACGCATCGACCGTCTGCTCAAACATGGTGGAGGATTTGATTGGACGAGTATCAATAAGGGTTATTACATCACCCACTCTGATCCCGGCCTCGGCGGCTACCGAACCAGGCGTGACGTCTCGCACCACCACGCCACCATTTATGCCGAAACGCTCTAGATTCTCTGGCGGCAGCGATTCAACCTCCATACCCAGGCGACCACCTCTACTGCCGCCCGATTTCCCAGAAGCTAACGTATAGCTTTCGTCCGCATCCAGTCCACCTACCTCGACAGTTACCGTTTGTCGCGTTCTATCCCGCACTATGTCTACATCCACCCTGGTACCAGGCGCGACCAGCCCCACAACATGGGGAAGATCGGCAGAGGAGGGAATGTCCTTACCATCAAAGCCGACCACTATATCGCCGCTGCGCAAGCCACCCTTTTCGGCGGGACTGTCTTTGGACACTTCGGCCACAAGTGCCCCTCGTGGGCGCTTCAGTCCAAAGGACTCCGCTAGATTTTTATCCACATCCTGAATGGTGACGCCCAGCCAGCCACGCGTCACACGACCATTTTCCTTCAATTGCTCAACGACATTGCGTGCCACTGCAGCGGGAATCGCGAACGATAAACCGATGGATCCGCCACTGCGGGTAAATATCTGGGAATTGACGCCGACCACTTCACCATCCAGATTAAACAGGGGGCCGCCAGAATTACCCGGATTTATCGCTACATCCGTTTGAATAAAAGGGACATAGTTTTCGTTTTGCTCCGTGGGCAAGCTGCGCCCCTTGGCGCTCACAATACCCGCAGTAACCGAGTAATCGAGGCCAAAAGGTGACCCTATAGCCAACACCCACTCGCCGACATCCAGATCGTCATCACTTGCCAGCTTCAGCGTGGGCAGGTCCGAGGCGTCGATACGCAGTAATGCAAGGTCAGAACGCGGATCGGTGCCAATGATTTCCGCATCGAACTCACGGCGGTCACTCATACGCACCACCACACTGCCCGCACCCTCAACCACATGATTATTGGTGAGGACATAGCCGTCATCCGAGATAATGAAGCCTGAGCCCAACCCCATACGCTCCTGCTGCGATGGCGGCGCGCCCCGAAATTCAAAGAAACGCCTCAATTCCTCGGGAATCTCGTCCGGCCCGGGCTGCTGTGAACCATTCTGGGACAGCCGCTGCTCGACAATGATTTTCACCACGGCGGGTGAGTTATCGCGCACTATTTGCCGAAAGTCGGGCAGTTCGCCGGCGCCTGCCAACCGGACATTACACAGCGTAAATGTCAGCAGAACAAAACCGAAAAAAGGGATTTTGGTTTTCATACAGTCAATCCAATTGTGAAGACAGAAGGGTTAAACAACAAACGTCAAACCAGCGTCACGGCTTCCGTTGACGAGGCGACGACACTGAGAAGAACAGGCTGGAAATCGGGGTCACGACGATGGAGGATACCGTGCCAACGCACCAGCGCGTAGCCCAACACCAGCCCGCCTACCGCACCGCAGACAGCCAACAGATCCTCGTTCCCCGGCAGCCAGTTCACCGCCGACAAGGCCCCGGCGAGCATGGCGAGAAGCGGCAACACGTACGCGATAAAGGACCCGCGCAGAATCACCTCCTCAGGAATACTGATCAGCACCTCATCATCAATATTGTAGTAGCCTATCGGGTGCTCGCCCGGCAAAACACGAATATAGCCCCGTTTACCTTCGGAGATGCGATTCAGCAACCCGTGGCCACAGCCCTTTTGTGCGGAACAGGTCCCACACGTACTGCGGCGAATGGTCTCCACCCAGAGTCCATCCGTTTCAAAACCCACCACTCGTCCGCTTTCCGTCAACATATTACTGCACCCAACGCACTGAATCGGCAACTATCCGAGCCGTATTGACTGGCACCTCACCGATGACTGTTACCAACACTGGTTGGCCGGCAATGCTCATGCCACGCGTGTAGGTCGTGGTGCCACCCTGCTTTATCAAACCCTCTCCCGGGCGAATTTCGACATTGAGATCTTCCAAAAAAACAGAGAATACCGCCAATCCGTCAGTATAGGTTCTTCGCCCATTGTTACCAAGCGCGGCATCTGTCGCGGTAAAACCGCGCGGCAGCCAACCCACCATCCATGCGCGCGCCACTGAACTGGCAACCATTGCGCCATCAGAGTGCGGGTGCTGCGCCTTGTGAACCACATCGATACCGGTTACCGCAGGGTCGCCTGCCGCAGGGTCGCCTGCCGCAGGGTCGCCTGCCGCAGGGTC
>CAWWAG010000059.1:0-16472 GCA_963934845.1 uncultured Halioglobus sp. | reverse complement strand
ATGGAGCGGGTGATGGGAATCGAACCCACGTGTGCAGCTTGGGAAGCTGCCGTTCTGCCATTGAACTACACCCGCATGATCAGACGCGTTCCTGCCGGCTGCTGCAGACCGGCGGGAGCGCAAGAATATCCCTGTCGTTACAATTGGTCAAAGTATACTCTGTCTGTTTTCCCGCTATCGGGTAAAATTTCGTTTGGAGGCAGATTCAGTGGGTGGTTTGGTGCAATGCTAACCCCGTGAGTCGCCGGCATCTTTTGAAACCAGGGTGAGCATGCAGACCGAGATCACAGCAGTACTTATCGATATTGAGGCCCAACTGCGCCAGCTGGGTCAGTGGGACAGGGTGCCGCCCAGTGCGGCTGCACTGGCCTCCAACCAGCCTTTTTGTGTGGACACACTCACCCTGCCGCAGTGGCTACAGTTCATTTTCCTGCCGACGCTTTATCGCATGATGGAAGAGGGTAAGGCCCTGCCTGTGCGCAGTGGTGTCGCACCGATGGCGCAGGCGTGTTTTCGCGGGACGGGGCTGGTGAGCACGGCGTTAGAGGCGGCCCTGTTACGGGTCGATGAACTGCTATCCAAAGGCGGTCAGCTGTCGAAATGATGCTGCTTGGCCACGCTCTGTGGGCTGACGTTCGATGACAAATGTGGTATTTTGCTCGTATAAATAGGTCTATAAACAATAATTGCCGGTAGTGGCTGCTCTATGAAATCTGAGATTGCTTTGAAAACGTTTGCCAAGACGCTGCTTGTCGATTTGACCAGTTGCGGTGGCGGTGGTAGCTCCTCCTCTCTGGTTGCTGAAGTCAATCCGCAGGACGTCAGTGCTGAACCGATCACCTGGTACAGTAATAGCAGGACGCTATTGCTTTTGGAGGTTGAACGTTGAAACCGTCAAGGCAGTTCCGCCGCCTGTGCCTGGGGTTGTGTCTGTGTCTGTCTGGGTGGGTGCACGCACAGGGTGCCGTGGTGGGCCAGGTAGCGCCTGCTGTTCTCCTGCCACAATTATCGGGCGCGGGCGAAGTCAGCCTCGAGTCATTGCGTGGCAAGGTCGTGTACGTGGATTTCTGGGCTTCCTGGTGCGGGCCCTGCCGAGTCTCGTTCCCCATCCTGGAGAAACTGCAGGGTGAGCTGGGGCCGGACGGCTTTGAAGTGCTGGCGATCAATGTCGACGAGGTTGAGGCAGACGCCCGGCAATTTTTGTCCGATACGCCCGCAAGCTATCTGGTGGTGCGCGACGGCGAAGGCGCCACGCCGATAGCATTCGGTGTGATGGGCATGCCCACGGGCTACCTGATCGACAGGCAGGGCGTGGTCCGTGTTATTCATCAGGGCTTTCGCCGGAGTGACGAACAAGCACTGCACAACTCGATCGTTGAATTGTTGGGAGAATAATAATTTTGAAATATCTGACAGGCCTGCTGCTAGCCATCGCTCTATGTGGCTGTGAAACGGTGCAACCGTGGGAGCGAGGGATTCTCGCCAAAGACGAAATGCAGTGGCAAACCAATGCCATGGAGGCGCAACTGCGCAACCAGATTTATAATAGTAAAGAGGCTTCCTCCGGCGGTGCAGGCGTCGCTGGTGGCGGTTGCGGGTGTAACTGATGGGCCACTTCAAGGATGACCGTAACGCCACGTTGATGGCACTTACGTCCAGCGCCTTGCTGCTACCGGCCTATCAGGGTGCGATGGCTGATGCGCAACCTGAGTTTGCCGAGATCGGTATGCGCTACAGCAAATACCAGGAGGACGATATTCTCAGCAACAAGGCATTTGGTGGCGACAGTGAACGGTACGATATTGACGTTGCCCAATTCCATTTGCTGGCACCGGTGGCCGACGACTGGTCGTTTGCACTGGATGTCGAGTGGGAGGATATGAGCGGGGCTTCACCCTGGTTTGTGGGCGAGAGTTTGAGCGACAGCCCCAAAGTTATTATGAGCGGTGCCAGTATTGAAGATACACGCACGGAGGTGAGTGGTACGACCCGGTACTATTACGACCGCGGCAATGCTGGACTTAGCCTGGCGTATTCCAACGAGGATGACTACGAGTCCAAGGCCATCGGCGTGGATGGCGCATTCAACAGTGAGGATGGGCTCACAACTTACAGCGCCGCTGTCAGCACCTCCCATGACGATATCGATCCCACGCAGGGTTCGGTGCCGACCAATACCCTGAGCGCCCGCAAGGATGTCAGCTCAGCGTGGTTAGGTGTTTCGCGTATTGTGAGCAAGCGTGCGCTGGTGCGCTTCGGGGTGAGTTACACCTACCGCGATGGCTTTCTGACGGATTCTTACAAGTATAAGGATCGCCGCCCGGACGAGCGCAAGGAGTGGACGGTGGGCGCTGGATACCGGCACTTTTTCGATGCACCGAATGCCGCTCTGCACGTGGACTACCGATATTTTAATGATGACTGGGATGTTGAGTCACACACCGTTGACGTTGCCTGGCACCAGAACCTGTCGCAGGGTTTCAAGGTCACGCCGTTTATTCGCTACTATACCCAGCACGAGGCGGACTTCTTTTATAATCTCGAGAAATCGGCCTACAAATATTTCGCCGATGATTATCGCCTCTCCGCCTTTGGTGCCTTTTCCTATGGACTGCGCCTGCGTCGCGATTTTGGCAACTGGGCGGTCAACCTCGACGCGGAGCGTTATAAGACTGACGGAGACTGGGGTGTCTACAATGGCGACGAATCGCCTGGCCTGGTGGATTTCTGGCGCTACGGTATCGGTTTGGACTACATCTTTCGCTAGCACCGAGATCGTCGATGCCGTGCATCGAACACACGTTTAAAGCCATGGGCGGACCCTGCCGCCTGCGCCTGGAAGTGCCCGACAAGGTCGTTGCCGACACAGCGATTGCGGCCGCTGTGGCCGAAGTGCAGCGTCTGGAATTCAAGTACAGCCGCTATCTCCCCGACTCCCTGACCAGCCAAATTAATCGCGCCGCTGGTGCGGGAACACCTGTGGCAATAGATGCGGAAACTGCCGGCTTGCTGAACTACGCCAACACGGTGTGGCGCGAAAGCGAGGGTGTGTTCGACCTCACGTCCGGTGTGTTGCGCAAGGCCTGGGATTTCAAGTCCGGGCTATTGCCCGAGCAGCGCGAGATCGACGCCCTGCTTCCACTGGTCGGCTGGGACCACGTGCGCTGGACCCGGGACAGTGTGTACCTTCCCGCACCTGGCATGGAACTGGATTTTGGCGGCTGTGTGAAGGAGTACGCTGCAGATAGCGCCGCCGCGCAATTGCGTCGCCATGGCGTGGTGGTGGCGCTGGTGGATTTGGCGGGTGACATGGTTGCCGTTGGTGCGCCCGATGGTGCCGCGGGCTGGCCAGTAGGTATCCGTCATCCCGAGGCCAGGGATCGCGCGGTTGCCGAGCTGTCGCTGCCCGAGGGCGGGCTTGCCAGTAGTGGCGATTACGAGCGTTGTATGGTGATTGAGGGCAGGCGCTTTGGCCATATCCTGCACCCGCGCACCGGTTGGCCGGTCCAGGGGCTGGTGGCGGTAACGGTGTTGGCGGAGCAGTGCCTGGTGGCGGGCAGTTCGGCGACGATTGCGATGTTAAAACCTGCTGAAGAGGCTCTGGACTGGCTCGATAAACTGGGTCTTCCGTGGCTGGCTATCGATTCAGAACTTGGGTGTTATGGCAGCCTGGTCACGTGATCCTGACTGCCCGTAGTGACGCTCTTTGCTGCTTCGTGGGAGCCGATATCGAGTGCGTTGTAAGGTGTGCGCTCAACAGCCCCCAGCGGCGGCTTAAATTCGCTTACGGGCACCAGCGAAAATCCTTCCTCGTCGGGTAGCGCTTGTGCGGTGTCGATGGCTACTGAGCCCGGCGGCGGCGCCCAGCTTCCAGACTGTCGCCATCGGAGGTCCATCAATACGTTATTCTTTTGCACGCCGCTGCCGCGCAGGAAGTATCCGCCGCCAAAAACCAGGTTGTTTGCGACCAGTACGTCACCGTGCACATGATCCTTCACCAGAGTACCATGCAAGGCCTCGTTGACGAAGGTGTTGTTGACTACGAACAGGCGGTGCTGCTGCGTGCTACGATCGTCGCAGCCCTCCGCGCCGTAACCTATCGCGTCGACGTTCTCTGAGGTTTTAGCCTGTTGCATGTCGTTGCCGATAACAAAGCTCAGCCCGCAGTTGGGCAGGTCGATCAAGCGGCTGGAGTTTCCGCCTTTAATATCCTCGATCCGGTTGTACTGGATGTGGTTTTCAAACGCGCGTGATTTTATCTGGTGGCCGCGGTCTGTGCCCTTGAAGTGGCTGCCGGTGATCGTGAAGCGCCCCAGTCCGCCGACATATATTCCATGGCTGAAGGTTCCCTCGCGCCTTTGAAAGTAGAAGCGAGAGGACCGGATGTCCAGACTGCCCTCGGGATCCGGGCCAGTCAGGACGG
This sequence comes from uncultured Halioglobus sp., assembly GCA_963934845.1. Classification (GTDB taxonomy): domain Bacteria; phylum Pseudomonadota; class Gammaproteobacteria; order Pseudomonadales; family Halieaceae; genus Marimicrobium. Next base: position 12,049 of record CAWWAG010000059.1, on the reverse strand, counting down.
AAAATTCGTTGTGGTGGAAGTAGGTGTTGCGCAGTGTGAGCGCGCCTTCCTCGTGCCGGATACCCGCACCATTTGCGTCGACCACGCGTGCCCCGGAAAATTCCACGTTTTCCACCACCGTATTGTTCCCGCTTATGATCCATATAGCCTTACCATTGGGTATTAGCCCGGTGGACTGTAGGTGCGCCATGCCGCCTACGCCGCGAATCGTCAGATCCTGCTGCCGCCATTCGACATAGTCATTCAGGTAGATGTCTGCATCGATCTCTATAGTGTCACCCGCTTTGGCCAGCTTTGCCGCGTCACTGGGTGTTTTCAACGTACGTTCTGGGCCTACCAGCCAGGTCGTGCCAGACGCATGCGTATCGGTGGTTGCTGCAGGCTGTGCGTTGGCGGCTACTGTGGCGATGAAGGTGAATACCAGAGCGCACAACAAGCGTAGGGGCTGGTCGCAAAAAGTCAGTGGTCGAACGGCGGGGCTATTCCATGGGGTCATGCAGGATTCCCGGTAGTTCGGCCAAGAAGTTCAGCATGTGGCTCGCCCCGGTGAAATCGTGACTCGATGTGAATGTATTGCGGACCACGGCGCAGTCGATACCCGCAGCGATTGCCGATTGTAAGCCACGCTGTGAGTCTTCTACTACCAGGCATTCATTGGCGTGGGCACCGAACTTGCTGAGCGCGAGTTGGTAGGGTTCGGGGTCGGGTTTGGAGCACAGGTAGTCCTCCCGCGTGAGGACAAAGTCCATATGTTGAATCAGGCTTCTGCCGTTATGAATCCGCTCAAAGTGGGCGCGCGTCGAGGTCGTGACGATGGCCATCCTGTGGCGGCGCGATAGTGTTTTTAACACCGCTTCTACGCCGGGGATTTCTATGGCTTCGTGGGCCAGATAAGTATCGTAGTAAGCATTGCGCTGATGCCGCTTCGCTTCGATCTGCAACGGGTCAATACCCGCTGCCTCGGCCAGCTCCCAACTGGACGCGCCGTGCACCATGCGTTGCAGGTAGGTGTCCTGCGCAAGCGAGATACCCAGCTCCGCCAGCGCGCGTTGCGTCGCCTTGAAATACCAAAGTTCGGTGTCGACAAGAACGCCGTCGTTGTCCCAGAGTATGTATTGCTTCATATCGCTGCTTTTTGCATCCCAGCCAAGGGAGCGCCAAGGAATTCAGCTAGGAATAGCTGTTGTTGTGGGTATATATACTCTTCTTACCGGAAAAATTCTTGTATAGCGATTTATGTGCCGATTCAGAGAATACGTCCCCCCTTGTCGGGTATTGTGAAATCCAGTCAATCAGCATCGCAAGATTCTGGTCCTGCTCTGCTTTGGACGGATAGTTGTGTGGCTCCCATGGTCTGCTCTTTGCATTCTCAATGCACGGCGCCACCGGCAGATTCATAAAGACAACCTCGGCGGCATACGGCGCAGCGATGCCGAGCAGGTCGGCGTAGCAACCTTCGATGACCCAGGTGCCGTATAAAGACATGAACTTCTCAATCGCCAACTGCGACTCTACCAGCGGCTTTCGCTGTGGCGGGCTGGTGGGTAGCCAGGCCAGTGTGTCCAGATCCAGATGTGCCAGCCCGCGTTCTTTATAGAGCCGTTTTGCGAACGTCGACTTGCCAGAGCTGAAGTTGCCAAAAACCAGAATTTTACTCAACGCGAGGCTCCTTGTGCCGCTGTATCCGTGATCTCGATGACGGATGAGGTTGGTTATGCACTCTTGGGGTCAGATCTTTCGTTTCCCCAGTAGCGCAGTGATGATATATATATTAGACGCTGAATGCACATTGTTGACCACTCGGAAAAAAAATGACCCTGAAAAAACGTATCGCCATCACTCTGCCCGCAGGACCCTATATCGCCGATACCATTGCGCGCCTGCAGTGGGCAGAGGACAACGGTATTCGCGACGCCTGGTTCAGCGATTCCGGTGCGCCCGACACCCTCACTCAGATAGCAGCCGTGGGACACCATACCCAAAAGATTCGCATCGGTGTGGCGGTGACGCCGGTCTATACTCGCAGCCCTTCAGTGCTGGCAGCATCAGCCAATGTTATCAGCCAGGTGATACCGGGCCGCTTCGTATTGGGCCTTGGCTCATCGAGCCAGACGATTATGGGGCAGTGGAATGGTATACCGCTAGTCAAACCGCTAACCCGCGTGAAGGAAACCGCGCAGCTGGTGCGGCAGATGCTCAAGGGCGAGAAAACCGATTTCCAGGGTGAGACGTTGTTCAGTCGCGGCTATCGTCAAACACCGGTAGAAAACCCACCACCGATTTATATTGGCGCGCTGCGCCCGAAGATGATTGAGATGGCCTCGGAGGTAGGTGATGGCGTTATTTTCAATCTGTGGCCCCAGGGCGCCCTGCCAAAAATGATGGAGGCGTTAAAACGCGGCGCACAAAACGCCGGTAAAAACTGGCAAGACATTGAAGTGGTGAACCGAGCGATGGTGCTGTGTACGGACGACAAGGCGATGGGCCGGGAGATTTTCCGCGCCGCATTCGGGCCTTACTACGCCACACCGGTGTACAACAAGTTTCTGGCTTGGGCAGGCTATGAAGTCGCAGCGAAGACCATTGAGGACGGTTGGGCCGAGAAGAATCGAGAGAAAACTGCGGGCGCGCTTACCGATGAGTTGATTGATGAGATCGCTATTATTGGCAATGAAGATGAGATACGAGCCCGTATTCAGGCGGATGCGGACGGCGGCGTGCATACACATATCATTGCGCCAATGGCGGCGACTGCGGAAGATCTGGAACGCACTTATAACGCCTTTACGGCGGCGAACTTTCAGTTCAGGTGAGATTGCCTCAGTCAGTTTGGATGGCAAATTAGATACAGGACGAAAACTCTATGCATTCGATGGACCAAGATCTGGCAGAGAGGCTCACGTCTCGTGTACTCAATCTGATAGATACCGGCACAAAAAAGCTGGCTGACGCCGTTTTGGAAGTCGAGGGCGCATTCGATACGGATGTCTCCCGATGGCGGGCGAAATGTGAGGTGATGGAGCGAGTACCCGCAGTGGTGGCCCCCAGTGCTATGCTGCAAGAGCTCGAACCTTGAGTACATTTCAGATCGGCACCACGAGGTGCCCGGCAACTGAAAAATGCAATAGAGGCTTTTACCGAGTTCTACCATTTCTCATTTGTGCATGCCAATTCTCTAGTGGCGTGGGGCACTGTTTCCAATGTCACTGAATTTGATAGTTTTGGCTATCACTCTCGCCTCTTGTCTCCGCTGGTATCTATCAGGGGGCTGAATGACAACCCGCAACCATCTTTCGGAAGTCAGCATCTCGGGGTTATCTATAACGTGTTTCCCAACCTGATTATTGCCAACTCACCCGTTGCACTTGAATTTCTGTATTTTATGCCGGGTGCTAGTCTCGACACCGGCGTGTTGTATTGCATGGGTATGGCCAATACGGTCTTGAAAGTAGAATCGGTACTATTGACCCATGCTCTTACGTCGTCGGTAACTGCAACACAGTCAGAAGGGGAGAGGAACGCGTTGGTGGTTGGTTCTATCGCCCAGCGCAGTAGTTTGTGATTGCGGTGATTGACCCCAGCGAAGTGTTTATCCAATTACCGGAAGATCCGGTCAATCCCTAGAAGACTGGCCGGAGCTGCGCTCCGCGGCTAATGCAGTATCCGATCATCCCGCATCTCCGCCTGCAATTCCTTTCCCTGGTCAGCAGTTGCTGACTCCTGCTGCTGCATGTGATTGCGTAGCCGGCCTACAACACTGTTCATCACGTCGATGGTCTGGCTGATCTGGTCCAGCGCCATCAGGATAGTTTCTGATTCAGTCAGTGTCTTGTCACTACTCGCCATATGAGATTCCTCTAATTAGTGGGTATCAATCCCAGGTGAGGGCGCCGCCCGTCTGGTATTCGATTACTCGTGTTTCGAAGAAATTTTTCTCTTTGCGCAAGTCCATTATTTCCGACATCCAGGGGAACGGGTTCTGTGCGCCCGAGTACTGCTCGGGCAGGCCCAGTTGCGATAGGCGTCGGTTCGCTATGAAGTGCAGGTACTCTTCCATCATGGCTGCATTCATGCCCAGCACGCCGCGCGGCATGGTGTCGCGAGCGTATTCTATTTCCAGCTGGGTGCCTTCCACTATCATCTGGATAGCCTCCTGCTGGAATTTTTTGGTCCACAAGTGTGGGTTTTCCAGTTTGATCTGGTTGATGACGTCGATACCGAAGTTTAGGTGCATAGACTCGTCGCGCAGGATGTACTGGAACTGTTCGGCCACGCCGGTCATCTTATTGCGGCGGCCCATCGAGAGGATCTGGGTAAAGCCACAATAAAAGAAGATACCTTCGGTCACGGCGTAGAAGCCGATCAGGTTGCGCAGCAATGTCTGGTCCGTCTCGGGCGTGCCGGTGTTGAAGGTGGGGTCGCTCAACTCGTGCGTGTGACTGAGGCTCCAGGCGGCTTTTTTCGCCACCGAAGGGATTTCCCGGTACATATTGAACACTTCTCCCTCGTCCATACCCAGCGACTCGATGCAGTACTGGTAGGCATGGGTGTGGATAGCTTCCTCGAAGGCCTGGCGCAGTATGTACTGGCGGCACTCAGGGTTGGTGATTAGGCGGTAAATCGCCAGTACCAGGTTGTTGGCTACCAGAGAGTCCGCGGTGGAGAAATACCCCAAATTGCGTTCTACAATACGGCGCTCATCGTCACTCAAACCCTCGGGATTTTTCCAGGTCGCCACGTCGGCAGTCATGTTGACTTCCTGCGGCATCCAGTGGTTGGCACAGCCGTCGATATACTTCTGCCAAGCCCATTCGTATTTGAACGGCACCAGTTGATTGAGATCTGCGCGGCAGTTGATCATCGCCTTTTCATCTACCGAGACGCGGGCGGCGCCCATCTCCAACGCTTCCAGACCGGCCGCGATATCCATCTGTTCTACCGCTTCCTCTGCGGCCTTGACCGCTTCGGCGGCGGCCTTGGCGTCGATCTCTTCAATAATCGCGGGTGTGGCCGGCTGAGGTGTGGCCGGCTGAGGTGTGGCCGGCTGAGGTGTGGCCGGCTGAGGTGTGGCCGGTTTGGCCACGACTGCCTGAGGGGCAGCCGGTTTCGACGCCCCTGAGTTTGCGCTCAGCGCTGCGGCTGCATTGGCACCAATGCTCGGTGCGGCTTCATCTTTGTGGTAATCATCCCAACTTAACATTGCATTGCCTTCCTGATTCTTGGTGTAGTCGTAGTGCTCATTACTGTATGGGCCTGCCTATTGGCAGGCCTCGCAGTCTGGATCGTCCAGCGAGCAGGCTGCTGGCACCGGTGCCGGTCCGCCTTCACTGATCTCGCCTCTGGACACCGCGTTCAGGGTGCCGGTGTCGATGGTCGACTTTTCAGTACCGGTGGCAGCCAGTGAGCGCAGGTAGTAGGTCGTCTTCAGACCACTGAACCAGGCCATACGGTAAGTGACATCCAGCTTTTTACCGTTGGCGTTGTTGATGTACAGGTTCAGTGACTGAGCTTGGTCTATCCACTTCTGGCGACGACTGGCCGATTCCACCAGCCAGCGCGGTTCTACCTCGAAGGCGGTAGAGTAGATGGCTTTCAATTCCTTGGGGATACGGTCGATGGCCTGCACGCTGCCGTCGTAGTATTTCAGGTCGTTAACCATCACTTTGTCCCACAGGCCAAGCGCTTTCAGGTCGCGTACCAGGTAGGGATTGACGACCGTGAACTCGCCGGAGAGGTTCGATTTGACGTACAGGTTTTGGTAGGTCGGCTCGATGGATTGCGACACGCCGGTGATATTGGCAATCGTCGCCGTGGGCGCGATAGCCATTACGTTGGAGTTGCGCATACCTTGCGTCTTGACGGTGTCGTGCAGCGCCGCCCAGTCGAGTGTGAAGCTCTTGTCGACATTGATGTACTTTTCACCGCGTTCGTCAATCAACTTGTCCAGTGAATCCAGCGGGAATATCCCCTGGCTCCACAGTGAGCCCTCGTAGCTGGAGTAGGCGCCGCGCTCTACTGCCAGTTCGCTGGAGGCTTGAATCGCGTAGTAGCTGATGGCCTCCATGGAATTGTCCGCGAATTGCACCGCTTCATCCGAGCCGTAGGCCAGGTGCTTCTTATACAGGGCGTCCTGAAAGCCCATCAGGCCCAGGCCGACCGGGCGGTGGCGCATGTTGGAGGCTTCAGCTTGCGGCACCGAGTAGTAGTTGATATCGATGACGTTATCCAGCATACGCACGGCGGTGCGCACGGTGCGTTGCAGCTTCTCCAGATTGAGGCCGTTTTCATCGATGTGCTGTGGCAGGTTGACCGAGCCCAGGTTGCAGACTGCTATTTCATCCTTGTTGGTGTTCAGCGTAATCTCGGTGCACAGGTTGGAGGAGTGCACTACACCCACGTGCTGTTGCGGCGAGCGCAGGTTGCACGGATCCTTGAACGTCATCCAGGGGTGGCCGGTCTCGAACAGCATGCCCAGCATTTTGCGCCACAGGTTTTCGGCTTTGACGGTTTTATGCAGCTTGAGTTTACCGGTGCGAGCTTGCTCCTCGTAGTACTCGTAGCGCTCCTCGAAGGCCTTGCCGCACAGATCGTGCAGTTCGGGCACATCGTTAGGGGAGAACAGGGTCCACTCGCCCGCGTCGAATACGCGCTTCATGAACAGATCGGGTATCCAGTTGGCGGTGTTCATGTCGTGTGTGCGGCGGCGGTCGTCGCCGGTGTTTTTGCGCAGTTCCACAAATTCTTCAATATCCAGGTGCCAGGTTTCGAGGTAGGCGCACACGGCCCCCTTGCGCTTACCGCCCTGGTTAACGGCTACTGCGGTGTCGTTGACCACTTTCAGGAAGGGCACAACGCCCTGTGACTTGCCATTGGTACCCTTGATGTAGGCGCCCAGCGCACGCACGGGTGTCCAGTCGTTGCCGAGGCCGCCGGCGAACTTGGACAGCATGGCGTTGTCGCGAATGGCACCGTAAATGTCGTACAGGTTGTCCGGCACCGTGGTGAGGTAGCAGGACGACAACTGTGGACGCAGTGTGCCGGCGTTGAATAGGGTCGGTGTGGAGCTCATGTAATCGAAGGAGGAGAGCAGCTCGTAGAACTCGATGGCCCTGGCATTCTTGTCGTCTTCTTCCCATGCCAGCCCCATAGCCACGCGCATGAAAAAGATTTGCGGCAACTCAATACGGGTGTTGTTGCTGTGGATAAAGTATCGGTCGTACAGAGTTTGTAGGCCGAGATACGTGAAGTTCAGGTCACGCTCGGGCAGCAGTGCCTGGCCCAGTCGCTCCAGGTCGAAATCTTGCAGAAAGGGTGCCAGCAGTTCCAGCTCGATACCTTTGGCCACATAGGCGGGTAGTGTCTTGGCGTAAAGGATGGTCATATCGTGTTGCGTGGCGCTCTCGGCCACACCCAGAAAGTTCAGAGATTCACTGCGCAAGTTGTCGCAGAGCAGGCGAGCGGTCACAAACGTGTAGCTTGGATCCTGTTCGATCATGGTGCGGGCGGTAATCACCAGTGACGTGCTCAACTCACTCTGGCTGACGCCGTCGTAGAGGTTCTTCAGGGCCTCGTCCAGAATTTTCGTTTCACTGACATCGGCGAGATCGTAGCAGGCTTCACTTACAATAGTGTGCAGTCGGTCGAGATCCAGCGGCGCGCGGCTGCCGTCGAGCTGGATGACGGTGATATTGCCCGCGGCGGCCTGGGTGGCGGGCGACAGCGCCTGCTTCGCGGCGCGTTTTTGTGACTGCTGCTCGCGGTAGATAACGTAATCCCGCGCGATTTTCTGTTCCCCGGAGCGCATCAGGGCTAGCTCTACCTGATCCTGTATGTCTTCAATATGGATAGTACCGCCGGAGGGCATGCGGCGCTGGAAGGTACTCATCACCATGGCGGTCAGTTTGGCTACCGTCTCATGAATACGGCTGGACGCGGCGGCTGTGCCACCTTCGACCGCGAGAAAGGCTTTGGTGATGGCCACGGCAATCTTGCTTGCCTCGAACGGCACAACAGTGCCGTTACGTTTGATAACGCGTAATTGTCCCGGTGCAGTGGCGGCCAGGGCGCCGCTGGCGGCAGGTAATTGCTGAGCCAGGGTGGTCGCGGCAGCGGTGGTGCCGCCTTGGTTGATCTCTGTTTGCATGTTTTCTCCGAAGTGCCGATTTTGGTTTTATAGGGATGCCGCTTGGTAAAGCTTTGATGTACCCACAATAAACCTCCACGTTACGGAATAGTATCCCGGGGCTGGTCGGTGGGAATAATGCTCCGCTTCGATGGTTAAACTTATGAATTTGTTATTCGTGTTTTAACCGCAACACCCAATATATAGCGGTATGTGCTTCTCTCAGGTACAAGATAATGCGCCTACCAGTGCATTGCAAGGGATTAGGCTGGGTTTATTTTGTGGATAACTTGTACACAGTTATGTGTGTCTGCGCCCACTAACCTCGCAGGCCTTGATATACCTGCCAGGCACTCGCAGAGGGGGCTTATTCGACGTCTGGGATGGGCCTATTGAATATATTCTTATAAAAATACTGCAGGATATTCCCGCTGGTTATTTAGGGGCAGAGGAGCTCTGGTAGGCCGCATTCCGAGAGTGCGCCGCCGGGCTAAAGGGAGGCGTTCAGCCGCGATTGATCAAGAGCAGGGTTTCCACCAGCGCTTTTTGCGCGTGTAGTCGATTTTCGGCCTCATCCCAGATCACAGTGTCGGGCGCGTCCATCAGCTGCGTGCTAATCTCCTCGCCCCGGTGAGCGGGCAGGCAGTGCATATACAGTGCGTCGCTGGCGGCCAGACTCATGAGTTCACCGTTGATCTGGTAGGGTTTGAACAACTTGGCACGCTCGAGCTGCTCCTGTTCCTGGCCCATAGAGGCCCAGACATCGGTTACGAGAAGGTCTGCCCCCCTGGCGGCAATCGCCGGATCGTGCTCAACGCTTACCCTGTTCCTATTTGCTTTGAGCAACTCGCTGTTCGGTTCAAAGCCTGGTGGGCAGGCGATGCGCAGCTCAAAATCAAATTGCCTGGCGGCATTGATGTAGGACTGGCACATATTGTTGCCGTCACCCACCCAGCACACACTCTTGCCAGCGATGCTGCCACGGTGCTCGACCCAGGTCTGCATATCGGCCAGCAATTGGCATGGGTGGTAGTCATCGGTCAGAGCGTTAATAACCGGCACCGTGGAGTGTGCCGCGAAGCGCTGCACGATATCGTGTCCGAAGGTACGGATGGCGACGATATCCACCATTGAGGAGATCACTCGCGCGCTGTCTTCTATGGGCTCGCCGCGACCCAGCTGCGTGTCCTGTGCAGACAGGAACATGGCCTGTCCCCCCAGTTGCGCGATACCGGCCTCAAACGAGATCCGGGTGCGGGTAGACGATTTGGAGAAAATCATAGCCAGCACGTTACCTGAGAATGCGCGCTGGTCTTCACCTGCGCGGTGTTCCCGTTTCATGTCGATGGCGCGCTGGATAAGTTGCTGCAACTCCTGGGAGCTGAAATCCAACAGCGTCAAAAAGTGTCGAGTATCTGACATGGCCTGTCCTGTAAAGCCCTGGCGGGCGTGTTCAGTCGAAATTCCGGATAAGTTCGGCGACGCCACCGGCCAGATCACGGGCTTCTTGTTCGTTGATGATGAGAGGCGGCAGCAATCGCACGGTGTTGCCACCAGCGACATTGATCAGCAAGCCGGCATCCATGGCGCGGTGTACCAGTTCGCCGCAATCCCTGTGCAGTTCGATGCCTAACATCAATCCCTTGCCGCGGATAGCGGCGACGTGTTCCACGCCGGCACATTCAGCGCGCAGGGTGTCGGTAATCAGCTGTCCCATGGCGGTCGCGTTGGCGCACAGCTGGTCTCGCACAATGGTATCCACTACGGCTAATCCGGTGGCGCAGGCCAGCGGGTTGCCGCCAAAGGTGGAGCCGTGGTTTCCGGCGCTAAATACCTGCGCTGCTGTACCGTGCGCGAGGCAGGCACCGATGGGCACGCCATTGCCCAGGCCTTTCGCCGTGGTGACGACATCCGGTATCAGGCCGAGGCTCTGGTACGCAAAATAGGTGCCGGTACGGCCATTGCCGGTCTGCACCTCATCGAGCATAAACAGCCAGTTCTCTTTACTACAAAGTTCCCGCGCGGCTCGCAGGTACTGGGCATCCAATACCTGGACGCCGCTTTCGCCCTGAATAGGCTCTGCCAGAAAGGCTACCACGTCGGGGTTGTTTGCAGCGATCTGCCTCAGGGCCTCAATGTCGTTGCGTGGTGCGCGTATAAAACCTGACACCAACGGTTCAAAGCCGGCCTGTATCTTGCGATTGCCGGTAGCGCTGAGTGTTGCCAGCGTGCGGCCGTGAAACGCGCCCTCGAGGACGATGATGGCCGGTTTCTTGATACCGCGATTGTGCCCGTATAGTCGCGCCAGCTTGATTGCCGCTTCGTTGGCTTCGGCGCCGGAATTACCAAAAAAGCAGTTGTCCATCCCTGATATTTCGGTCAGCACCGCACCGAGCTGCTCCTGTGCCTCAATGCGGTAGAGATTGGAGCTGTGGACCAGCTTGTCGGCCTGCGTTCGTATCGCTGCGGTAACCACCGGGTGAGCGTGACCCAACCCGTTCACGGCAATGCCAGAAATGGCGTCCAGATAGCGGCGCCCCTCGGTGTCATAGAGGTACACACCCTCGCCGTGACTAAATGTCACTGGTAATCTGGCGTACGTCTGCATCAGCGCCGACATGATTCTGCCTCTCCCAAAAACGCAAAAAGGCAGCGGGAGCTGCCTCGAAACGCCTAACTATAGTCAGGTCAGGCAGAATTGGCAATCCACATACATACGGCAGGAGCAATATGGATGCAAAATAGGTTAATATGTGTGCTGAATACGGACCGCCCATCGGGCTACAACAAGATAGGACACGAGATGGACATTATTGAGACAATCAAAGAACAGATCGCCGGCAACCGGGTTCTGTTGTATATGAAAGGTTCCCCCAACCAGCCACAGTGCGGTTTTTCGGCGCGCACTGTGGAAGCCCTGATGGCGTGTGGCGAACGTTTTGCTTACGTGGATATTTTGAGCAACCCTGAAATTCGCACCACACTGCCCCAGTATGCGAACTGGCCCACATTCCCACAACTTTGGGTGGATGGTGAGCTGGTCGGTGGCTGTGACATCATCTGCGAGATGTCTGAGAGCGGCGAGTTGCTGACGTTGATCAAAGAAAATGCTCCTACGTCCACTGCAGAGTAGCGCTAGTCCTGCCATAGCGCTTCACTATTGGATCCATGCCTACAATTAAATAGGCGATATCAAACGGGCTGTGTATTATTCGCCTACAAGCGCGCCATTTCACACTGGGGTGGCGCAGTTGGATGAACTGTTAACAGGAGTGTAATAGATGGGCGTTTTAGTTGGTAAACCGGCACCGGATTTTGATGTGGCGGCAGTGCTTGGGACTGGGGAAATTGTTGATTCCTTCAAGCGCTCCGAGGCGATGGCGGGCAAATACGGCCTGGTGTTCTTTTATCCGTTAGATTTTACCTTTGTGTGTCCCTCGGAGCTGATTGCTCTGGATCACCGTATGGACAAATTCCGCGAGCTGGGTGTAGAGGTGGTAGCAGTGTCCATCGATTCCCAGTTTACGCACAATGCCTGGCGCAACACGGCAGTGAAGGACGGTGGTATCGGCGCGGTGACTTACACCATGGCGGCCGACATTAACCACGATATCTGCCGCGCGTACGATGTTGAAGCCGCCGATGGCGTGGCCTTCCGTGGCGCTTTCATCATAGACGCGCAAGGGACAGTGCGCTCACAGCTGGTGAATGATCTGCCACTGGGACGCAACATCGACGAGCTGATTCGTCTGGTTGAGGCGCTGCAGTTCACTGACGAGCACGGCGAAGTGTGCCCCGCTGGTTGGAACAAAGGCGACAAGGGTATGAATGCATCCCCAGATGGCGTCGCGGCCTACCTGTCTGAGAACGCAGACGCACTGTAAGCCATTGCGTTACCGTATTTAAAGCGGGCCCTGTGCCCGCTTT
>CAWWAG010000058.1:0-16481 GCA_963934845.1 uncultured Halioglobus sp. | reverse complement strand
GACGATTCCCACAGACCATAAGACAGCGCGCTCACTCAGGATAAGACTATGACCGTACTCATTGCCGGCACCCTCAACTTCCCGCAGGGCAACCGCGAACAGGCGCTGGCCGACACGGCACAGCTGGTGAGAGATACGCGCGCACAAAATGGCTGCCTGCACTATGTCTGGTCCGCTGACCCCACCTCTGCGACACGGGCCTATGTGTTCGAGAAGTGGGCGACGGTTGAAGACCTGGCCGCGCACCTCGCCGGCATCTTTTACCAGAACATGCTGGGCGCACTCGGTACCTACGGCATCGCCGATGTCGAGGTCGCCAAGTACAAAGTGGCGTTGGAAGAACCGGTGTACGACCCCAAAGGCAAACCGCGCGCAGACTTTTTCACCGAGTAAATGCCAGGCCCCGAAACGCCGACAACCGGTAGAGGAAAATACTTCAATGGCCGCTAAAACTGTAAAAACCTATTGTCGCTTCTGCCACGCCTACTGCCCAATGGTGGCGACAGTAGAAGATAACCGCCTGATGGCGCTGGTGCCGGATACCGATAATGAAATCTATGGCGGCTATACCTGCATCAAGGGTCGGCAGCTGATAGAACAGATCGACCACCCGACACGGTTGCAGCAGTCGCAGAAAAAACAGGCAGACGGCTCGTTCGCCGCGATTGGCAGCGAACAGGCGATGGATGAAATCGCTGTGCAATTACAGGCAATTCTGGACAAATACGGCCCGCGCAGCATCGCCAGCTACAACGGCACCTACTCCTACCAGAACTCCGCCGCCCACGACGTCGCCAGAGCCTTTCACAGCGCCATCGATTCACCGTCCTACTACACCAGTGTCACCATCGACCAACCAGCCAAGGTGGCTATCGGGCCCACGCGTATGGGCTGGTGGAATGGCGGCAGCCACATGTGGAACGATTCCGATGTGGCGCTGATTATCGGCAACAACACACTGGTCTCGCACTTTTCTATTCCCGGCGGCATTCCTGCGTTCAGCCCGCACAATGCGCTGCGCGAAGGCAAACAGCGCGGCATGAAGTTGATCTGTATCGACCCGCGTGTGACCGAGGTGGCAAGCCGCTCCGACCTGCACCTGCAGGTGTGCCCCGGTCACGACGCCGCAGTCGTTGCCGCCATCATTCACGTGATTTTGTCCGAGGAATTACACGACAAGGACTTCTGTGAGCAACACATCGAAGGGCTGGAACATTTGCAGCAACAAGCGAAGCGCTTTACCCCCGCAGCCGTCGCCACTGCTGCCGGCATTCCCGCCAGCCAGATTACCGGCGCAGCCAGAATGTTCGCCGCCGGGCCACGCGGTACCGCTGTGACCGGCACCGGGCCAGAAATGGGCCCCCACCCCAATCTACTGCAACACCTGGTGCAAGCGCTGAATGCCATTTGTGGCCGCCACTACCGCGAGGGCGAACGCCTGCCCAACCCCGGCGTGCTCACCGTGGCCGGACCGCGCCTGGCAGAAGCCACCGGCCCGCAGCCACAGTGGCTCACCGAAGGTGTTAAAAGCCGCGTATCAGCAGACATATGTGAGACCACGGTGCTCTCTCCCTACGGCCCTCTGAAAGAAATGCCCACTGCGGTGATCAGCGATGAAATGCTGCTGGCAGGCGACGGACAGATCAAGGCGCTGGTCTGCGTCGGCGGCAATCCCCTGCTGGCGTGGCCGGATCAGGAAAAGACTCACCGTGCCCTCGCCGGGCTAGAGCTGCTGGTTTCCATCGATTTGAAGATGTCTGCCACTGCGCAGATGGCCGATTACATTCTTGCGCCCAAACTGTGTCTGGAGCGCGAGGACGTAACCCTGCTCACCGATATCTGGCACGACAAACCCTACAGCCAGTACACCCAAACCGTGGTGGAAGCACAGGGCGACAAAATTGAAGAGTGGGAGTTTTTCTGGGCGATGGGCAAACGCATGGGACTGGAATTGAGGCTCAGCAATGGCCCCATCGACATGCAGGAAAAACCGCCAAAATTCGACCTACTGGAAAACATCACCCGCGGCTCCCGCGTGCCATTGAAAGACGTTTACAACGCCGATGGCGGCACCGTGTTTGATGTACCGGATGTCATTCTGGGCCCGGCAAACCCGGCGACCCAAGGCCGCCTGCTACTCAACCCACCCGGTCTTGAGGAAGAATTTGCCGCCGCCTATGCCGATCTGCAGCGCGCCTCCGATACCGACTTCCCGCTGCTGCTGATCAGCCGTCGCATGAAGAACACCTACAACTCCACCGGCCCGGAACTGAGCCTGCTAAAGCGCAAGGGCACCACCAACCCGGCGTACATGCACTCACAGGAACTGGCGGCGCTGAATATTGCCGACGGTGAGATTATCGAGGTGCGCTCACGCCACGGCGCCATTCCCGCGGTCGCCAAGGCCGCCGATGACATCAAGCCTGGCGTAATTTCCATGTCGCACTGCTGGGGTGGTTCGCCTGACCCACAGGCGAAGTCCAACGATAAAATTCGTGAGATCGGTAGCAACACCAATCGCCTTATCAACAACCGGGACAACCCTGAACGGTATTCTGGCATGGCGCGCCAGAGCAGCATCCACGTGGCGATTCGCAAACTGGAACAAACCGCATGAGTGCCCCAAAACCGTTTCGTTTTTCCCTGCAGTGTTTCAATACCGATTCACCGACAAACTGGCGCACGCTCATCGCCAAAACAGAAGACCTCGGCTACTCCACTTTCTTCCTCGCCGACCATTTTCTCAGCGCAGGCCCCGCACTCGACAGCACCTACCATCCCCCGCAAATGCTGGCAGCGGTTCCCGCCATCGCGATGGCGTTGGAACAAACTACAACACTGCGGGTAGGTTGCCGGGTGTTCTGCAATGACTACCGTCAGCCCGTCATGCTGGCCAAAGAAGCCGCCACCATGGATTACCTCTCTGGTGGGCGTCTGGAATTTGGCATCGGCGCGGGCTGGATCAAAAACGAGTACGAGGCCGTTAACCTGCCGTTCGATGATTTTCCCGAGCGCTTCGAGCGCTTTGCGGAATTCGTACACGCCTACAAAGCGTTTATGACGGGTGAGCCGCTGGCGATCGCCGGTGACTTTATCCGCTGGTCCGGATTCTCGGGCACGCCCTCCCCGGCACAAACGCCCTACCCACCCTTGATGATAGGCGGCGGCAGTAGGAAGATTCTGCAGTTTGCCGGACAGGAAGCCGACATCGTCAGCCTGAACTTCAACAATCGCGCCGGCATGCTGGGCCCCGATGGTATGAACTCCGGCCTCGCGGTGGCCACGGCTAAAAAAATCGAATGGATCAAACAGGGTGCCGGTACTCGCTTTAAGGATATAGAGCTGGAAATTGGCGCCTATAACACCATTATCACCGACCACCCGCAGCCCACCGCCCGGGCCATCGGCGATGCGCTGGGGATATCTGCTGAAGATATCCTGAGCCATCCGCACTGCCTGATCGGCAGTGTCGATTTTATCTGCGAGGAATTAATACGCCGCCGTGAAGCCTACGGTATTTCCTATATCGCGGTACTCGATGACGGGCAAAACAATATAGTGGACGCTTTTGCGCCAGTTGTTGCGCGTCTCACAGGCAAGTAAACTCCCTCTACACCTTTAAAGAGATCCCGAACATCATGTTGAAACTGACCGATCCGAGCCTGCTGCGCGCACAACTGTATATCGACGGCGCCTGGGTTGATGCCGATGACGGCTCGACCGTGAGTGTGCTCAACCCCGCAACTCAAGAAGAGATTGTCGCTATTCCCAACGCCGGTGCGCCAGAAACCCGCCGCGCTATCGAAGCAGCCAACAAAGCCTTCATCAGCTGGCGCAATGTGGTGGCCAAGGAACGCTCCGCCATCCTCAAGCGCTGGTTCACACTCATCATGGAAAACCAGGAAGATCTGGCCCGCCTGATGACAGCAGAACAGGGAAAGCCACTGGCAGAATCGCGCGGCGAAGTCGCCTACGGTGCCGCCTTTGTGGAATGGTTTGCCGAAGAGGGCCGCCGTGTTTACGGCGACACCATCCCCGCCAACAACCCCAACCAGCGCATCGTCACCATCAAGCAGCCCATCGGCGTTGTGGCCGCGATCACGCCCTGGAACTTCCCTATCGCGATGATCACGCGCAAGGTCGCACCGGCACTAGCGGCCGGTTGCACAACTGTACTGAAACCTGCAACTGAAACACCGCTGTGCGCGCTGGCACTGGCCGCACTCGGTGAGCGCGCCGGTATCCCCGCAGGCGCCTTCAGCGTTGTGGCTGGCAGCAATGCCAAAGCCATTGGCGGCGAAATGACCAGTAGCAAGATCGTACGCAAGCTGACCTTCACCGGTTCCACCGAAGTGGGCAAGATACTGATGGCTCAGTGTGCAGGGACCGTCAAAAAAACCTCGATGGAACTGGGCGGCAACGCACCGTTTATCGTGTTCGACGACGCCGACCTGAACGCCGCTGTGGTGGGTGCCATGGCCTCCAAATACCGCAACGCCGGGCAAACCTGCGTGTGCGCCAACCGTATTCTGGTGCAGGAAGGCGTATTTGACGCCTTCACCGAAAAACTGCTGGTAGCCGTTAAAGCCCTCAAGATGGGCAACGGCGCCGATGACGGCGTGACCGTGGGACCACTGATCAACGATGCGGCTTTTGATAAGGTGAGCGCCATCCTCAAGCAGGCTACCGACAACGGTGCCAAAGTACTGATAGGTGGCAAAGGCAGCACGGAGAAAGGCCAGAACTTCTTCGAGCCCACCGTGCTGGTGGATGTGAACGACACCATGGACGTGTACAACGAAGAGATCTTCGGGCCCATCGCACCGCTGTTCAAATTCAAGACCGAAGAAGAAGCCATCCGCATCGGCAACGATACGCCCTTTGGCCTCTCCGCTTACTTTTACTCCCGCGACATCGGCCGCATCTGGCGCGTCTGTGAGGGACTGGACTACGGCATCGTTGGCATCAACGAAGGTATCATCTCCACCGAGGTGGCACCGTTTGGTGGCATGAAGGAATCCGGCATCGGCCGTGAAGGCTCCAAATACGGTATCGAGGACTACCTTGAAATCAAATACCTGTGCATGGGTGGCGTGAACGACTAACGCCAACCGCCCGCTCGACTACCGCAGCGATGCCAATCATCGCTGCGGTAATGCCCTCCCCCTCCCTTTCTCGATCCCCTGCCCCCGGCCGCAGCTAAAAAGCTGCTTGGTGCTTACCAAATTCATATATAATAAGACAGCTCTGACTTGTTTTAATCAGTCGTGTCTGTTTTAAATTATATTGAGGCCAGTAAAAATCCCATGCCCAGCAAAACGGAAGTACCCGCAAAAACCAAAGACGGTGCGGATATCAGCTGGCAGGCACAGAAAAGCGCCATGACGCGCGACCGCATTCTGGACGCCGCCATTAATTGTTTCATCGAGCGGGGCTACACCAACGTCACCACCGCCAAGGTCGCCAGCTCAGCCGGTGTATCCCGCGGCGCCATGCTCCACCACTTCCCCTCCAAAACTGAACTCATCCAGGCTGCCGTGGAATACCTGCACGACAAATTGCTGGAAGACTACACCAACCGCGTCGCCGATATCTCCCCCAAGCTCAAGGGCCAGAAACGCCGTCGCGCCGGACTGGACGCCTACTGGGAACACCTTACCGGCGACCTGTTTGTGGTGTACCACGAACTCTGCGTATCCAGCCGCACCGACCCCGAGCTAAGTGTCATCCTGGAAAACTCGCAGCTGTTGTTCGAAAAGCACGTCCGCGAATCCAACACCACTATGTTTGAGGAGTGGAAGGATCGCGGCGACCGCTTCCTGCTCGCCATGGACGTGACCAAGTTCATGATGGAAGGCATGGCTGCCGGGCAGTTAATGACGAATCGTGATGCGCGCGTGAAGCGACTGCTGAGCTATCTGGCGGACCGTTTGGAGGAGATTTTTGAGGAGGAAGAAGGATCGGCTATTGGGCGGCATTCGGCGGGGAAGTGACGGGCCGGCACACCTCTCGATAAGCGTTAGTTTAGTGTGGGGGGCACAAATACGTGCTCTGATGTGAGCATTTCGTCTAACTAATTTCCAGATAGAGACATGGCTAGTAGTCACCCATGCGTATATAGAGCTACACACAGGAAGACTTGCGAGTAGAGCAAGTAATATTTGATAGCGTATTATCCAAGTTTCGCGCCAAGGATACGGCGGCACTGCTTGATCAGCTTGCTTTGTTGCATGCTCCGTACTGGAATTCCCCGCGCTTCAATGATGATCTACGCTGGGTTCAGCCTCATACGTCAGGCCCTATCCACGATCTTTTTTCGCTTGAAAAAGGTGGCGTCCATTTTCTTATTGAGCATGAAGTGAAGACGCATCAATTCAAACGCGAACTGGTTGAATCTATCGGACAGTCATTGAAATCTCTGGCTGAGCAGGTTGCTCGCGTACAAAAACATCAGGCAAGCCTTCCTTACACACTGCTTCACGGCGATGCTCATGTCAGCTACACAATAGTTACCTCGCTTTCCGTTAAAGATCGCAGGCAGCATGAAAGAGACTTGATTAATGATTACCGCCAGCGTCTCATAGAGCTTGGCGTGGATTCACCGCCATCATTTCTAATCCGTTAATGAAAAGGCTGATTGAGACATTCGTTTCTGAACGACGCCATTGGGGCTGTCCAAAAAGCCCGTTCTACGCACGATCATCCGGACCGTTTAGCTGGGCACAGGCTGGCTTGTCGCCAGCATGCCCGCCAGCCACAGTCGCATAGAGATACCGGGCGGCGTAGTGATACCGCTGGTCATGGAGGTCACACGGCCCTGATAGAGCACCACAACGGTCGGTGTGCCGCGAACGTCCCAAGCTTGGCCAATTTCTCCATAGGGATCATTCACGATGCGAAAGCCAAAGTCCTGTTCACGGGTAAAGGCCCGTACCTGCTCCCGAGTGCCAGACGAGAGCGCGACAGTGACAACCGCATAGTCATCTCGCAGCGCATTCACCGCAGGCGACACGGCTTTACACACACCACACCAACTGGCCCAGAAGTAAAGCAGTACGGGTTCAGCCTGGCTCATCTGAAACAGATCAATCTGAAAACCATTCAAATCCTGTAACAATTCCCGTGGCACCGTTTCAGGCGCGTCACGATGGCGCCAGGAATCAATCAGTATGGGCACGGTAACCATTGCCACCAGCCACAGTGCTGCTACCTGCCAACCTTTGATCTTGCCGGCTTGGGGCTTGTGAGCAGGGTTAGTCATCTGTGCACCCACATTTCTCACATCAGTCTAACGAGGCTCACACACGAACACGGGGATATTCCGATCGGTCCGCTTTTGGTAGTCCTCGTACTCGTGATAGTGCTCAACACAGATCGGCCAGACCGCGGCTTTCTCTGCGTCGTCGACCTGTCGTGCTCGCAGGTTCATTTTGTTGTTCTTATACTGCACAGTGATATCCGGGTTCACGACAAGGTTGTTGTACCAAACAGGCGATTTAGGCGCGCCCCCCAGGGAGGCAACGACAATTACGCCGTCCTTATAGGGCACATACATCAGGGGAGTCGTGCGGGTTTTGCCGGACTTTGCACCCTTCATCGTAACAAGCATGACGGGGCGTCCTGTAAGCGTACCCATCACGCGGCCACCGGTCAGCTTGTACACGAACACATTCAGGCGGGAAAAGGGTTTCATGATCCCCTTAAGGATTTTGAACTGCCGGTCAGTCATTGGATTTTCGGCCATGGTGGTCTCCGTATCAAGGTGGATCGCCAGTATAACCCAATCGGAGTCACTGATAGCCTGCAAAGGCTGGACCGTCCCGGCAACCCGAAGCGACACAGGAAGTTGTGAAATGCGCAACGCCGCAGAGGACGTTTCCGCAGAAACGCCGATTGCCGCACACTTCACATTCACACCCATATGAACACCCTACAAGCGCACGGCGTTACGTTGATGCGCACCGTGTCCGGCACTGGGCTGAAGACGCCAGAGCTTCTCACAATATCCCGTTATGTGCTCCATCGACGACACCCCGCCGTTATTGTAACGGTATCAGGTATCTACGATACTACGGACTTGCGATTGGTATAAACTTTTAACGTCAGGCCGTCACATCCGCCTACTGCATTGGCAGCTGATGAAACGACTCTTGCGGGACATTGTTACTCTGATACCACGCATCACAATAAGGAGCTGAAATAAATGAGCGATCAAGAAGGTTCAGTCACCACCGAAGCTCGCGGCCATATCCTGCTTATCGGTCTGAATCGCCCAGAGAAATACAACGGTTACACCCCAACTATGGCCAAGCAATTGGTCGCAGCCTATACGCGACTCGACGAAGAGAATGATCTTTGGGTCGGCGTCCTGTTCGGGCACGGGGAGCATTTCACCGCCGGACTGGATCTGCCCAAATGGACGAACTCCATGGAACAGGGCGTGAGTGGCGATGGCAGCCACATCGATGTCGTTGGTCTGGGTCGCGCCTGCCGCAAACCCATTGTCACGGCTGTTCAGGGTATTACATTCACCGTGGGTATCGAACTCGCACTTGGCGGCGACATCGTCATCGCCGCCGAAAACTGCCGCTTCTCCCAGTTGGAACCCAAGCGCGGTATCCATGCCACAGGCGGTGCCACCATCCGCTTCGTTGAGCGCGGTGGCTGGGGCAATGCCATGTACCACCTGCTCACCTCGGATGAATTTGACGCCGAAGAAGCCAAGCGCATCGGCCTGGTTCAGGAGATCGTCCCCACCGGCCGCCAGCTCGAGCGGGCAATCGAGATTGCCGAGATCATCGCTACCGGCGCACCGCTGGCAGTGCAGGCAACCAAGGCCTCGTCGCGTCGCTTCGTACAGGAGGGCTTTGACGCGGCAGTGGCGGCCCTTGAGCCGACCCAAAAAGCGTTATTTGAAACCGAGGACGTGACAGAAGGCGTGCAATCGTTTGTCGAGCGGCGCGCTGCGACGTTTAAGGGGCGTTAATACCCGACTTTTAGTAGCATCGGCACTACGTGACATTTAGTTGTGGGTTTCAAGCCGCGGTGATGATGGCTCTGCCGGTAATTCTGAGGCCCCTTTCTAACGATTGCTCGTGCCAGAGATGCCGTTCGCACCGTGTAATGCGCACGCCGGCTGTGGTTGGAGAGGGCCAGCTGATTCAATCTGGCTCCGTACCCGATAAAACGAAAATCGAAACATGGTTGAAATAGCTCACCGAAGAATACCAAACAGGAGACTCAGGTGAATTGGTACTCAGTTGGTTTGGCAGCGGCAAGTGGTGGCCTGGCTGCGCTAGTGGCAAGGCTAATCTTCGGGAGAACATCAGATAAAAAGCGTGCCTATGTGATGGCCGTGGTCATTTTATTCATTGTTTTTAACACGCTGGCCGAACGGTTTATTCTGCCCAGATTCAATGTCCGGAATGTCACACGCGTCAGATGACGCCATCGTCACGTATATGCAGGTCATGCTGGCAGAGATGGCTGAGTTACAGCAAAAGGGCGACGGACGTTGCTATAAGCTGTTGTTCCCGCGGGTTGCTGGCGGCATAAATGGTCAAACGGACTTTTCTGAAGAAACTCGAAACAGGGATATGCTCGCTCTGATTGAGATTATCAAAACATCCAACACCCAAAAAGCGATTCCAACCCAAAGCGACGTCATGCCTTTTATAGAATCTATTTTGGTGGAACTGAATACCCGGTTATAACATCAGGCTGCTTATACCCGGGATACGTTTCCGCAGAAACGTTGGACATCCTTTCTATCGAGCCTGCCTTACCATTTCAAGTGACTCTACCGGCCAGCCTGTTGTTGATTCTATCTGGATTATTCATCACTGCCCTACGGAGGCGATGATCGGGGCGCCTGAGGATTTTCCAACCTGTATAGGCTAGCTTGAGTGATAACGAGCACTTCTGGAATACAGAAATTACGCTATAGTGAGACGAAGTTAGCCACAAAGGATACGCTCTGATGAAAGTACTGATAGTTTTAACCTCCCACGATCAACTGGGTGACACCGGCAAGAAAACCGGTTTTTGGCTGGAGGAATTTGCTGGCCCTTACTATTCCCTGACAGATGCGGGTGTGGACGTCACGCTGGCCTCACCGGATGGCGGACAACCACCGCTTGACCCGAAGAGTTCCGAACCTGATTTTCAAACCGTTCATACGCGCCGTTTTGACAAGGACTCGGTGGCTCAGAATGCGCTGGCCAACACGGTCAAATTAGCCACCATGAAAGTGGCAGATTTTGATGCCATCTTCTATGCGGGAGGTCATGGACCGTTATGGGATCTGCATAATGACAAGGCGTCAATTGCCTTGATTGAAGGCTTTATTGCTGCCTCCAAGCCGGTAGCCACGGTGTGTCATGCCCCTGCGGTGCTGCTGAAAGCCAGGGACAGCAATGGCGACCCGCTGGTCACAGGCAAAAATGTCACCGGATTCAGTAATTCCGAAGAGGCCGCCGTGGCATTGACCGATGTCGTACCCTATTTGCTGGAAGATCAGCTTATCGCTATGGGTGCCAAGTACCAGAAGGGTAAAGATTGGAATCCGCTGGCCATTGTTGATGGCCTGCTCATAACAGGACAAAACCCTGCGTCATCGGTTGCAGTTGCCGAAGCCTTGCTAAAAGCGATTAACTCGCCGCCAAGCGCGTAGCCAGGCAGGGCCATCGGAAAAAAAGTGATGGCCTTGCTGTCAGTCGTTATCGTAAACCGGTAGTGCTGGCCTTCTTGGCTGCCTTTGCGGCTTTTTTCTCTTTTGGCGTCAAAAGCGGCTGCTTTTTGGCACTCTTTTTGCTGTCTTGTCCTTTACTCATGATACGTTCCTCGTAAGGTAACTTGAAAGCCGTAGCGACGTGGGGACTTTCATACCAACGGCAAGATCGCTGCGCGCCCGGCTCAGTATGACCCTATGGATGCTCAATTAGTAGGGATAGCTTGGGATAAAATACGGTAAAGCAGGGCCAACCCGTAGTACACTACACCAAGGACTTATCCGAAACCCAGGCAGAAACGACCCTGCCCCTGTGACCTATCGCGCCGCTTTTAACGATGGCTGCCCCAAATCAGGCACATTTGACGGATCTCTTCGAGACCACTACTTTTAGTGGGTAGCCCGCCACATAACCAGCACAGCCTGTTGGGACGGTTATCATCCGCTCCAACTGTTAGCTGTTAACTTTACAGGAGCATCGCATAGTGCAGGACAAAATTGCCGTGGTAGTGGAGTACCTAAACGCCGTAAAAACACGCTGCACGTTCAACGCGGCGGCAGCAGCAATCGGTATTACACCACAAGCGCTCAAAAAACAGCTGGGTGAGCCGCGCCCGGAAGTCTCGTGGCTGGTTAGTCCAACATCCGGCGAGCCTTTGCGTTATTCAGACGGTGAAAAACATCCCGAGCTGTATCGCACCAAGAGAATTATTACCTCATCAACGGTTCTCAAACGTAACCTTGATCTGTAGAACGTTAACGTTGGTAGACGGTCCGAAACCTGGCTTTTGTCCTCGAACAGCGCAAGGGGCGAACAGCGCCCCTTTTTGCCACACCGGTCCCACATGCCCTTAAGTAGATAATGCCGATTTGGCAGGAGGACACATGGCTGGGCCCTTGCAGGGAATACGAGTACTGGATTTGTCACGAGTGATGGCTGGCCCCTGGTGTACTCAAATATTTGCTGACCTGGGTGCCGAAGTCATCAAAGTGGAGCGTCCGGGTCTGGGCGACGACACGCGCCACTGGGGGCCACCCTGGCTCACCGATCAGAGCGGTGAGCAGACACGCGAGTCTTCCTACTATCTCTCCGCAAATCGCGGAAAACACTCGATAACGATCGACATTGGATCTGTGCAAGGCCGTGATCTGGTGCGCGAACTGGCGGCCCAAAGCGACATCCTGGTAGAGAATTTCAAGACCGGAGATCTCGCAAAAAGAGGGCTGGGGTACGATGAATTGCGCGTGGATAACCCCGGCCTGATCTACTGCTCGATAACGGGTTTCGGCCAGACCGGGCCAATGGCTGACGATCCAGGTTACGACTATCTCATTCAGGCTCAGAGTGGCCTCATGAGCATTACCGGCGTGCCAGACGGTATGCCGGGAGCCGGCCCCCAGCGCGTGGGCCTTGCCACCGCTGATCTCACCACGGGCATGAATTCCGCGATCGCTGTGCTCGCAGCACTGCATCATCGCAATGTGACAGGAGAGGGCCAACGCATCGACATGGCCCTGCTGGATGTGCAGGTGAGCTGGCTGGCCAATCAAGCACAAAATTACTTCTGCAGTGGCAAAACGCCTACGCGTACCGGTGAATATCATGCCAACCTGGTGCCCTATCAGCCGTTTCCTACCAAAGATGGGCAACTGATTATCGGCGCAGGCAATGATGCACAGTTTCAACGCCTGTGCCACGCGCTGGAATTGCCAGCACTGGCCAGCGATCCAAAGTTCGCGACTAACCCCGCGCGCATCGCCAACAGGTTGGAGCTGGTTGGAGTATTGAAGGTGTCTACCCGAATGTACAGCAGTAGGGCATTACAGGCGCTACTGCGCGAGATCAAAGTCCCTGGCGGCCCTATTCAGACGATCGATGAAGTGTTCACAGACCCGCAAGTACTCGCCAGAAATATGGTTGTTGATGTGCTGCACCCCAAATTGGGTCCGGTCAAGACAGTGGCAAATCCCATCAAATACTCTGCCACCCCGCTGGAATATACCAAGGCGCCACCCAGTCTTGGCGAAGATACTGAGTTTGTATTGCGCGATGTGCTGGGTAAGTCCGAGGAGCAGATTGAGCAACTACGTGAGCGCGGCGTGTTTGGCACTTAAGCGCCATCGAGCCGCCAGACGATCAACTACGAGGCGAACAGATTGTCCGGCCCAATCTTTTGTTTGTACAACGCGATATCCGTTTTGTACGCTTTCTTCACGCATGCCACCAGCTCGTCGCTATACATGGTTTTAATCGACGGTATGAACCCCCGGCTTTTGTGCTCGAGCAGCTCAAGAGGCGAGCGCGTATACGGTTTCCTTTTGGACAACTTGCGATAGCCATCACTGCCGTGTTTTGTCAGCGGGCGGGCATCCACCAGATCAAGTCCGATTTTATCTTTCAGGACTTCGGTCGCCTTTTCGAACTCTTCCAATGCGAAGTAGTCATCGTAGTCTTCATAGACCAAAAAGTGGGTTTGCGGCATCCAGTGGATGTCTGCATTTTTCACGCGGTCTTTACTCATACTTTTTACAAAAAACTCGAAGGTGATGTCCTCAATATCGATTGTTCGATTGTGAAGATCGACATACCCCCAGGCCGGATTATTTCGGTTTACGATCTTGTCCAGGTACACACTTAACAGACGAGAAAAAGGACAACGCAGGATCGCAAAGGTGTATTTCGCCTTGGCGAGCTCTGACAGGTTTGCCGTGAAGGTATTATTGTTCTGGTGGATCCAGTTGAAATCTGAGCTGTCCCTGATGCAACCGTTTGCTATGGCTAGCGAGGTTCTCAAGCTTGAACAGGCATTCTTGGGTATGAACGAATAGATGGCATCGCAGGCGTATATATTCAGCGCATGTTGCTGGGCAAAACTGTGCGCTTTGTTTGTTCTCAGCGCACAGTAGCTTTGGTGGCTATAACGAAATAGGCGCGGCATCGATGGGCTCCAACATCTCTGTGATCAGCCAACCGCCTGGCTGGCGAATCAAAAGCGACCATCGATCCTAGCATAGGAACAACGCCCCTTCCTAGGCAGCGTGCGCTAACGCTAGATCCGCGTACTTCTGTAGATAGTAAGCTTCATCCCCGTACAGCTTACCCAGCACCATCAGCCGCTTGTAATGATGGCCCACGCACAGCTCGTCCGTCATGCCGATACCGCCATGCAACTGCACCGCCTGCTGCGCCACAAACCTGCCCGCCTCTGACACCTTGACCTTGAGTGCGGCGCAGGCCGCAGCCGACTCAGCACTGGCCTCGTCCACTGCAATGGCCGCATTGAGTAAGAGTGAGCGGGTTTCCTCCACCTTCATGTACATTTCCGCCATGCGGTGTTGCAGGGCCTGAAACTTGCTGATGGGCTGACCAAACTGCACCCGAGTTTTGGTGTACTCCACCGTCGCACTCAGTAGCGACTGCATCGCACCGAGCGCCTCCGCACCCAGCGTCACGATAGCCGTATCAATCGCCGCCTCTACCAGTGACAGCCCGTTGTTTACCTCGCTCAGAACCTGCGCATCACTGAGCAGGATCTTGTCCAGCTGAACGTGCGCGCCGCGACTGCCGTCCACGGCGACAAAATTCTCACGCACGACTCCTGGGGAATCGGCATCGACTATAAACAGGGTAATGCCAGCGTCCTCCCCTGCCGGCCCCGGGATGCGCGCAGAGACAATGAGGTGATTTGCGCAGTGCGCGTTAAGCACAGCCAATTTATTCCCGGTCAGTTCGTAAGTGTTGCCTGAACGTTGCGCGATGGTATCGATTTTGGACAGGTCATAACCAGTTTTGGTCTCGGCAAAGGCAAACGCCCACTGCGCCGCGCCGTTAATAATGTCGGGAATATACCGCTGCTGTTGCGCCGCGTTTCCGCCGCGTTGCAGCAGTCCACCACAGGTCACCACGGTGTAGAGGAAGGGTTCACGCACCAGTCCCTTACCCAGCGCTTCGCCCATTACCATCAAATCTGTAGCGCCGCCGGCGATGCCACCGAGTGCCTCGGCAAACGGCACCGACAGCCAACCCAATGCGGCAAACTGTTGCCATGCGGCTGGATCAAAACCCCGATCGCTCTTGCACAACTCGCGGTGGCGCTCTACCCCGCCGTGTTCGCGCACGTACTTGTCGACGCTATCACGCAGTAATACTTGTTCTTCGCTGAGGGAAAAATTCACGGTGTAACCTGTTGTTGAGAGCGGGTTTTGAGGGTGTCAGCAGCGGCAAATCACGCTGCCTGAACGCTGTCATGCTAACAAAGGGAACCGCTTAAAACAATCAATCTATACGGTTTTATTTGAAGCCGAATTGACCTAGACTCGATCGTCAAGCTGTCGTCTTACACGCATCCACAACACCCCTCAGCAGGAATGCATATGTCAAAACTCCAACTCAGCGCCGACGGCGTATTGACCACCACACGCGCGGTACGCAAGCGCCTGGATTTTGACAGACCGGTCGAAATGTCTGTGCTGCGAGGGCGTTTACCCCTGCAGCGTGAATGAGCGGCGCCGACATCACCCGTCATAAACTCGCCACCACGACCAAATTCCCCTAGTCTCTCCTACTCACACAGGAGAGGTACCCCATGGCAACCCGCACATTCTGGCCGCTGATAGTCCTACTAGCGGTTTTTTCACTGAGCACGCCCACCTTTAGCGCCCCCCCAACCGCTCAGGCCCAGGCCCAGGCCTGGCACTGACGCACAACTTACCGGCCTATGCCAAAGCACAGAGCGAGGCCCAGTGGGAGCGCGCGCTGTCCAGTGGCGTCAACTTCGGGGAACTCAGGGGCAAAACACTGCTGGTAGTCGGACTCGGCGGCATCGGTACTGAAATAGCCTGGCGCGGGCCTGGATGTAACCGATCCGGAACCCCTGCCCAGCGATAACCCGCTGTGGCACTTGCCCAATGTCATTATTACCCCGCACGTGTCTGCCGCCGGTGGCGACAGCCCGCAGCGCACAATGATTATCACCGTGGAGAATCTGCGACGTTACGTTACGGGTGAACCATTGCTGAATGTGGTGGATATGCAGAAGGGGTATTAGTTACACTTCGCCCATGGACTGCAAGAGAACAGGCAGAGTGTCCAAAGATCACCCTTAATGAATAGTTTCCAATCGGAATAGATATGAAAATATTAGTACGCAACCTGGATCGAACAACCACCGAAGAACAGCTGACAAGTCTGTTTTCCGAGTTCGGAGCTGTTCAATCGTGTAATTTGGTAATCGACCGGGAGAGTGGCGAGTCCAAAGGCTTTGGTTTCATTGAAATGCCAAAGACCGGTGAGGCAAAGGCCGCAATCAAAAACCTCAACGACAAAGCCGTCGGCAGCAATAAAATACGCGTGAAGAAGGCAGAAGATAAGAATGCGTAAGCAGGCACCGAGAGCGGTAAGGGTGTATTTTTGGCATGAGTAACGACCAACCGAAAAACCCATTGCATGGTGTTACGCTTGAGGACGTTCTTACGCAATTAGTGGATTACTATGGCTGGGACGGATTGGCGCAAAGAATCGCCATCAATTGTTTCAAGAGTGATCCCTCGATCAAGTCATCACTGACGTTTTTACGCAAAACCCAATGGGCGAGAGACAAAATTGAAAAATTGTATATCGCTACTTTTTCCAAAAAAAATCCCTGGGTGAAGTCTAAATAGAGACCTTCTGCAGTTACCGGAGGCTCCCATGTCGAATCGTTTTTCCAAAAACATCGCCAGGGTTGTAGAAGCGGCACTGATACTCGCAGCG
>CAWWAG010000057.1:0-16518 GCA_963934845.1 uncultured Halioglobus sp. | reverse complement strand
CGCAATTCGCGCCAGCGCATCCCGACTGCTCTGCTGAGTCGGCGTCGGCTTGGGTGGTTCGGGCTTCGGCTCAGGTTTCACCAGAGCTGGCGTGGGCGCCGGTTTGGGCGTCGGCGTCGGCGTCGGCTTTGGTGGCTCTGGTTTCGGTGGCTCTGGTTTCGGTGGCTCTGGTTTCGGTGGCACTGGCTTGGGTTCTGGCTTGGGCTTCGGCGGCTCGACCTTGGGCGCCGGTGCTGGTGTCGCTTTGGGCTTGGTCTGCAGGTCGCTAACATCTACCAAACGTGCATTCACCAGGTTTGGCAGCGGTTTTACCTTGATACGTTCGCGGTCCATGCTGGCCCAATTGGCAGTCAGTAGGAAGATCAAGAGCCCGTGAATCAGCAGTGTGGCGAGCGCCGGCCGCGCCACGATACGCGGCATTGTCGGCTTGGCATAGATCGACATATTCACTGAGGGTTTTCAGTCACCAGTCCAACGCTGGGGGCACCTGCCTCCTGCAATGCGACCATCACAGTGACCACCTCACCATAAGGTACAGCACGATCTCCCCAAATCAGTACTGGCGTATCCTTTTTGCGACGCATCACTGCCGCGACCCGATCCTTGATCGTTGCCAGCGACAAAACCTGCTCTTCCTCACCGAGGTTGAGAAAGAGTTGTCCTCCCGCATCGACCGACACGATCACCGGCTCACTGTCCTGATTTTCTACCGGTTCGGCGCTCGCTTCCGGCAAATCGACTTTTACCCCTTGCATCAACATCGGCGCTGTGACCATAAAAATAATCAACAACACCAACATCACGTCGATATAGGGCACCACGTTGATATCCGACATGGGTTTTCGTTTGTTGCGATTTCTGGACACGGCGCCTTACCCCGCCTTCTTCTCACGCGTACGCGAAGCAAAGGCCTGACGGTAGAGAATGCCGGAGAACTCATCCAAAAACGTATCGTAGCGGTTGTTGAGTACTTCGACTTTGGATGCGAAGCGGTTATAGGCCAGTACTGCAGGAATAGCGGCGAACAGGCCCATCGCCGTTGCGATCAAGGCCTCGGAAATACCCGGTGCGACAGTCGCCAGTGTCGCCTGGGTAGAATTAGCCAGCCCACGGAAGGAGTGCATGATCCCCCACACTGTGCCAAACAGGCCTATGTAGGGGCTGGTGGAACCGACTGAGGCCAGAAACGCCAGATGGCGCTCAAGACGTTCTTCCTCACGCATTACCGCAACCCGCATGGCTCTCCGAGCACCCTCAACCAAGGCTTCAGAGTCCATTTCAGATTGCTGGGACAGGCGCGAAAACTCCTTGAAGCCCGCGCGAAAGATACTTTCCATACCGAGGATCGCATAACCGTCGGAGGCTCTCTCATTTCCCTCGCGGTAAAGCTGCGACAAATCTACCCCGGACCAGAAGCGCTCCTCGAAGCGATACATTTCATCATTTGCATCGCGAAAATACAAAAAGCGATTGACAATCATGTACCACGAGATCATCGAAGCCAACAGCAAGGTGGCCATCACAAACTGCACGGTGAATGTGGCATTCCATACCAGATCCAGCAGACTTAATTGTTCTTCCAACGCACGCCCCTCTCAGACTTCTACTTTTACTGGTTACGTCAATCGCAGGCGCGCCACCATATCCGGCGGCAAGCGACGCGGTTTAATCTCGATCCGGTCTACGCAGGCGACGGTCACCTCGCCCCGCGCCAGCACCTCTTCACCGCGCCTGACACTTTGGTGAAAAACGATACCAGCACCCCGCAGCCGCGCGATCGTGGCAGTTACTTCAAGCTCATCATCAAGGCGCGCGGGGAGCATATAGGTAAGCGCAACGTCCCGCACCACAAACATCAGATTTGCACGCAAAATATAGCTTTTACCATAACCGAGTGAGCGCATAAACTCGGTGCGCGCCCGCTCCATGAACTTCAGGTAATTAACGTAATATACAATCTCGCCCGCGTCCGTGTCCTCAATATAGACACGCAACTTGTGTGAAAATTCCCCGGCGATCACAGCGATTCGTCACCCGCTTCGAGATCTAGTGAAAGATTTGAGCTAGCGATCGAACCAGCGGGCGCGGATAATCCAAAGTGCAGGTAAGTAGCGCGTGTCGCCATGCGACCCCGCGGCGTACGCAAAATGTAGCCCTGCTGGATGAGATAGGGCTCCAGCACATCCTCAATCGTGCCCCGCTCCTCGGATATCGCCGCCGCCAGACTCTCTACCCCGACCGGACCGCCATCAAACTTCTCAATCAATGCCAGCAGCAGCCTGCGATCCAGGTGATCGAAACCCTTTTGATCCACGCTGAGCATATCCAGTGCACGGTCAGCGATGTCGTCAGTGATATGACCGTCAGCCTTGACCTCGGCATAGTCCCGCACGCGCCGCAGCAGCCGATTCGCGATGCGCGGCGTACCGCGAGCGCGGCGGGCAATTTCCACAGCGCCCTTGGGGTCGATACCGATTTGCAAGATATGCGCCGAGCGCTCCACAATGTGCGCGAGATCTGCCACCTCGTAAAACTCCAGGCGCTGCACGATGCCAAAGCGATCCCGCAGCGGAGAGGTAAGCAACCCCGCGCGGGTGGTGGCACCGACCAGGGTGAATGACGGCAGGTCGAGTTTGATTGACCGGGCGGCGGGCCCTTCGCCGATCATGATATCGAGTTGATAATCCTCCATGGCGGGATAGAGAATTTCTTCCACCAAGGGGCTAAGCCGATGAATCTCATCGATAAACAATACATCGCCTGGCTCGAGGTTAGTCATCAGCGCGGCGATATCCCCCGCTTTTTCCAACACCGGGCCCGAGGTAGTCTTGAGTGAGACACCCATTTCGTGGGCAATGATACTGGCCAAGGTCGTCTTGCCCAGCCCAGGCGGGCCAAATATCAGGGTGTGGTCCAACGGTTCGCCACGTGCTTTGGCAGCCTGCAGAAAGATCGTCATCTGCTCCTTCACCACCTTCTGCCCGACGTACTCATCCAGTGTTTTTGGGCGTATCGCCGGGTCCACGACATCCTCGCGCGGACTACTGGCCTGTGGTGCGATCAGACGGTCCGTTTCAATCATCGGTGCGCCCTCATGCGCGCACCGTGGCTTTCAGCGCGCGGCGAATGAGTTCCTCGCTCTCCGCTACACTGTCATCGTTGACCGCAGCCACCATACGACCAGCCTCCTGTGGCTTATATCCAAGTGTGATAAGCGCGCCCTCCGCATCAGCAACAATATCGGTAAGCAGCGCCAGAGCGATACCCGAACCCGCGTCGCTGTCCACCGCACCGGGGCGCACCAGCCAATCCTTGAGCTTGTCGCGCATTTCCACCAGCAATCGTTCCGCGGTCTTTTTGCCAACACCCGGCAGCGCCACCAATGATGAAATATCGTCGCGCTGTAAGCAGCGGGCAAAGCTTTGCGCGTCCATCCCCGACAGAATCGTCAGTGCCATCTTCGGCCCCACACCACTGACCTTGATCAACTCCCGGAACAGGCTGCGATCCCGCTCTTCAACAAAGCCGTACAACAACTGCGCATCCTCGCGCACCACAAAATGTGTCACCAGTGACACTTCCGAGCCCAACGCGGGCAACTGGAACAAGGTCGTCATGGGAACGTGCAACTCATAGCCCACGCCACCCACCTCGACCAGAATGAGGGGAGCCTGCTTGTGCACGAGAATGCCTCGAATTCTACCTATCATCTGGGGAGCGCCCTGTCAGCGAATGCGACGCCGGCGCACTGCTGTGGCACCGGCCATGTTGATCATACTGTGTTGCGTGTGAGCGTGACACAGCGCCGCGGCCAGTGCGTCCGCCGCGTCTTCCTGCGGTGCCGCAGGCAACCTCAGCAACACTTTAACCATGTGTTGCACCTGTAATTTGTCCGCCGCCCCCGTACCCACCACCGACTGCTTGATCTGGCGAGCCGAGTACTCTGACACCGACATGCCCTGCACAGCACAGGCGACAATGGCCGCGCCACGCGCCTGCCCCAACTTGAGCGCCGAACCGGCACTTCTGGCCATGAACACCTGCTCGATCGCCAGTTCCTGCGGGCAGTGTAGGCCGATCAACTCGGTCAAGCTGTCAAAAATGATTCGCAAGCGCGGTGGCAACTCACCGCTGGGCAAACGAATCACACCACTGGTGACGTACTCGCTGCGCCCGGCTATGTAGCTAATGATGCCAAAGCCTGTTTTTTGTGATCCGGGATCAATTCCCAGGATTAGCGACATACTGATTTCCGCCGATTACGTCAGGCGTCCATTATGTACAAATTTACAGTGCTGGTCTGTAGGTGACGCTTTGAATTTTCCCGGGCAGCGCACACACACGCCGCACCGGAAAAAAGAGCTTAGCGAGATAAACCGGGCAGGACGGACGAGGCGCTGCGCGCTATTCGCCCTTATCAGCCGCTTTCTGAGTCTGCCGCAATCTAATATTCAGCTCTTTCAGCTGCTCCGCGCCCACATCCCCCGGTGCATCCGTCATCAGACAAGCTGCGCTCTGCGTCTTGGGAAATGCAATCACATCACGTATGGAGGTAGAACCGGTCATCAGCATCACCAGGCGATCGAGACCGAACGCCAAACCACCGTGCGGTGGCGCGCCGTACTGTAGTGCGTTGAGCAGGAAGCCAAACTTTTCGTCCGCCTCCGCCGCGTCGATGTCCAGGATGCGGAACACCGTCTCCTGCATATCGTGCTTGTGAATACGGATGCTGCCACCACCCAACTCGGTGCCATTGAGCACCATGTCATAGGCACGGGACAGCGCAGTACCCGGGCTGGCAGCCAGTTGCGCAGCGTCACAGGAAGGTGCGGTAAAGGGATGGTGCAGCGGCGTCCAGCCACCTTTGGCGTCCTTTTCGAACATAGGGAAATCCACTACCCACAGCGGCGCCCAACCCTCTGCCACCAAGCCCTGATCCTGCCCGACCTTGATACGCAGGGCGCCGAGGGCCTCATTGACCACCCGTGTACGGTCGGCCCCGAAGAAAATAATGTCGCCATTGGCAGCGCCCAGACGCGTCATCATCTGCGCAACAACCTCATCTGGCATAAATTTCAGAATGGGGGACTGCAGCCCCGCCACTCCGGCATCAATGTCATTGACCTTGATCCAGGCCAAACCGCGCGCGCCATAAATCGACACGTATTTGGTGTATTCGTCTATTTCCTTGCGACTGATGGATGCCCCACCGGTCACTTTCAGTGCCGCCACTCGGCCCGCAGGGTCATCCGCTGGTCCGCGGAACACCTTGAAATCCACCTGCTGCATCAGATCATCGATACTGACCAGCTCCAGCGGAATACGCAGGTCGGGCTTGTCCGAACCATAGCGCTCCATCGCTTCGGCGTACGTCATATGCGGAAATGCGGGAAGCTCCACATCCAACACTGTTTTAAACAGACCGTAAATCATGCGCTCGGAAATGGCCATGATCTGCTGCTCGTCGAGAAAAGCGGTCTCGATATCGATCTGGGTGAACTCCGGTTGCCGATCAGCGCGCAAATCCTCATCGCGGAAGCACTTGGCAATCTGGTAGTAGCGATCAAAACCAGAGACCATCAACAGCTGTTTGAAGAGCTGCGGCGACTGCGGCAGGGCGAAGAATTTACCCGGGTGCGTGCGGCTCGGAACCAGATAGTCTCGCGCACCTTCAGGCGTAGCCCGGGTGAGTATCGGCGTTTCAATGTCCAGAAATCCCTCGGTGTCGAGGAAGTTACGCACCGCGCTGGTGATTCGCGAGCGCAAGATCAGGCGCTCCTGCATTTCCCGGCGGCGCAGATCCATGTAGCGGTAATAGAGCCGCACATCTTCACCGACATTGGTGTACTCATCCAATTGAAAAGGCGGTGTCGCGGCAGCATTGAGGACTTCTATCTCTTTACCCAGTACTTCTATCTGACCGGTTTGCATTGCCGTGTTTACCGTGGCGTCAGAGCGCGCCCGCACCCGGCCAGTGACTTTGAGTACATATTCACTGCGCACGCTGTCCGCACGCGTAAAGTGCTCGTTGGTGTCGGGGTCAAACACCACCTGCACGATACCCTGTCGGTCGCGCAGATCGAGGAAAATAACGCCGCCGTGGTCTCGCCTGCGATCGACCCAACCGCAGAGGGTCACCGTTTCTTCAATATTAGCTGTACTCAGGGCGCCACAATAATGACTGCGCATAGTCTCGATTCCGTTTGAATTGGCAGGCCGGGCCCATACAGGGTCTGGGGTTAGGCTGTCTTTTTGCTGTCGCCTGACTTGCTGTCGCCTGACTTGCTGTCGCCTGACTTGCTTTCGCTGGGTTTGCTCTCGCTGGATTTGCTCTCACCTGAGCTGGTTGCGGCGGGCTTTCCCCCGCCGCCGCTACTTTCGCCGCCACTAACGAGGTTCTTTTTGTTGCCTGTCTTGAAGTCCGTCTCATACCAACCGCTGCCTTTCAGGCGAAAAGCGGCTGCGGAGACCTTTTTCTTCAGAGTAGCCGAGCCGCACTTGGGGCATTCCAGCAGTGGTGCGTCACTCATCTTCTGCAAGGCCTCCAACTGCTCATGGCAAGCCTGACATTGGTATTCATAAATTGGCATGGAATGTTCCTGCCTGCGGCAAAGTCGCAAGTTTAAGTAAAAAAATCGAGGCGAGAATTTTAACCCATGCGAGCCTGCAGGCCAAGCGCATAGAGGGTGTAATCGAAGGGCATACAGTCCCCTCGCTGAGAGGCGCCGGAGAACAAAGAGTGTGGCCAGCTTACCAGGGCAAGCTGGCCAGCGGCATAGATTAAGAGGCGGCGAATTCCTTCAGTTTCTTCAGCGGACGAACTTTTACAGCGATGCTTGCAGGCTTAGCCTTGAACATGGTCTCTTCTCCATTAAATGGATTGATTCCTTTGCGTGCCTTACGAGCGGGCTTGCTGACGGTGGTGATCTTCAACATGCCTGGCATAGTGAACTCCCCAACAGAGCGTTTCTTGATGCTGCGTTGAACCAGTGTATCGTACTCGTCCATAACCGAGCCGACCTGCTTTTTAGTCAGGCCAGTGCTTTCAGCAAGACTTGCAACGATTTGACTCTTGGTCATTTTTGTCTGCAGAGCAGTTACTTTCTTCGCTGGAGCTGCCTTTGCAAGGGCTTTTTTAGCCGCCGCTTTTGGCGCTTTTTTAGCTACTTTTTTAGTTGCCATGTTATTTTCAACCTTTCCTGAATGTTTGATGTGAGACCCTCTGCAAGCCTAAACCAGCCGTTCCCCAAACCGACAAAAACGTCCCGTTGCGAGCTGCACGGAAATGTATAGATCAGGAAACGCGGTAATACAAGTATTTTCTGCGTTTGTGTCTTAAAAACCCTATTTTACTAGTCTCAGAGACCTTCGCACGCGCACACGGGATGGCGAGATCACATTTCAGGCGCGGCGAAAAATCGCACCCCAAGCAACGATTCACGCTGGGCAGTGAGCGCTGTACGCTCAAGTTATTCGCACGTAAACTAGGCGCCCTGTTCACAGTCAACCTGTCGGAAAAATTCATGCGCACCAGCCAATTCCTGATCGCCACTCAAAAAGAAACCCCCGCAGATGCGGAAGTCATTAGTCATCAGTTGATGCTGCGCGCTGGTCTGGTACGCAAACTGGCCGCCGGCCTGTATACATGGCTGCCGCTAGGCCTTCGTGTGTTGCGCAAGGTGGAGGCCGTAGTGCGTGAAGAAATGGAGGCATCGGGCGCTCAGGAAATCAGTATGCCAGTGATACAGCCCGCAGAGCTTTGGCAGGAATCAGGCCGCTGGGAACAATATGGTCCCGAGCTGCTGCGCATCCAGGACCGACACCAGCGTGAGTTTTGCCTTGGCCCCACCCACGAGGAAGTGGTTACTGCCCTGGTGCGCGATGAGATAAAGAGCTACAAGCAATTACCCCTCAATCTATACCAGATACAGACCAAGGTGCGCGATGAGATAAGGCCGCGTTTCGGGATCATGCGCTCACGCGAATTTTTGATGAAAGATGCCTACTCCTTTCACGCCGACCAAGCCTCTCTGGAAGAAACCTATCAGATAATGTTTGCGGCTTATTCGAATATTTTCACTCGACTGGGACTGGAATTTCGGCCTGTCATCGCCGATAACGGCAGTATCGGCGGTAACGCCTCCCATGAGTTTCACGTGTTAGCGAGCTCAGGAGAAGACGCGATCGCCTTCAGTGACGGCAGCGACTACGCCGCCAATGTAGAAATGGCAGAAGCGCTGGCGCCTACTATAGAGCGCAAGGCACCTTCAGCGAAATTACAGAAAATAGCAACGCCGGGCGTCAGAACCATCGAAGAGCTGGCGAGCTCTCTGTCGATAGACCCCGCCGACAGCGTCAAAACCCTGGTCGTCGAAGGCGCGGAAGAGAATGCGCTGGTAGCCCTGGTCCTGCGCGGAGACCACCAGTTAAACACTATTAAAGCCGAGAAGTTGCCCGGCGTAGCCTGCCCCTTGCAACTGGCCAGCGAAGAGCAGGTGCGCGCTGCCTGCAACGCGGGATTCGGCTCTCTGGGCCCGGTTGGCCTGAATATTCCGGTCATAGTTGATCGCAGCGCCGCGCTGCTGGCCGACTTCACCTGTGGTGCCAACGAAGAGGGCCAGCATCTCACCGGCGTCAATTGGCTTCGCGACTGCGCCATCGATCAGGTTGCAGACCTGCGCGATGTTGTTGCCGGCGACCCCAGTCCCGACGGCAGTGGCCAACTTCAAATAACTCGCGGCATTGAGGTGGGCCATATTTTTCAGCTGGGCACGAAGTACAGCGAGGCCATTAACGCCAGGGTGTTGAATGAACATGGCAAAAATATCACCGTAACCATGGGCTGCTATGGTATCGGTGTGAGCCGTATCGTGGCTGCGGCCATCGAGCAAAACAATGACGATCGCGGCATTATCTGGCCTGACGCCATGGCGCCCTTTCAACTGGCCATAGTGCCGCTGAACATGCACAAGTCGGAGGCGGTGGCACAATGTGCCGAGAATCTCTATCAGCAGTTGCGGGCAGCGGGAGTGGCAGTGTTACTGGACGATCGCAATGAGAGGCCTGGCGTCAAGTTCGCGGACATGGAGCTGATTGGTATCCCGCATCGCGTCGTAATCGGGGACCGAGCGCTGGCCGATGGGAATATCGAGTACAAGAGCAGGCGCGGCGAGGACTCACAGTTTATTCCCCAAGCCGACATCATGGCCTTTCTGCAGGGCGCATTAGGCTAGGCGAAGGCGCCCCAGACGTTTAGCGATAGCTGCCGGGGGACTGCCCTGTCCATTTTTTAAAAGAACGATGAAAGGCACTTGGATCGGAAAAACCAACCTGCTCCGCCACCTCACTGACGGTTAGCCCGTCGCGGCTCAGCATCGAGATCGCCATATCCCGTCGGGAATTGTCTTTGATGCGCTGGTACGACGTGCCCTCTTTGTCGAGCCGTCGCCGCAGAGTACGGGCTGACATATTGAGCTGTTTGGTCAGCCCCTCAAAACTGGGCATCTCCTGACGAAAATCGTGACCAAGGATCTTCCTGATACGATGGGTGATACTGAGCTTACTGGCCTCGGGCTGAATAACCATATAGTAAGGTGCAAGTTTCAAAAATTCGGTGAGATCCTCCTCATCGCGGACCAGTTCAGATTTCAGGTGCCGGGCACTGAAGGTCACTGAGTTCTCTCGCTGCCCGTACTCCACAGGACAGGGGAAAAAGTGGCGGATACCGGCTAAAAATTTAGGTTGGGGCCCCGCACAGTGCGCGCTGGTCACATCGATGTGCTGATCGATCAACCAACCACTGAAACGCATCCATATCGCGAGATTACACAGCACGCTGTGCTGCACCTCCCGCGCATCATCACCGCAGAAGTAGGTTAACGTGCCTTCCTTGCGCTCTTCATCAACAATAAGTTGATTGACGACTTCTGCGTCCTTACGCACCCGGCACACCTGATTGAACTGGATTCCACGGTGCATTGCTGCGGCCAGGGTAGAACTGTTGATCATGCTGATAGCGATCATCCGCGTGGTGCCCAGCGGTGTTCGCACATCAGGCATCACACCACCCGATTCATCACCGAGTTCGCGAATTAGCTCCAGGCATAGCCGAGAATACTGCTCACGTGAGACAAACGCCGTCTGTACATCCTGACACAGCGGATCGAACGGAAATCGGGCAGCGCGCAAAATTGCGTCCAGATCCCGGTTGTAGGCTCGAGCCTGTGCCAATAGCGCCCTGGTGAACTCCATGGGCACCGGTTCATTGTATAGCGCTGCGTTGATCGCCTCTTTCGACAAGTTGAAAACATCCTCCTGACAAGTAGCACAGCATAGCGCATCCCTGCGAACTCTGTGCAGACGAGCGAAAATTAGTTGGACTCCGGGTTTGACATCACTGTGACGCCTGATCACTATGTAGGCGAGACGCTACCTATAAATAGCACACCATAAATGACAGACATAAATCAACTCAGCAAGTGGAACAGGGGTATATCCAGGGTAATTGCTGCACTGGGTACTGAGCAGTTTTTCCCCACGCTCATCGACGCCATCAATGAGCAAGTTAAAATCGATTATCCCCAGATCTGGCTCTACCACAGGGATCTGCCACCTCAAATTTTGTATCACGGTATACCCAAACATGCGGTGGCCAGTCAAATTGATCAATATCTCGAGGGACCTTACCGGGAGGATCCGTTTTACCAGACGTCCATGCATCAACCGCGCTCCAAAATCTACCGGCTGTCGCGCGTTACCATGGGCAAACTGCAGGAATCGAATTACTATCGCAACTACTATGCTGACACTGGCACCTGTGACGAGGTGGTGTACCTGGCTAAATTGCAGGCTGGCAACGTCATCAACCTGAGCATGATGCGCCTGGCCGACCGCTTGCCGTTCAGTGATCAGGAATATGAATCGCTCTATCTATTGGCCGAACCGGTTTCGGAATTGCTCAAGAGCCATACTGAACACAACGACTTTGCCGCGACACATCTCATCCAGCCGGGCATCGATCATCAGATCAATCTCGCGTTTCGCACGTTCGGGGCCTCACTGTTATCACCCAGGGAAAAAGACGTTCTGGAACTCATGCTGCGCGGCTACAGCACTCACATCTCCGCAGAGCGCCTGGCTATCGCTGTGGAAACAGTGCGCCGGCATCGCAAGAGTATCTATCGTAAACTGGATGTAAGCTCTCAAACGGATCTCTTTTCACTGTTTCTGAACGCGATGTCTTGCATGGGTGAGGCCGCGGGAGAAGATCCCCTCAGTATTTATATGTCGCCTCCCGGAACGTGATTGCGCATCGAAGAAATGCGTTTCAGTGACACACAGGGAGGAGAATCGAACACGCAATTCGCTCGCGTGACAAGCCTTTATAACCTGCCCCATGTAGGGTATTGAGTGATCTCGCCTAACCATGGATAGTGCTGCATTATCAATAACTGTGCGGTGGATGCATGTCGCTTGAAGCCGATTGGTTCCTTCGGGCTCACCCTGAAATTACTACAATAGAAGCGCTGCTCCCCGACTGCAATGGGATAATGCGAGGCAAATGGGTTCCCCGTCATAAACTCAGCACCATCTTCGACGGCGAACTGAAACTTCCCAAGACGGCACTCAGCCTCGATATCTGGGGTCGCGACGTTGAGCAACTGGTGTTTGCAAGCGGCGATGCCGACGGCATCTGCCGCCCGGTGGAAGGTTCATTGCTGCCAACACCTTGGGCCCCCGGTGGCAACCACGGGCAGGTCATGCTCTCCATATTTGACGTCGATGGTACTCCCTACGCGGGAGATCCTCGCCAGGTGCTAAAACAAGTATTAACACGGTTTCACAAAGCTGGCTGGCGTCCGGTGGTCGCGGCGGAGCTCGAATTTAGCCTGGTCGAGTGGGATGCTTCGGTTCCGCTGCACACCTGCCCCTCGCCTGTTGGCGGCTCCCCGATTGGTGGCAACACCTATGGCCTGGATGTGCTCAACCACCACCATGCCATGCTAGAAGATTTACGGCTGGCCTGCGACGTCCAGGATATTCCCTTTGACGGCGTAGTTAAGGAGTCCGCCCCCTCGCAGTACGAAATCAACATGCAACACGTGGACAATCCGGTATTGGCCGCAAAACAGATTCTTATGATGAAGCGATTGGTCAAGGGCGTTGCCGCCAAGCACAACCTGATTGCCAGCTTTATGCCCAAGCCGTTTGAAACGGAATCGGGCAACGGTATGCATGTGCACTGCAGCATGCTGGATGAAAGCGGAACCAATGTTTTCGACGATGGTACAGAGAAGGGGTCTCCCCTTTTACTCAACGCCATTGGCGGCTGCCTGGCGAATATGGCGGACTCGATGGTCATTTTTTCACCGAGTTACAACGGCTACCGCCGCTTTCAGGCAGGCTGTCACGCCCCTACCTATCCCAGCTGGGGCTATGAAAATCGTACCGTTGCGGTGCGCGTGCCTGCGGGAAGTCACACCGCCCGCCGGCTGGAG
The DNA here is from genome assembly GCA_963934845.1 of uncultured Halioglobus sp. Classification (GTDB taxonomy): domain Bacteria; phylum Pseudomonadota; class Gammaproteobacteria; order Pseudomonadales; family Halieaceae; genus Marimicrobium. The sequence goes on along the minus strand of CAWWAG010000057.1, from coordinate 4,021 downwards.
CATCGGGTCGCCGGCGCGGATGCAAATCCGTATCTACTGTTTGCCGTATTGCTGTCCGCCATGCTCGATGGCATCGAGCAAAACCTCTCACCCGGTGACCCTATTACCGGCGACGGTTACGCACAGGAAAAAGGGAAACTTCCGGTGTACATGCCTGATGCAGTAAAGCTCTTTAGCGAGTCAGACTTTATCCACCACAGCCTCGGCAGTGAATTGCAGCGCATTTACACCCTGACCAAGCAGCAGGAAGTTGAAGAATTTCGCAAACGCATTACCCTTCTCGAATATCAGTCTTATCTGGAAAAGCTCTAGCATTTTGGCTAGCTGGGGGGCCTAACGCCGACGAGTGGAGCTTCCGCTGCAACGCTGTGGACGGAGTAGCACGCTTACCGTTGAACAAGGACGCGTAATCTACCAGCAGGTAGGCTGGAATTGTGCGATTCGTGATACCCTACAACCTGGCCCCGATATTTTTACAGGAGGCTCTTGTCGTTCAAACAAACTTTAATGAACGAAAACTAACGATTATCAAGATTTCAGGCTATCGGAGACTCGATAACACCTATGACGACAAACACAAGCAAACCTCCACTGAACCTGGTCAATGTCATCATTTTTGCTGGCTTGCCCATTGCGGCGCTGCTATTGGTGCCTCTATGGGGGATTCACCATGGCTACGACGGCTTCCAGTGGTTATGGGCGGTTGCCTTCCTATACCTGAATGGCCTATCGATTACTGGCGGGTACCACAGACTATGGTCCCACAAAGCATATGAAGCCAGCTCGGTGCTCAAGTGGTTTTTCGCATGCTGGGGCGCAGGCGCTCTACAGAACAGCATTTTGATCTGGGCCTCGGACCACCGCAGACACCATCGCCACGTGGATGACAACGAGCGCGACCCCTACTGTGCTAGACGCGGGTTGTGGTTTAGTCATATGGGCTGGATGCTGCGAGAGTACAATAGCGAAGCACAGGATTTTAGCAACGTCCCGGATTTACTGCGTGACCCGGTCGTCGTATGGCAGCACAAATACTACGTGCCACTCACACTGTTCATGAACCTGGGCCTGCCGCTACTGTTGGGCATATGGCACGGCGACATCATCGGCACACTACTGCTGGTGGGCCTGCTGCGCCTGGTGGTGAATCACCACGTCACCTTCTTCATTAATTCCCTTGCACATTTTTGGGGCAGCCGGCCCTACACCGAATCCAACAGCGCACGGGACAACGGCTTCCTGGCATTTCTCACGTATGGTGAAGGCTACCACAACTACCATCACATTTTCCAGGCGGACTATCGCAACGGTGTCCGCTGGTGGCAATGGGACCCCACCAAGTGGATGATCGCTCTGTGCCACCGTATTGGCCTTGCCCACAACCTGAATAAAGTCTCTGATTTCAAGATCCAGCGCGCCATACTCGACACCGCTTTCATGCGCGCTCGCAACAAACTCGAACAGGCTCAAGATAGCGAGTCCCTGCGGGAGATGCTGGAGCGTGAATACCAGTTGTTCACTGACTCGATTAACCAGTGGACGGCTCTGCAGGCAGAGCGCTATGAGCGCACCAAGGAGCAACTGAGTGGCGCATTCGAAGAGGGCAAGCACCACCTACAACAGAAGTGGGATAATGCCGCACTGCACACCAAGTTGAAAACGCTGGAATATTCTCTCAAAATGCAGCGCAAGCGCCTGAGCCTTTTAATGGAACAGGTTCATTTTCATCAAGCCCAGATGGCTTAAGCACTCTGTTTCGGAGAAAACACCATGAGTAATACCGTTTACGAGTACAGCTGCCAAACACCCGGTGGCGACAAAAAATCCCTTAAAGACTACGAGGGCAAAGTACTGTTGGTGGTCAACACCGCCTCCAAGTGCGGTTTCACACCACAGTTTGGGGGCCTCGAAGAGCTGTACGAAAAGTACAAGGATAAAGGCCTGGAAATTCTGGGATTCCCCTGCAATCAGTTCGGCAAGCAGGACCCGGGCAGCAATGACGCGATTATGGAGTTCTGCCAGCTAAACTACGGTGTCAGTTTCTCGATGTTCGGTAAGATTGAAGTAAACGGCTCCAATGCAGACCCCCTGTTCAAACACCTCAAAAAGGCCGCGCCCGGCGCACTGGGTACTGAGGGCATCAAGTGGAACTTTACCAAGTTCCTGATCGACCGCTCCGGTACCGTCATCAAGCGATACGCGCCGAAAGACGCGCCCAAGGCAATCGCCAAGGATATTGAAAAGCTACTGGCCTGAGAGGCCTAATGCTCTCGCGTGGCCCTGAACTCCAGATCGGGCCACCGCTCTTCCATCAACGCCAGATTGACTCTGGTCGGTGCCAGATAAGTGAGATGGCCACCACCGTCTATTGAGAGATGATCGGCGGCCTTCTTGCGAAAATCGTCCAACTTGCGCCTATCGTTGCAGGTGACCCAGCGCGCCGTGTACACATTTACTGGCTCATAGCGCGCCTCTACTTTGTACTCATCCTTGAGTCGGTAAGTCACTACTTCGAACTGCAACGGCCCTACTGCGCCCACCACCACGTCTGTAGAGTTGATCGGCGAGAAGACCTGAGTTGATCCCTCTTCCGATAACTGCTCCAGACCGCGCTGTAGTTGTTTGGATTTCATCGGGTCAGTCAGGCGGATACGGCGAAACAGTTCTGGCGCAAAATGTGGGATACCGGTGTACTGCAGCGGCTCACCCTCTGTGAACGTATCGCCAATCTGAATAGTGCCGTGGTTGTGCAGGCCAATGATGTCGCCAGATACCGCCTCCTCTACCAGCACGCGCTCCCCCGCGTGGAAGGTAACTGCATCGGCAATTTTTACATCCTTGCCTATGCGCACGTGCTGCATCTTCATGCCTTTGAGGTAGCGACCGGAGCAAACCCGCAGAAAGGCGATACGGTCGCGGTGACGCGGATCCATATTGGCTTGTATTTTGAAGACAAAGCCGCTGAACTTTTCCTCAGTGGCCTCAACGGTACGATCAGTAGCAACCCTGTCCAGCGGCGCAGGCGCCCACTGCACGAAATCGTCCAGCATTTCCCGCACACCAAAATTGCCCAGTGCTGTGCCAAAAAATACTGGACTCAACTGGCCAGCGAGATAGGCCTCCAGTTCAAACTCATGGCTGGCACCGCGCACCAATTCGACCTCCTCACAGAACTTTTCATACTCATCTGACAGCAATTCACGCGCTTCGGCACTGTCCAGACCATTGATACGTACATCCGGCGATAACACATTGCCCTTACCCGGAGTGTAGAGATGAATAGTGTCGGTATACAGATTGTATACGCCCTTGAACTCATGGCCCATGCCGATAGGCCAGTTAATCGGCGCGCCTTGTATTTTCAGGACGTCTTCGATTTCGTCCAACAGCTCGATGGGATCGCGGATGTCTCTGTCCATCTTGTTTACAAAACTGAATATCGGTGTATCCCGCAGGCGACAGACATTCATCAACTTGATGGTGCGGTCCTCCACGCCCTTGGCGCCGTCAATCACCATCAGTGCAGAATCCACTGCCGTGAGCGTGCGGTAGGTATCCTCCGAGAAGTCTTCGTGGCCCGGTGTGTCCAACAGATTAACAGTACAATCGTTATAGGGGAATTGCATCACAGAGGAGGTGACGGATATACCTCGCTCCTGTTCCATGCTCATCCAGTCTGAAGTTGCGTGAGGGCCTTTCTTTCCCTTCACACTTCCCGCGACCTGAATAGCGTTTCCCAGTAGCAGCAGTTTCTCCGTAATCGTTGTTTTACCCGCATCCGGGTGGGAGATGATAGCAAAGGTTCTTCTACTGCCGATCTCGGAAGACAATATGGTATCAACCACCTACACACCTCTCGTTTGTAGCGGAAATTACACGCATTTAGTTAGTCTCTTTTGACGCCGTTGTGGAACGCGCACCATTTTACTCGTAACCAGGTGCCGTGTCCGACCCGATAACGCACAAAATAAAAAACCCCGTAGCACGGCGCGCTACGGGGTTCGTAATTAAAGTCTGGCGA
>CAWWAG010000056.1:0-18250 GCA_963934845.1 uncultured Halioglobus sp. | reverse complement strand
AACTCATCCAGACAGCAGGAATCCTGGCGCTCAGTCTCAAGCAATCGCCCTACTCCATTCATTGAACGTACTGACCCTAAGATCCCGATAATGTTGAGCGCCAACCAAGTGCCTGCCCAGGTTGAATAGATTTGAGACCGCAACATGAACTCCCAAAAATCGCCGCGCCTGCCTAATGGATTTGAACTTACGCATTCCCCGCTCTCGTACTCTCGTCGTCTCATTTGATTGCTCGGCTAAGAGATCTTCAATATCTCGGTGACTGGGATTGAGTCTGTGGTAGAGCCGGACAGTGTAGGAAATGATATCTGGCGGGCATCGGTGGCGCTTTTAAGTATTCATTGGCAGATCTTAGCAATTTCGGCACATTAAGTTGGCAATTCCATCGAAGATGTTGGGGCTAAACTCTGTCCAGCCGGGCATTTCAATCCGGTCGGGCACTGCACCCAATTCCGTACCCAGGAACGCATTCAGAAGATCGGTCACCTCCTCTCCAGAGCCCCAGGTCCACCCGGTAACATCAACACCTCCGAGCTTGCCGGAGCACACACCTGCCGCTCCCGTCCCGCCATTTCACAAAGTCAAAGCCCGGCTTGGGCACGGTGGTGTAGTACAACGAATGTCAATACTCTCATCAATCCTTCCATGGGTAACCTCCAACTTTTCCATATGCTCATCGAAAGATAAATCGCGACTACGAGGATTTTAACGGCACATATAATTCCTAAACTAACAGTGCACAACACGCGTGGCTGCCGCTCCATCCGACTATAGTGGCCGTGGCGTGTTCAGGGAACGCGTGTTGTCACGCAGGATCAGCTGCTTTTCATGGTCGCTGAATTTTTCTAGCTCACCAACGTAATCCAGTGGGGTGGGCAACCCTTCAATGTGGGGCCAGTCTGAGCCAAAGATGACGTGGTCGGCACCCATGTAGCGCGCCACCTCATTTACATCGTCTTCCCAGAATGGATTGATCCACACGTGCTGGCGAAACATCTCAGCGGGGTCCTCGTTGTAATAGCTGCGCATTCGGTCGCGTGACTGGTTCAACTTGCGAAACAAGTCCGGCAGGAACTCTGCACCGTTTTCCACTGAAGCAATACGCAAATTAGGAAAGCGCTCAAACAGTTTTTCGTAGCACAGCGTTATCAGGAAATCGTAAGCGGCTCGCTCGATGTTGAAGTGCTTGATGTTGGGCGAAAAAACCCCGCCATTGAAATCTGCCGAGAAACCATCCTTCACATAGCCTTGGGTAGAGTAGCCGGAGTCCGAAGCGTGCACGACCAGCGTAATACCCGACTCATTCAGCCGAGCCCAGAATGGATCGAACAGGGGGTCGGCTGGTGAACGGGTGCTGCCATCAGCGAGGGTGACCGCTGAAGGACGCATGCATACGACGCGCGCGCCTCGCTCCAGTGCCCATTCCAGTTCCCGGCATGCCCAATCGACATCACACAGGGAAATGTAGGGTGCGGCAAAAATTTTGTCCTGGAAATTGCAGCCCCAGTCTTCATCCAACCAGCGATTAAACGCCGTGAACTGCACTGTCACGGCCTCGGCATCATGCTTGAGCAATTCCTCGTAAAGGACACCCAGCGTCGGGAATAACCACGCAGCTTCCAGGCCCTGCTCCTCCAGCTTTGCCGCCCGCGCCGGGCTGTTCAAGTAGTATTCCGGCAGTGGCTCATGTGCCTTCATGCGCGCGATATCTTCATCTGTCAGTTTCTTACCATGAAGATAGGGAGCGATTGATCCAGGAAACGAAATAGGATTCCAGGTAGGATTTCTCACAGCACGAGCCAGTTTGCCTGCCACAAGATGATGCTGGCGATTATCCATTGTCACCCACTGTACGCAACGTGCGCGCATATCCTTGGGCAAGTGCCGGGTAAAGGCATCCTGCGCTTCGTAGTAATGGTTGTCCGCATCAAAGGCGGGGTACGCAAGTACATCTGTCATGGTGTAGTCCTATAATCAGTTAGCAAATACTATGAGTACGAAGAAAATTGAACAATGACCGTGTCTGCCACTTTATGTGGACAAAGACGAAAGAAAATGCCCTAGCGAACACCAGCGCTGACTCGACGACTCACTTAACGCAACTGGCTGGAGTAACTTCTGCAACACTTTGGGCAAATGATGACAGCCATACGTTAATCCAGCCAGGGTTGCACCGGAGCCAACAGGGCGGACAATCCTTTCAGGTTGCGGACATTCGCCTCGATCAACCTGCTCGCGTAATTCAAAGGCAGCATTTGACAAAAAAGAAAGAGTGCCATAAAGATTGGAACCACCGACAAACAAAAAGTATGAACCTTTCTTCGCACGATAGATGCTCATGTAATAGGCCATCACCGTAATAAACAGAGAACCCGTGTAAATTAGAGTAGCGCCATAAGCCTGCATTCGCCTCAGATTTTGTGTCACCGTTTCAGACGATGGCTGATCAAACAAATACACCACGCATTCCAAGTCAAACTGTTGGCACATCATCGCAGTAGCAACCCCATGGTTTGTGCCTATGGCCCCCAAGGTTACAGTGCGTTCAGCTCCCTTACGCTTGGCATCAGCAACAATAGATTCCAATTCAGGATAGAGAGTAAAAAGGGCGCGCTGCCGAAGCGGTCCATCCTTTTTTTGATCACCCATTGTATCCAAAACGACTGGCATAATTTTTCTCTTGTCAGTTTCACAGTGTATCAAATAACCCGCATTACCCTGAGTTGTCTCACTGCTGTAGAAATACCGTAAAATCGTCAACAAACTCTCTTGTCATTACCAGTAAAACGGAGAGAATGATCGGCACTATTTGCCCTGTAGTGAGCGCTATGCGTCCAACCAAGAACATCTTTATGTGCCTCGTATTGGCAGGCTCAGTTGCTGTAAACGCCAGTCCGGTAATTGTGGCAGATGGCAATGCCAGCACTACGGTGACAGATCAGGGAGGCGGGCTCCTGAGGCAGGTCGCTACCGGTCTTGGATGGGCGCAATCCGACAATGGCTCAGATATCGACTGGACAGCGGCCGGCAGATTTTGTGCCAGCAAAGGAGCTGGCTGGCGCCTACCCTCCATAGCAGAACTGCAGTCGATCTACGATAAATCAAGCAGGATCGACATTAATTGTGGGCCGGGCTTTACCTGCAAGGTATCACCACTGTTTCGTTTAACCGGGCCCTGGGCCTGGAGCAACGAAGCGAGCAATTCAATGTCGACCTGGATCGTGATCTTGACCAAAGGCACTACGACCACCTATGTGGCTTCCGACGCCAGCAAAAAACGTGCGCTGTGCGTCTTGAGTTCCTGAGCGAAAGCGACCATCGATACCTGTTTTCTGGGTATTGCCAACTTAACTGTCCCAACTTGGTAGAATCGGCCCTTGAATACCTATAAGCGCCACTGACTCCCACCCGATATCATTTCATATGCTGTCTAGCTCTACCACAGATTCAACCTGAGCTATCGAGACATCGAAAATCTTCTGGCTGAACGAGGCTTCACAGTCAGCGGTGAATCGATCCGTCTGTGGTACTCAAAGCACTCGCTACGCCTACAGGGCAGGCTCTGTATCAAGTTTGGTGCCATTTATTCACGCGGGTTGAAACGAAAGCACCAAAGCTATGGCGACACTTTCTATATCGACGAAGTCTTCGTCGAGATCAGTGACAAGCAGCATTATCTGTGCAGAGCAATTGACCAGGATGGTGAGATCCACGGCGCTAAGCAGTATGAGAATAACCGGGCAGAGCAATCGTAGAGCCTGCCCCGCTTTATCGGGCATGAAGCGACCAGGGTGCGGGTATCGGCACTCGAAAGCGCTGCAATGGCTGGACTTGGACTACGCGCAACAAACAGTTTACGTTACAATTGTCGGACTTTGAATACCATCACACCTGCGGCAATCGCTGCAGAAGGCGGGAGTAGCACCATGCGTATCGTACGAAGATTCCAACATTTTCTATTGGCCGTTTTTTTGCTCGCCGCCTGTGGGGTGGCCTGGGCTGACTGGGAACTCGACAACACTACGTCGACAATCAACTTTGTCTCTATCAAAAACAGCAGTATTGCCGAAGTTCACAGCTTTCCCTCGCTGGTGGGTTATATCGGTGCTGAGGGCAATGCACAGCTCTCCGTTAAGTTGGAAAGTGTGCAGACCCTGATAGATATCCGCAACGAGCGAATGCGTGAAATGTTGTTTGAGACCGTGACGTTCCCCGTCGCTACGGTGAGCGCACAGGTGGATACAGCGGTACTCGCGATGGCCGCAGGGGGGGGCATTGTGACGACAGAGCTACCCATTACGCTTTCGCTACACGGACAGGAAAAAGTGCTGACCGCATCGCTGGTAATAGTGGGAGAAGGGGAAAGCCGCTTGCATGTATTTACGGCGTCCCCCTTACTGCTCAACGCGGCAGATTTTGATCTCACAGCCGGTGTGGCGGCCCTGCAAAAGGTAGCGGGACTACAAGCGATAAGCACAGCGGTTCCTGTGACATTACAGCTGCAGTTTGTGAAGGTCCCATAAGCTGTAGTTTTTAGGCACTTTTGCCTCCAAGACTCTGATACAACTGCTGGTAGGAACGATTGCCCGGCGCAATTTGCGTCAGCGCCTTGGCGTAGTTGAGCGCTTTTTCACGCTGGCCAAGTTCCGCGCTGTAATTCGTCAAAGCCAGCAGGACTTCCTCACTCTGTGGCACACTGCGCAGCAAAACCTGCAATTGCACGATGGCTTCTGCCGGTTGCCCGAGGTCGTGCAGCGCAATCCCATAGACAAAGCGATGGCGTGTCCCCTGGGTTTCCACTGCCGCGGCCTGCTGCAGGTACTTCAGTGCGGTTTCGGACTGCCCGCTGCGCGTTTCCAACAGGCCCAGCGCGTGCAGCGTATTGCCGTTTTGTGGGGCCACGGTCAGCGCTTGTAATAGCACTTTGCGCGCCTCGTCATCCTTTTTCTGGGCGCGCAACAAATCAGCGAGATTCAGGTAGGCCGGGATCAACTGTGTGTTCAGATACAGGGCTTCCCGATAGGCCGCTTCCGCCGCCGGCGGGTCGCCACGGGTGACAAAGAAGATACCCAGTTGCAGTTGCACAGCGGGCATATCGGCATCCTGCTGCAGAATGCTGACATATTCATCAAACAATACACGCAGTTTTGCTGCCTGTTCGGGTGGCAGCTGGTCCAGCGTTACACTGGCCAGCGATGAGGCAACTTCCATGCGTACGGCGGTGATCGGGTCATCAATCAAATGATCCAGCAATTGGATGCGCTGTGGCAGTGGCATGAACTCCAGCGCACGCACGGTGCTGGCCCGCAGAAGCGGGTCGTCGTCGTACAATATCTGGCTTGCGGTTTGCAGCGCTTGTCCGCCGCCAACTTCCCCCAGTGCTTCCATTGCGGTCGCGCGCCAGATGGGCGCAGCATTGACATCGCTCGCGATCTCGACGAGCTGTGGCACGACACGATTGTCGCCCTGCGCGATGCGTTGAAAGGCGCGTGCGGGGTGAGTACTGGTATCGCGAAACTGTATACCCCATTGACGCAGTGCATCCAGCGCCCAGGGCGCATCCTTCTCCTCGTGACACTGGTTACAGGCATTGGGTGTTCCCATCACCATGCTCAGGTCGGGGCGGGGAATACGCATGCTGTGATCGCGGCGCGGATCGACGCCCATATAGGTGGTTTCGGGCATGTGGCAGTTGGCACACTGGGCGCCGGTTGACTCCTCCACGTGGTGGTGGTGTTGTGGGTTGTCATAGCGTGCTGGCACATGGCACTGGGCGCACACCCCGTTGCCCGGGGCCCGCAGTTGCAGACTGTGCGGCTCGTGACAGTTACTACAGACGACTCCCGCCTGGTGCATTTTACTTTGCACGAAGGAGCCGTAGACATAATCCTCATCGCGAATCTGGCCGTCCGGGTAATACAGGGGCCACTGCGGTAAGGCGAGGCGGTGAGTGTCCAGCAGCGAGGCGCCGTAGTGATAGTCGCCCAGTGTACCGCGCCGTGAATGGCAGCGGCCGCAGGTGTCTATCTGTGCATTCGATTCAAGGGGCATGGTGCGCTGGGCAATATGCGCATCGGCAGCCAGTGCCCACTGTCCGCGCTGAGCCAGTGCGGTTGGAAATCCACCATTCGATGTGCCTTTGAGTTTGCCCGCCTCAGCCAGCTCCTGGTGCGTGTCGCCGGGGCCATGACAAGCTTCGCAGCTGACATTCAGTTCCTCGAACGTTGTCTCAAAGGAGCGCGAGGCGGCGGTGTAATTCTTTTTGAGGTCAGTGCTGTGGCACTCTGCGCAGCTGGTATTCCAGTTTTGGTAGCTACCTGTCCAGTGCAATGGATCCAGGTAGTCTATCGTTTCATCAGGGTACAGGTGATACCAGCGCTGGCCGCCCTCGGCAGACGATCGCGCATCCCAAGCAATACTCAGGGCTTGCAGTCGACCGCGTGACAGCGGCAACAGATACTGCTGCAGTGGCGTAACACCGAACACATAAGCGACTTCAAAATCTTGTAATTTGCCGTCCTCGCCATCCGTGTTGACTATGTACTTGTCACCTTTACGAAAGAATCGGGTAGTAATGCCGTTGTAGGTAAAACTGGCGTTGTTGAAGTTCCCCAGCACGCTGTTTTCGTCCGGTAATTGCATTGCAAGATCATGATGGGAGCCCTGCCACTGTGTGTATTGCTCGGCGTGGCAGCCCTGGCAGGATTCTGAACCGCTGAATGCATGGAGGGCGGAGCTGAACAGAAGCCCTATAGTGAGAAAAAACCTTGGGGAAATCACGTCGTAATTACCGATGGTAGATGAAGCGCACACATTACCAGCCTGTCTCTGGTATGGACAGTATCACACGCGCTGCCTATGATTGCGCGCATCTGCGACCATTCGCGGTGGAATTTGACCTTTAAAGCGAGCGCAGACGGCAGAGTATGAAACTGGGGATATTGAAAGCAGACGCGGTGCGTCCCGAATGGGTGCCCCGGTTCGGAGAGTATCCGGATATGTTCATCGCAATCTTGGGGCGGGCTGATCCCAAGCTGGAGTTTGTGGTTTACGATGTGGAGCAGGGTCAATATCCAGTGGATATTGATGAGGCCGACGCCTATTTGATCACCGGTAGTAAATCTGGCGTGTACGAAAACAAACCCTGGATCGCACCACTGATGGAGTTTGTTTGCGAATTACATCACCGGCACAAAAAACTGGTGGGCATTTGTTTTGGCCATCAGTTGGTCGCGCAAGCGCTGGGTGGAAAAGTGGAGAAATCATCCAAGGGCTGGGGTATGGGCCTGCACACCCACTATTTTAGCCGTGCGCCGGCATGGCACGATCAGGGCGATAGGAATCTTCAAATACTGGTCAGCCACCAGGATCAGGTACTGGAAGTGGCCGATGGGTCGGAGGTGCTGGCGGGCAGCGACTTTTGTGAGAATGCCGTCATTCAGGTCGGCGACCATATACTGACATTTCAGGGGCATCCGGAATTCGTGCCCGAACTGTCCCGTGAAGTGATGGACTTCAGACGCGAGCTGATTGGAGAGGACGTCTACACATCGGGTGTGGCATCCTTACAGGGTACCCACGAAGGCAACCGTGTGGCCGGTTGGATTCTTAACTTCTTGCGCGTCAGGGCGTGAGCACTGCCAACAGGTAGCTTACCAACTGCCAGTGTTTTCCATCGACACCCAGGGCTCCTGCGGCGGCAGTGAGTCTCCCGCCTGTAATACCTCAATAGAGATGCCGTCCGGCGAGCGGATAAATGCCATGTGCCCGTCGCGGGGCGGACGATTGATCACTGCCCCTTTGTCCATCAGTCGCTGACACAGCTCGTAGATGTTATCGACGCTGTAGGCCAGATGTCCGAAATTACGGCCACCGTGGTACTCCTCGGTATCCCAGTTCCAGGTGATCTCCACCACGGGGCTCTGGTTCTGTTCGGCGTGCTCGACATCACCGGGTGCCGCCAGAAAGACCAGCGTAAACCGCCCTGCTTCGCTGTCATAGCGACGGGTTTCGATCAGACCCAGCTTGTCGCAGTAGAAATCCAGTGTTTCATCCAGATCGCGTGCGCGCACCATTGTGTGAAGAAATCTCATGTGCGTTGTCTCCCTGCAACTTGTTTGCCCGCCAGGCGCCCGGAGAACGTCGCGTCGCCCACCGACATACCGCTGCTGTAGCCCTCGGCGCGGCGCACCACACCACAGGCCGTGCGACCGGCCGCATAGAGCCCGGGGATCACTTCGCGCTCCGGGTCGACCGCCTCGCCGGTGGGCAGCGTGTCCAGGCCTCCAAGCGTGAAATAGGGCAAAAAGGTACCGCGTCCAGGTGTTATGTCAAGCGCCACCAGAGGCGGTAGCAGTGGCTCCAGCCACTCAGCAGCCTTGTGGCACTGGGTGTCCTCGCCGTTGGCGCAATCCTCATTGTACACTTTGAGTGTCTGTTGCAGGGTGCCCTCGCGCAGTCCTAGTTCCTGCTCCAGCTCCTCTACGGTCTCGCCCGTTCCGGCGACCTCGGCTCCCATATAGCTCACGCGCTCGTAATCACCGTATTGCGCGACAGTGAGAATAAAGTAAAAACGCTCGGACTGTTGTTGCAGGATAAACGCGCCAAGGCGGCCGTGGTAGACATCCTCATTAATGAAGCGCTGGCCCTGATCGTTGATGACAATTCCGCTGGTCATACTGGCGGGTGGGTAGTAGGGTACGGTGATGAAGCCTTCGTGCATGTTTATCGCGGCCGCGCCGACAGACATGCCCATCAGAATGCCGGCGCCGGTATCGCCAGGGTTGCCGATGGGCGTGTTGCCGCGGGTCAGCATAGGTGCGTATTTGCCTATCATCTCTTCGTTCATAACGAAACCGCCAGCGCAGAGAATCACGCCCTGGCGGGCCCGCACATTGAGTTCCTGCTGGTTTTTGCGTACCACCAGGCCCACCACTTCATCGTCATCATTCACTATCAGGGTGAGAGCGCGGGTTTCATACTCGACACTGATCGCGTCACGCTTTTCCACATTCTCCGTGATAATCTTCATAAAGAGTGGGCCGCCATTGTCGCCCTCTACGTATAGATTGTGGCCGCGCGGGCAGGGTTTGGCCTGCTGCACGAAGGGATAGGCTTTTTCACTACCGGTGTACAACAGGCCGTCATCGGTCAGGCACATGATGGCGCGCTCTTGGTGAAAGCTGTCTTTGAACGGTACGCCGATGTCGACCAGCCACTGAAAGTGGTTGGTGCTGTTGTCACAGTAGTTGCGAATTTTCTCCTCGTCTGCTTGCGGCCCCGCAGACATCATCATGTAGGTGACCATGTCCTCGGTGCTGTCCTTGAAGCCGCAGGCCTGCTGCACTCGCGTACCGCCGTTGCCGCCCATGTAAATTTCCGCACTGGACATAGCCGTGGAGCCACCGCTGGCACTGGCCACTTCGAAGATAGTGACGCTGGAGCCTGCATCCGCAGCCCCAATGGCGGCGCAGCCGCCCGCTCCACCGAAACCGACGATGGCGACATCAGTTTCCAGATCCCAATGTTCGACGTTACGTAGCTTACGCGCTCGGGAAGGGGTGGTTTTGGCGGTGTTGGACATAACTGCATACCTCGGTAGTGGGCGCGCCGCGGGGCGCGCCCGGGGCAAGCTGGCTCACGATAGGGGATTAAAGCGGTTTCGAGCCGCGCTTACAACGGCGCCCGGGGTCAGGTAGGTTAATAAATTGTACGGGCTGTGGCTTTCTTCCCCCCACGGCCTTTTTGACCGTTGTCTCAGCCTCTGCCAGGATACTCGCTGGTATTAGAACGCCGCTGGGTTACAATCCACCGCTTTTGCCAGAGGTAGAAACCCCCCATGTGGTTCAAGAATATTCGCGCTTATCGCCTGACCCAACCGTTTGGCCTCTCACCTGAAGTGCTGACAGAGAAACTCGACCCACGCAGTTTTGTGCCCTGCGCCAAGTCCCAGGCATCGACGTTTGGCTGGGTGCCGCCACTGGGCGAGGAATCCAGTGCGCTGGTGCACGCGGCCACTGGACGTATTCTGCTCAAATTGAAGCGCGAGGAAAAGCTGCTGCCATCCACGGTGGTGCGCGAACAGCTGGATCAAAAAGTAGCCGATATCGAATCCGAGCAGGGTCGCAAGGTCTATCGCAAGGAGCGGCTCGATCTGAAAGACGAGATTGTCCAGGACTGCCTGCCCCGGGCCTTCAGTCGCTCCACCTATGTATATGCCTACATCGATTTGAAGGCGAACTGGATCTTCGTCGATGCTGCCAGTGCCACGCGCGCAGAGGAGCTACTGGGCCTGCTGCGGGAGTGTGTGGGTAGCTTTCCGGCCGTGCTGCCACAGGTTAATAATGCCCCCGCTGCGGTGATGACCGCTTGGCTGTCGCATCAGAACCTGCCAGACGATTTTGAATTGGGGCAGGAGTGTGAGCTGCGTGATCCGGGCGACGAAGGCGGCGTGGTGCGCTGCCGCGGCGTTGATTTATTGAGTGAAGAAGTGGAGACTCATTTGAACGCGGGCAAACAGGTTGCCCGCCTCGCACTGAACTGGGACGAGCGGCTGTCGCTGCTGCTGGCCGAGGATTTGTGCCTGCGTCGTCTGAAGTTCGCGGATGAGTTGATGACAGAGAACGAAGACATTCCCGAAGCAGACCAGGCCGCACGTCTGGACGCTGACTTCGCCTTGATGGCCGATGCAATCACCGGTCTGCAGGAACGCGTGCTGGCGCTGTTCGGCGGCGAGGTGCAGTAAACGCTAATCATGTCAGCGCGCCCCGACATCGACAACTATCGCGCGCTATTTCTTAGCCCCACCCCCATGATGGATATGCGCGCGCCGGCGGAGTTTGCACGCGGTGCGTTTCCCTCCGCGCTCAGCCTGCCCCTGATGAGCAACGACGAGCGCGCGCAGGTGGGCATCTGTTACAAACAGCGGGGGCAGGAAGCGGCCATTGCGTTGGGTCATCAGTTGGTTCGCGGTGAACTGAAGGCGCAGCGCGTGGCCCAGTGGGCGGCGTTCGCCCGGCAGCATCCACAGGGTTACCTCTATTGCTTCCGCGGCGGCCTGCGCTCGCAAACCGCACAGCAGTGGTTGCGCGACGCAGGTATCCATTATCCCCTGGTTCTTGGCGGCTACAAGGCCATGCGGCGATTTTTGCTGGAGGAGTTGGAGCGCTCGCTCGATAGTGCGTCTTTTGTGCTGATCAGTGGCAAAACAGGCACCGGCAAGACGCGGGTGATCGCCCGGCTCACACGCGCCGTCGATCTGGAGGGGCTGGCCAATCACCGCGGCTCCAGTTTTGGCCAGATGCTCACACCGCAACCCAGCCAGATCGATTTTGAAAATAGTATCAGTATCGCCCTGTTGCGATTGCTGGCGCACGGACAGCCGCGCATTTTTCTGGAAGATGAGGGCCGCCTGATCGGCAATCTGGCCCTGCCGGAATCGCTGCGCGAGAAAATGCGTGTCGCGCCTATGATGGTCGTAGAGGAGAGCCTCGACGAGCGTATCGATGTGGTTATTGGGGATTACGTGGTAGACCTGGGCCGGCGATATACACGGAAGTTCGGGGAGGCTGGCGCACGACTGCACAGTGAAAAATTGCAGCAGGATCTGGGACGGATTAGCAAGCGCCTCGGTGGTCTGCGTTGCCAGCAGGTCAGTGAAGCGATGAGTCTGGCCTTTGAACACCAATGGCAGACGTCGGATTTGTCCCTGCACCGGCACTGGGTCGCCCTGCTGCTGGAGAAATACTACGACCCGATGTACGAGTATCAGCTGTCGAAGCGCGCGGGAGAACTGCTGTTCAGTGGCGAGCGCCAGGCCGTCGTGGCCTGGGCGGAGCGGGGCGCCTAGCGTGCAGGCGGCCAAAGAGCTGCACCGCGACCTGGTACTGGTGGGCGGCGGCCACAGCCATGTGCTGGCGCTGCGCATGCTGGCCATGCAGCCCATCGCGGGGCTGCGCATTACGCTGATCTCCCCGGCCAGTCACAGCCCCTACTCCGGCATGTTGCCGGGCCTTATTTGCGGCCACTACCGCTTTGAAGAATCACATATTGATCTGGCGCGCCTGTGTCAGTGGGCCGAAGTGCGCTTTATAACGGCGCAAGTGACGGCTATCGATCCAGCCGCACAGTGTCTGTCGCTGTCTGATCGTCCACCGATCAGTTACGACGTCGTCAGCCTCGATATAGGCTCTCAGCCCGAACTCAATTCGGTTCCCGGCGCGCGGGAACACGCCACCCCGGTAAAGCCGGTGGCGGGATTGTGGCAGCGTTGGCAGGCGGTGTACGGCCGCGTTATCGCCTGGGACGAACGCGAAGACTGCCGCATTGCCGTGGTGGGTGGTGGCGCTGGTAGCGTTGAACTGGTGCTGGCAATGGCGTACCGCTTGCAGGAAAGGCGGGGATGTTTTGATCTGTGGTGCGCCGCACCCGAAATTTTGCCGGGTCATGGTGCCCGCGCCCGCCGGTCAGTGATGGCACAGTTACAGCGCTGGGGTGTTCGTGTGCACTGCAATGCGCGTATTGCGGCGGTGGTTGGCAGTGAACTTACCTTGGCGGATGGAACCCGCGCGGCCTACGACGAGCTCTTTTGGTGTACCGGCGCAGCGCCTGCGCAGTGGATTGCTGCCAGTGGTTTAGCCACGGATGAACGGGGTTTCCTGACCGTGCGCGACACGTTACAGGCGATGCACGATGACTGCATATTCGGTGCCGGGGACATCGCCGTGCAGGTCAACTATCCCCGCCCTAAAGCCGGTGTTTACGCCGTGCGACAAGGCCCTGTGCTCGCACACAACCTACGCGCATTTTTATTGCACAAGGTGTTGCGGCAACATCGCCCGCAGCGGCGATTTCTCTCCTTGATCTCGCTGGGCGATAAACTCGCGACTGCGGATAGGGCCGGTTTCAGCGCAACGGGCCATTGGGTTTGGCGGTGGAAGGACAGTATTGATAGGGCGTTCATGGCGCGTTTCGAGAATCTGCCGCTCAGTATGGGCGACAAGACAAAGGACAGCTTGCCGGAGCTGCAGCACACTTCACAGCAACCGGTCTGCGGTGGCTGCGGAGCCAAGGTGGGTGCGGATGCGCTGGGCGCAGCGCTGGCGCAGCTCAGTCTCGATTACCCTCAGCACTGTGTCGGCACCGGCGATGATGCTGTGGCCTTACACTCCCCCCCGGCAGGCTCGGTGGTGCAAAGTCTGGATGTGCTGCGCCAACTGGTGTCAGATCCTTGGCAGATGGGGCGCATCGCTGCGCAACATGCGCTTAGTGATCTCTATGCCTGCGGTGCGCGGCCTGTCTCGGCGCTGGCGGCTGTGATTCTGCCCTATGCCAGCAACGCGATGTTGCAGCGTGAGCTAGAGCAACTGTTGGCAGGTGCACTGCACGAATTCGCCGCTGTGGATTGTCGTCTGGAGGGTGGTCACAGCATGCAGGGTGCGGAGCTGAGCCTCGGATTTGTCGTCAACGGGGTCGCCATGGCCCACGATGGAGCACTATTGCCCAAGGTCGGCGCGCAGCCGGGCCACCAATTAGTGCTGACCAAAGCTCTGGGCACCGGTGCCCTGTTCGCCGCACATATGCAGCTTGCGGCAGATGGGCGCGATATCAGCGCCGCGATAGCGGCCATGCTGCAGGGCAATGGGGCAGCGGCAGAGCTGGCCGTAGCATATGGCGCCAGTGCCTGCACGGATATCACCGGCTTCGGCCTACTCGGGCACCTGTTGGAAATGTTGGCGGGTGTGCACGGTGCGCGCCTGGAGCTGTCACAGTTGCCGGTGCTCAGCGGTGCACTCGAACAGATTCGCGTTGGCATTGTGAGTACCATGCATGCCGCTAACGCGCACAGCGGGGGCCACTTTGTACAGCATTCAGTGTCGGTGGATGAAGCGCGCCGACAGCTGCTGTTTGATCCACAGACCAGTGGTGGCTTGTTGATAGCGTTACCCCCGGAGCGGTCTGAGGGCCTATGCGAGGCGCTGCACGATGGCGGATATACCGAGGCACGCATCATTGGTGCAGTGACGAACCCAGTGCCAGCGTGTGCAACGCCTATCCAACTCGACTAATCGCCCATTTGGTCGTCGCACTCTGGACCTTAGGTGAGCGTGGCAAGTCCGCCTGTATGTTTGCCCGTTTTTCCCAGTAAGTTGTTGTACTCTTGGGGGTCGATGGAGAGGTCGTATAGCTCTTCGCCGCCGTCGGGATATCTGGTCCAACGCCATTTTCCGATGCGTGTGGAAACAGCATCTCCCCAGCGCATCTGGGCCGGGCGCGTCGCGGCGATCTCTGGTGTTATCCCCAACAGGCTGGCGCCTTCAAATTGAGCGGGCGTCGGAATACCTGCGATGTTGGTGAGTGTTGGTGCCAGATCAAGCAGACTAACAGGCAGGTCAAAACCGCCGCCCGGCTCGACCATGCCGGGTGCGCGGATCAGCAAGGGAACGCGGTTTGCGTGTTCCCATAGCGCCATTTTGCGCCAGTGTAGCTTCTCACCCAAATGGTAACCGTGATCCGACCACAGGACGACCGCGGTATTGTTCGCATAGGCGCTGGCATCCAGCGCATCAAGTATCTGGCCGACCATGGCGTCGGTGTGGCTGCACGCGGCGAGGTAGGCCTGAATGTGCTCCTTCCAGAGCCCGGACCCCAGCACCAGCTCGTTCTGCGTGATTCTTTTACCATTGAGTTCGGTTAGCGGTTCGTCGGCGAGTGCCACACCCCCCCGGGGAATATCGTCCAGGTCGTCAGCGCGGACTTCGGGGAGCACGACCTCGTCGAGGGGATGCAGGTCAAACGCCCACTGCGGCAATCGCCATGGCACATGCGGCTGAAACAAACCAATCGCCATGAACCAGGGCCTGGTGCGACTGGAATTCAATTGATCGATCGCAAAATTGGCCGAAATCTGGTCGCTGTGAACCTCACCGGGTTCCAGCAAGCCGTAATCGAACAGTGTTCCATGGTCACCGAAGGTAAGCGGCATAGTCTTATAGGGCTGGTACACTTCCCAGAAACGCTTGGTACCTATGGGCCTATGAAATACTTTGCCGGTGGATATTGTCTCGTATCCGGATTCGGAAAAAAACAGCGGCAGAGGGCGCAATTCTTGCGATTTTAGCAACTGCCCATAGGCGGCCATATCCCAGGATTCATGCACCTGTGTCGTTTCCGGGCGCAGTCCCCACATCGCTGAAGCGCGACTGCCAATACACACCGGCACAGTGCAGTAGGCACGATTGAAGGAGTACGACTGGGCACGCAGGCGATCGATATTGGGTGTGTAGGCTCCGGGATGTGTGCCGAGGTAGCCTACCCAGTCATTCAAATCGTCAATGCACAACAGGAGAATGTTTGGCTTTTCGCCCAGGGCCTGTTTGAGGGGCGTGCGTGCATTTTTATCAGCAGCTGATGTTGCCGTCAGGGTATCGAGATTAACCGATGTGGATTTGCTGCACCCAACGACGGCGGCCGCCGCCGCGGCAGCGGCAGCGGCCAGTAATTTTCTACGATGAATATTCATGTCACTCTGGATGTACGTGTCTGAGAAAAGCTTCTCATGATCGCTGGGTAGATCAGCATAGCATAGCAGTCGCAAGTATTAGCCATCACCGTCCAATCACCACTTAATGAAAGCGCCTCAAGCTCGCGGCATTACTTGCCATCCCAGTAGCGTGTCATTTCAAGATAGAGGAAGGAAGCGGTCCAGGTAACCAGTACCAATCCGGTGAGGGATTCAAGCCCGGCGAGAAAGCGCAGATCGCCAACAGGTACGATATCGCCGATGCCCAGCGTGGTGTAGCAAGTGAAGGAAAAGTAAACACAATCCAGTAGGCTGCCATCAAAATACCCAGTCAGGGAACCCCAGGCGTTGGCATGGTTCATAAAATAATAGGCGATCCCGAAAATCCAGACTTCTGCCGCGTGTGCAGAAAGCGCGAAGAATACGCCCAGCACGATACGAAAGCGGTGCCGAATTGTCAGCTTCGGCATCAATAGCGTGATCCGGTGTAGGAACTCGTAGTGAATCATCACCGCCAGACCAATGATGGTCAGATTGACTATAAACACTACGATCACGATTTCGCACCTTTTGGCGGGGATGTGTTGGGCCATATTTTAACCTGATTTGGCGAGCGGCATGACGTATCGTCAGCATTTTCTGGAGATACTCGTTATTAGCATTCGCGAAAGTCGCAGCCAGCCGCCTTTGGGTGACGACTCAGGCTTGGCTGGACCGTGCCCTGTAATTCATGGGCTTCGTTTTCAGATTATGCAACGTGCGACTGGGTGTGCACGCAGGGTTGTGCCCCTGTCGATTGATATCCGCGCTACCCGGTAGGAAATACCGATACCGAATTCCTGCCGTTGTCAGGCTTATTTGGTGAAAATCCCATGCATAAATGCAGCCTGAAAAGGGTGTGAATTTTACTAAACTGCACTTATAGTTTGTAGTCCTATCTTCCCCCGGCGTGCCAACAAGCATTGATATGAAATACAGATCGAAAATACTGCTTCTACTTCTTAGTGTTCTGTTTGTGGCCGCCTGCAGTAAAAAGGCTGTTTATATCAACGAGAGCTTCTCCAACGACAGCCCCTTCAAGTTGCGAGTCGATGGCGGCGTTGACCTGGCCTGTGAAAGCGCACGTCGCTCTCTGCTTGGGCAGGGTTACCTGATTGATCTCGCCAACAGTGATGCAGTTAAAGCACGCAAGGCTACCAGGGGGGAGAACGCTTTCATCGAGATGAACATCGTTTGCGTACCCGAGAACAGCGGCAGCACGATTTTTGCCACCGGCGTAGTCAGTACTTACGACCTGAAAAAGAACAGCAGTTCCGCTAGTGTTGGTCTCAGCGCGTTTGGCTCAATCTCGCTGCCCATCGGTCAGAGCGTCGATTCACTGGTGAAGGTTTCGGAAGAAACTATCGACGATAAGGATTTTTACAAGCGCTTCTTCACAGCAGTCGGTATTCTGCTGGGCGAGATGGAGGCAGGCCAGATACCGATAGAGGCTGAAGTTGAGTTGGCTGTGGAGCCTGTTGCAGAAGAGTCAGCCCCGCCGGTTCAATCAGCGATTTGGCCAGAGCTGTTTCCTCAGCAACTGGAACCAGCCGTTGTGCCAGACCCAATCCCCGTACAGAGCGAGTTCGAATCCGTTCCCACCGCGGTAATGATGCCAGAGCCAGTGGTCCACTTGGTCCCTTTAGCGCCAGCCCTGGACGAGAAGTCGCTGGGAAACCCCTCGAGTTCTTTAGCAGATGAAGACCCGCTTGGAATTTCCCCAGTACTTACGCCGGAGGATGAGCCGTTAGGGATTTCCCCAGCGCCTGCATTCATAGAAGAACCGTTGGGCATTCAGCCACAGTCGCGCGCCATAGAGCTAGCTCCCATTGTGACAACGGCTGTAAAAAAGGTCGTGCCGAGGCCTACTGCAACTACGCCCGCCTCCGAGCTTGAAAATATCTTCTAAGGGCGTTAAACCGCAGGCCTGTCGCGTGGCCATGCCTGCTGCAGTCATTGACTGATTGGATTCTAACAGCTGCAGGGGTTTACCGCGTTCAGGTCACACCAGACGGCACCGGATTCCACCGGGATCCAGTAGACAAAATCCATGTTCCGGGCCGTCCCATCCTACTGTTTAATGTTTGATTTGCCGTGACAGGCATTACAGTTGGAACGCACGTAAGATTCCATGGGGTAGTTTGCCTCAACCGGAACCTGTCGGCGCAGCTGGGATTTTCCCGCGACAGCGGCCAGTGTTTGATCCAGGCACCAGCAAACTTAATGGGTAGGGTTGCCACCCTAGAGCGAAACCCACACGCCCTCTACCGGTGCGTTAAGTGCCAGAAAGGTCTTCCATGAATATTGATCAACACCGGTTTGCTCGGTGTCCGCAATATCGCCTGGCAAGTCATACGCGAGTGCCGGGTTTGCCGCGGGGGTCGTTGGTGTCGCTGCAGGCGATTAGAAGTGTTGTTATGAGATAGGCAGCTGTTAGCACCTTACCTGCTCTGACCATCTGATACGCCATATTTATTACTATATGAGGGCTTTAGTACTGAGATTATAGGAGTCTAACACCCTGATATTTGAATGCGGTTCGCATTCTGCAAAAGACCTGAATGATCTCCAATCTCTTGTGCTTGAAAGAGACCATGTGCCTCTGGAGCGGATGAAGTTTGATGCACCGTCAGCATCGGGCAATGGCGAGAGAGGCGACCCCGTCTGGGCGACCCCGTCTGGGCGACCCCG
>CAWWAG010000055.1:0-19239 GCA_963934845.1 uncultured Halioglobus sp. | reverse complement strand
GTTCAAGTCCTCTTCTGGGCACCATAAAATTCAAAAGCTGATCCGTAAGGTTCAGCTTTTTTTGTGTCTGCTCAAGGTGTCACTGGAGACCGCAAGTGAGCGAGAAGCAAAGATCAGGAGCCACCACTGGCTATGGATCGTTGATTGCCTGAGGCAGCTTAATCTTCGAGTTAGAACCCGACAGATCAATTCAGAAGAGATACCTGGTGCCCCAAAAAGTTTATTAAACTCTGGTCGGAGTCACCTGCTCTCATCTGCACCGACAGGTTGGGGCCGGGTGTGACCGGCAGACCAGTGGGTCCTGATTGCATAACAGTTCACATTCGCCGATACTGGGCTGGATCACCATCGCTTACCCCTGTATTGTCCGCGTGTTCGCCTCAGGGCGCAGAGCCTTTCGGTATGCAACAGTCTTATTTTGATGGCAGGGTCACGGTGCTGCACTTTAAAGGTGTGGAAGACAGCCGCGGCGTGTTGGTACCGGTAGACTTTGCGGCGCTGAATTTTTCACCCATACGCTCGTTCCTTGTCAACTGCAAACACGGAGCCCGACGAGGAGGCCACGCCCATCGAACGGGTACGCAGCTAATGCTGTGCGTCTCAGGCGAGATCCAGGTTGATTTTTCGCTGAACAGCGAGGAGGGGTCCGTTGTGCTCGGACGCGATGCAAACGCATTGATGCTTTGTGCACCGGTATGGTCCAGCCAAATCTACCTTGGCGACTCGCCAAGCCTGATTGTTTTCAGCGACTTTTCATTTAATCCGTCCGACTACATTATCACCAGGGACTAGCAGGTAGGGGTTCAGCATGCGCCAAAACGCCAGAGACCCTGAAGTTTCTATCCTCATCCCCGCCTATATGGCGGCCTCGTTCATCGACCGCACCCTGTATTTTGCGCGCGGCCAGACATATCACGCTGTGTCCATTGTGGTCTCCATCGATGCGGGTGACGATCAGACCGCAGATATCGTGCGATCTCACGCAGCCGCTGATTCCCGTATCATCGTGCATGAGCAGGAGGAACGACTTGGTTGGGCTGGCAACGTCAATTTCCTGCTCGGGGAAGTGCGCACCCCATACTTTTTTATCTATTTCCATGACGACATTCTGTTGCCGCAGTACACCGGCCATATGCTTGCAACATTGCGGGCCCACCCACAGGTAGCAGGCGCTTACTGTGACATGGGACATTTCGGCGCCACCGATCATGTCTCAACAGGGCCGGCCTACCTCGGATCTGTGGCGGAGCGATTGTTAACCCTGTTAATGGCTCCCCAACGAGGATCGCCGCTGCGCGCTATGTTGCGTAGCGAGTGTGCGGGGCAGTTGCGCTTTCCGGATATGGGCACGGGTGGCTTCTGGGCCAATGAACCCTTCCTGATGGAGATGCTGCTGGCCGGACCACTGGAGCATGTACCGGAAGTGCTCTACCTGCGATGGGACTACCGGGATGGCGGCCTCACGGACGGATGGAGCAAGCTGGCGTCGCAGGCCATCGTGGCTGGTTGGAGCGCCAATGTTGAAGCAAGGTTGAACATTGTATCCCGCGCAGCGATCGATACGGGTGAACGTGAATCCCTGGTGTTTGCCGTATTTTTAAACGTTTTCCCTGTTGTCAGGGAACTGCGCGACGAACGAGGCACACTCCTTTTCCCCACCGCTGCAAGCCTGCACCCGCTGTTGGCAGCTCCCGGCACACCGGAACTACTCGCCGCCCGCAGTGCGAAAATGCAGGGATGGGCAAAGGAACGCTTCGAAATGTGCGGGGCGTAGCTGCGCCATGGTCAAATCCAATCGCCGCAAACATGTAGCCGTTCTGGGCGCTGGTATTCTGGGTTCCTGTATCGCGCTGCTACTGGCCCGCAAGGGGATTAGGGTTGAGCTGTTTGATCTTGAAGCCGCACCGATGAGTGGCGCCAGCCGCTGGAACGAAGGTAAAATTCACCTCGGTTACCTGTATGGTGCGGATTCCAGCCTGAAGACAGCCAAAGCGCTGATTCCGGCCGGGCTCGCTTTTGCGCCACTGATGAAATCTCTCATCGAGCAGTCGATGGCAGCACATATAACCCGTTCGGATGATGTGTTCCTGATACACCGAGACTCAATTATTCAGGCAGACCAAGCACGGCATTACTACCACCAGGTGAGTGAACTGATTCGTGATTGTGCGGAGGCTCGTCATTACCTCGTTGATGTTCTCAATGCCAGCGTCAAACCGATTCCTGGGAACGAACTGGACGCGATTGCCAACCCGGATCTGGTGCAAGCGGGCTTTTTAATACCGGAACGATCGATCCAGACGAACTGGATAGCGGATCAGTTGTGCGCCGCTCTGGCCGCGCAACCGAATATTTGGCAGAACATGAACACAATGGTGACTGCAGTCGAACCCGTCGGCGCGGTCGCGGGACCATGGCGCGTGATCACACAGGACAACGCGGCATCCTTCGATGTCGTCGTCAACGCCCTGTGGTACGGACGTATCGACATTGATCGCTGCGCCGGGGTGCCACCACCCGCCGAATGGTCAAACCGTTACCGCCTCTCGCTCTTTGTTCGTACCCGAAAAGCGTGCGATCTGCCAAGCGCGGTACTCGCTGTCGGCCCCTATGGTGATATCAAGAATTACAACGGTCGCGACTTCTACCTGTCCTGGTACCCGGCAGGATTAGTGTACGAGAGCGATAACAGCTCACCGGATATGTCTTTCGCGGCAAAGCCATCCCACCGGGAGCACATTTTGACCGCCATTCGCGCGGGCCTGGCCAGCGCGTTTCATGGGGTAGAGGAACTCCTGCGAGATGCAGAGGATATAAGGCTGGCCGGGGGCTACGTTTTCGCCCAGGGGCGTGGTTCATTGGCCAGCGCGACGTCCACGATTCATCGCAGAGACCGTTTTGGGGTGGTGCGACAGGGACAGTACTACTCCATCGACACAGGAAAATATTCCATTGCACCGTGGTTGGCGAATCGTGTGGCGCAAGAAATCGCCGGCCATTAGTCTTAGTGGTCTAATTGCCGCCGAGCGGAGCCTCGGCGCGGGGGTTGAGTTGCAAACGGTCCTGACCTCTCACCAGTTGCACACCAAAATCACGTACTTTCAATTTGCGTTTTTCCAGACCCAGCTTGACCTCGGGTGATATGAATTGCATTGACAAGGCGAGGCGCGATCCACTTCCGGGATTACTGTCGGAGCGATGGAGCAACAATCTGTGGAACAGGTAAAATTCGCCCCGCGGCAACTCCAGCGGAATCGCGGAGCTGACGTCATACTCCGAAATGTCTGCCTGCCTGCCAAACCGCCCCGTGTCTTGCGAGGGGATCTGCGGAAGCTGGGTCTGGTTGGAGCCTGGAACAACGTACACACACCCGTTCGCTTGCGTGACATCGTCCAGTGCGAGCCAGGCCGATACGCAGTTGTTCGGCTCCATGTTCCAGAAAGGCGCATCCTGATGCCAGGGAATCGGTGGTCCTGTCGCGGGCTTATTGAAATATCTCGAGTGCCACAGAAGCAGGTCTGGACCAAGCAGCGCCGCAATGCGTTCGATGATGGCTGGCGCGGTACACAATTTGTAGGTGACAGGATCATCCAGGTGGCGGTCGACGAACGGATCGTCTGCACGACCAGACGACGCTAACAGGCGCTGGAAGGGTCAGTTGTGTACCGTCTGGGTGATTACTCTACCCGCCACTGCTCTGCTGAGCGGGGGCGCATTTTTAGTATTGAACAGCTATTTCTAACCCCGATGGCAACGAAACCCCGTCGGCGCTGGGAGCGGCATACCAAGACCAAGGAAGTGATGGCAGAGCGCACCCACAGACCCCAACCTCTATCGCCCCAGACAAAGGATTCAGCCACTTTCACAGCATGTGACCTACGCTCAATATTGCCAATATAACTTAAAGCGCGGCCCATTATGATTTTCATTTGGGCCACGCTCCCACGAGTGGTAAGGGTGCGCAAAACAGTTGTCTGCGCCGCGCACTTTCTTAATTTGAGCGTAGTAAGCAAACTCTTTGCCGTTATCAAACGTGATCGTGTGGAGATGCTCCTTCTCTGGCTCCAGCAGTTTAAGTGACCATCCCTCTATCCCTCTATCCCTCTCTCATACATCTGGTATCGTTCTTCTTTGGTCAGTCGGGTATATGTCTTTGGCATAGTGATCTCACATTGGGTTTTACATGGTACTGGCCGCCGGCAGCGATGGCGTGCTGAGCGCGACGGAGTGGGAGATTATTGCGAGCATTGCAGCGGTAATGGATTGCCCCCTGCCCTCGCCCGTAAAACAACCAAATCCGGGCAAGCTGACGCGATCACTTCCACAACGCAGAATTTGTGCTAGTTTTAAATAGACCGTTGCCAGACACACTCGCCAAATTTGTCGAGCTCGAATCAACCTGGCTACGCGGCAAAAATCCTCTAAAACCACGACAAGGATGTTATGGCTATGGATCAATCACTGCTATCGAACAACGGTTGGGACGACACCCTGCCACCGCCTGAAAAACCCGCCTACCTCGCGCTGTCGCGCACCACTGATCGCGTGCTGAAAATCCTGCTCGGAGGGGATCTTGCCCGCTTGCGGGCAGACTCTGTCGCTGAGTCACTGGGCATGAGTGGCACCACCTTGCGTCGTCGCTTGCGCGCTGATCACACCTGCTACCAGTTCCTGCTGGATCGCGCGCGTCAATATCGCTGTGAGCAGGTACTGCGCACTATGTGGCGACCCGGAAAGTGCCTGGCGGATGAACTGGGCTATCTGGAGGTCAACAGCTTCTACCGCGCGTTTCGGCGCTGGACGGGCGTGAGCTACAGCGAATACAAAATGACGCACTTACCCTGAGTTCTCACGGTAGCCGTGGCAGGGGTCTCTACCCGTTACCCGCCGCCATAGAAACTACCGGCCACTTGGTGTCCTGACCGGCCTTGGCCAGGGCACCCTTTTTCACTGCGGCCTTGCATACGCGGTGATCCACTACGTCTATAACTCACCAACTAGCACCTCACAACCAGCCGCGCCAGCGGTAGGCCCAATACCCCACGATCTCATGCAGGGCATTTGTGCTCTGGTAAAGATCGCTCACGGTCGGCAACCAACCGGGTAGCATCCCTGGCGTAATCAGTCGCTGATAATCAGTCGGTGCCGGAACGACATTCAGACCCTGGGCCTCAAACAACGCCAGTGAACGCCGCATATGAAATGCCGATGTCACGAGCAGTATGCGATCAATGCCTTGCGCCTTGAGAAGTTCTGCGCTGTACACGGCGTTGTCGTGGGTATTGCGGCTTTTGCTTTCCAACAGCACATCCCGGTTAGGCACTCCCATCACCTCAAGCAGATCTTTCATCTGCTCAGCTTCTGTGCGCGCACCATCGACCCCACCCCCGGTCAATAGAACCACGGGCGCTTTGCCTGCTTTATAAAGCGCCACGGCATGCACCAGGCGGTCGGCGTGCTGATTGAGATCGGCAAGTGTGCCCAACTGCGTATCACCGCGCATCGCACCGCCGAGCAGCACGATAGCATCGGCAGGCGCAGTGACGGATATGGCCCGAGGCACAAACCCGCGCTCCAGCGTGCCGGTAAGCACGTTGGCGAACAGGGACGTGGAGCACAGATACAGCCAACCGACGGCCAGCAGCAGTATGTAAAAACTGCTACGCGACCACTGCAACCATAGCAAAACCAGCGCCACCACGCCGAGCAGCAGACTCAGACTCAGCGGATAGATCAGCAGAGACAGCAATTTGGCGAGAGTAAACGTGATGATCAGGCGTATCCTCTGGGATTGCCCGACTGCCAGCGCCAGGTGTCTTCACACATTTGTGTCAGGCTACGCGACGCTTTCCACTGCAATAACGCCTGTGCTAACGCGGGATCAGCCCAGCAGGTAGCAATATCACCCGGACGACGACCAACGATTTCATAGGGCACGGCCCGACCGCTGACCCGCTCAAAGGCACTCACCATCTCCAGCACCGACACGCCAGTACCGGTCCCCAGATTGATGGTGCGCAGACCGCGTTCACGCCGAATATAGTCCAATGCGACGACATGCCCCTCCACCAGATCCATCACGTGGATATAGTCGCGTACACCGGTACCGTCCAGCGTCGAATAATCGTCGCCAAAAACAAACAATTTCTCACGCTTGCCCACCGCCACCTGCGCCACAAACGGCATCAAGTTGTTGGGCGTTCCCTGTGGGTCTTCCCCTATACGCCCGCTGGGGTGCGCGCCCACCGGGTTGAAATAGCGCAATCGACCAACACTCCACTCCGGGTTCGCCGCTTGCCAATCGGCCAGAATATCCTCCACCATCAGCTTGGTGCGGCCATACGGACTGGTGGGGCCGACGGGAAAATCTTCGCGGATGGGTACCGAAATCGGATCGCCGTACACCGTGGCCGAGGACGAAAACACCAGATTACAGACTCCGGCTTGCTGCATCGCAGCCAGCAATATCAGTGAACCGGCCACATTATTGTCATAGTACGCAAGTGGCTGTCCAACGGACTCACCCACTGCCTTGAGACCGGCAAAATGCAGCACAGCGTCTATTCGGTGCGCGCGGAAAAGCTGATCGAGACACTCCCTATCCCGGATGTCGCCCTGCTTGAAAACGGGTGATACGCCACAAATCTCCTGCACACGATGCAGCGCGACCATACTACTATTGCACAGGTTGTCGAGTACCACGACGTCGCACCCGGACTCAATCAACGCGACACATGCATGACTGCCGATGTAACCCGCCCCTCCTGTCACCAATACCGTATCGGTCATCTTGTCCTTCCCTAATATTAATCATTCCTAAATAGCGAGAAGTATAACCAATTTTACCCGCGTGGACGCCCTACCGCGGTATGCCGTGGTAAACGTGCACCTCGATTCGATGCAATTACGCAAAAAACAATTTATCATACTCATCCAGCGTCGCGAAGCAGACTTATTCATATGCGTATACTCGTTACCGGCGCAGCCGGCTTTATCGGCTATCATCTCAGTGAAAAGTTACTGGCGCGCGGCGACTCTGTCATAGGCTTGGACAATCTCAACGACTACTACGCTGTCAGTTTGAAAGAAGCCCGGCTGGTCAGGCTCACCAGGCAGCCCAACTTCAGTTTCAACAAAATGGACCTGCATGATCGCGCCGCGATGGAGGCCCTGTTTTCTCAGAATCATTTCGATGCCGTCATTAATCTCGCCGCGCAGGCGGGTGTTCGCTACTCACTGGAGAATCCGCGCGCTTATATCGATAGTAATATCGTGGGTTTTACCAACCTGCTGGAGTGCTGTCGGCACCACACCATTGGTCACCTGGTGTACGCCAGCAGCAGTTCTGTCTACGGCATGAACAGCTCAATGCCGTTTTCAGTGCACGACAACGTGGATCACCCGATTTCGCTCTACGCCGCCAGCAAGAAGGCCAACGAGTTGATGGCCCACACCTATTCCCACCTCTTTAGGATACCCACCACAGGACTGCGCTTTTTTACCGTCTACGGCCCCTGGGGGCGACCCGATATGGCGCTTTTCCTGTTCACCAAGGCCATACTGGCCGGAGAACCCATCAAGGTATTTAATCAGGGCAATATGCAGCGCGATTTTACCTATATCGACGATATCATTGAGGGCATCATTCGCGTCACCGACAAACCCGCTACTGCCAATACCGACTGGGACGCCAGCTACCCGGATCCCGGTACCAGCAGTGCCCCCTACCGCCTGTACAATATTGGTAACAGTAAGCCGGTATTATTGACCGACTTTATCGAAGCGATCGAAAATGCGCTGGGAATAACCGCCAAGCGGGAATTACTGCCCATACAGCCCGGCGATGTGACGGCAACCTATGCCGACATTGATAACCTGATCGAGGATATCGGTTACCAGCCGAAAATGGCGGTGCAAGATGGCATTAACAAGTTCGTCCAGTGGTACCTGAAACACATGCATAAGGAAAAATCATGAATGTAGTAATGATAGGCGCTGGCTATGTGGGATTGGTGTCCGGTGCCTGTTTTGCCGAGTTTGGGGCCAATGTCACTTGTCTGGATGTAGACCTGCGCAAAGTTGAGGCGCTGCAGAACGGCAAAATTCCGATCTACGAACCGGGGCTGGACGGTCTGGTACAACGCAATGTCCAGGCTGGTCGCCTGCAGTTTTCAACCGAGTTCAAGGACTGGATTGGTAACGCAGACCTCATTTTCATAGCCGTCGGCACACCCACGCGCCGTGGCGATGGCCATGCCGATCTCAAATATGTTTACGCCGCCGCCACCCAGATAGCGGAGCACTTGCGGGGCTATACCCTGGTCGTTGATAAATCCACCGTGCCGGTAGGCACGGCGCGCCAGGTCAAGCGTGTCATTGCCGAGACCAACCCGGGAGCCGATTTTGACGTCGCCTCGAACCCGGAATTTTTGCGCGAGGGCTCCGCCATCAACGACTTCATGCGTCCCGACCGGGTGGTGCTGGGCGTGGAGACCGCTCGGGCTGAAGCGCTGTTACGTGAACTTTACCGCCCACTCTACCTGATGGAGGCCCCCTTCCTGATCACCGATCTGGAAAGTGCCGAACTCACCAAATATGCAGCCAATGCCTTTCTGGCGACAAAGATAAGCTTCATCAACGAAGTTGCTCAACTGTGCGAAAAAACAGGGGCCGATGTGCACGCAGTGGCGCGCGGTATGGGGCTGGATGGGCGTATCGGCAAAAAGTTCTTACATGCGGGACCAGGCTATGGTGGCTCATGCTTTCCCAAAGATACTCTGGCGCTGATCCGTATGGCCCAGGACGCCGGTTCCTCCAGCCGTATTATCGAGGCGGTGGTTGCGACGAACGATGCGCAAAAGGCCCTGATGGTGGAGAAAATTCAGAAGGCACTCGGTGGCAGCGTGGCCAATAAAACGATTGCGGTACTGGGACTGACATTTAAACCCGAAACCGACGATATGCGCGACGCCCCCTCGTTGACGATTATACCGGCGCTGATCGAACAGGGCGCACGCATTAAGGCACACGATCCCCATGGTATGGACGAGGCCGCTAAAGAACTGCCAGATACTGTCGAGTACGCCGATGACATTGACGATGCCGTGCGGAATGCTGATGCCACTGTTCTGATGACCGAGTGGAACCAGTATCGGGGACTGGATCTTGCCAAACTGAAAGACCTGATGCGCGGTGATGTTTTTGTGGATCTGCGCAACGTGTATGAAAAGCAGCGGATGCAGGAGCACGAATTTAATTACTTTTGTGTGGGGCGTTAGCCTGGCGAATATTACTATCGAGTCCTGATACCATCGAACTGGACTATTTTTAAGGCACGGATTTCGGTCGCCAGTGTGACGCGGCTCGACTATGCAGCTAAACACATCACGTCTCATACGTTATCATGTGTTTTATAGCCCAGAAAATTTCCAGGCCTGTTGTTGAGCCTGTTTAGGATCAGGATAATAATACCTTCATCGGCGACCTTATCCAACGCCATACATTTCGCGAGATACTGGGGTATCAGCCCTTTATGATTTTCATTTGGGCCACGCTCCTACGAGTGGTGAGGGTGCACAAAACCGTTGTCTGCGCCGAGCGCTTTATTAATTTGTGCGTGGTAAGCAAACTCTTTGCCGTTATCAAACGTGATCGTGTGGAGATGCTCCTTCTCTGGCTTGATCAACGCATTGTCACCCTGCGATGAGCGGCCTACAGCGCGAGCAGGTCACCGACATTGGTAATCGCGTGATCAGCATTGCAGCAATTGATATTTGTAGTAGGGGCACTTCAGCAGCTGCTTATGCAGCAACACTCGTCAGTTTAGAGCATCCTTTCAAAATACTTAATCGCCAGGCGCAAACCCTCATCGAGTTCAATTTTTGGCTCCCAGTTCAGCTTCGATTTTGCCAACTCAATATTGGGCTGACGCTGCAACGGGTCATCGTTAGGCAGAGGCCGCAACACCAGCGCGGATTTGGAATGGGTCAGCGCAATCACCTTCTCGGCTAGTTCCCTGATCGTAAACTCATTGGGATTACCCAGATTTATCGGGCCGGTGACGTCGTCACTAGTGCCCATCAAGCGAACAAACCCTTCGATGAGATCATCCACGTAGCAAAAGGAACGGGTCTGGGAGCCATCGCCAAAAAGGGTGATCGGCTCGCCACGCAGCGCTTGCATGATGAAGTTTGAAACCACCCGGCCATCATTGGGGTGCATATTCGGACCGTAGGTATTGAAAATACGGGCAACCTTGATGCGCAGCCTATGCTGCCTGTAGTAATCGAAAAAAAGTGTTTCGGCGCAGCGTTTGCCCTCGTCATAGCAGGAGCGTTCACCTATGGGATTAACGTGGCCCCAGTATGCCTCTTGCTGTGGGTGGACTTGTGGATCGCCATACACCTCACTAGTGGATGCCTGAAATATTTTTGCGCCTGTGCGCTTGGCCAAGCCCAACATATTGATTGCGCCGTGCACACTGGTCTTCGTAGTTTGTACGGGGTCATGCTGATAGTGGATCGGTGATGCGGGGCAAGCCAGATTATAAATTTCGTCCACTTCTACATATAAAGGGAACGTAACATCGTGTCGCAGCATTTCAAAGTTTGGCTGGTCCATCAGTTCGACAATATTGTCTTTATTGCCGGTGAAAAAATTGTCCACGCAAATGACGTCGTGTCCCTCGCGGACCAAACGTCGACACAAATGAGAGCCCAGAAACCCCGCGCCGCCCGTTACCAGTACCCGTTTTCTCAAATGCATTATGTTTTTACAACCTGTCTAGCACACACGGCTTGTAGGGTTTCGGGATGACCACACACCGGGGCGCTACACGTCAATCCGCAAAGGGATGGCGCAGCACGATAGTCTCCACTCGATCGGGACCCGTCGAAATGATGTCGATAGGCGCTCCCACGATGGTTTCTATCCTGTGGATATAATTGCGCGCTGCCTGCGGTAACTGCTCCAGTGTTTTAGCACCCAGGGTGGATTCACTCCAGCCGGGAACTTCTTCGTATACCGGCACCAGACCCTCGTAATCATCAGAGTCCATCGGGTTGAGTACGGGCTTACCATCTTTGCAGGTATATCCCACACAGATCCGAATCGTTTCCAGGCCATCCAACACATCCAGCTTGGTGAGACACAGGCCACTGACGGAGTTGATATTGACGGCCGTACGCAGTGCGAACGCATCAAACCAACCGCAGCGACGCGCTCTACCAGTGGTCGCACCAAATTCGTGACCTTTTTTGGCGAGATGCTCACCGGTTGCATCGAACAATTCTGTGGGGAAAGGGCCGGAACCAACACGGGTGGTGTAAGCCTTGGTGATGCCCAGTACATAGTCCAGGTACAGTGGACCAAAACCGGAACCTGTCGCCGTACCGCCAGCTGTCGTATTGGAGCTGGTCACAAAGGGGTAAGTGCCGTGGTCAATATCCAACAGCGAACCCTGTGCGCCCTCGAACATGATATTCGCGCCTGCCCGACGATACTGATGGAGGATCCCGGTGACATCGGCCATCATCGGCAGCAATTCCCGGCCCATTTCCAAGGTCTCGGCCAGCACCTTGTCTACGCTGACAGCCTCCACCTTATAATAGTTTTCCAGGAAGAAGTTGTGGTACTCCATCACTTCGCGTAGTTTGTGTTCAAAGCGCTTCTCATCCTGCAAATCACCCAGACGCAGACCGCGCCGACCGACCTTGTCCTCATAGGCCGGACCGATGCCACGACCAGTGGTTCCGATCTTCTCCTCGCCGCGTCGAATTTCACGCGCCTGATCCAGCGCAGCATGGTAGGGCAGGATCAGCGGGCAGGCGGGAGAGATTTTCAGGCGTTCACGCACGGGTACACCCTGGGCTTCCAACTCGACGATTTCCTTTAGCGCTGCCTCCGGAGACAACACTACGCCATTGCCGATCAGGCAAGCGACATTTTCTCGCAGGATACCGGAGGGGATAAGGTGCAACACGGTTTTTTCACCGTCGATAACGAGTGTATGCCCGGCATTGTGCCCGCCCTGAAACCGCACTACTGCGCTGGCCTGATCCGTCAGCAGATCAACAATCTTGCCCTTACCCTCGTCACCCCACTGGGTCCCCAGGACTACTACATTCTTACTCATTATTTTGGCTCTTGTTTTAAAACTGCTTCGGATATGCGCGCGACTGTTTGTCTACACACGGTCATTGGAAATGAGGGGCTGTACCAGCCACTCTTCACCCTGCTCAACAAGTTGACGGTCGCAGCGCGAATCCACAGCCCCCGACAGACAGTTAATAACTACCTCACCTGCCGCTCTCAACTCACGCACTTGCTGATCCAGCGCAGGATCGTCTACATCCGGCATACTGATCGCGCCACCGACGATGGCCGCTGCGGGCAACAATGCCACTATTGCTTTCAAATCGGTGTTGAATCCGGTGGCCGGCCTGGCCCTGCCATACACGGCACCGACATCATTATAGCGACCACCATTGGCCAGGGCCTGGCCGCAGCCGGCCACATAAGCCGCAAAAACCAGGCCAGTGTGATAGTGGTAGCCGCGCAATTCCGCCAGATCAAAATAAATGTCCAGGTCAGGTAATTGCCGACGAATATCACAGGCCACCTCCTGCAATGCGTCCACCCCCACTAACGCGTCAGGCGCGGTCTTGGTAAATAATACCCGGGCCTCTGCCAACACGGTTTCGTCACCGTGTAAATCGACCAGTGCAATAATCAGTGCGGCGACCTCTGGCCTCACGTCCGCCAGTGCCTGGCGCAAATCCGGCACTGATTTACGCTGCAGGGCATCAAAAACGGTCTTTTCCTTGTGACTACTCAGTCCAGCTCTGGCCAACACCGCCTCATAGATGCCCACATGGCCGAGATCCAGGGTTACCCCGGCGAGTCCGACGGAATCCAGCGTCGCCAGCATCAGGCGCACGATTTCCACATCCGCACCCAGACTGTCATCGCCATAGAGTTCCGCACCCAACTGAATCGGCGAGCGCGAGGCCAACAGGGATTTCGGGCGGGTGTGTAAAGTTGACCCTGCATAACACAGCCGGGTCACACCCTCCTCTGCCAGACTGTGCGCATCTATGCGGGCGACCTGAGGGGTAATGTCGGCGCGAATCCCCAGCGTGCGGCCGCTGAGTTGATCGGTAAGTTTGAAGGTGAGCATATCCAGATCCTCACCCAAACCTACCAGCAGGGATTCGGTAAACTCCATCAGCGGCGGGATAACCAAGCGGTATCCCCAACTTCGATACAGATCCAACAGCACACGACGCAGGGACTCCACAGATTCTGCCTGCACAGGGAGCACTTCCTCCATCCCATCGGGAAGTTGCCAGTGATCTACAGTAGACATCTCATTCACCCGGCCTTAATGCACCAAATACAGAATAGCGAGCCCGAACAGCATGCTGCCCAGCCCGACATTGCGAATCACTCTGTCATCCATTTGCTCTGCCACTGTCAGCATAGCCCGCCAACGGTTGGGGCTGATAAATGGCAGCAGGCCTTCGACAATGAAAACCAGCGCAACCGCAACCGGAAGGATCTGCCAGAAACCCACACACGCTCCCAAAGTACAGTCTTAGAACAATGTCATACCCATTTCGCCGAGACATAAAGCCACGGCGGTGGGCAGAGCAGGCTAAACCTGATTCGTTACTTTTCCTGCTTCCCGCCACTGGAATCTTTCAAATAACGAAAAAACTC
Organism: uncultured Halioglobus sp.; assembly: GCA_963934845.1. Taxonomy (GTDB): domain Bacteria; phylum Pseudomonadota; class Gammaproteobacteria; order Pseudomonadales; family Halieaceae; genus Marimicrobium. Next base: position 5,520 of record CAWWAG010000055.1, on the reverse strand, counting down.
GCTGTCAGGCTGCAGCAGCATAATGTCACTGTTGCCTTGGAAAGCGTCTTGATAGGCCCTGAGACTGCGGGTAAACGAGTAAAACTCTGGATCCACATTGAAGGCCTCGGCATAGAGACCGGTGGCCGTTGCATCACCCTCACCACGAATCAGTTCCGAATCGCGGTAGGCATTTGCTTTCAGTACCGTGACCTCGCGATCAGCTGCAGCTTGAATACCTTCCGCCAGTTCCTGCCCCTGCGAACGGTGCTCGCGGGCCTCCTTTTCGCGCTCGGCGTTCATCCGCTGATACACAGACTCCGACACATCCGGTGGCAAATCGATTTGCTTGACCCGCACGTCGATCACTTCAACGCCCAGCTCTTCCTGCGCAACGACTGTTAGCTCCTCGGTGAGGGCTTGCATTAACTCGTCGCGTTCACCGGACACGACTTCCTGGATAGTACGTATGGCGACCTGGTTGCGCAAACCGTTATTAATACGCTGCGCCAGCAAAGTTATCGCGCGCGATTCTTCACCGTTGGTAGCCGTATAGAACTTTTCTGTGTCCGATACCTTGAATTTGGCATAGGAATCTACGATCAGCGCTTTTTTCTCCTGAGTAAAGAAGCGCTCAGGGGTGGAGTCCACCGTCAGTATCCGCCCATCGAACTTACGCACATTGTTCACGAAGGGAATCTTGATATGCAGGCCCGGCTCGATGTTCGGGTTGACCACCTCCCCGAACTGCAAGAGCACGCCACGCTCAGTTTCCTTGATGACATAGAGCGAGTTACTGAGCAGCAATAATGCTGCCAGAGCGATAAAAATAAAGGTTACATTGCGTCCGGACATGTTCAGCGCCCTCCCCTTCGGCCATCGGTGGCAGCGGCGTCGCGACGCAACTGTTCAGTAACGGCATTGGTCAATTCACGAACGTTAGAGCTGTCCATCTTTAGTTCGCCACTAGCAGTACTGCGCTGACTACGCTCGGCCAACTTGTCCAGCGGCAGGTACATTACATTGTTGCCGCCTTCAACGTCGACCATCACTTTATTGGTCTGGCTGAGCACAGCTTGAACTGCATCCAGATAAAGTCGTTCGCGGGTCACTTCTGGTGATTTTTGATATGCGGCTAACAAGCGATTAAAACGCTCTGCCTCACCTTCGGCGTTGGCGATAACCTGCTCCCTATAGGCACTGGCTTCTTCAATCTGACGCTGAGCACCGCCGCGCGCCTCGGGGACAATACCATTGGCGTAGGCCTGTGCTTCATTCTGCAGCCTTTCCTCGTCTTCGCGAGCCTTAATAACATCGTCAAAGGCGGCCTGCACCTGCGTGGGCGGCTTGGACTCGTCTATCGTGACCTTGCTCACCAGAATACCGGTTTCATAAAGATTGATGTATTCCTGCAGACGCAGCTCGACATCTACTGCGATCTGCGCACGACCTTCGGTCAGCACCATATCCATGGTCGTGCCACCGACCACATGACGCAGGGCGCTCTGAGCTGCATGCTGCAGGGAGCGCTCCGGATCGCGCACCTTAAGAATGAAATCTACCGGGTTATCGATCACATACTGTACCGAGAGTTTTACCTCGACGATGTTTTCATCCTGCGTGAGCATAATCTCGCGGAAGCTGCTCGAACGGACTTTTGTGATGTTCAACAAACTCACTTCATCCACTAGCGGCGGATTCCAGTGCAAACCCGGTTGGACCGTATCGTAGTACTTGCCAAACCGCAGCACGACGCCTCGCTCCTGCTGGTCAACCTGATAAAAGCCCAGCGCCGCCCAAATCACTACGGCAACAACGAGTAAGATACCCAACGCCGCCCCCGAAAATCCCGACCCGCCGCCGCTACTGGAGGACGAGCCCCCACCAAACAACCCGGCCATCTTGGCCTGTAACTTTTTCAGAGCTTCATCCAGATCGGGCGGCCCCTGATTGCCACCGCCCCAAGGGTCTTTTGGCTTATTGTTTCCGCCACCCGGTTCATTCCAGGCCATATGCAACTCCTAGTTTTAACTTAAAAAAAACAGTCTATCAAAATTTCCGCCTGAGGTACGCAGCACTTAGCACACACCCGCATTTAAAAAAGCGGTTCCGGACCCTTCTTCATCAATCGATTCCAGTCTGCACGAGGCAGACGCACAGTCAGATGCGCGACTCCATCATCGCCATAGTCTTCTGTCTCCACAGCACCCATATTATAGAACGCTGCACGCAGGCTTCCCTCGTTGGGATCCAGATGCAGCTCTTGCGAGACCATATCCTGTCCGACCAGTTCTGCGATCGCCTGCACTAGTAGTTCTGTACCTACTCCGGTGGCGGCACTCAGCCACACCCGTTCCGGTATTCCATCCGCGTTTCGCTCCAGTCGGGGCGACTGCTCCAGCAGATCCAACTTGTTGTAGACCTGTAGCTGGGGAATGTCCTGCGCGCCAATCTCCGCCAGCACATCCTGTACCTGATCGATATTGTGCGCCCTATCCTCAGTGGCTGCATCCAACACATGCAACAACAGATCTGCATTCAAGGTTTCTTCCAGCGTCGCCTTGAACGCATCAACCAGCTTGTGCGGCAGGTGCGAGATAAAACCCACCGTATCGGCGAATATCACCGGGCCGACGTTTTCCAATTCCACTCTGCGCAAGGTGGGATCCAGGGTCGCAAATAATTGATCGGCCACATACACGGTGGATTCAGTGATGCGGTTAAACAAGGTAGACTTCCCGGCATTGGTATAACCCACAAGCGACACAGTGGGTATCTCAGCCCGGGTGCGCGAACGGCGCCCCTGCTCTCGCTGTTTGCGTACTTTCTCCAGTCTGGCGGTGATAGATTTTAATCGCACGCGCAGGAGCCGGCGGTCCGTCTCCAACTGGGTTTCACCCGGACCGCGCAATCCGATACCGCCTTTTTGTCGCTCAAGGTGGGTCCAGCCTCGCACCAGGCGAGTCGACATATGCCGCAGCTGCGCCAGTTCGACTTGCAGCTTCCCTTCGTGGGTCCTGGCCCGCTGGGCGAAGATATCCAGTATCAGGCCAGTGCGATCCAATACCCGACACTGCAGCTCCTTCTCAAGATTACGCTCCTGACTGGGTTTAAGTGCGTGATTGAACATCACAATCTCTGCAGACTCTAGCTCTACCTGCTCGCGAATCTCCTGCAGTTTTCCGCTGCCCACAAACATATGAGGATGAGGCGCAGTCCTGGCGCCCATCACAAAGGCTACCGGATCACCTCCAGCAGATAGCACAAGCTCCTCAAATTCACGAGGATCTTCGCGCTCTAATTCACTGGCAATATTCAGGTGAACGAGCACAGCACGCTCCCCCGAATCGGGACGGTCAAAAAACAAGTCTACCTCTTCAGGTTAGATGCACGGTGACGAATTTCCTGCAAGCAACAGCCTGCACGACGTTTAACTTGCGTCTTCGTCATCGTCCTGTGGGCTCTGCAAAGGCACGCGCACCACGCGGGAAGGAACAACGGTGGAAATCGCATGCTTGTAGACCATCTGGCTCACGGTATTCTTCAGCAGGACGACAAACTGATCGAAAGATTCAATCTGACCCTGCAGTTTAATCCCATTGACCAGATAGATAGAAACGGGTACCCGTTCCTTACGTAAAATGTTCAAATAAGGGTCTTGTAGAGTATGCCCTTTTGACATAAGTCTCTCCTAATAAGGCTCAACACGAGCCGAAACGTTAATATGGACCAACCTCTTACCCGTTTTTTAAACGCCGGACTCTGCCGGTTTTCAAAATAGATATCGGGCCTTCAATCCAGCCGGGCACAGTATAATGCATTTGAGCCAGACTTATAGTGGGGGCCGTTCAAGATAGTTCAAGGCCAAAGTCAGCGGTGTTTGGCCTGCGCCGCCCTCATGTGCGTCTGAACTCCCGTCAAATGCCAGTTTTCCACTCCGATCGGTATATATCCAGCACAGATGAGGCCATTTCCGCAACCAGGTGAGTTGGCGCTTGGCCAACTGCCGGGTCGCAGCTTCGGCATTTTTCACCGCTTCATCCAGGCCGCACTCCCCCTGCAGGTATTGCCACAACTGCCGATAACCGACCGCGCGTATCGCTGGCAGTGCAGCATGCAGATCCGAGCGCTGCCAAAGGCGTTGCACCTCCTCCTGCAACCCCGCTTCCATCATCAGCGCAAAGCGTCGGGCAATGCGCTGATGCAGTATCGCGCGCTCCAGCGGGCAAATCACCATTTGCACTATGCGGCAATGCGCAAAGGCGGGGGCCGCACGCTTGCTATGCCATTGGGTTAAGGTCACGCCGCTGGCCCGATACACCTCCAGGGCGCGACTCAGGCGCTGAGAGTGACGGGCGTGGATACGGGCAGCGGCCTGCGGGTCCACCAGCGCCAGCTTTTGGTGGATATGCGGCCAGCCGTGCGCCTCAGCTTCAGCGGTAATCTCCGCTCGGATAGCGGGATCCGCTGCCGGCATCTCGGAAAGCCCCTCCAGAAAGGCCTTGAAATACAACATGGTGCCGCCCACCAGCAGCGGCGTCTTGCCGCGCGCAATAATGTCTGCCACTACCCGATTGGCATCTGCCACGAAATCCGCCGCGGAGTAGGCCTCTGCGGGGTCGCGAATATTAATGAGGTGATGGGGATAATCTGGCTTGGCGCTACCAATGTCCAGGCCGCGGTAGACCAGCGCAGAATCAACGCTGATCAGTTCGCAGTCCAGCTGCTGCGCCAGCTCTATGGCGAGATCCGTCTTGCCCGAGGCGGTGGGGCCCATCAGACAAATCAGCATGGGGGTATCGGCGTTCACTAGTACTCCTTCAGACAATCGAGGACCTAGCGGCCACGCAAAAACAGCTTATCCAGCTCGTCCAGTCCCATCTGAATCCAGGTGGGGCGACCGTGGTTACACTGGCCGGAGCGCTCGGTCTCCTCCATATCTCGCAGCAGTGCATTCATCTCGGGAATGGTCAGGCGGCGGTTGGCACGAACCGATCCGTGGCAGGCCATCGTCGACAGTATTTCATCCATGTGCGCCTCGATGCGCTCCGAACTGCCGAACTCAATCAGGTCTGCCAAGACGTCTCGCAACAGCTGCTCTACATTGGAATCGCGCAACACCACAGGTATCTGACGAATCACCAGACTTTCCTCGCCGCCCTCCTCAACCGCCAGACCCAAGCGCTGGAACAAATCACGGTGCTCGATGGCGATCTGCACTTCCCGCTGGCTGACCGCCACGGACTGCGGTACCAACAGGGGTTGGCTACGAATACCAGAATCGCCGCGAGCGGCCTTGAGGCGCTCATAGGTAATGCGCTCATGAGCGGCATGCATATCCACTAACACCATGCCGTGAGCGTTCTCGGCCAGAATATAGATGCCTTTTAGCTGGGCCAGCGCATAGCCCAGCGGCGGAACGTCCTCGGGGGACTCCGCCACAGGCAAACCATGCAAACGACCGTAGCCGTATAACTGCCCACCTACCTGTGCCGCCGTTGGCGCAGAAGATCCGAACGCTCTGCCAGCCACCACCGGGCG
>CAWWAG010000054.1:0-21744 GCA_963934845.1 uncultured Halioglobus sp. | reverse complement strand
GCGGCCCGACCTACGCGGCCCGACCTACGCGGCCCGACCTATGTATGCACCAATAACAAGCTGTTACACTAAATACCCTGCAGCACAACATGGGGCGCTAAACAAAATGATTCACAGCATGACCGCGTTTGCACGTGAGAGCGCCGCCACCAAACAGGGCATTCTGACTGTGGAGATGCGCTCGGTAAACCACCGTTATCTCGACAGCAGCTTCAAACTGCCCGATGCCCTGAGGACGCTGGAACCGCGCCTGCGCGAAAAAACAGGTAATGTACTGACGCGGGGGAAAGTCGACTGTATGATCCGGCTGCAGTCTCACCCGGCGCAGCTTGATAAATTGGAAATCGACAGTGGTCGATTAAGGGCGCTAGTGGCCGCCACCCGCATCATTGCGGCGCAACTGGAGAACCCCACACCCATCAACCCGTTAGACGTACTGCAATTCCCCGGTATCTACAGCGCCCCTGAAGAATCGGAAGAACAATTACAAGCGGAAACGCTTTCACTATTCGACCAGGCCCTGGCCAGCATGCAGCAAAACCGTCAGCGCGAGGGGAGCAGGCTGGCCACTTTGGTGCGGGATCGACTGACGCAGGTTGAGGCGGCTGTCATCATCACGCGTGAAATACTACCCGCGCTAATGCAGCATCAGCGGGACCGTATCACCACGCGAATTGCAGATCTGGGGGCGGACATCGACCAGGGTCGCCTCGAGCAGGAACTTGTCTATCTGGCACAGAGGGCGGATGTTGATGAGGAGCTGGACCGACTGGATGCGCACATTGGCGAAGTGTCCCGCACCTTGAAAAAAGGCGGTCCATGCGGCCGGCGACTGGACTTTTTGATGCAGGAACTGAACCGAGAAGCGAATACCCTGTCGTCCAAATCACAAGCCTCAACTACCACCCAAAGTGCGGTGGAATTGAAAGTACTGATTGAGCAGATGCGCGAACAGATCCAGAATATCGAGTAACAGGAATAGACCATGCCCCAAACTGGAACACTCTACACAGTGTCCGCGCCATCTGGAGCGGGCAAGACGAGCCTCGTTAATGCACTGGTCGCACGGTGTCAGGGATTGCATGTATCGGTCTCCCACACCACGCGACTCATACGGCCCAGCGAGCAGGATGGCATCAACTACCACTTTGTTTCTCAGGATGACTTTGTCGCGATGCTAGAGCGCAATGAATTTTTGGAGCATGCGTACGTTTTTGGCAATCTTTATGGTACCTCCGGGATCTGGGTGGAAAAGCAGCTCAAACTCGGCCATGACATTATTTTGGAAATCGACTGGCAGGGGGCACAGCAGGTAAAGCGCCTGCTCCCCCATACGCAGGCTATTTTCATCCTGCCACCCTCACGCGAGGCGCTACTGCAACGGCTGAAACTGCGCGGACAGGATGACCAAGCCATCATCGAAACTCGTATGGATGTGGCCGTGGAGGAAATGTCGCACTATATAAACAGCGATTATCTGGTGGTAAACAAAGATTTTGATCGGGCGCTGGATGAGTTGCAGGCGATCGTAATAAGCCAGCGCCAGCGCACTCTGCGGCAGCAGGAACGCCTGAGCGATATGCTACAGGAACTCCTCAACTAGCCCCACGTCGCCTGTGTCAAACGCCGTGCAGGTGAAAAGCCGGGATTATTTGTACTGGACGCACCCCGGGGGCATCACGCTATAATTGGCGGTTCCTCCGGATCAGCTGCATTACCTGGTCAAGAGAGGCGCGTCGGCACTATCGCTGGCTGCTCCAACTTAAATAAACCAGCGTCATTGGACCCGAAGCCTGTGGCACTCGCAATATGGGATGTACTGAAGAATGGCACGCGTAACCGTTGAAGATTGTCTGGAAAATGTCGCAAACCGCTTCGAATTGGTCATGGTGGCTAGCAAGCGCGCCCGACAATTGGCCACTGGCGGCAGAGACCCCATGGTGCTGGAAGAGTCGGATAAGCCTACTGTTATCGCGCTGCGCGAAATAGCCGAGGGTTTTGTGACTAACGAAATTCTGCGTCGAGAAAGCGAAATGGACGCCGAAGAAGAACTGGCAGACGTTATGGAGGCCTCCGAAATCCTTTAGCGGAGTCTCCGCATACTGCGGGCATCTGTGTTAAGGGTCTAAAATACACGATATGCAAACCCTGGATGCCCTCAATACCACCCTGCGTGGGTACCTCACTCCCGAGCAGGCCAACCACGTCAATCGCGCCTACTTTTTCGCCGAACAGGCCCATTACGGCCAGCTACGGCGCAGCGGCGAACCCTATGTAACCCACCCCCTCGCTGTCGCCGGCATCCTCGCCGACATGCATATGGATCACCAGAGCCTGATAGCAGCCATGCTGCACGATGTCATCGAAGATACGGGCATCGAAAAGTCCGCTATCGGCGAACAGTTTGGTTCGGCTGTAGCCGAACTGGTGGACGGCGTGAGCAAGCTAACCCAGATGGAGTTTGAGTCGCTGGAGGAGAAGCAGGCAGAGAACTTCCAGAAGATGGCGCTGGCCATGGCGCAGGACATCCGCGTAATCCTTGTCAAGCTGGCCGATCGCCTGCATAACATGCGCACCCTGGGCGTACTAAAATCGGTAAAAGCTCGCCGCATCGCGCGTGAAACCCTCGAGATCTATTCTCCGATCGCCATGCGTCTGGGCATGAATTCAGTGCGAATGGAGTTCGAAGATCTCGGCTTCAAGGCCCTCTATCCGATGCGCGCCAGCCGTATCGATGCCGCGCGACGCCAGGCGCGAGGCCATCGCAAGGAACTGGTGGAAAAAGTCAGGCACCAGATTGAAGCCACCCTGCAGCAGGAGGGCCACAATGTCGCAGTGCTGGGCCGCGAAAAACACGTGTACAGCATCTACAAGAAGATGAAGTCCAAGCGGAAATCCTTTTCCGAGATCATGGATATATACGCCTTTCGCATCATCGTCGATTCAGTAGACACCTGCTACCGCGTGCTGGGCTGCATCCACAGCCTCTACAAACCGGTACCTGGCGAATTCAAGGATTACATCGCCATTCCCAAGGCCAACGGCTATCAATCCCTGCACACAGTGCTCATGGGTATGCACGGCGTCCCGATTGAAGTCCAGATCCGCACACAGGAGATGGAGGACATGGCCAACAACGGTATCGCCGCCCACTGGCTCTACAAGAGCGACGGTCAGGCATCCAAGGGCAGCCACGCCCGCGCCCGCGAATGGGTACAGGGCCTTTTGGAGATGCAGCAGCGCGCAGGTAACTCGCTGGAGTTCATCGAAAGCGTGAAAATTGACCTGTTCCCCGATGAGATCTACGTGTTCACACCCAAGGGTCGTATTCTGGAATTACCGCGGCGCGCCACTGCTGTCGACTTCGCCTACGCGGTACACACCGACGTGGGCAATAGTTGCGTGGCCTGTCGAATCAACCGTCGTCTCGCGCCCCTGTCTGAATCCCTGCAAAGCGGTCACACCGTCGAAATCCTGACATCGTCCGGTGCCCGTCCCAACCCCTCGTGGCTCGATTACGCAGTTACCGCCAAAGCTCGCTCCAATATCCACCACTTCCTGAAGTACCAGACGAGAGATGACTCAGTGGCTCTGGGCCGCAGCTTGCTGGACAAGGGGCTGACGGGGTTCGGTAGCAGCCTTGAGAGCCTCCCCGAAAAAAACCTTAAGGAGTTTCTGGCACAGCAGCGCTACGACAGCTTGGACGACTTGCTGGTGGATGTAGCGCGCGGCAACCGCCTGCCCACATTCACCTCGCAGCAGTTACTCAGCGGTCTGGATGAAAGCCAGCCCCAGCAGAACAACGGGGCTGCCCAACCAGTCGCCATCTGCGGCACAGAGGGCTTCATGATGAGTTATGCGCGGTGTTGTCATCCTATCCCCGGCGACACGATAGAAGGCTATCTGAGTCTCGAAAAAGGTGTGGTGGTGCACCGCGAGCGCTGCAAAAACCTGGTGGATATGCGCGACCACAGCGAGCGTCGAATCGCGTTGCGCTGGGATAGTGCCGTGGCGGGAGAATACCGGGCCGAACTGCGCGTCGAAGTTGAAAACCGCCGAGGCATGATTGCGGTCATTGCCACCCGGATCAATGCCATGAGCGTCAATATCGAGAAAATAACCACCGATGACAAGGATTACCAGTTTACCTATGTCAACCTCGAGCTGATGGTACAGGGCCGTGTACACTTGGCCCGTATCATGAAACGCCTGCGCACCATAAGCCATGTGCGCAAAGTCACTCGGGTAAAAAACTAAGCAACCGGGGCCCACGGCCAAAAACCTCACCTCAGCAAACATTGGAGAACCCACTTGAGTAATCGCGCCGTCATTTCGACCCCCACTGCCCCCGATGCCATCGGCCCCTATTCGCAGGCGATCAAAGTGGGCGATACTGTATGGCTCTCAGGCCAGATTCCACTGATACCCGGCACCACGGAACTGGTCACCGGCGACATTGCGGCACAGGCCACGCAAGTCTTCAAAAACCTTGCCGCCGTGGCAGAAGCGGCCGGCGGCAGCCTACAGAACGCCGTCAAAATTAATATTTCTCTGGTCGATCTGCAGCACTTCGGGACTGTCAACGAGGTCATGGGGCAGTTTTTACAGGCGCCCTATCCGGCGCGAGCCTGCGTGCAGGTTGCGGCACTGCCGAAGGGCGCGCAAATTGAGATAGATGCTGTAATGGCACTCTAGAAGGCGATCTTCGTAAACATCATGGCTGACCCTGACTTCATCGACCTTTGCTACCAAAGGATTCTTGGGGGCGAGGCATATCCTGCGGGCAACTTTTTCTCTGCCCTGCCCTCGGGACAAGAACGCGCAACGTACGAGCGGGACGCGGCGTGCGACTCGATCGCCGGTATTGACCTGCGGATGGACGCGCAAACGGTCCTCGCTCAAGAATTCGCCACCTACTTTTCTGACTGCCCCCTGGCTTGAAAAACGGACGCATCGAAGCGCTACCGCGCAGACAACTTGGCCTTTCCGTTTTCCGATGCATTCATCCTCTACTGCTGCATCAGGCGTTTTAACCCACGCAGGATTGTTGAGATCCGATCTGGCTTCTCATCCGCAGCGTGTCTGGACTCGCTGAAGGAGAACGATATCCTGTTCATTGATTCTACACATGTTTCAAAAATTAATAGCGACGTGAACTGGGAGATCTTCGAGATACTGCCGTGACTAAAGCCCGGCGTCCTTATCCACGTCCACGATATCTACTGACCGTTCGACTATCCGCAATAGTGGATTCGCGAGGGTCAAGCATGAACCGAAGCTTATGTACTGCGGGCGTTCCTGCAGTTCAACAATGACTTCCGGATTGTCTACTTTAGTTCCTACCTGCACCCAAAAGTGAGGGAGACCGTATTCACTCCGCTCGGCGTGGATATCGGTGCAAATGACGGTGGTAGCCTTTGACTGGTGCGTGTTTGAGCCACAGCCTGTAACCGCTCAGGGCACAGTGAGCAGATCCGCATACCCGCTTTTGTAATCCGGAAAGATCAGTTGATAGCCACTGCTGCGCAATGCGTTGTTGTGGCAGCGTTTATGGCCCGCCGAATTGTGCCGCGTGGGTTCAGTAGCAAGGTCTGGATCACTGCCCCGCTCTCTGTCCAATCCCATTTGCCCGGCCAACCAGGACTCCACTTCAAAGCGTGGCACTGGCCGGTCATCCACGCCGATATAAATAGGTTCAAGCGTATTTCCAGCGCTGGACAGCTGCAGCAAGTGCGCAAGAAAGCCCGCGCAGTCATCCCGATGGATGCGGTTGGTGTAACTCACCGGCTGTGCGGGACACAGCTCACCCCGGCGAATACGCGACAGCAGACGCCCTCCAGGAATGCCGTAAACCCCGGCGAGACGCACTACAGACGCGGCGTGCCCGGATTCCAGCAGCAGCCGCTCCGCCGCAATGATCTCCAGGGCCCAGTCATCTTCCGTGGCCAGGGTGCTGGTCTCGTCGACCCAACCGCCCTGTGCCTCTGCAAAGACGCGGGTGCTGCTGGTCATCAGGATGCATCGGGGACGATGTTGCCCAAGTCCGGATAACAGATTACTCATCGCCATTCTGAAACCGGCCTTGTATCCTGATATTGAACGATCAGCGGGGTTAAAAATGGCCAGCACAAAATCCGGCCGCAGCTGCGCGGCTAAATCTAGGCTACCCCGCTGCGTATAGTCGCCAGCGCGGCCAATAAAATCGGCTGGCAATTTCTCAGGGTTGCGCCTGACACCCGTTACACTGCAGCCCCGCTTCATCAGCAACGTGCCTATACGGATGCCGAGGTCGCCACAACCGACAATTAGGACAGAACTGTTCTTCATAAACTGATCACTCACTGGTTACACTAGGGGCTAACACTGGCCGCATAGAGACAACATGACATTAACAGAACTGCGCTACCTTGTGGCCCTGTCTGAGACGGGTCACTTTCGCAAAGCCGCCGAGCAGTGCAGAGTCAGTCAACCCACGCTCAGTATCGCCATTAAAAAGCTGGAGGAAGAACTGGGTATCAGCCTGTTCGAGCGCTCCCACCACAAAGTGGCGGCCACTCCCACCGGGGAGCGTATTGTGGAGCAGGCTCGCACGGTACTCCAGGAAGCGCAGAATTTGCGCCAACTGGCGGAGCTGGGCAAAGATCCTTTGGGCAGCGTGCTCAGTGTCGGCGCGATTTATACCGTAGGACCCTACCTTTTTCCACGTTTGATTAGCCGCTTGCAGCAGTTGGCCCCCAAAATGCCTCTCTACATCGAGGAGAGCTACACGGCCAACCTGCGTGGTAAATTGACCAGCGGTGAACTCGACGCGATCTTCGTGGCGCTGCCGTTTACCGAAACAGAAATCGTCACCCGAACAATCTTTGATGAGCCCTTCGTTGTATTACTGCCAGAGGATCACACCCTCGCGTCAAAATCCCATATCGACACCCGTGCACTGGCCGAACACCACGTACTACTGATGGGTGAAGGCCACTGTTTTCGCGACCAGGTACTGGAGGCCTGCCCGGGCTTAGAACAAGCCATTCGGGAGAAATCCGCACAGGGCAATACAGTCGTCGAAGGCAGTTCACTGGAGACGCTCAAACACATGGTGGCCAGCGGTCTGGGCATCACAGTGTTGCCGGAATCGGCGGCCAGGGAGGCCACCTATGGCGAGCGCACTCTGGCGGTGCGACCTTTTCTCGACCCGGCCCCCAAGCGCAGTATCGCACTGGCGTGGCGTGTGAGTTACCCGCGCGCAGAGGCCATTGATATTCTCATCGACTCCCTGCGGCCGATGTAGGTCCTATGCACGGCATCGCTGATCTTCCAGTACAGGAGCTGCATGGCGTAGGCCCCAAGCTAGCGAACAAACTCGCGAACTATGGTGTACATCGTGTTGAGGACCTATTATTCCATCTACCCCTGCGCTACCAGGACCGCACGCGAGTAACCCCCATTGCCGCAGCCAGAGAGGGCGAAGACGTGGTCATTGAAGGAGAAGTGCGGGCAGCCGATGTGGTCTTCGGGCGACGCCGCAGCCTGGTAGCCCGTCTCCAGGATGGCAGCGGTACGCTGACACTGCGCTTCTTTCATTTCTCCGCCGCACAGAAAAGTAATTTGCAGCCGGGGACGCGCTTGCGCTGTTTTGGCCAGGTGCGACGCGGCACCAGTGGTCTGGAAATGTATCACCCAGAATACCGCCAGGTGCAGGGCGAGGACGAACCGGTGGCCGAAACGCTGACCCCCATCTATCCAACGACCGACGGCATTGGTCAAAATCAATGGCGAAAGCTATGCGGACAAGCACTGCGTCACCTGCAACGGGAGCCTGTCAACGAGCTGTTGCCGCCCAGTACCGGGTATCCCTACGCGTTGACCCGGGCACTACAATTTCTACACGCCCCACCGCCGGATGTGTCACTGGAATTGCTGCGCGAGGGGAAACACCCGGCGCAGTTACGACTGGCACTTGAAGAGCTAGTCGCGCACAACCTGTCCTTACATCGCGTGCGAGAGCAGCAACAGCGTGAGGGCGCACCGCCTTTGGCGCCTGACACGGCACTACTCGGTACGTTTCTTGACAGCCTGCCCTTTGCGCCGACAGGGGCTCAATCCCGCGTACTGGCTGAAATCGCGACGGATCTGACCAAACCCTACCCGATGATGCGACTGGTGCAGGGCGATGTGGGATCGGGCAAAACGCTGGTCGCCGCAGGCGCCGCGCTGCAGGCCATTGGCAACGGCTATCAGGTCGCGATTATGGCGCCGACAGAAATCCTCGCCGATCAACACTGGCGGACTTTCTGCCAGTGGTTTTCACCTCTCAATATCACCATGGAGTGGCTGAGTGGCCGCTCTAAAGGCAACAAACGGGCCAACGCGCTGGCGCGTATGGCCTCCGGGGAGGCCAGCCTGATCATTGGCACTCATGCCCTGTTCCAAGAGGAGGTGGCCTTTGCGCGACTGGGCCTGGTGGTGGTCGACGAGCAGCACCGGTTCGGCGTTCACCAGCGGCTCACCCTGACACAGAAAACCGCGCCGGAACTGGGCCGTGCGCACCAGCTGGTTATGACGGCGACACCCATCCCACGCACGCTGTCCATGGTGGCCTACGCCGATCTGGACTGTTCCGTGATCGACGAGTTGCCTCCCGGGAGAACGGCGGTGACCACGGTGCTTATCGATAACAGCCGTCGCCAGGAAGTGGTCGCCAGAGTCGCAGCGGCCTGTGGTGAGGGTCGGCAGGCGTACTGGGTATGCACGTTGATTGAGGAGAATGACACTCTACAGGCACAGGCGGCCGAGGCCACCGCTGCAGAACTGCGGCTCGGCCTGCCAAAGTTGGCGATTGGTCTTATTCACGGACGTCTGAAACCGGCCGAGAAGGAGTCGGTAATGGCGGCGTTCAAATGCGGTGAGCTGGCCCTGCTGGTTGCCACCACAGTAATTGAGGTTGGGGTGGACGTACCCAATGCCAGCCTGATGATAGTTGAGAATCCCGAACGTCTGGGTCTGGCACAATTGCATCAGCTACGCGGCAGGGTAGGCCGGGGCGCCCAGGCCAGCCATTGTGTGCTGCTCTACCGGACGCCCCTATCGGCCAATGGTAAACAGCGCCTTACGGTACTGCGCGAGAGTTCAGACGGCTTCTACATTGCCGAGAAAGACCTGGAGCTGCGCGGCCCAGGCGAGGTGCTCGGCACACGGCAGACGGGGTTGATGGCGTTTCGGATTGCGGAGCTGCCGACGCACAATCATTTACTAGACGATGTGCAGGTGATCTCGGATACTATTCGGGCGACGCATCCGGAGTTGACTGATCCCCTGATTCAGCGGTGGACGGGGACTGGCCAGCAGTTTGCAAAAGTTTAAATACTAAAAGAACTTTCTTAATGGCAGTAAACGCTAGACTGAAAACAGTGCCCGCCAACGCCTCTCCAGCTCATCCGCACCAAGCGTTGTAAGTGTTTCGATATTCCTGTCAGGAATCTCCTGTGGATCAGTGAAGTCCTCCAGCACGCGCGTCACCATAGCTTCGCGCAGCAGGTGAATTATTGGATAAGGCGCGCGATTACTGTAGTGACTGGCCGCATCGGGCAACTCACCCGCGAAACGATAGTCAGGATGAAAGCTGGCCAGCTGCACCAAACCTTCCGCGCCGGATTCAAGCAGTAAATCCTGTGCGTCTTCGAGGAAGCCCAGATAATCGTCGAAGTCATGCAGTGCTTGAGAATAGGCCAGAAGGGTGGTGGCAACGTCCTGTTCCCTGCTGCTTTGCAGCAGGTCCAGCTCCTGCAGGAATGCCCGACGCAATCCTGCCGTGTCCGTTTCCTCACAAACGGCAATGCGAAGGTTGGGCGCGCCCAGCAGTGGGCGCGCAAAGGGACAGAGGTTAAGTCCGACGACAAAGTCGTCTAACCAGCATCGTATGTGGCGCTCGACAAGCTCGGTCACGAGGTGGGCGGGGGCAACCGAACTCGTGGTTAGGCCATAATCGCCGGCAATTCCCTCTGCAGGGCGACCTTCAACTTGGTGGCCTCACCCGTCAGCGCAAAGCCCAGCAACTTGCCGTCGCTGTCGCGAAATTGCGCATTGACGCTATTGCCGTCGACTTCAATGGCCCACTCACCGGCTGTACCCGGCGCTACGGGTGCCACTACCACGGGGCATGCTGGCGTCTTGATCGTCACTGGCATGGCAGGATAGACAACTTCTGTGGGCTCCCCTGCAAGGGTTTTGCCCAGTGCTTTAGCAGCGGCCATCAATGGCGCCACATACACCAGTGTATGCCCGCACACCTCGGCGCAATCACCCATCGCGTATACATTGGGCGCACTGGTCTCTAGCAAACGGTTGGTGACAATACCACGATTGGTTGCAATGCCACTGGCGTTGGCCAGAGCGGTTCTGGGGCGCACGCCCACGGCAGAAATCACGATATCTGCGCTGATAGTCTCGCCGTTGTTGAGGCTGATGGTGACACCCTTATCCGCTTTGTTGACCGCTGTTACCAGTGGTCCAAAGTGAAACTTCGCGCCCTTCGCCTCTAGCGCGGCCTGCACCGCTTTACCAGCTTGCTCCGGCAGCAAAGTGGGCAGGCAGTAACCCAATGGATCTACAACTTCTACGGCAAAGCCGCCATTGGTCAGGTCATTGGTGTATTCACAGCCAATCAGTCCGCCACCGATGATGCATATTTTTTTGACGTCGTTCTTGGCGACGGCCGTGCGAAAATCGCTGTAATCCATCAAGTCATTGACGGAGTACACCAGTTCCTGTCCGTCGCCCTCGATGGGCGGGCGAATCACTTCGGCGCCCAGCGCCATCACCAGCTTACCGTAGTGAATTGCGGTATCAGTGTCGCCTACTTTGATCAACTGCTTGACGGTATCAATCTCGTTGACCTTGGTCATGGTCCAAACGCTGGCTTTCAGCTGCTTGGCCATATTACCCGCGTCTGACTGCGCCAGATCATCTGCCGCCTGCCCCCTGGTGTAACCGGTAGACAACATCGGCTTGGAGTATGGGCGTCCGTCATCGGAGGTAATCAGGATGAGGGGAGTTTCCTCGTCGTGTTTGCGAAACTCCTTCGCCACGCCGTAGCCGGCCAGACCTGTTCCGAGAATAACCACCGGCGCATGCTCCGTATCGGCCACCGCCTCCTCGTGGTGAGGCAAATCGTCCACGGGCGCCTCTTCAAGCAATTCAAAGTCTTCCTTGCCCACGCCGCAATCCGGACACAGCCAATCTTCTGGCACATCCGCCCATTTGGTACCGGGGGCGATACCATCATCTGGCCAACCTTCCTTCTCGTCATAGATCAGACCACAGACAATACATTCCCACTTACTCATGTTACGACTCACTTTTTTCTAAAGGGTGACACGCCAACTAGACACTGCCTGACTGACAATGAATAGTTAGACAAATTTTGAGCAAAACACTATAGGGTTGTAGGACAATTGTGCAAGGACTTTCTCCCATACACCGCGGGTCCTTTGATGGGACCTCAGTTGCATGCACGCTCCTGATCAAGCATTCTCGCTTCACAAATCAAGGATACCTGGCGTTTGGAACCATCATCTTTCAATCTGGCAATGCGTCTGCAGGCACGCAGACGCATTGCCAACGAGCCCCGCTGGCAACCTGTGAAGCATTTTACCTGTGCAGCGCTGGCGCCCAGCTTACGCACCTGGTTGACTGACGACGGCTCGTTGACCGCGCGCCTGATGACCTTGGGTCGCGGTGAATTCAGCGTTCAGCGGCTGTACCAGGGCTGGGACGTACCACTCTCCTCGGAGAGGAGCCTGCTGGAGCTCCCCGCACGGCAACTGTCACTGGTGCGCGAGGTCGCCCTGAAACTGGACGACGATGCGGTTGTTTTCGCACGCAGCATCTTTCCCATTTCAAGCCTGGCTGGCGGTCTGGCGCATTTGCGTCGGCTGCAAAACAAATCACTCGGTGCCATTTTGTTCAAACATCCGGGCATGCACCGCCACCCCTTCGAGTTGGCGCTTATGGCGGGCGACAGTGACTACCTGCCAGCGAACCTGAAGCAGACCGAGCCCGCCTGGGGGCGGCGCTCCCGTTTCGAAATCGCGGGCAAACGCCTGATGGTCAGCGAGGTTTTTCTATCGGCATTTACACCCTGGCAGGAGCGCCTATACACGCATCGAACACAGCGTGGTAAAGTCAGCGCTGCATTTAGGTCGCCAACCCAGTAAGCTATGTCCGTCAAATTGCTATAAAAGAGTTACATGTCACATTCCACCAAAGCCGGCGCACTACTACAACTGACCCGCTTCGACAAACCCATCGGCACGTTGCTATTGCTGTGGCCAACGCTGAGTGCGCTGTGGCTCGCAGCACAGGGTGCACCGGAACTTGGCTTACTGGTGATTTTTATTTTCGGTACTTTTTTGACGCGATCTGCCGGCTGCATCATCAACGATTTTGCCGACCGAAATCTTGACGGTGGCGTCTCGCGCACCAAAGCACGACCTCTGGTGACAGGAGCAGTTACTGTGCACGAGGCGCTGCTGTTATTTGTCGTGCTGATGTCGCTGGCGTTCATACTAGTGCTGTTTACCAACACATTTACTGTACAACTATCCCTGGTCGCAGTGGCGTTAGCGTCTACCTACCCGTTTATGAAGCGCTACACCCAGTTGCCGCAGCTGGTATTAGGTGCTGCGTTTTCCTGGGGTATTCCCATGGCTTTTGCCGCCCAGCGCGGCGCGCTGCCTCACGCACTCTGGCTGGTGTATCTGGCCAACCTGCTGTGGACGGTCGCCTACGACACGACCTATGCCATGGTAGACAGGGAAGACGACCTCAAGGTCGGTATCAAGTCCAGCGCTATCCTGTTCGGCCGGTACGACCGTCTGATCATTGCGGCACTGCAACTGGCCTGTCTGGTGTTTTTCTATCTGGCGGGCAGGGCATTCGGATTGGGCCTGACGTTCAATGGCGCTCTGGTCGTCGCTGCCGTGCTGTTTGCTTATCAACATCTACTGATCAGCGAACGCCGGACCGAGACCTACTTCAAGGCATTTTTGCACAACAACTGGGTAGGCATGGTGATCTTTGTGGGTGTGGTAATGGACTTCATGACAGGGAGCGCCTGAGACGCCCATGACGAACACAACACAGCCTGCGGCACTGTCCGCCGAGTTTCTTACCAGCATGAACCAGCTCCCGGCTGAAGCGTGGGACAGCGTCGCGGGAACAGATTACCCCTTTTTACGCCACACCTTCCTCTACGGACTGGAGAAAACGGCCTGCACTACCGCGGACACCGGCTGGCAGCCCTGTCACCTCATTCTGCGTCAAGATACCGAGCTGGCGGCAGTCATGCCGCTGTACCTGAAATCGCATTCCTACGGCGAGTACGTATTCGACTGGTCGTGGGCTGATGCCTGGCAGCAGAGTGGCCTGAGTTATTATCCCAAGTTAGTCACCGCCATTCCTTTCACGCCTGCCACGGGCCCGCGCCTGTGTGTAGCTCCAGGCCAGGACGAGGGGCAGTGCCTGCGCGCTGCAATTGTCGCCGTAGAAGATCTTGCGAGCACCCGGAACATCTCCTCCTGGCATCTACTATTCCCCACGGAAGCGGTTAGCGAAACACTGCTGGTAGCGGGCCTGCACCGTCGCGCAGCCACCCAATTTCACTGGTTCAACGACGACTACCACAGCTTTGACGATTTTCTGGCCACCTTCAACAGCCGTAAGCGCAAGTCGCTGAACAGGGAGCGCCGGCGGGTGGCAGAGCAGGGTATTACGCTAAAGGTGCTGACCGGCGCGGACATCGGGAAACAGGAGTGGGAGCAGTTTCATCACTTTTACCAGCAGACCTACGCCAAACGTAGTGGCCACGGCGGCTATCTGAGCCGCGCATTTTTCGTGGACACAGCGGCTGATATGGGAGACCAAGTGGTGATGGTCTTAGCCTATCTGGATTCCCGGGCGATAGCGGGTGCACTGTATTTTCGCAGCAGCGACACACTGTATGGGCGCTACTGGGGCTGTGAACACGAATACGATTGCCTGCACTTCGAAGCCTGTTATTACCAGGGCATCGAATATTGTATCGCCAATAAACTGCAGCGATTTGATCCCGGCGCGCAGGGTGAACACAAAATCCAGCGCGGCTTTCACCCCACCACCACCTGGTCGAACCACTGGATTGCCGACCCGAAACTCTCAGCCGCCGTAGGCGACTTCACTCGCCGTGAGGCGAAGCACAACGAACAGTACCGCCAAGCCGTGTCCGGCATGCTGCCCTTCAAGTAGCCACCGCCTGATGCAGATCAGGATTTGGCAGGGGGAGTGTCGCGAGTAAAGACCAGTTCCCGGGCGCTGGATTCTCCCCTGTTATAGCGATAACCGCCCGTTTTGAATTTTTTCAGGCTGTCAGGCTCCTGCAATTCATTCTCAATTATAAAACGCGCCATTTGTCCGCGTGCTTTCTTGGCAAAAAAGCTGATGACTTTATAGCGATCACCCTTGAGATCCTTGAATACCGGTGTAATCACATCCGCGTCCAGCGCCCGTGATTGTACTGCGCGGAAATACTCCTGTGATGCCAGGTTTACCAGCACTTTTGTGCCCGATTTGCGCAGCGATGTGTTTAGCGCATCTGTTATTGCCGGGTTCCAGAATTCGTACAAGTTCTTGCCACCGCTGTTGGCGAACGGCAAGCCCATCTCCAACCGATAAGGCTGCATCAGGTCCAGTGGGCGCAATAGGCCGTACAACCCCGACAGAATGCGCAGATGCTGCTGCGCAAAACTCAATTGCTCGTCGTTCAGTGTGCCGGCATCCAGACCGACGTAGACATCGCCTTTAAAGGCCAGCAGCGATTGTTTAGCGTTGCTTTTATTGAATGGCCGACTCCAGTTCATAAATCGCTGGTAGTTAAGGTCGGCAATGCTCTCACTCACGCCCATCAAGGCGCGGATATCATCGGGGTCCAGACCACGAGCATCCTCGACGAGCTCGGCGGCACGCGCCAGAAACTGAGGCTGTGTCGCTTTGTACCTGCGCTTGGAGGTTTCAAAATCCAGTGTCTTGGCCGGCGAAATTACGGTCAACATTACGTTTCATCCTGATGAGGGTGTTGTGCGGAATATCTTTTCACGTCGGGGATTCGGCTATGATACCCTTCAACCGAGTAATCAAAAAGACTTATCCGCCATGCCTTTTTTACACGCGCTTGTGCATTCTATCGACACCTTTACTGATTCGTGTGGGCGCCTGTTGGCGTGGCTCCTGCTGTTCATGGCGCTGCTTACCACCTGCGTTGTAGTGCTGCGCTATGGCTTCAGTATCGGTTCAATTGCAACACAGGAAGCCGTTACCTACATGCACGGCTGTGTCTTTATGTTAGGGGCGGCGTACGCTTTGAAATCGGGGGCGCACGTGCGTGTCGATATCTTCTACCGAAATTTTAATGCCCGAGCCAGAGCCTGGGTTAACAGTCTGGGCGGCGTCGTATTTTTGCTACCGTTGTGCGTCTTCGTTCTGGTGAGCAGTTGGGGTTATGTAAGAGAGTCATGGGGAATGCGTGAAGCCTCCGCTGAACCCGGTGGTATACCCGCCGTATTTTTACTCAAAACGCTACTCCCTCTGATGGCGATAAACCTTGCCCTGCAGGGTCTGGCGGAAATACTGCGAAGTACGCTAGTGCTGGTAGAAGATGTACCCGAGTAGTGGAATACCTTTCTCTCTATCTCTTCCTCGCGGTTTGCCTGTTGCTTATGCTGGGTTATCCAGTGGCATTTACCCTCGCGGGCACAGCGTTGGCTTTCGCTGCCGGCGGTGTACTGGCAGGGGTTTTCGATGCCGGCTTCCTGTCCGCGCTGCCTGGTCGCATCTTCGGTACGATCAATAACACCACGCTGATCGCCGTACCTCTGTTTATCCTCATGGGCAACATTCTGGAAAAATCCCGTGTGGCCGAGGAGCTACTCGACAGCATGGCGCGCTTGTTTGGCGGTGTGCGTGGCGGCCTGGGTGTTTCAGTGGTGGTGGTGGGTATGTTTCTGGCCGCCAGCACCGGCATTGTGGGCGCCACCGTGGTGACGATGGGCTTATTATCACTACCCAGCATGCTACGCAGTGGCTATAGCCCCTCACTCGCGGCAGGCACCATCTGCGCCACCGGCACCCTCGGGCAAATTGTCCCGCCCTCCATCGTCCTGGTGATGCTGGGAGATATTCTCTCCAATGCCTATCAACGGGCACAGCTCGACATGCACGTACTCAATCTTAAAACCGTCTCAGTAGGAGATTTATTTGTCGGTGCGCTCATACCGGGCATGCTGCTGATTGGCTCGTATATCCTTTATCTTCTGGTCCAGGCGCGGCTTAAACCCGAATCCGCGCCGCCCAGCAAGCTCGAACCGATCACGATAGGACAAGTATTGCACGGCCTGTTACCGCCGCTGCTACTAATTGCGGTGGTGCTCGGTTCCATTATGGCCGGTGCCGCCACACCCACTGAGGCCGCTGGAATTGGCGCAATAGGCGCACTTTTTCTGGCATTTGCCAAGAAACAAATGAACCTGGCCCGCCTCAGGGAAACCGTGCAGCAGACTCTGGAAGTAACCTGCATGGTGTTTATGATCCTTGTCGGCGCCGCCGTGTTCTCGCTCGTCTTTCGAGGATTTGGGGGAGAAGAGTTAATACACGCCTTTTTCAACGCCCTGCCAGGGGGCGTGATGGCCGCTACTCTGGTGGTAATGGTGTTAATCTTCCTGCTGGGCTTTATTCTCGACTTTATCGAAATCACCTTCGTCGTCGTACCTATCGTCGGCCCAATCCTGTTGGCCATGGGCGTTGATCCCATTTGGCTGGGCATCATGATAGCGCTCAACCTGCAGACCTCTTTCCTCACCCCACCCTTTGGATTTGCGCTGTTCTACCTGCGGGGTGTAGCCCCCGATTCTGTATCCACCGGCGCTATCTACCGGGGTGTAGTTCCCTTTATACTGTTGCAGTTAACACTACTGGTGGCATTGTGGCTGTGGCCGCCGATAGCGACCTGGCTGCCTGAGGTACTCAAATAAATGATGCGATTGAGCCCAGTAAGCCGTCTTGATAACTAACAACTATGCACTGTGAAAGGCAAACGACATGAGCGATATCGATACCGCGCCCGTACCCCAGGGTGATCTGGCCTTACAAACGGTGGCGATGCCTAAAGACACCAATGCCAGCGGCGATATCTTCGGCGGCTGGCTGTTGTCGCAAATGGATCTCGCCGGGATGATCACCGCCATCGACGTAGCCAACGGTCGGGTGGCCACGGTGGCCATCGACGGCATGGCGTTTCTAACGCCGGTGCATGTGGGCGCCGTGGTGACTTGTTACTGTGATGTACTGGAAGTAGGCCGCAGCTCTATCCGCATTATCGTGGAAGTGTGGATCAACTCCCTGCACGATAGCGAACCTATAAAAGTGACGGAGGGAGAGTTCGTGTACGTCGCGATTGATGAAAAAGGTCGCACCCGCGCCATTCTGAATTAGAATTCATCATCACCGATGGCCTTGTCCCGCGCATTAATATAGGCCTGTTCTGAGATGTGGTGATAGTTCCGCACGCCTCTGTAGAATTTCTGGTAGGACGCATACACTTTTGCAGCCATCGGATCCGATGCCACCAATTGCTTCATAACTTTTTGCGTGCCCCTCCATAACGCGAGCAGTACATCATCCGGCAGGCGCCGCAATTGCACACCGTACTCATTGACAAGACTCTGCAGGGCAGCGTTATTGCGCGCGGTGTACTCATCCAGCATGTCCTGGTTTGCCACCCGGGACGCGGTCCTGACGATGGCCTGTAGATCACCGGGCAAGGCCATCAGAGAGTCCTTATTTACAACAAACTCCAGAATAGAACCGGGCTCATGCCACCCCGGATAGTAATAGTACTTGGCGACCTCCTGAAAACCGAAGGCCTGGTCATTGTAGGGGCCCACCCACTCCAGCGCGTCGATCACCCCGGTTTGCATGGAGGTGTAGAGCTCACCACCAGGAATGTTCACTGCCGTGCCGCCCGCTGCCGCAAAAACTTCCCCGGCCATACCTGGAATGCGCATCTTCAAGCCTTTGAGATCGTCGATTGAGTTGATCTCCTTGTTAAACCAGCCAGCCATCTGCACGCCAGTACTACCGCCGGCCATAGGCACCAGGTTGTGGGGCGCATAGGCCTCCTGCCACAGTTCGAGACCGCCACCGTAGTGCAGCCAGCCGTTCATCTCCTGTGCATTCAGACCAAACGGGATAGAGGTAAAAAAGACCGATGAGGGCACCTTGCCTTTCCAGTAGTAGGCGGCGCCATGGCCCGCGTCCACAACACCTTGCGACACTGAATCGAACACCGCCATCGCCGGCACCAGCTCGCCGGCACCGTACACATGCACCGTCAGGCGCCCATCGCTCATCTCCTTTACCATATCCGCGAAATGTTCAGCGGCCATGCCCAATCCAGGGAAATTCTTCGGCCAGGTGGTAACCATTTTCCACTGATAGTGCTCACCACTGGCAGTTTTAACCCCTTGCTGACTATTGCCCTGTCCAGTGCCCGCGCGATCGGCGGCCCACAGGCCCAGCGTCGCCACCAGGGCTGCCACCAGTAATAGAATAATCAGTGGCGTATAGCGTCGTTCTAAAGAGGTATTGCCCATGCTCGATTCGTCCAGGGGTAGGTACAACTAAATCAGCTGCAAATTAGCGTATTGCAGCACTAGCCATTTGCCGCCTTCGGTGTCGAAGTTGACCTCTACGCGGGCGCTCGTGCCGCGCCCTTCGAAATTTAACACGACACCTTCACCGAATAACTGATGGTAGACACGCTGCCCCAATGACAAATCAGTATCTGGCACCCGGGCCTGAGTGAGGCTGCTCACCGGTTGCATAACGGTGCCGTGCAAACGCACCTCTCGCAGCAGGTCAGCCGGGATTTCGCGGACAAACCGAGAAGGTGTATTATACGATTCACTACCGTGCAGACGTCGGCATTCCGCATAGGTGATGACCAGCTTTACCATCGCCCGAGTCACGCCGACATAGCACAGCCGGCGTTCTTCTTCGAGCCGACCTGGCTCCTCCATGGACATACGATGGGGAAACAGGTTTTCCTCCATACCGGCCAAAAAGACCAGGGGGAACTCCAGACCTTTGGCGGAGTGCAACGTCATCAATTGCACACTGTCTTCATGTGCATCCGCCTGGGCATCGCCTGCGTCCAACGCGGCCCGGTCGAGAAATTGTTGTTGTATGGAGAGCTCACCATCCTCCGCCACGAACTGCTTAGCCGCGCTGACCAGTTCTTCGAGGTTTTCTACCCGCGCCTGGCCCTTCTCGCCCTTTTCATTCTTGTGGTAATCCAACAGGCCGGAATCCCGTATCGCCAGATCTACCAACGCCTCCAGCGACAATTCATCCACGCCACTGTCCAGTTCGTCAACCAAGTCGACAAAGCCTTGCAGAGCGCTAAGCGCCCGCGCCGGCAACAATTTTTCCTCCAGCACCGCAGCAAGGGCCACCCACAGTGTCACCTCCCAATTGCGGGCACATTCGCGCACGGTGTCGAGTGTTTTACTACCAATACCACGCGGCGGCGTGTTGATAACGCGCTCCACCGCAGCATCGTCATCCCGATTCTGCAACAGGCGCAAGTAGGCGAGCGCATTGCGAATCTCCAGACGCTCATAAAAGCGCTGTCCGCCATAGATCCGGTAGGGTGTACCGCTGCGTATCAGCGCCTCCTCCAAAACCCGCGACTGCGCATTGGACCGGTAAAGAATGGCGACCGAGGCACGCGCATTGCCATCGAGCAGCCATTGCTCCGCCTGTTCCACGATATAACGGGCTTCATCGTGTTCGTTATACCCGGCGTACAGGCTGATTGGCTCACCGAAATCGCCCGCTGTCCACAGCTCCTTACCCAGTCGTCCCGAGTTGTGGGCGATGATGCCGTTGGCGGCCTGCAAAATAGTCTGCGTCGAACGGTAGTTTTGCTCCAGACGAATCATTTTTGTATTTTTGAAGTCTTCCGTAAAGCGCTGGATGTTCTCGATCTTGGCACCGCGCCAGCCATAGATGGATTGATCGTCGTCGCCCACAGCCACTACGGAAATTGTAGCGCCCGCAAGCACCCGCAGCCAGGCGTATTGCACGGAGTTGGTGTCCTGGAATTCATCTACAAGAATCTGTCGGAAACGGCCCTGATAGTGTTTTAGCACCTGCGGGCTTTTCAGCCAGAGTTCGTGTGCACGCAGCAACAACTCAGCGAAATCTACCATGCCAGCGCGGTTGCAAGCGGTCTCGTATGCGCGGTATACCTGCAACATGGTTTGGGCGAATAAATCGTCGGGGGGGGCGTCGACATGGGCGCTACGCAGTCCCTCATCCTTTTGTCCGTTGATGTACCACATAGCCTGCTTGGGTGGCCAGCGCGACTCGTCGAGCTCCAACTCCCGGCAAACACGCTTGACGAGACGCAGCTGGTCGTCGCTGTCCAGTATCTGGAAGTTTTGCGGCAGGCCCGCTTCCTGCCAGTGCGCTTTCAACAAGCGATGAGCCAGACCGTGAAACGTACCAACCCACATGCCCTGCGAGGGAATGTGCAACATCTCCTCTATTCGGCTGCGCATTTCCCGAGCCGCCTTGTTGGTAAAGGTGACCGCAAGTATCGACCAGGGCGAAAAATCTTCCGCTTTAATCAGCCAGGCAATACGGTGGACCAGCACCCGGGTCTTGCCGCTGCCAGCGCCCGCAAGTACGAGCATGTTCTGGTTCTCGGCAGCAACGGCGTCGCGCTGGGCTTCGTTCAGGGGGGAGAGAATAGCGGATACATCCATCACCCCATTCTAACGAGTGCCCGTGCAGAAACGTACCTTTTTTAAATGGAGATAGTTAAACTGAAACGCAGGACTCTGGATCGGCTTTGTCGAACGAGTCTGTTATCATCACTCCCAATTATCGAGACGCACAGGTGCGCTTAAACCATGGCAAGAGACAACGACAATCACTCAAGCGATGATAACCAGCGCTCGCATGATTTTCATACCAAGGCTCCCGGCAACAAGCAGCGCCAGGAGCCTACGTTCAGCCGGTATGATGAAAACGAGGCGTACGAAGAGCCCGATCGCGATGCAGATTACACCTCGGGGTTCCACGCAGACGATGTGGAGAATGATGAAGATTTTGACGACGACTATCCCGACTCAGATGAGCAGGACTTATTCGAGGATGAGGATGAAGATGAAGATGAAGATGAAGATGAAGACTCAGTATTCGATAGTGAGCTGACGGAAGACAATGCCTCTGACACCTGGTCTGAGAAAGAGCGCTATTTTGAACAGGGGGATGATCGCGGACAAAGTTGGCCATTGAGCCTGATTGCTGTCGCGATTGTGGCCCTGGTGCTGCTGGTGGCCGGTGGTTATGGCGTGATGCAGCAACGTACCGCCACCGAGAACGAACTGCGCGAATTACGTGCTGAATTGGCCACCACCGAGAATCCCGGGAGCGTCAGCGCCAGTCAGGATGCGCTGGGGGAGCTGCAGCTAGCCTTTGACGCACTGACAATCGAAACGGAAACACTGCGGCTAGAAAACCGCACGCTTAGCGATACTGTCGCCGGGCTCGAGGCACAGTTGGGGAGCCAGCAAACCATACCCAGAGTAAACAACACTGTTGCCAAAACAGTGTCAAAACCGGCCCAGCCTGCTGCGGCCCAGCCTGCTGCGG
>CAWWAG010000053.1:0-22534 GCA_963934845.1 uncultured Halioglobus sp. | reverse complement strand
TATGGTGCCCAGAAGAGGACTTGAACCTCCACGCCCTTGCGAGCACTAGCACCTGAAGCTAGCGTGTCTACCAATTTCACCATCTGGGCAAATCAGAGTCTTGCAGCTAAAATTTCCTGCCGAAGTTTCTGAGGGCTGCGACCTTACTTTTCTGGCGCGACTTTGTCAATCCTCGCGTATAATCAGTGACCGCGTTTGCATCCCAAACAATAATTTCTTACGGAAGAACTCAACTTTATGGCTAAAAAAGGCAAGATTGCCGATCCTCAAGCTGCTCGCGAAGCCGAGCGCTACGAAAATCCTATCCCCAGTCGCGAGATGATCATTGAGCTCCTGACTGATGCGGAAAAACCCCTGGATCACACCGACATCGCGAAGGTGCTTGAACTCGAAGAGTTTGAGCAGGTCGAGGCACTGCAAAAACGCCTGCGGGCGATGGAGCGCGATGGCCAGTTGATGGTTAACCGCCGCGGCACCTACGGGCTGGTGGACAAGATGAACTTGTTGCACTGCCGCGTGCAGGGGCACCGCGATGGCTATGGCTTCGCGATGCTCCTTGCCGGAGGTGATGACATTTACTTAAGCGCGCGGCAAATGCACTTTGTCTTTGATGGCGATGAGGTGTTGGTGCAGGTGACCGGCGAGGACCGGCGCGGCCGCCTTGAGGGCCGGGTGGTGGAAGTGCTGGAGCGCAAGCACAAAACCGTTGTCGGCCGTTACCAGGAGGAGAGCGGCATTGGCTTTGTGATACCTGACAATGGGCGGCTCACGCAGCAAATATTGATTCCCCCCAAGGAGAAAGGTGAAGTGATCTCCGGCCAGATCGTCGCGGTGGAGATTATCGATTATCCCACCCGCCGGTTCGGCGCCAAAGGTCGGGTGGTCGAGGTGCTGGGCGATCATCTCGATCCCGGCATGGAAATCGATGTCGCTATTCGCTCCCACGGGATTCCGTGGGAATGGCCGGATGAGGTGTTAAAAGAGGCGGCGCAGCTTGAGGCTGAGCCGCTGGTAGAGGATAAAAAGCACCGCGTTGATCTGCGCAAACTGCCGTTCGTCACTATCGATGGTGAGGATGCACGGGATTTTGATGACGCGGTGTACTGCGAGAAGACGAGCACTGGCAAATGGCGCCTGTGGGTGGCGATTGCAGATGTCTCCCATTATGTTGCGCCGGGATCTGCTCTGGATAAGGAAGCGTCTCAGCGTGGTAACTCGGTCTATTTTCCGGCGCGGGTAGTGCCTATGCTGCCAGAGGCTCTGTCGAATGGATTGTGTTCACTAAAGCCCGCTGTGGATCGCCTGGCGATGGTCTGTGAGATGGAACTCAGCGGCAAGGGTGTGCTTTCCAAATACCGTTTCTATGAGTCGGTTATTCACTCGCATGCCCGGTTAACCTACACGCAAGTGGGTGAGGTGCTGGATAAAGGTAAGCACCCCGACGTAGACAAGCAGCGTGTGCCGGACTTAAAACGCCTGCACGATCTCTACAAGGTCTTGCGAGCGGCGCGGGACAGGCGTGGTGCGATTGACTTTGAAACCGTCGAAACCCGTATTATCTTCAATGAGAATCGTAAGATCGACGCCATTGTGCCGGTGGTGCGCAACGATGCGCACAAGTTGATCGAGGAGTGCATGCTCTGTGCCAACGTTGCCACCGCGCGCTTCTATGACGCCAACAAATTGCCCATACTGTTTCGGGTGCACGAGGGCCCGGGTGAGGAAAAGCTGGAGGGATTACGCAAATTTCTCAGTGAACTGGGTCTGGATCTCGGTGGTGGCACCAAACCGACGCCGGTGGATTACCAACATCTGCTGCAGCAGATTGTCGATCGGGACGATGCCCACATAATACAGACTATGTTGCTGCGATCGCTCAGTCAGGCGGTCTATCAGCCTGAGAACAAGGGGCACTTTGGCCTGCATTACGATGCGTACGCACACTTTACGTCCCCTATACGGCGCTATCCTGATTTGCTGGTACACCGGGGTATACGGCACCTCATTCGTCGTAGCGCGGGTGCCAAGGGCGTTCTGCGTGTGCCTGGCGCTGAGGTCATCCCGATGCAACAGATCTTTCCGTACGATATCCACGCGATGGTCGTGAATGGCGAGCACTGCTCGATGAGTGAGCGGCGCGCGGACGAGGCCACCCGGGAAGTGAATGCCTGGCTCAAGTGTGAGTATCTGCAGGAACACGTCGGCGACGAGTTCGATGGTGTGATCAGCGCCGTGACCAGCTTCGGATTGTTTGTGGAGTTGCATGATCTGTATATAGAGGGGTTGGTTCATATCACAGCTCTGCCCGGGGACTACTATAACTTTGATAAGGCCCGGCAGCGACTCATTGGTGAGCGATCAGGTCGCAGTTATCAGTTGGGTGGCAGTGTGCGGGTGCAGGTCGCGCGCGTCGATTTGGATGACCGCAAGATCGATCTTGAGTTGATCGATGCCGAGACGGGCAAAATGGGTAAAGCAAAAAGCGCCGGCAAGGGCGATTCTGACAAGTCCGCCAAGAAAGAGGCAAAGTCAGGCGCAGCCCGTAAGGCCAAGCCCAAGGGTAAGGGCAAGACGGGCTTGAGGCGGCGCCGCTAAGCGTGCAGTACGTCTACGGTATACACGCGGTGGATAGCTTGCTGCGGCAAAATGCTAAATCGGTACAGCGCCTGCTGCTGCAAGTAGGGCGCAACGATAAGCGTATCAACGGGCTGTTGGAGCTGGCGCAAAATCAGGGTGTGGTGGTCGTGCGCGAGCCGCGCGGCGGGCTGGATAGCATGGTCAATGGGCGCCATCAGGGCGCAGTGGCCGAGGTGCGCAAGACTGACGGTGGCGATGCGGCATCCAATTTGTGGGACGAGGCTGAATTACTGCAGGCGGTGGATGATAAAGCCGGGCCGGTATTGATCCTGGTGCTGGACGGGGTCACCGATCCCCACAACCTTGGCGCTTGCCTACGCAGCGCCGATGCGGCGGGCGTGGATGCCGTGGTAGTGCCGAAGGACAACTCGGCGGATCTAACGCCGGTGGTGCATAAGGTGGCTTGTGGCGCGGCTGAGGTGGTGCCGTTTGTCCGGGTCACCAATATCAGTCGCACCTTACAGGCCTTGCAGGCGCGGGGTGTGTGGCTTTACGGTACCGACGGTGATGCAGAAAAATCCCTGTATGACAGTGACTTAGCCACGTCTTTGGCACTCGTGATGGGGGCCGAGGGCAAGGGGATGCGCCGGCTGACGCGCGAACAATGCGATTTTCTTATTCACCTGCCGATGGCCGGTTCAGTGAGCAGCCTTAACGTTTCTGTGGCGGCGGGGATCTTTCTATTTGAGGCCGTGCGGCAGCGCGGTGGCGGCGGAAAATAATCCCCTTGTCACCTGCTGCCAAACTCGTTAGACTTCGCTCCCTTAAAATTTGCCCGGCTAGTCTGAATGGCCGATCCTCCTTGCTACACCATTTTAGTGGGTAGCATCAACCCGTAAGGAGCTTTCGTATGCGACATTACGAGATTGTATTTATGGTCCATCCGGACCAATCTGAACAAGTGCCCGGCATGATCGAGCGCTATATTACAGCTATCCAGAAAGATGGTGGCCAAGTCCATCGCCTTGAAGATTGGGGGCGCCGTCAGTTGGCCTACCCGATCAACAAGATCCATAAAGCACACTACGTGCTGATGAATGTGGAAGCGTCCAATGACGCACTGGAAGAGCTTACCACCACTTTCCGCTATAACGACGCCGTGATCCGTAACTTGGTGATTCGACGTGATGAGTCTGTGACTGAAGAATCTTTCATCATGAAGGCCGAGAAAGAAAATCGCGAGCGCAAGAGCCGCTATGAAGAGCGCCAAGCAGCGGATGCCGCCAGGGCCGAAGCAGCCGAGAGCACTGATGATGACGATGATTCTGATGATGAGTTAAAAGACGATTAAGTCTTCCTACTCAGGCAATGAATCACGTAACGAATATTGAGGTTTAGAGGAGAATCACCATGGCACGTTTTTTCCGTCGCCGTAAGTTTTGTCGCTTTACCGCCGAAGGCACCAAGGAAATTGATTATAAGGACCTGGAAACCCTGAAGGCATATGTATCCGAAACCGGCAAGATTGTACCCAGCCGTATTACGGGCACCAAGGCCAAGTATCAGCGCCAGTTGGCAACTGCCATCAAGCGTGCGCGGTTCTTGTCGTTGCTGCCTTACACGGATTCGCACCTGTAAAAAGAGTTTGATCCGCGTGTTGCCCAGTCGAGGTTCAACTTGAAGGGTTTGGCAGAACTTGTCATGCGCGGACGGCTGCAAGCGCTGCTGGTAGTAGTAGCTGGCGCCGGCAGTTTGTTATTTTGCTGGATCAGTGCCGCTGCAATAGCGCTGGTCACGCTGCGCAAAGGCGCGGGAGCAGGGCTCTGGTTGTTTATGTGGGCGCTGCTGCCAGCGGGCACGCTGCTGTATCTCTTCGGAGACAGCGGGCCACTGGCACTGCTGGCCGGGACTATGGCCCTGGCGCTGGTATTGCGCACCACGGTGAGCTTGCCAGTGGCGGTGCTGTCTGCGGTTGGTGTAGGCGCGGTCACCGGGTTGGCTTTGATAGCCTTTGCCGGTATCTATCTGGATCAGATGGTGACTTACTTCAGCGAGTTTTTGGTGTCGATGGAGCAGCAACTGTCCCAGGGTAACCAAGCGGTGGAGTTACCTCGGCCCGATGCGGCGCAGATCGCCGGCATGTTGGGCGCAGGATCGGCCACAATGTCGGTGTTGTGTTTGTTACTGGCGCGCTATTGGCAGGCGGCCCTGTACAACGTGGGTGGCTTCAGCGCGGAATTTAAGGCGCTCTCCTACCGGCCGGGGGTGACGTCGGTGTTGGTTATAGCGGCGCTTGCGCTGTACGGTCTGGGCTTGGAATACCGTGCCTGGGCAATGATTTGCCTGATCCCGATGACGTTTGCGGGATTGGCGCTGTTACACGCTCGGGCCGAGATGCGCGGGTGGGGAATGGGATTGCTGGCAGGATTCTATATTGCCTGGCTGATCTTTGACCCGGTGAAACTGCTGATAGTGTTGTTTGCTATCGCTGACAGCTGGTTGAATTTTCGCCAGCGCTGGTCCAGGCGGTCTGGTACACAGGTGAGTCGGCGCGACGAACACGACGACAGTGACGATCGAGACAATTGAAGTAGTGGTAATTCACTACCCGAAAAGAGGAACGTAAGATGAACGTCATATTGCTGGAAAACATCAGCAAATTAGGCAGGCTCGGTGAGACGGTGAAAGTGAAAGCCGGTTTTGGCCGCAATTACCTGATTCCACAGGGCAAAGCAGTGCACGCCACTGAAGCAAATACCGCCTCCTTTGAAGCGCGTCGCGCCGAGCTGGAAGCCGCGGCTGATGCGCAAATGGCTGAAGCTCAACTGCGCGCGGATGCTATCAATGCGCTGGGAACGATCACAATTACCGCTAACGCCGGTGAAGAAGGCAAGCTGTTCGGCTCGGTCGGTACGCGTGATATAGCGGATGCTATCGTGGCCCTCGGTTGTGAGGTGGACAAGTCTGAAGTCCGCTTGCCAAGTGGCGCGCTGCGTGAACTGGGCGAGTTTGAAATCGCCATTCAGGTTCACGGTAACGTAGACGCTTCCGTGCTTGTAGCGGTAATCGCCGAGTAAGAAACTCTGGTGGCTCCCCGCAGGGGCAGTCGTCAAACCCCGTTTAGGCGCCGGTCATTCGTGATCGGTGCTTTTTTATGCGCAAAAATCAGCATAACAAAATATTGAAATGAACACGCTGCCCAGTATGTTTTCACTTTAGGTGATAGCTTAATTCCGATAGTCTATGTACCCCTAAAAAATTAAGTGGTTATGGCCGATCCAGATTATCCCGGTAATGTCTCTGAGCTTCGCCACTCCGGCGAGGGCGAGCTTGCGCGCATCAAAATGCAGCCACATTCAGTGGAGGCAGAGCAGTCTGTGCTGGGCGGTTTGCTGCTGTCGGCGGATGGTTGGGATTCGGTTGCCGAGATGGTGTCTGCCAGTGATTTCTATCGGCCTGGACACCGGCTGATCTTTCGCCAGATAGCGCTGCTTGCCGAGGCAGTAGAGCCGGTGGATGTCATCACCGTGGCCGATAAGCTGCAGGCGTCGGGGGAGCTGGAAACAGCTGGCGGCCTGCCCTATTTGGCAGAGCTGGCCCAGAACACTCCCAGCGCGTCCAACATCCGGGCCTATGCGCAGGTGGTGCGCGAGCGCGCCAGTTTACGCAAGCTGATCGAGGCTGCGCAGGAAATCGCCGAGAGTGGTTTTAATCCTGAGGGGCGCAAATCCGAGGAGTTGCTTGATCTGGCGGAGCGCCGGATTATGCAGATCTCCGAGGAGGGCCCCAAATCCGGCGGTCCACAGGATATTAATCCACTGTTACAGGCAGCCCTTGGACGCATTGAGGAACTGTTTCAATCCGGCGGTGAGATTACCGGCCTCAGTACCGGCTTTATCGAGCTGGACAAAATGACCTCGGGTTTGCAGGCTTCCGACCTCGTTATTGTGGCGGGCCGGCCCTCCATGGGTAAGACCAGTTTCGCGATGAATTTGGTGGAGCACGCCGTATTGACGCAAAAAAAGCCCATCCTGGTGTTCAGTATGGAGATGCCGGCGGATTCGTTGATCATTCGTATGCTGTCTTCTATCGGCCGCATCGACCAGACGCGAGTGCGCAACGGTAAGCTGGAGCAGGAAGACTGGCCCAAGCTGAACCTGGCGGTGACCAAACTCAAGGATGTACCGTTGTTTATCGACGACACGCCCGCACTGACACCCACCGAGGTGCGCAGCCGCGCCCGTCGCGTAGCACGAGAACATAACGGCCTGGGTATGATCATGGTGGATTATCTGCAGTTGATGCAGGTCGCCGGGTCATCGGACGGGCGTACCGCCGAGATATCTGAGATCTCCCGTAGTCTCAAGGCTATTGCCAAAGAGCTCAAGGTGCCAGTGGTAGCCTTGTCCCAGCTCAACCGCTCGCTGGAGCAGCGGCCTAACAAGCGTCCGGTCAACTCGGATCTGCGAGAATCGGGAGCGATCGAGCAGGATGCGGATCTCATCATGTTTATCTACCGGGATGAGGTGTACAACGAGGAGTCGGAGGACAAAGGCGTGGCTGAAATCATCATTGGCAAGCAGCGTAACGGCCCCATCGGCAGTTGCCGCCTGGCTTTCATTGGCCAGTACACCCGCTTCGAGAATCTCGCGCGCGGCGTGTACGACGAACGTTGAGGCTGGCTTAGCCAGGCAACACTTGCTTTGACGCTGAGTATAGCGCTTAAGCGTCAGTACTTTTCTTCTACAGTCCGGTCTGTTGTCGCAGTTGTTGCAAGCGTGCGAGCTGTTCTTCGCGCGCCAGTGGTTCCGCCACATGTTTTTCCAGCGCGGCAGGTTCCGGTACATCCAGTGATTCCCCGCGCAGTACGCGCGCGCAGTAGTGGTCGTAGTGCGCTTTGTATGCCGGCCAACTGGTACGCTCGGTGTTGTTGGCCAGAAAGAACCAGTCACTGTCTCTACCGGCCAGATAGACGGCGGGGTGGCTCCAGGTCTGTGCGGATTTGGGGGACGCTGCGCGACAGGCTTCTAAGTAGGCATCGTGCGGGGATGGCAGCCCCAGTTCGGCCAGGCCCTGCTGACAGCACTCCAACATACGATTGAGCGTAGGTAAGTACTCACTATGCTCGATGGCGTGTCTGGCGCCCTTGAGAATATGTTCGATCGGATAGTCCGACAGGGACTCCAGCCACAGCTTCTTGATTTGATTGAGTTGGTCTGCCCCGGGGTAGGCCGCGTAATACTGATTGTGATAGTTCAGACGGAATAGCGCGAAGACCTGGTTGAGTGCTTCTACATGCGCCTCGGTCGCCGGCTTGCGTCTCGTTTCACTCTGCCCATGACGTGTCGTTGAGGTCTTGTTCGAGGCTGCGATCTCTCGTGCGACCCGTTGTACTAGTTCTCTGCTGTCCGGCATGACTGTGTCCCGCGTGTTCGATCTGGTGGCGTTTTGCCCAGTGGTACTTCGCGTGCTGTATGAATTTACTGTTCCAGGACGTCTGTGCCTGATTACTGTCGCGCCAGTATACGATGAACTCTGGCAACAGTGAGCGGGCAAATTCGGTGTCGATGTGTGACAGACGCAAGATATCATACACGTCCTCATTTGGCAGCCACTGCTCGCTGATGCGCTTGGGCTCAGTGCTGTGTTCCAGGCTGGAACTGTATTTGGCCCACTGGATGCGAATGTGCTGGATAAACTTCGAATTGAACTCCTTGAACTGTTTCGGGGTGGGGTCGCGCTCGCGCCAGTACAAGATGAACTCGGGAATGGAATCCTCGATAAAATCGCGTGCTATCTCCCCGCGCACCATAATATCCATAGCGTCGGCACTGGGGCGCCAGTTGTTATCGAGTGTGGTGGCGACTGGTACCCGGAAGGCCTCCGCCTGATGCTGCTGCTGGCGCCGCCAGATGGCGACCACGTGCTGGCGGAACTTATTCTCCCAGGCCTGGCTAGCTTCGCCGCGCTCGCGCCAGTAAAAGATGAAATCTTCCAATTGGTCCAGTGCGAACTCGCGCGGTATGGTGTGGTTCAGCGCCAGTAGTTGCAGCAGATCCTCGCTGGGCGACCAGTGCATGGGTAACAGGCTGGCGCTGCGCCTGGTGAGCAGTGCTGTGGGTGGGGGCGAACTAGCCGGCGCAGCCGGTTTGCTGCTTGCAGCTGGTTCGTTCACGGCAAACGTCAACTGCTCCGAGGTCAGCAGCGGCGGGGTGTCGATCAACAATATGCCTTTGTCCACGAGGGCGCGGCTGATGCGGTGCAGTTCCTCGACAGTCCAGAAGGGCAGTGTGCGCAATAGGAAAGCGCGCTCGATACTGAACCACGAATAGCCATTGCGCAGCTGTGGGCTGTGGTGCTCAAATACTTGCTGCAGGTGTTGCAACAAAATGGCCTCCTCCAGGCCAATAGTCGCCGCCAGCACCGGTGAAAACAACAGTTGGCGCTCGGGGATGAGGGAGAAATCTGACATTGTGGTACCGGTATCGTGTCGCAAGTTTGGTAGGATACCGCATTCGCGGAAGCCACGCGCGCTAGATAAACAGGGAATGCGGTTAATCCGCTGGAATTCAAATGGCTAAACAAAAAACTGCGTTCGTCTGTACTGACTGCGGCTCGGATTATGTAAAGTGGCAGGGCCAGTGTAACGACTGCCAGGCCTGGAATACACTGTCTGAAATTAAGCTGGGTCCAGAAAAAGGCTCAGGTCGTGCCGGCGCTGGCTCATCTGTCAGTGGCAAACGCGCAGGTTTTGCCGGGGTACTGGAAACGGCCCGGGTGCTCAAAGACATCGATTTGCAGGACTTGCCCCGTTTTTCCTCCGGTACCGAAGAGTTCGATCGCGTATTGGGTGGCGGCCTGGTGCCCGGTTCTGCCATTCTGGTGGGGGGCTATCCCGGCGCCGGTAAAAGCACGCTGTTGCTGCAGACCATGTGTCATCTGGCCCGCATCATGGATGCACTGTACATTACCGGAGAGGAGTCATTGCAGCAGGTCGCCATGCGTGCCGAGCGCCTGCAGTTACCCACGGATAAACTGCTGCTGATGTCTGAAACCAACGTCGAGGCGATTGTGGCCTCCGCACAGAAGCTCAAACCCAGAGTGTTGGTAGTGGACTCCATCCAGGTGGTGCATACGGATGAAATCGCCTCGGCCCCGGGCAGTGTCTCCCAGGTGCGTGAGTGTGCCGCCTACCTCATCCGCTACGCCAAGCAGACTGGTACCGTACTGCTGCTGGTCGGCCACGTTACCAAAGACGGCTCTCTGGCTGGTCCCAAGGTGCTGGAACATATGATCGACTGCTCTATCCTGTTGGAGGGCAGCGACGATGCGCGCTTTCGGACGCTGCGTGGGCAAAAGAACCGCTTCGGTGCGGTGAACGAGTTGGGTATTTTCGCGATGACGGAGCAGGGTATGCGTGAGGTCAAAAACCCCTCCGCGATTTTTCTCGACCGGAGCAGCGAACCCGCCTCTGGCAGTGTGGTGATGGTAGTGTGGGAGGGGACGCGTCCGCTGCTGGTCGAAATTCAGGCGCTGGTGGACGACAGTCAACTGGGTAATCCGCGCCGGGTTGCGGTGGGCCTTGAGCAAAACCGACTGGCCATGTTACTGGCGGTATTGCATCGTCACGGTGGTATGCAGGTGGGTGATCAGGATGTGTTCGCCAATGTGGTGGGCGGGGTCAAGGTATTGGAAACCAGTGCGGACCTGGCGCTATTGCTGGCGATTGTATCCAGCTACCGCGACAAAATCCTGCCGCGCGATCTAGTGGTGTTTGGCGAGGTTGGATTATCCGGTGAGATTCGCTCGGTGCCGAACGGGCAGGGCCGTCTCGCAGAGGCCGCCAAGCACGGTTTCACACGGGCCATTGTGCCCAAGGGCAATGCGCCCAAAGGGCAGATCAAGGGGATGCAGGTAACGGCCGTGGCGAAGCTGGCCGATGCGTTGGCTGCGCTGGATTAGGTCCGACCGGCGTCTAGGTATCCAGCTGGTGGAGTTCTTGTTCCAGTGTTTCCATATCCATATGGGCTTGCAACACTTCCAACAGCGGCTCCATATTCTCCCGGTCTACATGTTGTACCACAAAACCCAGGCGGTCCGCCTCCACATGTTGTAGATAGGCGTGTAGTTCCAGGGTGCTGCCTGCATCCAGTTTGATGATCAGGGTAAAGGGCTCGTTGTACTGCGCGTTCCATACATCCGGTTGGTCGGTAGCGATGCCCGTCAGAGAGATATCGATAAGACTCTGGCGCCATACACTGCCGCCCTGGCGCACTTCCACAGGCAGCGCCAGCTCAACGCGGGTATAGCGACGTTTCTCAACAGAATGTTCGGTCATGTCATGGCTCTTGTGACTCAGTTCCAAGGCTAATAATAGCGCCGCCTGCGTGCGAATGCGAGATTGACGGCGCATATTGACAGGCGCGTAAGCGACCCTGTTAAAGCTATTTGAGCTTGCGGTATTTGAGGCGCTGTGGTTGGTCTGCGGCTGCGCCGAGGCGCGCCTTGCGGTCTTCTTCGTAATCGCTGAAGTTGCCCTCGTGGAACACCACGCCGCCATCGTCTTCGTAGGCGAGGATATGGGTGGCGATACGATCGAGGAACCAGCGATCGTGCGAGATCACCATGGCTGCGCCCGGGAACGTGAGCAGGGCCTCTTCCAGCGCACGCAGCGTCTCTACATCCAGATCGTTGGTCGGCTCATCCAGCAATAACACGTTGGCGCCCTGTTTCAGCAGTTTGGCCAGGTGCAGTCGGTTGCGCTCGCCGCCGGACAAGTCCTTCACATACTTTTGCTGGTCGGAGCCCTTGAAGTTGAAGCGCCCCACGTAAGAGCGTGACGGTACTTCGTAGTTGCCGATGCGGATGATGTCCAGCCCATCGGACAGTTCTTCCCATACCGTCTTGGCGCCGTCCAGATCATCGCGCGACTGATCCACATACCCCAGTTGCACCGTTTCACCCACGGTGACGTCGCCACCGTCGGGCTTCTCCGTATCCATCAGAATTTTGAACAGTGTGGATTTACCCATGCCGTTGGCGCCGATAATGCCTACGATGCTGCCCTTGGGTACGGTGAAGCTGACGTTATCGAATAACAGGCGGTCATCGAAACTCTTGGAGAGATTGGTAACGTCGATGACTTTGTCGCCAAGACGCGGGCCGGGCGGGATGTAGATCTCGTTGGTTTCATTACGGCTCTGGAATTCCTGCGACTGTAATTCCTCAAAGCGCTGCAGCCGCGCTTTGCTCTTGGCTTGTCGACCCTTGGGATTGCTGCGCACCCACTCCAGTTCCGACTTGATCGATTTTTGGTGCGACGCTTCCTGGCGTTTCTCTGAGGCCAGCCGCTGCTCCTTGGCATCTAGCCAGTCCGAGTAGTTGCCCTCGTAGGGAATGCCGCGGCCGCGATCCAGCTCCAGAATCCAGCCCGCCGCATTGTCGAGGAAATACCGGTCGTGCGTGATCGCCACTACCGTCCCCGGGAAATCGTGCAGGAAGCGCTCCAGCCACGCCACACTCTCTGCGTCGAGGTGGTTGGTGGGCTCGTCCAGTAGTAACATATCCGGACTGGACAGCAACAGCCGACACAGCGCCACCCGACGCTTCTCGCCGCCGGACAGTGTGTCTACATTCGCATCCCAAGGCGGCAGGCGTAGCGCATCGGCGGCGACCTCCAGCTTGTGTTCGATATTGTGTGCGTCCGTCGCCTGAATGATGTCTTCCAGCCGCGCCTGTTTCTTGGCCAGCGCGTCAAAATCCGCATCCGGCTCTGCGTAGTCGGCGTACACTTTCTCCAATGCCGCCAGTGCATCAATCGCCTCTTGCACGCCTTCTTCTACGTTGCCGCGCACATCCTTGTCGGAATTGAGTTGAGGTTCCTGTGGCAGGTAACCAATCTTGATGCCGGGCTGCGGGCGGGCCTCACCGAGAATATCGGAGTCAATGCCCGCCATGATGCGCAGCAGGGTAGATTTACCGGAGCCGTTCAGGCCCAGCACACCGATTTTGGCGCCGGGGAAGAACGACAGGGAGATATCCTGCAAGATGGTTTTCTTGGGCGGCACGACCTTGCCAACCCGATTCATAGTGTAGACGTATTGCGCCATGGAAAATGTGCTCTGCTCAATTCAAGACGGTGTCGATTCTAGCAGAAAGTTATGCGGGAAAAAGGCCTGTGATCAGCGGGAAACGGTCGCTGCTGAAAGCGCCGACGCGGCACTCTAATGTTAGGAGTCCACTATGCGACTAAATTGTTGTCGGAGATATCCACCTCGCTTACTGCCATGATACTCCGCTCGCTGTGCGCTTTCTGGATTTCGAAAGGAAAGGCCTTGTTGCCAAAATAGTCCGAACGCTTGTGTGTGATCGAGTGCAGGGGCGACACGGGGTTGCTTTGCTCTGAGAATAAAGCCGAGAGAATTCACATCTCGTTCTTTTTTGTAGAGGTCGTTTTAGGGTAGAATGCCCCACTTTCCGGGGCACACCTGTGATCGCCCCATTATTGATTAGGGGGCCAGCATGTTTGACAACAACATGACCATTGAAGGGTTTGACGATGAGATCTTTGCTGCTATTGGCGAAGAAGAGCGTCGCCAGGAAGAGCACATCGAGCTGATTGCCTCGGAAAACTACACTAGCCCGCGCGTGATAAAGGCTCAGGGCACGGTACTCACCAACAAATACGCCGAAGGCTACCCCGGCAAACGCTACTATGGCGGTTGCGAGTACGTCGACAAGGTCGAGACACTGGCCATCGAGCGTGTCAAAGCCCTGTTCGGTGCTGACTACGCCAACGTCCAGCCCCACTCGGGCTCGCAGGCCAATTCCGCTGTCTACCTGGCCTTGTGCAACCCCGGCGATACCGTCTTGGGCATGAGTCTGGCCGATGGCGGGCACCTGACCCACGGTGCCAAGCCCAGCTTCTCTGGCAAAATCTACAATGCCATACAGTACGGCCTGAACGCCGCCACCGGCGAGGTCGACTACGACCAGGTAGAAGCACTGGCGCTGGAACACAAACCCAAAATGATCGTCGCCGGTTTCTCCGCCTACTCGCAAATCATGGATTGGGCGCGTTTTCGTGAGATTGCCGACAAAGTGGGCGCCTACCTGATGGTCGATATGGCCCATGTGTCCGGTTTGATCGCCGCTGGTATCTATCCTAATCCCGTGCCCTACGCGGACGTAGTGACCTCTACCACCCACAAGACTTTGCGTGGCCCGCGCGGCGGCATTATTTTGGCCAAGGCTAATGAAGAGCTGGAAAAGAAATTTAACTCTGCCGTATTCCCCGGCGGCCAGGGCGGCCCGCTGATGCACGTAATCGCCGCTAAGGCCGTAAGCTTCAAGGA
The DNA here is from genome assembly GCA_963934845.1 of uncultured Halioglobus sp. Taxonomy (GTDB): domain Bacteria; phylum Pseudomonadota; class Gammaproteobacteria; order Pseudomonadales; family Halieaceae; genus Marimicrobium. The sequence goes on along the minus strand of CAWWAG010000053.1, from coordinate 8,603 downwards.
AGCGGCGAGCCCTGAGTTTGTGACGTACCAGAAGCAGGTGGTGAAAAACGCCAAGGCAATGGCCGCGGAGTTTATCAAACGTGGTATCAAGATCGTTTCCGGTGGCACTGAGAATCACCTGATGCTGGTCGACCTGATCGGTAAGCCCTACACCGGTAAAGATGCCGATGCAGCACTCGGCGAAGCGAATATCACGGTCAACAAGAATGCGGTGCCGAATGATCCGCGCTCGCCCTTTATCACTTCCGGGTTGCGTGTTGGTACTCCGGCGATTACTACCCGCGGGTTTGGTGAGGCGGAAACCGTCGAGCTGACCGGCTGGATGTGTGATGTGCTGGAATCGCTGGAGAATGGCACGTCGGACGCTGTAATTGCGGATGTTAAGGGCAAAGTGCTCGAGATCTGTAAGCGGTTTCCTGTTTACGGTTGATCGGTCTGAACTAACGGGCTAATTCTCACGTTAGACCCCGGCCGATGCCGGTCGGGGCACCTGAAAAAGGCCACAGCGCATTCCCCCAATTCGGCTGCCAAACCCCACGCACGCGGCTTCAATGCACACGACCAACAATCCTACACTCACGGAACTCTGGCACGAAATCAAAAGTAACGGTCTCCAAAACCCCGTACCCCAAATGAGTAAAGCGTAAAGCCCCGGAAATATGTTAATCTTCAGTCACTTAGATTCCTGAGATACGCTTATGCACTGCCCGTTTTGCGCCGCCGAAGACACTAAAGTTATCGACTCCAGGTTGGTGGCCGAAGGCGATCAAGTGCGCCGTCGCAGAGAGTGCCTGAGCTGCGCCGAACGCTTTACTACCTACGAGATAGCTGAGCTGGTGATGCCGAGGGTGATCAAGCAGAACGGCAATCGAGAACCCTTTGATGAAGAGAAATTGCGCGCTGGCCTGTTGCGCGCATTGGAGAAACGCCCGGTTTCGGTTGAAGACATAGAGGCTAATATCATTCAAATCAAACACGCGCTGCGGGCTACTGGGGAGCGCGAGGTACAATCGCTGGTGGTCGGAGAGCTGGTGATGACCGCGTTGAAAAATCTGGATCAGGTTGCCTATGTGCGATTTGCCTCTGTCTACCGCAGCTTCCAGGATATTGCCGAGTTTCGTGATGAAATAGAACGACTGCAAGCCGAGCCGAAGTCCGAGTAACCTGGTTTTTTTACGCCCATGGATACCTTTGATACCAAAATGATGGCCCGCGCGCTGCAGTTGGCGCGGCACGGCCAATATTCTGCGATGCCCAATCCCCACGTGGGTTGCGTGCTGGTGCGCGACGGTCAGGTGATCGGTGAGGGATTTACCTGTCCCGCCGGTGGCAACCACGCTGAGATTGAAGCGCTGCACGCCGCGGGCGATGCCAAGGGCGCTACCGCCTATGTGACGCTGGAGCCCTGCAGCCATCAGGGTAGAACCGGGCCCTGTGCCGACGCACTGGTGAGTGCGGGGGTGGCGCGCGTGGTTGTCGCACTGAATGATCCCAATCCGCTGGTATCGGGACAGGGCCTTGCAAAGTTACGCGCTGTGGGTATTGCCGTGGAGTGTGGCTTGCTGGAGCGCGAGGCGCGCGATGTGATGCCTGGCTACATTGCCCGTATGACACGGGGCCGAGGGCGTGTGCGGGCCAAGATGGCGATGTCGCTGGATGGGCGCACCGCGATGGCGTCTGGTGAGAGCCAGTGGATTACCGGTCCGGCGGCGCGACAGGATGTGCAGCGCTTGCGTGCGATGAGTTGCGCCATTGTCACCGGGGTCGGCACGGTACTGGCAGATGATTGTTCGCTCACGGTACGAACATCCGAGTTGGGGCTTCCTGCTGAGGCAGCGCAATTAGCCGCCAGCCGTCAGCCGCTGAGGGTGGTGCTGGACTCCAGGTTGCGCACACCGTCGCAAGCGAAGGTGCTGGATGGCTTCGCTCCCACGCTGTTGTGCCATGACGAGACCGTGACCGTGCCGCCATTGATCCTCACTTCCGCCACTGAGTGCCTCGCGCTGCGCCGCGATGATGTCGGGTTGGATCTTGCCGGATTGATGGATTATCTGGCAGCGCAGCAATGCAATGAAATTCTGGTAGAATCTGGCCCCCACGTGGTGGGCGCGCTTTTACAGGCGGGCTTGTTGGATGAATTGATCGTGTACACGGCGCCCGTTCTGTTGGGCGATCGGGCGCGTCCTTTGCTGGAATTACCGCTGGAGTACATGGCGGACAAGGTTCAGCTTAATTGGGCTGATGTGCGTAAAGTTGGGACAGATTGGCGTTTTACCGTCATCCCGCAATAGACACGCACGTTTTCAGGTATATCGGAGTTAGCGAGAGGGCACTATGTTCACAGGAATTATTCAGGCCGTCGGCGTCGTGGCGGCTATACAGAGGCGTGGCGGTGATCTGCGCCTGCGTATCCATACCGGCAAGCTGCCACTGGATGACGTGATCATCGGCGACAGCCTGTGTACCAATGGCGTGTGCCTCACGGTGACCGATTTGCCGGGTGATGGCTACTGGGCGGATGTCTCCATTGAATCCCTTAATTTCACTACGTTGGGCGGGTTGAAGACCGGATCGCAGGTCAATCTGGAAAAATCGCTGACCCCGCAGAGCCGGCTGGGCGGGCATATTGTCAGCGGACACGTGGATGGTGTTGGCGAAGTCGTCAGTCTGACCGAGGATGCGCGCTCTATTCGTGTGGTGGTGCGCGCACCCGCTGCGCTGGCTCGCTACATCGCTCACAAGGGCAGTATCTGTGTCGATGGTATCAGCCTCACGGTCAATGCGGTGAATGGAGCGGAATTTGATCTGAACATTATTCCCCAAACTATTGCGGAGACTATTTTCGGCCACTATCGACCCGGCAGTCGGGTCAATCTGGAGGTGGATGTGATCGCCCGCTATCTGGAGCGACTGATACAGGGCGATGCGGCAGCCGTCGGCACAACCGGCAGCTTGTCGCTGGATACGCTTGCCGAAAACGGCTTTTTGGGCAGCCTGTCAGAGGGCCCCGGGAAACAATGAGTATGGAATTGAATAGCGTAGATGAACTGATCAGCGAAATTCGTCAGGGTCGAATGGTGGTGCTGATCGATGACGATGCCGACAGTAACAATGAAGGTGTGGTGATGGTGGCCGGCGAACACTGCGAGGCCCAGCACGTGAACTTTATGGCGCGTCAGGCGCGCGGGCTTATTTGTCTGGCTTTGACCGAGGAGCGTTGTCAGCAGCTGAACCTGCCGCCAATGGTGGAGGATGCCCAGGGAGAGAAGGCTAATTTCACGCTCTCGATAGAAGCCTCCGTCGGTATTGATACGGGCATCTCCGCAGCGGATCGTGCGCGCACGGTGCAGGTGGCAGTGGCACCGCACGCGCGGCCTGTGGATATCGTCCAACCGGGACATATCTTCCCGTTGACGGCCAGGCCGGGTGGTGTGCTGATGCGCGCCGGTCACACCGAGGCGGCCTCCGATTATGCGCGGCTGGCCGGTTTGCTGCCCGCCGCTGTGATTACCGATATCCTGACACCGGTAGGCGAGTTGGCCGATGGCCAGGCACTGCGGGAGTTTGCCGCGCAGCACGATTTGAAAATTGGCTCTGTGGCCGATCTTATTCACTTCCGCATGGTGAATGAGCGCACCATCCGCCGTATCCGAGAAGGCACCATTAACACCGCCCACGGCGAGTTTCAGCTGACGGTGTATCGCGACCAGACGGCTGGTGATGTGCATATGGCCCTGTCGCGGGGTGAAATTCTGGCCAGTGAACCCACGCTGGTACGGGTGCATGTGCAGTCTGTGATGCGCGATCTGGTGACCAGTAAATTGTCAGACCGGCCGACCTGGAGCCTGGGTAAGTGTCTGCAGGCCGTGGCGGACAGCGGGCGCGGCGTGGTCGTGTTGCTGGCGCAAGCCGAACGGCCGGAGCAATTGCTGGCCAGTATCGATATGGCGCTGGGCGAGCCCAACGCCGGGCCGAGCGTACTGCCCGACACCTATACTACTGTGGGCCTGGGCTCCCAGATCTTGCAGGATCTGGGCGTCGGAAAAATTCGCCTGATGGGCGCACCTATAAAGTACAATGCCATTTCCGGTTTTGACTTGGAAGTACTGGATTTTGTGGACCCCGGACAATAGAAGGACAAGGACATGAGTGACATCAAGATCATAGAAGGCACATTCACTGGCGGCAAAGGCAATTACAGTATTGTCGTGGGTCGCTGGAACAGCTTTGTGGTAGAACATTTATTGCAGGGCGCTATCGACACCCTGCGCCGTCACGGCGTCACCGACAAGCAGATCACCATCGTGCGTGCGCCCGGCGCCTTCGAGATACCACTGGTATGCAAGAGAATTGCTGCCGCCGGCAATGTCGATGCCATCATCGCCCTGGGCGCGGTGATCCGCGGCGGTACGCCACATTTTGAATACGTCGCCGGTGAATGTACCAAGGGCATCGCGATGGTGAGTATGGACTACGGCGTGCCCGTGTCCTTTGGCGTGCTGATGGTGGATTCTATCGAACAGGCCATTGAGCGTTCCGGCACCAAAGCGGGTAATAAGGGTGAAGAGGCCGCTATGTCTGCACTGGAGATGGTTAGCCTTATGGGTAAGCTGAGCTGAATGAATAAACCCGCGCACAATACACTCGCCGCCGAGCGACGCAAAGCTCGGCACTACGCAATGCAAGCGCTGTATCAGTGGCATATGGCCGGCGCAGCAGTGAGCGATATCGAGGCTGAGTTTCGTGCCGACTACGATTTTGCCCATGTCGATCTGGAGTACTTCCAGGCGCTGTTGCACGATATTCCGGGCTGCGTCGATGAACTCGATACCGCGATGGAGCCGCTACTGGACCGCAAGTTAAATGATCTCGGTCCCATCGAGCGCACACTGTTGCGCATGGGTATGTACGAGCTGACGAGTCGCATTGATGTGCCGTACAAAGTGGTTATCAATGAAGAGGTAGCGCTGGCGAAAAAGTTCGGCGCCACCGACAGCCACAAGTACGTCAACGGTGTGCTGGACAAAGCCGCACGGCAATTGCGCAAGGTTGAGATCGACGCGGCATCCTGATGCCAGTTGCTGAGTTTTCGCTGATTTACCGCTATTTTTCCCACCTCGGTGGCGGCGCTGCAGTGGACCTCTCGGTCGGCGATGATTGCGCTATCTTGCGCCTGCAACCTGGCGAACGCCTCGCCACCTCGGTTGATACCATGGTGGAAGGCGTGCACTTCCCCGCCGACACTTTCCCTGAAGATATTGGTTTTCGCGCCGTATCCACGGCCGTCAGTGATCTCGCCGCCATGGGCGCGCGGCCGCTGGGTATGACGGTGGCGCTCACGTTGCCAGTAGCAGACGAACTCTGGTTGCACGCGTTCAGCGAGGGGCTGGCGGCGGCGGTGTCGCAGTACAGCTTGCCCTTGGTCGGCGGTGATACCACGCGTGGCCCGCTTTCAATTTCCGTGCAGGTGCTGGGCGCGCTACCCATAGACCAGGCGCTGTTGCGCGAGGGCGCTAATGTAGGCGACGAGGTTTACGTATCGGGTACGCTGGGTGATGCGGCCGGTGCCCTGGCGTTTATGACGCAAGAGTGGCGGCCGAGTGCGGATCATGCCGAATATTTGCTGGAGCGCTTCAATCGCCCGCAAGCCCGTATTGATCTGGGCCTGCAACTGTTGGGCAAGGCTACTGCTGCCATCGATATTTCCGATGGCCTGCTGGCGGATGCCGCGCACATCGCGGCGGCCAGCGGTGTCAAAATCTGCATTGATCCCGATCGTTTGCCGCTGTCACCTGCATTGTGCTCGCACGAGAATCGGGAGACTATTGTGCTGTGGGCGCTGACCGGGGGCGATGACTATGAGCTGTGTTTCTGCCTGCCGCCCGGAGCGCCGCCGCCGCCGAATACTACGCTGATCGGCCGGGTGGAAGCCGGCGCGGGCGTAGACTGTGGGCTGGTGATTGATGCGTCTGCTGGATACCAACATTTTAGCGACCAGTAAGCGCCGCGCGCACCCTCAAGTGTGATGAACTAACCCGGGAATGACTATGCCTTCACCGACCGCGAGCCGCCCCAAGTCTCACCCCGCTCCCAATTTCCGGCGCCACCCGGTGGAGTTTCTGGCTTTCGGTTTTGGTAGTGGGCTGGCTCCGAAGGGGCCCGGCACCGCAGGCACACTGGTGGCGATCCCGCTGTATTTTCTGATTGCGCAGTGGAGCCTGTTGCACTACACCGTGGTCGTGCTACTGGCCGCGGTGGTGGGCGTCTGGATTTGCGGCGCGGCCAGTCGGCACTTGGAGGTTCACGACCACCCGGGTATCGTTTGGGACGAGTTCGTCGGATACTGGATTACGATGTGGGCGGTGCCGCTGGATTGGGCTTGGATGCTCGCGGGGTTTGTGGTTTTTCGGGTGTTTGATATCTTCAAGCCCTGGCCGATCAGCGTGCTTGACCGCAAGGTCGGTGGTGGATTTGGCATCATGATTGATGATGTGCTGGCTGGCGTAATGGCCTGTATCGTCTTGCACTTTGCGTTGTGGCTGCTGTGAAGCGGTACGGAGGTGATTTATGTCGATAAAGCCGGCGGCAATTCTACTGGGTATTTGCGTGCTAATTGCGGCGCGCCAGGCCGGTGCTGAGCAAATCGCTGTCGAGGTGGAGGCCCTATTGGGTGACACCGCGGTGCTGATGATAAAGGGTAAACGCCAGACATTGCGGGTGGGGGGGTCAGTCGAGGGCGTCACCCTGGTGGCGACGCAACCCACCACCGCCACAGTGGAAATCGACGGGCGAACAGAGACCCTGGGCCTCTCCCGGCGCGTCGGCACAGCTTACCAGGCACGTCCGGAGCAGGTCGTTACCATCGCACGGGACGCCGCGATGCAGTATCAGACTAATGCCACGATCAATGGGCTCAACGCCCTGGTGCTGGTGGATACCGGCGCCAATATGGTTGCCATCAGCTCGAACCGGGCCAAGGCCATGAATATAGATTATAGTGCCGGCCAGCCCTCGATAGTGGAGACGGCCAGCGGCAGGACTGCTGCCCACGCGATTACGCTGGAATCTGTGATAGTGGGGGAAATCGAGGTGAACAACGTGCCTGCGATGGTGGTTGATGGCGCGTATCCGGCTACAATTTTACTCGGCATGAGTTACCTGCGGCACGTTAAATTGCAGGAGCATAACGGTATCCTGTCACTGTCTCGAAGCCAGTAGTCATTGCTCCCCCCTCAATTGCAGATTACTGGTAGAATACTCCCCCTTTTCTGACGGATGTCCAGCGTGGCTGTAAGTTTCATAGAATCCTCCCGCCTTCCCACTGCCTGGGGTGAGTTTGATATTCACGGTTTTGAGGATACAGAATTTAATAAAGAACATGTCGTTCTGACCATGGGCAATATTGCCGATGGTCCGGCAGTATTGGCTCGCGTGCATTCCGAATGCCTGACCGGCGATGCCTTATTTAGTATACGCTGTGATTGTGGCAGCCAGCTGCAGGCTGCCCTTGAAGCCATTTCAAGGGAGGGCAGGGGGGTTCTGTTCTACCTGCGACAGGAAGGCCGGGGCATCGGCCTGCTCAACAAAATCAAGGCCTATAAGTTGCAAGACGCCGGTGCCGACACGGTAGAGGCCAACGAACAGCTGGGCTTTGGCGCCGATATGCGCGACTACAGCATGCTGAAGCCGATGATCCAACACCTCGGCCTGAAAGCAGTACGATTGATGACCAATAATCCGCGTAAAGTGGCTGCGCTGCAACAGCAGGGTGTGGACGTGGTTGAGCGCATTGCACTGCACACAGGCAGCAATCCGCACAATGAGAAGTACCTGCGGACCAAGGCGGGCAAGCTCGGGCATATGTTTGAGACTGGCAGTTAGGGCTGGGTTAAATCGCCAAGTCCACCCGGGGCATAGTCGGGCCTGATCAGCGATCACGCTCGACAATATACCGCGCCAGATCGCGCAATAAATCCGCAGATTCGCCAAAATCTCTCAGTGCGTTAAGTGCCTCCGCCAGCAACCGCAGCGCCTCTGCCTTGGCGCCTTCCAGGCCAAGCAGTTTGACATAGGTCGGCTTGTTGGCCTCGTTATCCTTGCCCTGTGTTTTCCCCAGTGTTGCCGTATCCCCCTCGACATCCAGAATGTCGTCGACTACCTGAAAGGCGAGCCCGATGTGGGTGCCGTATTCGTCCAGCGCCGCCAGTTGTTGCTCACTGGCGCCTGCGGCGATGCCCCCAACGGCGAGGGAAGCGCGGATCAGCGCCCCGGTTTTCAGGGAATGCATGGCCTGCAGCTGCACCAGCGTCATATCGCAATTGGTCGCCTGGATGTCGATGAACTGGCCGCCGACCATACCGGCCGGTCCGACCGCCCGCGCCAGCACTTTCACCATCGAGATACGCTGCTCGGCGCTAAGGCCGGGTGCATCTGCGAGCAATTCGAACGCTCTAGCCTGGAGGCCGTCGCCTACGAGGATAGCCGTGGCCTCATCGTAGGCCTTGTGCAGGCTGGGCTTGCCACGGCGGAGGTCGTCGTCGTCCATGGCGGGGAGATCGTCGTGGATTAGGGAGTAGGTGTGGAGGAGTTCTAGTGCACAGGCG
>CAWWAG010000052.1:0-23394 GCA_963934845.1 uncultured Halioglobus sp. | reverse complement strand
GATTTTCAACGGTTAAACCTGTTATACCAATCTTGGCTATCGATGTATCAATGAGATCGTTTGCGACCAGCGATAGTATTTCTGGATGGTTATCCAGACGGTTTGACAACGCCCGAAGCTGAGCTCCAAACTCGTATTTTTAGTAGTTTTCAAATGTGCTCACCTGAGCAATGCGGGTTTCTCGCTTGCGGAATCCTCTTGGTTTTTTCGTTTTTGTTTCGCAACTTTAACGTAACAAATTAAAGAGGATTTTTTTATACTTTTCTATAATATTGCTATGTTTTTCAGTGGATTGAGAGTTTCTGGACGGGCACCAGTTAGCGATTTAGCGTTTGCGAGAAAAGCTGTGAAATCAGACGGTGTCATTTTGGTATTCGAACGCACTTTTTTGTTTGTGAAAACACAAACCTGAATCACATCCTTTGCCAGATCTATACCAACGATAGTATTTTCCATCACGGTCTCCAATTATCTATTCTGACAGAGGGGGCTTATCTTCATTGATGCGCGGTAGGTTAGATCGCGACAGCCTCGCGCTGCCCTGCGAGAGGGTAAAGGCGATACATTCGCGCTGACCTATTATCCACGATTTCGCGCAAGCTGTTTCGACCGGACAATTGAGCCATCGTCAGTGACACAAACTGTGACCAGCGGGAGGCTTTACGAAAGGCGTGGCCTGAATGATGTTGTTTAGCAAGGGTCTCAAATTCATGTCTTGGAACAAGTTTTAGTATTTGTGACAGGATCGTATTACAATGTGGCATAGTTTGGTTTCCTCTATTAATACACTGTTTTTCAGACAATCTGATTGTATCAATTGCGGAGAAATCAGGCTTCTTGATTTCTCCTTAACCGGACAGCAGCGTAATAGGATAGTGAATAACAGCGTGAACGGTACTTATATTTTAGGGCTTTCGGCCTATTACCACGATAGTGCAGCGGCATTGATCCATGATGGAAAAATTGTTGCGGCGGTTCAGCAAGAGCGATTTACTCGTAAAAAACATGATCCTGGTTTCCCTGCCGAGGCGATTGAGTATTGTCTTGAAGAAGCTGGTATCAAAATGATAGATATCGATCATGTGGTTTTCTATGATAAGCCGCTGGTCAAATTCGAACGTTTGCTCGAAACGTATTTGTCGTATGCACCAAACGGCTTCCGTTCTTTCGTTGCAGCAATGCCTATTTGGCTTAAAGAGAAGCTCTATTTGAAAACAACGCTGAAGCGTGAGCTGGCCGCATTAGGTAATTGTAAGAAGAGCGAGCTGCCCGATCTGATGTTTGCCGAGCACCACCAGTCGCATGCGGCCTCAGCGTTCTTCTTTAGCCCCTATGAAAAAGCGGTGGTGCTGTGTCTCGACGGAGTTGGCGAGTGGGCCACTACCTCGGCCTGGATGGGAGAGGGCAACCGCCTCAAGCCATTGTGGGAAATAGACTTCCCACATTCTCTCGGTCTGCTGTATTCGGCCTTTACCTACTTTACCGGCTTCAAAGTCAACTCGGGCGAGTACAAATTAATGGGTCTGGCGCCCTATGGCCAGCCTGTCTATGTTGACCTGATACTCGACAAACTTATCGATCTTAAGCCCGACGGTACGTTCCGGCTCGACATGTCGTACTTCAATTACTGCACTGGTCTTACAATGACCAACGACAAGTTTGCGAGGCTCTTCGGTGGCCCGGTTCGTGCAGCGGAAACCGAGATCACACAGCGCGAAATGGATTTGGCGGCGTCCATACAGAAAGTCACTGAGATCGTTGTAATGCGGCTGGCAGAAACCCTGCACAAGGAAACCGGAGCAGATTACCTGTGTCTCGCTGGCGGTGTTGCGCTGAACTGCGTGATGAACGGCATTTTGCTCCGTGATGGTCCGTTTAAAGATATCTGGATTCAGCCTGCTGCCGGTGATGCCGGTGGCGCACTCGGTGCAGCTTCGGTGATCTGGTATCATTACAAAGATGGCCAGCGCACGGTCAACAACCAAACAGATCTGATGTTCGGTGCCTATCTGGGGCCAAAATTTACAGAAAACGGGATTAAGAAAGACTTGGATGTATACGGCGCTGTCTACCAGCAGCTCCCGGATGACGAACTGTTTCCGAGAGTAGCGCAAATTCTCGCTGAAGAAAACGTCATGGGTATGGCGCAGGGCCGTATGGAATTTGGTCCTCGCGCGCTGGGTGGGCGTTCGATTATCGGTGATCCGCGCAGTCCGAAGATGCAGTCGCTTATGAACCTGAAGATAAAATACCGTGAATCTTTCCGCCCGTTCGCGCCTGCTGTACTGGCCGAACGCGTGTCTGATTACTTTAGTCAGGATCGGCCTAGTCCCTATATGTTGATTGTGGCGGATGTAGTTGATGAGCAGCGAATTGCTATGACTGAAGAGGAGGAAAAGCTGTTTGGAATCGCCAAACTCAACGTGCCACGCTCGCGGTTACCCGCGATAACGCATGTGGATTATTCGGCCCGTATCCAGACAGTGCACAAAGAAACCAATCCGTATTTCCACCGGGTTCTCACTGAGTTCAACGAGAAGACGGGCTGCGGTGTACTCGTGAATACTTCCTTTAATGTGCGTGGCGAGCCCATTGTGATGACAGCGGACGATGCTTATCGCTGCTTTATGCGTACCGAGATGGATTATTTGCTTATTGATAACTTCCTTTTGGCCAAAACGGATCAACCTGATTGGCAGGGTAGCGACGACTGGAAAAATGAATTTGAGTTGGATTAATGGCTATGCATGAAATACCACAGCTGGATCGCAAAGGTCTACGAGATTTCGGGGTAGTGACGGGCCTTATCTTTATTGGTCTGTTTGGATTTTTTCTACCGTGGATTTTCTCCGGGGTTTCCCTGTTTCATGCTTATGACTTCTGGGGCGCCCTGGACCCCGCTGTAACAGCACTGCGCTGGCCCTTTATGTTGGGTGGCCTGTTAGTCGTCTGGGGTCTGGTCGCCCCCATGAGCCTGAAGGGCTTGCACCGGAACTGGATGAGGTTTGGCCTAATGATGAGCTCAGTAATGACGCCACTCATTATGGGCATTGTGTTCTATCTTGTGTTTGCGCCGGTAGGGCTCGTGATGAAACTCCTGGGCAAGGATTCGATGGCACGTAAGCTGGATGCCAGCGCCGATACGTATCGGCTCATCTCGAAAGACAATCCGATTAAGAATCTGGAGAAACCGTTCTAATGCTCGATCTGATGAAAGATTTGTGGGGCTTCATGAGGGAGCGGAAGAAGTTTTGGCTAGCGCCTATCATTCTCGTGATGCTTTTGTTGGGCGTGCTGATTGTTGTGGCACAGGGTTCAGCGGTGGCACCGTTCATTTACACATTGTTTTAGGGTGCAGGCCTACGCTATCCTGCTGACACGCTTTCGCGCAACCGGGCTGGGCTGTGTGAATTGACATGACATGTCGTTTAGTTATGATGTCCCGATAGCAAGTGTAACTTGGTGATGTCATTTATGTTGAGAGTCGTGAGCTTCGAGGCAGTGGCTGCATATGAAGCCGTCGCCGCTCGCGCTGCTGCCTAAAAAGAGTGAATATTTTGGGTAAGCGGGTCATATATCAAGGAATTTTGAGGAAAACTCGAAGTGAAAGCTATTGTTCACATAGGTTGCGAAAAAACCAATACCAGAGCCATCCAGCAATTTCTTTATCTAAATAGGAAAAAACTTCGAAAAGCAGGATTCCATTTTGTTCAAAGTGCCGGGGAGAGCGACCATCGAGCAATCCCGATTTATTGTGTCAGTGAGCCAAAAATCGATAATACCTCACGGGCAGAGGGAATTACGACTCCCGCAGAGCAAGATCAATTTAATCAGCGCTTTTTAAGCGAATTTGATTCCGAGATACGCAGTTTACCCGCGCACATCCACACGGTACTTATTTCTAGTGAACAGTTTCATCGGAGAATTAAAACGGCCGCTGATATGGACAATGTTCACAGGCTGCTGACGGGCTATTTTGAAGAGATCAAAATTGTTTGCTATTTGCGCGAACAAGTCATTACTTGCACCCGGAATTATTCAACACTTCTGAAGTCTGGCGGGATAGTTTCTTTCGAAAAACTGCTGGATACGTGCAGACCCAATAACGCCTATTATAACTATCTGGATATGCTGGAAAACTGGGAGCGATGTTTTGGGCTAGACTCACTGGACATCTCTCTGTTTGAGAAAGACTATTTTGTGAATGGGAATTTGCTCGACGATTTTACCACCAAGATTGCCCCCTCTCTTGTGGGAACACTCAAGCAGGATATACAGCTTTATAATGAATCACTCAGGCCAGCCGGCCAAGTATTGGCGAGAATGGTGAATGTGGTGTTTCCCGTACGATCCACGTTGCCAGGAGTACTCGAATTCAGGGAGAAATGCCAGGCATTGATCGCACACAGAATGTCAGGCAGAGGGCAGCAACCAGATCTGGAAACGTGGCAATCAATTTACAGTCGGTTTGAAAGCTCGAATGAGCAAGTCCGGCAGAAGTTCTTTCCAGAGGTAGAAACCTTGTTTGCCGAGCCTTTTGGGATGGAGGGGGCGCGAAATATTATCGATGATGAGTTTACCGAAGTGTTACTGGAGATTGTCCAGTTGATCAAAGAGAGCGGCATCGATATCCAGATGCCGAAGGTCTATGCCCGTTTGTGGAGTGTGATATCGACTTGTGTTGGCGACGTAGTGAAGGACCAGGGTATAAAAGGGAATGATAAGCCGTCGACGGGAATTTTAAACGACAAGGATGCAAATCTACTCAAGGATATTGCGATCAGGTTCGAGAAAAGCAGCCCTCTGGCAGCCTTCAAACTGATGACTTTAGCAAGCAAGGTGAGGCCAAACTCCCCGGTCATTGAAAAGAAGATGGAGGAGTATTCCAAAAACAGCAGTGTCGCTCAGAAATCGAGGTTTATCGTTATCTACCACGGTGGCGAACAACCACAGACCAACAAGGAATATAGACAACTAAATGATCGTTATGGTCGTTGGTTTGAGTCACTCGATATTCCAGTAGCAGCTACCACTATGGTTCCAGTTACAGATTGCAGGGTGTTGAAAGCCAACGGTACTGCTTCGAAGGATAAAGCCGCATCCATGATGGGCTTCACGATTTTTCAGGCTGAGTCTCTGGAGCAGGCGATAACCCATGCCCAACAGTGCCCGCATCTGGAAATAGGTGGGACAGTGGAGTTATCCGAAATTTCTCCGTCATAAAGCTGTTAACGTTAAAAAATAAAATGAGGGTAGTTGGTAATGTTGTCTCCCGGAAGTAGAAAGCTTCGCTATTTGAAGGATCGATCTGTCAATGCCTATTGGTTGTTGAGACAGGGAAATATCAGGCAGTTTTTGGTACACCTTCGAAGTGAAGTCGATCTTCAATTGCAGACCGCGCGAAACCGAATTAACAGTTATGCTGAAGGTGGCGTTCAGTCTCAGTTGGGTCATGATTCACGGGAGGTTGGGGCCGGTGCTGCGTCAAACCTTCCGGAAATGGATTCGGAGTATATCGATAGACGAAAGTTGCGCTCCCCGAGTTACAGACCCACCACATTTAAGCAGGTTGCTCCAGTCGCTATGCAAGCTGACGCGGATGTGCTGAAAGGCGAGTTACGTGCGATCATGTCCTCATTCAATGTTCGAGAGAGAGGCTAGGATTTGATGTCAAATACGCTGAAAATTACCGCCATAACGGTAACCTTTAATGGTATGGCCTTTCTGGACACGTTCTTCAAATCACTTTTTGCAACGAATCAACAGAGCATAGAGCTTGACGTTTTACTGATCGACAACGGCTCAACGGACGGCACTGTAGAGTGGGTAGGCGCTAATTTCCCGCAGGTCAGGGTTATCGAAAACGATGAGAACAATTACGCTCGCGCATTAAATGTTGGGATTGCCAATTCTGCTGGGGATTATGTGGCCATTACCAATAATGATGCCACGGTACACCCCGATTGGCTGCAGGGCTTCTTGAAAGTGTTTCGACGAGACGACAAGATCGGCGCGGTGCAGAGTAAAATCTTTTTCTCTGACACAAAAAAAATCAATAGTGTTGGTGTGAAGGAAGTCGAACACTTCTATTTCAGTGATATCGGTTTTGATACCAAGGACTCTTCTCGATACTCCAGGCCCAAGGAGCGGGAGTATGTGACGGGCGGGTCTGTGATGTTTCGGCGGGCTTGCCTTGAAGATGTAGGATCGTGGGACGAAGATTTCATCATGTTTATGGAGGACGTAGATTACAGCGCCAGATGTCGTAAACGAGGGTGGAAGCTTTGGTATTCACCCAGTAGTATTCTATACCACCAGTACCATGGGAGTTCCTCTCAGGCACTTTGTGAATATTTTTGTACACGTAATCGATTTTTGTTTGTCGCCAAGCATTTTCCGCTGGAACTGGCAGATTGCATACCGACGTCCCACTTTTACAAAAAAGGTGAGCTTGATCACCTCTATCGCTCGCTGTTACACGCGGTACAGAAGATGTCTACCTGCCACGACACCGAGACCGTCAAGCAAGTACTTCATGAACTCAGAGACCGCCTGCCCGAGTTTATAGGTGACGTTGACACCTATATGTTTTTCTCCCATCTGGAGGTGTTGCTGGGGCTTCGCAAAATTCGAGTGGGTATTTATGATCATGCCGGGCATTTTGCCGGCGGTGGGCAGAGATATGTTGCCGAAATGGCGGCGTATATGCAGGATCGTTACGAGGTCGGCTATATCTTCAATAGTGAAGTGGAGTTGAGTGAATACAGGGATTGGTTTGATCTGGATCTCAGTAAATGTTCGATGAAAATTATCAAGATCCCATTTTTTGAAGAGCGAAACCGGTATACAGCGGATGAGGGTATGGTACTAGGCGAGCGCACAAACCCCTTTGATATCATCAGTAAGGAAACGCTTAACTATGACATATTTATCAATGCCAATATGTTGGGGAAGGTAAATCCACTGTCTGCAGTATCTATATTTATATGCCATTTCCCCGATCAAGAGAGGACACGTTTCTTTCAGGTTGATAAGTACGATCACCTCGTGAGCAATGGCGATTACACCAGCGGTTGGATAAAACGACGCTGGGACATGGAGGCCACCACCAGACTTTATCCGCCTGTGAACATGTACAACGTGCTTAGCAATCCAGATGATAAAGAAAAAATTATTCTCTCCGTATCGCGTTTTGAAATAAGCGGAAGTAAAAAGCAGACTGAAATGATCGATACTTTCGCTGAGATGGTTCGGCGATATCCACAGGAGACGCGCGGGTGGAAACTGATATTAGTCGGCGGCAGTACGCCTGGTAACACGTATATCGAAACCGTTGAGGAAGCGATCGCCCGAGCGCGGTGCAATATTGAGTACAAAGCGAATGTCGCGGTAAGTGAGATTAAAGATTATTATCGACGAGCGGCTATTTTTTGGCATGCCTGTGGGCTGGATGAAGAACGCCCCGAGCGTGTCGAACATTTTGGTATGACCACCGTTGAAGCTATGCAGAACTGTTGTGTGCCGATCGTCATAGACGGTGGTGGGCAAAGGGAGATCGTCGAACACGGGGATTCCGGATTCCGCTTCTCTACACTCGATGAACTCATGGCGCTTAGTCTCACAGTGATGGGGGACAGGCTGCAGTGTCGGCGTATGGCTGAACGTGCGTACCAACGGAGCGGCCTGTTTAATCAAAAAGTTTTCAGGGAGCGTCTGGATACGCTGCTTGCCGATGCGGAACTGCAGTTAATCGGTCACGATGTACTGCCGCATCCCCTCTCCAGCGCAGCAGCATAGTGCTGTGAGGCCTGTTATCGCGTTGTGAAACTGATACTCAATGCGAAAGCGTTGCGTCCACCCATTACCGGTGTAGGCAACTATACTTATCATCTTCTTGAACAGTATCTACAGGGAGATAGCGTTGACGAAGTGCACTGTTTTAGCGGCAGTCACTGGCTGACTGGGGCTGAGCAACGGACACTTTCGGCCGATATAAAAACTCGTCGAGAGACAGATGCCAGCAGCAGGTCGGCTAGTGCCATATCGCTAATGCGCGATACCGTCAGCAAATTTCCCGGTGCCCAGGCGCTGTTTTCGTTGGTGATGGATCAGCGCTTTGAACGCACTGCTAATACAATTTCAGGTGCTGTGTACCATGAGACCAACTTTATACTGAAACCATTCGCCGGTCCCTGTGTGTCGACCGTGCACGATCTTTCCTATATACGGTATCCACATTGTCATCCGGATCATCTCGTCGATTGGCTAACACACAACCTGCCCAAATCGTTGGACCGTGCAGACCGTGTGATAACGGTGTCCGATCTTGTACGCGAAGAGTTGATAGAGCAGTTCAAACTAGCTGAAGAAAAGGTTTGCACCGTGTATGAAGGGGTTGATGCCTGCTACCGACCTCGTACAGAGGCGCAGACCGCAGATGTCCTTTCGGGCCTGGGCCTGCACCACAAGCAGTACGTCTTGCTCTGTGCCACACTGGAGCCGCGTAAGGGTATTGATGTGTTGCTGGACGCTTGGAGCCAGTTGCCGGACTGGTTGCGCCGAGCGTATCCGCTGATACTGACCGGGTCGTCTGGATGGCGCAATGAGGCCTTGGTAGAGAAGCTGGCAACGCATGTGAAAGACGGAACCGTGCGGCATTTGGGGTATGTTCCGTCAGACGTGCTGGCGGTATTGTTTTCAGGTGCGACGGTTTTCTGTTATCCCTCACTGTATGAGGGGTTTGGGTTGCCGGTACTCGATGCGATGAGCAGTGGTGTACCGGTTATTTGTCGCGCGGACACATCTATGGCGGAGTTTGCGCAGGGTGCCTGTATGCTGTGTGATTCCGATAAACCTGAGGAGCTCGCGGCCAACCTGGAGACCTTGCTGAGCAGCCAGTCTACCCGAGATGAATGGGCTGGCAAGGGACTTAGACAGGCATCCCAATTTTCCTGGGAACGCTGTGCAGCAGAGACTGCTCAAGTGTATCAGCAAGTCTCATAATGCCCTGTGGTCAGGTAGTGATAATCAGTCGCAGCGCCTGTAGATGCAGATTGGCGTGCCGAATATGAAGGGCACACTCCTCTATGCGATAGGTGAGATGATCGAGTTCCTCCTGACGAATAGAGGGGTTTACTGCCCGCAGGGCGGAGAGTCGATTAAATTCTGCACTCAGTGAGGCTCGCATTGTTTGCTCTGCCTCTATGAGAATTGTCTCCAATAGAGCTTCAGCCTGGGTCGATGCCAGCGACATTTTTGCTTCCACCTCTGTGCCCACCTGTTTGATGATGGCCAGCGCGGTGGATTTCTTCACCTTCTCGATTAATTGGTTGAGGCGCTCATGCGGCACAAGGACTGCAAGGTCTTTGCCGCGAGCGTCGACTAATAGCCGTATCGGTCGCAATGGCAGAAAGCGCTGTAGCTGTAAGTCTTTGGGCGCGACACAATTGACGGTATAGATGACTTCTAACAGCATTGTACCGGGAGCGACTCCCTTCAGCGAAATGGTACCGAGTGCAGCGTTACCGAGTTCTGTGGATTGCACCATCTCCATTGCTTCCACCACCATGGGGTGTTCCCAGGTCAGGAATTCCATGTCTTCACGGGCCAGTGCTTTTTCGCGGCTGAAGGTGACGGTCGTACCGTCCTCCCGAATGCCCGGGAAATACCCGGTGAGCATGTGCTCACAAGGACGCAGGATCAGGGCGTTATCTGAGTGATGCTCCTGGTCTACGCCATAGGTTTCACATAAGACTTCCAGGTATTGCATCAGCGTGTCGTTGGCTTCATTTTCAACGATCTCATCGATTAGCTGCTTCGCAACGGCGGGCTTGCAGGAGTTCCGTTCCAGCAGTTTGTCTCGGCCTTCACGTAATTCCTTACGTGTTTTTGCCGTGAACTCTGCACTGTCGATAAGTAAATCTGTGAACGCGTCTGTACGCTTTTGTAGCTGAGGTAATAATCGATCCTCGAACGCTTCAAGAATCATCGTGCCCGCAGAACAACTGTCACGGAACAGATTCAAACCGCTGTCGTACCATTCGAACAGTGATTGTTGTGCTGTATCGTTTAGATAGGGCACGTGGATCTCGACGTCAGTCTCCTGGCCAATCCGGTCGAGGCGGCCGATGCGTTGTTCCAGTAAGTCTGGGTTCAGGGGTAAGTCGAATAGTATCAGGTGATGCGCAAACTGGAAGTTGCGTCCTTCGCTGCCGATTTCCGAGCAGACGAGCGTTTGAGCCCCGTTGGTTTCATCGGCGAAATAGGCCGCCGCTCGATCCCGCTCAATGATGGAGAGATCCTCATAAAACGCGCTGGAGCGAATCCCTGCACGCATATGCAGATGGTGCTCAAGTGCTACTGCCGTTGCCGCGTGAGCACAAATTACCAGCACTTTGTCTGGCCGCAGTTGTTTGAGAGTTTGCTCCAGCCAGGCCACACGCGGATCAAAAGACAGCCAGCTGTCATCCAGATACGGCAATTCCGGATAGAGTTTTTCCTTCAAATCAACCTGCGCATGCGTGTATTGTTCAGGCGCTGCCAGTGGGTAGTGGTGCAGTACCCGTTGTGGAAAACCAGCCACTGCAGCGCGTGTGTTTCTGAACAAAACGCGACCCGTGCCGTGCCGGTCGAGTATCTGTTCGATGATGGTTGACGCCGGTGCTGCGGGGTCGATGCCAGCGGGCAGTTCCTCGACCGTTTGCCCGGACTCCAGAGCGTCTGCCAGTTCACTCCACTTGCGGTACTGTTGCTCTTCATCCTTAAACTGCTGCAGATCGTGAAAGCGCGACGGGTCGAGTAGACGCAGGCGAGCGAAGTGGCTTTCCTGGCCAATCTGTTCAGGTGTGGCGGTGAGCAGCAGCAATCCCGCAGTATGTTGCGCGAGCGCTTCAACAAAATGGTAATCCGCTCCCGCGTCGTCCGGCGACCAATGCAGGTGGTGGGCCTCGTCGATAGCTACCAGGTCCCATTGTGCGGCGAGTGCCTGGGCTTGTGCCTCGGGCTGGGACAGGAATAAATCGAGGCTGCTGAGAACCAGTTGCTCCGATTCGAAAGGGTTTTCTTCGGGGCTTTGAGCGAGTCGCTCGCTGTCGAAGAGCGAGAAATGTAAATTGAAGCGACGCAGCATTTCGACCAGCCATTGATGTAACAGGCTGGGAGGGACAAGTATCAGTATCCTGGAGGCGCGGCCGGTCAGCATCTGCTGCTGAATGATCATTCCGGCTTCTATGGTTTTACCGAGCCCAACTTCATCGGCCAGCAACACGCGCGGTGCGTGGCGCTGGCCCACCTCATTGGCAATGTAGATCTGGTGCGGTAGCAGGCTGGTACGAGACCCTGTAAGTCCGCGCACGAGAGAGCGCTGTAGGGCGTCTGTATGGTTAAGAGTGGCTACGCGCAGAGCAAATTCGCTGTGTTTGTCGAAATGCCCGTTCAGCAGCCGCTGTTGCGGTGTTGTGAGCTGGACAAACGCGTCGAGTTCCAGTTCGGAGACGGTTATCGCTTCGTCGTGGTGATCGGTACCCACGTACACCAGTAGCCCCTGATGCTCGTTCACTTCGGTGACGAGGACCTCCACGTTGCCAACGGTGGAAATATGGTCGCCCGCCTTGAACCGCAAGCGCGTGAGAGGCGCGTTTTCGATGGCGTATGTGCGCTTCTCGCCAACGGCTGGAAACGCCAGTGTGACCCGGCGACCATCGAGGTCAACAACGATACCAAGGCCCAATTGGGCATCCGCATGGCTGACCCAACGCTGTCCAATAATATAGTCCATCAAAGATTGTTGCCTGTGATTTTTCAGCGTGCTGCTATGGAACGGTGATAGTTTATCACTGAAAGACCGAAGAATCTTCGGCATCGTGCCGCTTCGGTGATTCAGCGTGCCATCGGCATTGGCCGAGAGGGGTTACGCACCATGAAAAAAGAGCTTCCTGCTGTTACTGTTCGCCTGCAGGAGTAGATCTTCGACGTCCAATGCCTTGATCGCGGCCACCTTCTCCGCGATCAAGGGCAGATAATACGGTGCGTTGGGTTTTCCGCGATAGGGGACCGGCGTTAAATACGGTGCGTCGGTTTCGAGTAGTAATTGTTGCAGTGGTGTCGCAGCGACAACTTCGCGTACATTGTCCGCTCGATTGAACGTGGTAATGCCATTGAAACCGAGCATAAATCCTTCCGCGAGACAGAACTCTGCCAGCGCAAGGCTTGATGTGAAACTGTGTATCACGCCTTTGCGGGCGAGGGCGCTACTGTAGTTTCGCAGAATGTCGCGGGTGTCATCATCTGCATCGCGGGTATGGATGACCACGGGTAGATCCAGTTCAACAGCGGTTTGGAGTTGCTGTTCAAACGCCTTGCGCTGCACGGATCGGTCGGCATGATCGTAGTGATAGTCCAGGCCGATTTCGCCGATAGCGACTATGCGTGGGTCGGTGGCGTGTGCACGAATAATGGTATCGATCTCAGGCGTATAAGATGCCGCATCGTGTGGGTGGATGCCTTGAGTGCCCCAGATGTAAGGCGACGATTGCGCAAGCGTCATAACGCGGTTTAGGTTATCTGCTGAAACGGCTATGGTGATGATCCGCTCGACGCCCGCTGCAAGCGATTTCTCCAGGGTGGCCTCAAGCTCTGCCTCATCAAGATAATCGAGGTGACAGTGTGTCTCGATGATGGGGGTGTCAAAGCGCGGAATGTCGCGTTGTTTCTTGTTGCTCATGATGTCCTGTTGTTATGCCGAGGGTAGTCGTACTACTTTAGCTTCGGTTTTACTGTACCCGTCATGCGCCGCCCGATTTTCGGCCGAGTTGTGCCAGCGCCTGCCTTAGATTTAGCCGTAGTTTTGGGCTTCGCAGCGGGTTTTGGTTTTGATTTCGCTTTGCTTTTCGACTTCAACTTGGCCTTAGGGCTCGGGGCGGCGGCTTTTTTATGCAGCTTCGGTTTTGCCTGGCCGGTGCGACGTACCACTTTCTGTGCACGTTTGGGCGACTGAATCCTCGCTTTCGCTTCCATGGCAGCGCTTTTTGGAAGCCGGGGTCCCAATTTACTTGCCGCGGCGTAGAGTTCTTCGTAGGCTGCGACAAGGCAGTCGTGATAAAACTCGGGATCCGGCATAATGTCCCGATCCGCCAGGACAGACAGGGTTAGTTTTCCAGAGTAGCTGAACACCAGATGGAATATACCCATGCCAGGGGTCAGTACGCCCAGTCCATAGTAATCCACCATTTTCGCACCGGCGCAATACAGTGGGAAGTTTGGACCTGGCACATTCGAGATGCAGGTGGAAATATTCACCGGGATATGCCTGGATAATTGATTGCGCGACCAGAACCTGGCGACTGATTTTGAGATCAGCGGAGAAAAAACGCCGGCGAGCATGAGTGCGTCCACCATGGGGCTGGCTTCGCCGCTATCTTTGGCGATCTCGGTCGATTGCTTGATTGCAATCAGGCGTGCCAGTGGGTCACTAATATCGGTATGTAGAGAGGCGAACACAGCGCCTACCTGATTGTTCTCCTCAGTGCTACCGCGCCGCGTGCGCATGTTTAGCGGCAGCGTGGCAGCCAGAGAACCTTCCGTGGGTGCATCACCCTTGGCGGTGAGATAGCGTTGCAGCGCCCCGCTGATAACGCCCAGCGCGACATCATTGACAGTAACGCCGGCGGCATTTTTGATATCCTTAAAACCCTCCATCGGGAATTCAGCCGCGTCGAAAACGCGGTGTGGCCCCACCGGCTTGTTGAGTATGGTTTTGGGGGCATTGACATCGGGCGCAGGAATCTTCTTGCGCGAGATATCCAGCGCATATTTACCCAGATCGCGCGCGGTCCGTGCCGAACCGGTAAAGAGTTGTATTGTGTTCTTTACATTGTTGATGGTCGCCTTGGTTAACAGTTCGCCCATAGAGGGGGCGGTATCAACCAGGCGGGGCTCTACCTCGGACTCGGTCGGATAAACCGGGTTTGGCACCAGGTCGTGCAGTGCCGTTATAAAGGAGGCGCCGCCGGCGCCATCGACCAGTGAGTGATGCATTTTGGTATAGACGGCGAAACAGCCTGCCGGGAGGTTGGGTATATTGTCTAGTCCTTCAATAATATAGGCTTCCCACAGGGGCCGGGACATATCCAGAGGCCGGGAGTGGAGGCGGGCGGTCTGGATGCACAACTGTCGCCAGTCACCGGGTTCTGGCAGGGCGATATGCCTGAGGTGAAACTCCACGTCGAAATTGGCATCTTTTACCCAGTACGGTCGATCCAGCCCGCCGGGCACTTCGACCAGGCGCGTGCGAAACAGCGGAAGATCGCTGAGGCGACGCTCAAAACTCGATATGACATCCTTGAATCGAACGAAGCCACCCTTCGCTGTAGAGGGGTCGTAAATGCCCATGCCTCCCACGTGCTGGGGGGTGTTGGTTTGTTCAAGGTTTACGAATGCTGAATCGAGTATTCCTAACTGTTTCATAATGTCTCAAGGCCCCTGGTAGGCAGTTATTGGTGCTCTCTTTGGAGGTAGCTCAGTACGGGGAAATTTCCATCGGACTGATTGCTGCAACAGTTCGAGCATCGATACTATGCTACATTGTGCACGGCTATTTAACAGTAGCGGGCACTACCCAAATTTCGGGCACAAATCCAACCTCGAAAATACGGCATGGTTATAGCATCCCTGTGTCCGACTGGCCACTGGCGCTGGTCAAAAAATGGTCAACAGGCCAACTATTGTGCATAATCTTCTGCGCGAGGTGCAACTCTTTTCGCCCGCAGGTGTTATTCGCGTCACGCATTCTCTAACACCATCAGGGCGCCGCGGGCTGTCACCGGCGTGCTGGTTTCCCATTCCATGATTTCTGCACAATGAAGTGATTCGCAGCGCAGTGCCATATCAAAGAAGGGGGGACGTTCTGGGTCAGCAATCACAATATGTTTTACCCCAGCCTCGACGGCGCGGTCCACCATATTCAGAACCGGGTCGACCAGATCATCCCAAAAGCAGATATCGGCAGCGATTAACATATCAAATTGGGCGAGCTGCTGTGTGCCAAGTTTTTCGAAGCTTGACACCAATGGTGTGGTCGCCACGCCATTCAGCTCCGCTGAAGCCTGTAGGAAGGGGAAGACATCGGGGTCTGCATCAACTGACGTGACATTAGAGCCCAGGATCTTGGCGCACCAGATCCCCGAGATTCCCCAACCACAACCAACGTCAATCACATTTTTGCAGTGTGCGGGCCGATGTGTGTTCAGGTAGTCAATTAACAGGAGGCTGGATTTCCACAACTTGTTGCCATGAATCGAGGGATAGACGCCCTGACGTTTAACCCTGCGGATCAGCGGATGGGAACTGCTAGGCATGGTAACGCCGCGAAAGGCGTATCCGGTGCGCGGTTCACCGGACGTCAAGTTGCTACCACATACATGGCTGTTGGGTTGATCCAGATGGATGAGGTCCATGCTCGCTTCTGCAGTTTGGGCGAGTAAAAGGGTTGCGTTGCCGGGTCCAGACAACATTGACTATACACAGCTACGCTGGCGTCGCTGTCAGGACTGCCAGCCATGTCAAAGATACGTTTATGTGTCTGGCCGCCGGGTGTTGCGCTGTGGGTGTGGGTGCTGCCAATGAATCCCAGCTTGAATGGGTTGATGCTGGTGCTGCGTTGCAGCACGAGTCCATCTTTTAGCGTATTACGTACCCTATTGCCAGGGGCGAAGTCATCGATGCTCACGGGATTGGCATCGTCGGTGCGAACTTCACCAAATAGCGTGCCCAGTATGGAGAGGTTGTCGGATTGTACCTGTTCGAAATCGCAGAGTTCATCCTTCGTTGCCACCCCTTGGCCCAGCAACCGGTCGAAGCGACATTCGCCGGCTGCCTTATGTGCTGTATCGCAGTCGTCGAGCGTACACATGAAGGCCTGTTTTTTCAGTTGTGAGGTGTCGGTAATACCCAGCGACACCCAGTAGTTGGCTGCCAGTAGCTGGATGAGAAAGATTTCGTTGCGCGTGCCAATACACGCTGGAAACCAGTAGGCCAATCTGGAGGAACCCCCCCTACACAGGCTGATCGGGCCAAAGAATTCGGCGTGATAGGGAACTGCAGTGAAATCGAGCGGTTGCTGGAAATGAGTCGAGACAGCAGCCAGCATATCGAGATCCTTCGAAACGAGAAGCAGAGTTCGCAAGTGTGGCACTGTGCAGCGCGCTTCGCTACCCCCGGATTGTGGATGCACTGGCGGTATTACCTTACTGGCACCGGTTTACCGGCTGCGATACGATGGCGACGTAGAGTAAAGAGATGTGAGGGACCAATGGATAGGTCGTCAGTAGCAGCACAAAGGCAGACTGTTGAACTTCTGGAGAAAAACAAACCACAGCAGGAAAGAGCCAAGCGCACGTATGAGGCAATCCTCACGGCGGCCGGTGAGTTGCTGGTTGAGGTGGGTGTAGAGCGTATCTCTACCAATCTGGTGGCCGTGAGAGCAGGTATCACAGTGCCAGCGCTCTATCGTTACTTCCCCAATAAGTACGCAGTCTTGAATGCGCTGGGGGTGGCCTTGATGGATAAGCAAAACGAAATTTTCCAGCAGTGGTTCGATCACTATCTTGCGCTGGGCGATCTGCAACTTTTGCTGGACAATGTTTACGAGGTATTGAAGCGGACTCTCGATATGACACGCGATCAAGTAGGCGGGCTGGAAGTCGTACAGGCGCTACGGGCAGTGGCACCATTAAAAGAGGTGCGTCTCGCTTCCCACAGATTGGTGGCCGGCCAGCTGGCAGGGCTTGTTGGCGAGTTGCTGGGTCGACCCGTTGATGCCCGGATCAATACACAGACGCGGCTGACTATCGATGCTGGCTACGCCATTGTTGAGATTGCTCTGGAGGATGATTCACTTTCCACTGAAACGCTTTTGCGCGAAGGATCGCGCATGATGCAGTTGTACTGGCAGGATTTTTTGCGCAAGGAATAAACCGCGTAGCTCACTCCTCGCCCACGACGTCCTCTGCCTGTGGGCCTTTGTCACTCTCGGCCACAATGAAACTGACACTTTGACCATCGCGCAGTCCGCGTCGGCCCTCGCCACGGATCGAGCGAAAATGGACAAAAATCTCTTCGCCGTCGTCTTTGACGATGAATCCAAATCCCTTGGAGATATTAAACCACTTCACCGTGCCTTGCTCTCGGCCTGTATCCTGAGTGGCATCCTGGGCCCGCGGCTTTGAAGTGACTTTTGGGGTGCTGGCTCTGGCGCTGGCAGGGGCTTGTTGGGCGCCAACAATTAATGCGGTAGCAGTAGTGGCGATGAAAAAGGCGATTAGCAGACGGGCATCAAAGATGTCACCCGTAATCAGTAGGTTGGTGAGTGTAGAAGCTAAAATGGCGATAACGAGACTGAGCAGCAGCTTGGTAATAAGGCTCATCGATTCCTCCCAATAAATTTCCGTGTCAGGATTACACGAAATTCGACATGGGATATCTTATCACCAATACTGATACGGGGTCTGCTACTTAAAAAATAAGTGGCAGTTGCACGAACTTTCACCCACGCCAAGTCGGAAGCGCGTTCGTATAGCGCTTAGACACCAGGATCTTCAACACTCGGGCTGAGCTTCTTTACATTCTCGGCTTGCAGACCTTTCGGGCCTTCTACCAGAGTGAACTCCACAGCCTGACCTTCATTGAGTTTGCGAAAGCCGTCGCCCTCAATGGACCGGAAGTGAACAAAAATATCATCTTCGCCTTCCTGTCGGGCAATAAAACCAAATCCCTTGGCGTTGTTGAACCACTTGACAGTACCATTGTGTCGATCACTCATGCCGCTTTCCTCGGATTAAGCCGTTACTTTTATGCTCGTGCGCCGCAATCGGAAGCCTGAGTAACTACATGTTCAGATACTGCGGATACGTTGTAACTGCTCCTGTAGTGTCTCCAGCGCCTGCTCTTGCGCCTGCAATTTTTCTTTCTCCTTGTTGACGACGGCGGTGGGAGCCTTGTCGACAAATACCGCGTTACTTAATTTTCCCCGCAGACGTGTCAGGTCATTGTCCAGTTTACCGATCTCCTTATCCAGCCGGGTAATCTCCGCGTCTTTGTCAATCAGCCCTGCGATGGGCACCAGTATTTCAAGCTCGCCTGCCAGCGCCGTCGCCGCCATCGGCACTTCTGTACCTTTAGGCAGCCAGGTGATCTGGTCAAGTTTAGCCAGCTTTCTGAGGTATTGCGAATTTTGCGTGAGTCGGCGTTGATCGTCGTCGCTGCCATTGCGCAGTAGGACGGTGAGTGCTTTCCCGGGCGGGATATTCATTTCTCCGCGTATATTTCGGATACCTACAATAACGGTTTTGAGCCATTCAATATCCGCACCAGCAAGGCTATCAATTTCACTCTCATCTGCCAGTGGGTAGGGTTGTAACATAATCGTCGGACCACATTTTCCGGCCAGTGGGCCGACCGTCTGCCAGATCTCTTCCGTGATAAAGGGCATCATCGGGTGCAACAGGCGTAGCCAGGTCTCGAGGACACCTATCAAGGTCTGGCGCGTGCCACGTTTTGCTGCCTCAGAGGCGTCGTCATCCCAGAGCACCGGTTTGGACAGCTCCAGGTACCAGTCGCAGTACTCGTTCCAGATAAACTCATACAGTGCCGAACTGGCTTTATCGAAACGGTAGTTCTCGATGGCGCGTGTAACGTCTGCTGCAGTTTCCTGAACTCGGCCGGTAATCCATCGATCAGCAAGGCTTAACTCCACCACCGACTCGTTTTTGATACCGCAATCCCCGTTCTCGCAGTTCATCAGGACGTAGCGCGCAGCGTTCCAGATTTTATTGCAAAAATTCCGGTAGCCTTCGATGCGCCCGATGTCGAACTTGATATCCCTGCCAGTTGAGGCCAGCGAAAAATAGGTGAAACGCAGCGCATCGGTGCCGTAGGACTCAATGCCGTCGGGGAACTGTCGGCGTGTCGCTTTTTCAATCTTGGTTGCCTGTTGGGGCTGCATTAGCCCGCTGGTTCGCTTGGCTAGCAGTTCATCCAGTGTGATGCCGTCGATCAGGTCGATAGGGTCTATCACATTGCCCTTGGACTTGGACATTTTCTGGCCTTCGGCGTCGCGCACGAGACCGTGCACATACACGGTATGAAAGGGTACTTCCCTGCGAAAATGCAGGGTCATCATAATCATGCGGGCGACCCAGAAGAAGATGATATCGAAGCCGGTTACCAACACGGAGCTTGGATGGAAGAGTGCCAGTTCCTGTGTTTCCTCGGGCCAGCCGAGAGTAGAAAATGTCCACAGCGCCGATGAAAACCACGTGTCGAGTACGTCCTCATCCTGACGCAGTACTACCTCATCACCCAGTGCGTTCTCGCGGCGCACGGCCGCTTCACTTTGTCCGACATAGAATTTGCCGTCGGCATCGTACCAGGCGGGGATGCGATGTCCCCACCACAACTGGCGACTGATACACCAATCCTGGATGTCGCGCATCCACGCAAAGTAGGTGTTTTCCCACTGCTTGGGTACGAACTGAATGTCCCCGTTCTCAACCGCTGCGATGGCCGGCTTGGCCAGTTCCCTGGCATCCACATACCACTGGTCGGTGAGATAGGGCTCGATGACAACGCCGGAGCGGTCGCCACGCGGGACTTTCAAGCGGTGATCCTCCACTTTGTCCAGCAGTCCCAATGCCTCCATATCGGTCACCACTTTGTGGCGCGCCTCGAGTCTGTCCAGCCCACGGTAAGCTGCGGGTGCTGCCTCATTGATGGTGGCGTCATCGGTGAAAATATTGATCATTGGCAAACCGTGTTTGCGGCCTATCTCATAATCGTTGAAATCATGGGCTGGCGTGATCTTCAGGCAGCCGGTGCCAAACTCCCGGTCGACGTACTCGTCAGCGATTACCGGAATTTCTCGGTCGCACAGTGGCAGTCGCACTGTGCGGCCTATCAGGTGGGCATAGCGCTCGTCTTCGGGGTGGACCGCTACAGCGGTGTCACCGAGCATGGTTTCGGGACGGGTGGTAGCGACTGTCAGGTGGCCTTCACCGCCTGCCAGTGGGTAGTTGAAGTGCCACAGATGGCCCGGCTCTTCTTCGGAATTCACTTCCAGATCGGAGATGGCGGTGTGCAGGGCGGGGTCCCAGTTCACCAGCCGCTTACCCCGATAAATCAGTCCCTCCCGGTAAAGTTGAATGAACACATCCTGCACCGCCGCGCTCAGGCCCGGATCCATAGTGAAGCGTTCGCGCGACCAGTCCAGAGAAGACCCCAGGCGGCGCAGTTGGCGGGTAATCGTACCGCCCGATTTCTCCTTCCACTCCCAGACCTTTTCGATAAACTTTTCGCGACCCAGATCGTGGCGGCTGATGCCGTCGGCGGCCAACTGCCGCTCCACGACCATTTGGGTTGCAATGCCCGCGTGATCAGTGCCCACCTGCCACAGCGTGTTGTACCCGAGCATACGGTGGTGGCGGATCAGTGCATCCATGATTGCCTCCTGAAAACCGTGCCCCATATGCAGGCTGCCAGTTACATTGGGCGGCGGAATCATAATGCTGTAAGCCTTGTCTCCGCCCTGAGGCGCAAAATAGCCATTGGCTTCCCACTCCTGATACCAACGGGTTTCGATGTCAGCGGGTTTGAACGTTTTATCCATAACTTGAGGGGTCCGGGATGTGTTGACGGTGATGCCGGCCAGGTAATGGGGGGGCGGCGTGCGGATTGATTATACGGCAGTCGAGCCTCGACCGGCACCCCGGCGGCAGTTATCAGGGGCGCAAGAGTGTGGTTTAGAGATCGTGCTTTTCTAATTGATAGCCGCGCTCTTTGTAAAACTTCCAGGATTGTCGCAGCGCGACCAGGCTGTCGGGCTCCTGTGTGACCACTTCTGCCACACGCTGAAAGCGACTGAAGAACGATGGAATTGCCAGCTGCAGGTTAATTAACAGGTCGTTGTGTTGCTCCGGTTCCTGACCCCAGCCAATGGCGATGGTGTCGGAATGTTCTTGCCCGAGCAGTCCATGCGGGAGAAAACTGGCGGATCGAAAGCTCCACAATAACTCGTCCAGCTCAATGGCCTGCGCTTCATCGGTGGCGTTGATGAAAATGCGATGTCCCCGTTGGAAAGCTTTGTCGGCCAGTCGCGCGGCAACGGTCAGGCGTTGGCCAGGCGCGGCGCTTTGCACCACGTAAAATCCTACCAGTGTCATTGCCCTGCGCAATCCAGCAGGTAGCGTGTGAGCAGTGCGACGGGGCGACCCGTGGCACCCTTGGGCGCGCTATTCCATGCAGAACCAGCGATATCGAGGTGTGCCCAGCGGTAGCTTTCTGTGAAATTAGACAGAAAACAGGCTGCTGTGATGGCGCCGCCGCCGGGACTGCCGATATTGGCGAGATCCGCGAAGTTGCTTTTCAGCTGAGGCTGGTACTCGTTCCACAGGGGCATGCGCCAGGCGCGGTCATGGCTCTCGGTACCGGCAGCCAGTAATTGCTCCGCGAGTTCATCCTCATTCGCGAACAGGCCGGTTGCCTCTGAGCCCAGCGCTACCACGCATGCGCCGGTCAGGGTTGCTATATCGATGACGGTTTCAGGCTTGAAGCGCGCCGCGTAGGTGAGGGCGTCGCACAGCACCAGGCGTCCTTCAGCATCGGTGTTAAGCACCTCGATGGTTTTACCCGACATACTGGTGACGACATCGCCGGGTTTGGTTGCTCTACCGCCGGGCATGTTTTCAGCGGCGGCGACGATACCGACTACGTTGATGCTTAACTCGAGGTCCGCAATGGCGCGCAGGGTACCAAAGACGCTGGCAGCCCCGCCCATATCATATTTCATCTCGTCCATTTTGGCGCCGGGCTTCAAAGAGATTCCGCCGCTGTCAAAGGTGATTCCTTTACCCACCAATACGTGGGGTTTATCGGTCGCCTTGCCGCCTTTATAGTGCATCACAATCAGCTTGGCGGGTTGATCACTGCCGGCGGAGACCGAGAGCAGCGCGCCCATCCCGAGTTCCCGCATTTTTTTCTCTTCGACAATGGTAACGCTGAGCTTGACATTGTTGCGGCCCATTCTTCGTGCGTGACTGGACAAATAGGCTGGTGTGCAAATATTACCGGGCAGATCGGCGAGGTTACGCGCTTCATTCACGCCTGTTCCGATAGCCTTGCCCTCGCGCAGTGCGGCGCTGGCAGAACGCGATGCAAGTGCGCCATGGGTATTGACCACCAGACGTGTGAGTTTCCATGGAGCCTTGGGGTTAGTCAGGGTTTCGGTGTAGCGATACGAGGCCGCGACCAGGTGTCTGGCGAGGTAGGCGAGGGTCCAGGCGGCTTCTTTTTCTTTCAACTCCAATGCCGCCAGGTGCAACATCGCCTCTGTGGCCTGTGTGAACTCGAGCGCGCGGTACAGCTGCTGGCAAAATTTTCTGGCGGCCGCGCGATCAAACTTTTTCGCATCGCCGCAGCCCAGCAGCAGGATGCGCTTGCGACTGCCTGCACCGGGGAGCATGACGATTTCGCCTGATTTTGCGCTAAAATCGCCCAGAGCGAGTGCACTCTTGATGGCGCCTGACGAGGCTTTGTCCAGTTTTAGCGCCGCACCAGACAATTTCACGCCCTGAAATAAGGGCACTATCGCGCATTGGGTTGCTGCAGTTGCGACATCTTTAATATCACGCGCGGTGAATGTCATGGCGAGCATAAAACTTCCTCAGTGGGTTTAAAGTGCACCAGTTTAAGTGGAGCAGCCAATAAACTGAACCGAAAAATCCAGTTGAGCATCATTTGTGCACTGTCAGGCTGCTTTCTTGTTTGAGACTTTGGGTAATAAGACTAATTCTGTGCGCGAGAGGTAGTCGTGCCAGTAGCGATGGTTGCGATCCACCAGACACCAGAGGTAACCAAGGCCCAGACAGGCGGCAGACAAAAATGCGCCGCAGCAACGTGCGATGGCTTTTCCAGCAGAAGGCGGATTACCCTCAAAATCTACTAGTTTTATGCGCCAGGCCTGCATGCCCAGCGTTTGCCCGTTCTTTATCCAGAAGAGGCTGAAAAAGCCGACGATACTCAGCGTTGTAAGCAGCTGTACCAGATGGGCACCCAACACCTCCTGTTCGCCCGACGAGGTGCGTATAACCACTATCAGGGCGATGGCATTCACCACAGCAACCAGTGCCAACACCAAAAACGTGTCGTAAAACATCGCCGCGAGGCGCCGCAGCAGTGAAGGGGAGGAGAGGGTGCTGGTATCTGTCATGCGCGGTAGTTTAACATTATCGGCGCCCCGCAGTATTAACGAAAAGTAAATTGAGTGGCATTTCTGGTGCGTGCTACATTGACCACAGAGGCAGAGGCAGAGGCAGAGGCAGAGGCAGAGGCAGAGGCAGAGGCAGAGGC
>CAWWAG010000051.1:0-23805 GCA_963934845.1 uncultured Halioglobus sp. | reverse complement strand
AACCGCTGACCTCAACACTGCCAGTGTTGCGCTCTCCCAGCTGAGCTATAGCCCCTAAAACTGATCTAACTCATTGATCAAAATGACTATTTAGCTCAATAAGATCAACAAGAAGATGCGCATTCTAGTGATAGCCACAGTCTCTGTCAACTGCGACTGTCACGACCCTGACACGCGGATGCCATGCCGCGCGGGGCGCGCCTGGCGGGAGGCGCCTATTTGGCGAGCTCGTTTTTTGTGCGCTGCTGTAGAATCAATCGCGAAAGATCCTGTGTTACGCTTACGCGAGTCGCACCACCCTCTACAAGTACAAGGAGAAAGACGTGTTGGGTAAAGTAATTCTTTGGTTTTCGGCGCTCGTGTTTATCAGCTATGGCCTGGCGTGCTTATATTCACCGGCCCTGCCGGCGGGATACGCAGGTCTCGCGATGACCAACGGTGATGCGCTAGCTGAAATGCGCGCTATGTACGGTGGCCTGCAATTCGGTTTCGGGATATTTTGTTTACTGGGCGCACTGCGCAAGGACTTTTTCCGCCCTGTGCTGGCCTCGGTAATGCTGCTGCTCGGCGGCCTCGCTCTGGCCCGTCTATATTCAACAGCGACCGGCATTGATCCAGTAACCAGCTATACGCACGGTGCGCTTGTCTTTGAATGTACTACTGCCGCGCTGGCCGCACTGGCACTAAGAAAGCGGTGAGGCAATACCTGATCTAGCCATTAACGCCGACGGCTGCAATAAACAAGCCTTCTGCGGTTGCTGTCACCTTGCCGTTTACCAGCATCTCTCCGCGGCAATGCTGTTTTCGTCCGTCCTGTCGCACATTAATACCGTGCAACTCGATGGGTGTATTCAGCGGAGTCTTGTCGTGGTATTTGATGGTCAGAGTGCCAGTGAATCCTGCATTTCCAGATACTACATTGGCCATGGCCAGAACTTCATCAAACACGGCGGCAATAATACCGCCGTGAACAGCGTTTGGAGGGCCCGCGTAAGTCGGAGAAAAAATGACCTCACCACGCACTTCATTGCTGCCAGATTTCCACAGCCTGAGGGGTAGCGCGATAGCGTTTCGTCTACCACTAATCGGGCTATAGGGCATCACTGAGGTGATATCGTCCTCGCGCCAGTTCATCGAGGGTAGCTCGTTCGCCAGGGATGACGTCGACCAGCCCTTGCCCTGCTGTAACCAGGGCCTCAGCGTCTCCATCGCCTGCTGAATATATCGGGTCGCTTTGGTCAGCGCTTCATCTGGCGCCTTGCTACAGCGCAGGTGATTAATTAACTGGCCAACATCCTGACTAATAACCTCGGACATGCCCGGGGCTTCTGGCACAGTGTTCTCTTTCGTCATGAATACTCCTGTTGTCTCTGTCATGTACCGAAGAAACTTCCCGTACGGGAAACCTCGATAATGCCACCAGCTCCCAGCAGCGGACACTTCTTGGCAAGACAGAGCACCGCTTCCGTATCTTCTGTTGTGATAAGTGTATAGCCGGTCATCGTTGATTCTTTATTGAGAGTATCAGCATTAGCGCCACGCAGGACGGTTGTATTCGCGACTGCATTCATAGCACCGCCGACAGCGTGCTCTGCCAGTGAAGCCAGCCAGTTATTAAACTGCTCATCAATCTGTGCTTTCTTCTCGGCGTTCATGGCCTGCGCGTCACAGGTATACGTGATAATGTGCGTCGGTATTTGAGGGGTCATCGTGGAGGCAGGCGCTGAGTCGTTGTTGTCGGACTGTTTCGCTTCTTCTTCCATACCCTCTTGCTCGGGCGCTTCCTCAAGCTCAAATTCGACGCGATGGAGTTTGTTCTTTAGGGCTATCATGTCGTCAACGGAAATATCGGCCATAAAATCTGTGAGTAGTTGCAGAAAAGTAGCAAATTTCTGGCGCAGTGCAGGCGGCGGACTAAAATCCATAGCCCAACGCATCACCGGTTTGTAGGACTCTCTGGTAAGGCTGATAGACTCTGTAGGGGACTGTCCATCGTAAAAGTCTGAAACCACGGGGTTAACCAGTCCAAATTGTTCATTAACCCAGAGCAGATCCTCTTCTGTGATATCCCTCACTCTCTGCAAAAGGCTTTTATCATAAGAAATCAGGCTCTCAATATTGGGCGATAACTTGATGACATAGTCCGAGGTTATTGTCGCAAAAACACCGCCATGCATGCCGTTCATTCGCCTGAGTACTTCGGCCTCTTCCAACGTCAAGCTTCTATTCACTTTCTTCTTTAACTTTTTTAGCCCCTGAGTTTCGATCCCGACGATGTCAGCCAAAGACGCGTAAATATTCTTCTTTGCGATATCGTAGTTAACGGCGAGCACCTGGTCCCCAAACACTCTCACATATCGTCTGAGATATTCCACATATCTGAGAAAAGCAATGTCTGAACTTTTTTCACCGAAAGGATGTGCGATAGAGGACCGTTTAATACCTTGTAGATAGCTCGAATACTGCTGCTCATAAACACTGCGAATGTACACAATAACAGTCACATCGATGTCGAGCTTGGTGCAGATGTCGTGGATTTTCTGCACCAGGGGCGCCCGTATACCTTGAAAAAGTTCGCAGCTGATGAGGGCAATATTATTCTTGGGGTTAAAAAAGTAGGTAGATGTGAGCAAGCGTTCTACTTCTTCAAAATCCTGACCGATAAGGGCCTGTTGCAAGACATAGCCGTTACCTGACGAGACTTCGCCCGTTTTTGCGTGGGGAACCAGATCGGCATAGTCCACGCCTTGTTTGGACAACGCGTCAGCGTTCAGGGAGAGCCAGGATTGAAGTGCGGAAGATCCAGTTTTCCCCAATCCAATATGCAAAAACAGTTTCTTCATGTTAAACGTCCACCGAATAGGCTGGTCAGGCGATAGTTGTCAATATGTTGAAAGGAGGCACCAGCGCTTTGCCCGAGACACTCGCAGCCCTGTGGCTGGCAGGGTCACCATTTTCCCAGGTCGCTGTGATGCTATTCGCGCACAAGTCCTTGTCTACACGAACATTTTACGCATTGTAGTGCCAAGTGACCATCCCATTGAAGGAGATTCAGACGCTATTGGACCGGAATGCGAAAGCGCTCACAGTGCCACGCGTTAACGCCTCAACTGCTGGCTCGCAGGGCTGCAGCCCCGGTACCGCCGGTGCCGCTGTTTTGTACTAGGACTTTCGGCCGTAAGACTTTACTATCTGCGCAGCACCTTGTAAGGAGAGAAGCAGTGCAGATTGGACCCGACACCGTAGTTAATTTTCATTACACCCTGCGCGATGATGCAGGTAAAGAACTGGAATCCTCCAGAGGAGGAGATCCGGCAACATACCTGCACGGCGCCAACAATATTATTCCCGGCCTGGAGTCAGCGATGACTGGGAAAGCGGACGGTGAGAGTTTCAGCGCCACCGTGAACCCCGAGGACGGCTACGGCCTGCGCGACGAAGACAGGGTTCAACGCGTACCGATAAAACATCTATCATTCAAAGGCAAACTACGTGCGGGCGCGGTGGTACAACTCAGCACCAGTGAGGGCCTGCGGACGGTCACGGTGGTCAAGCCTGGCAGACATACTGCAGATATCGATACCAATCATCCTCTGGCGGGCCAGACACTGACATTTGAGATTGAGGTACTGGAAACACGCAGCGCCAGTGCTGAGGAGCTGTCTCATGGACATGCCCACGGCCCCGGCGGACACCAGCACTAATTGTCACACCTTACGTGCTGTCAGTATGCCGCAGGTATTCCAAAATATCAGGGGTCTCAAACAGCCCGCGCTCAGTATTCGGGTCGTAAAGATAGGAGCTGGACTCAAGATTGTACAACTCCAGCAGGTACTCGGGCACCCTGCCCGGACGTGTCTACCTACCACGACTTACCCGCAGCGGGCGCACTCTGCATACCATTGCTCGCTCGCAGTAGCGTTGCCATCATCGACGTCGCCATATTGCCTGCCATCTTTTATCCCTCGCTCAACGCACTGTAATCTTTTTCGAGTTGCTTCAGCCGTTTCTTGGACACACCACCCAAAATCTCGATCGCGTGACGAATACGTGCGCGACTCATGTCCGGGCCCAATATCTCCATCGAATCGACCACCGAGAATGACGCAGTGGAACCGGATATGGCAATAAACAGCGGCGCCAGGAAGTCCTTTACCTTGACCTCCAGTTGGCCCGCCAAAGCCTTCATCTCATCCCATACCGTGTCGCGCGTCCAGTGCCGCAACGCCTCCATCCGCCACAGCGCAAACTGTAAGTTTCTGATGTTGTTGGCAGGCTCGCCGGAAATAGACGCAAAACTCTCTTCAGTCAGCGGCAAGGAGCCCGACACTAAAAAATTTGCCAGCGGCGCAAAATCACTCAGCGTCTCCATACGCTTGCGGGCGTGCGGCAGAATCTGCATGAGATTCTCACGATTGTATGCCCACTCGATCAATCGCTGTGCCAACTGCGGTTCATCCAGCTCCTCGCGAATCCAGGTGCCGTTGAGCCAACTGAGTTTTTCGACGTCGAAGATGGGGCCGCCCAGCGAGACGCGCTGGATATCGAAGTTTTCCACCATATCAGCCAAACAAAATTTCTCTCGCTCATCGGGCATCGACCACCCCATGCGTCCCAGATAATTGAGCAGCGCCTCGGGCAAATAACCCATACGCTGGTAGTACAGAATACTCGTCGGGTTCTTTCGCTTGCTCAATTTCGATTTGTCTGGGTTGCGCAACAACGGCAAATGACAAAGCTGCGGCATGTCCCAACCAAAATATTCGTACAGCAATTTGTGCTTGGGCGCGGAATTGATCCACTCCTCGCCACGCAGTACGTGGGTAATGCCCATCAGATGATCGTCGACCACATTGGCCAGATGATAGGTAGGCATGCCGTCAGACTTCAGTAGTATCTGTGCATCCACCATGCTCCAATCCAGCTCGATGGTGCCGCGCAGCATATCCTCCACGGCACAAGTGCCCTCCTCTTCCGGCACCAACATGCGTATTACATACGCGTCACCGGCCTCGCGGCGCTTCTCCACTTCAGCCTCACTCAAACGCAGATCGGAGGGTTTCAGTGCCGCACCATTACCAGCTGCGCGTCGTGCATCACGCAACCCGTTCAGTTCGTCCTCGGTGCGATAGCAGACAAAGGCCTTACCCGCCGCCACCAATTGCTGCGCGTACTGGCCGTAGATGTCCATGCGTTCGCTCTGGCGATAGGGGCCATGTTCACCACCGACATCCGGACCCTCATCCCATTCAAGACCCAACCAACGCAGCGAGTCCAAAATCGCCTGCTCTGATTCGGGCGTACTGCGCGCCTGATCGGTGTCCTCTACACGCAATAAAAACTGCCCACCGTGAGCGCGTGCGAAACAATAATTGAACAGGGCAATATAGGCTGTGCCCACGTGGGGGTCGCCAGTGGGAGATGGCGCAACTCGGGTGCGTACAGTCATGGGTATCCGATGTATCCAAAAATAGAGTAATGATTATACGGTTTAGAGGGGGTAAATCACACACACTGTCGCGCTTTACTGTGCGGAAGGACGCGCAACCCCTGCCATCCGCCTCATACTACAACGTGCCGTGCAGCCATGCTATTCGATGTGGCACAGGTCGCGGTATTGCCGGGCCACAGGGCACACGCTATGGCGACAATGGCCTGGAACTGGAAAGCAGCGTTGCACTCAACAACCACTTTGAACTGTTTGCCAACATCGGATTGTTGCACGCAGAGGTAGACTCCATTGAAGCGTATGATCTTGATCAGGAGCAATTTGTCACCAAGCAAAATCTTGATCAGGCTAAATCACCCAAATAGCAATATAACGTAGGCACGCGAATTACCCTTAATGATGAGTGGAGTGAGCATATCGAGGTCGAGGGTCGGGGTGACAGCTACGACGGCTATTATCACGATGGGAAGCTGGATAGCTATCACCTGTTGAATGCCAGTCTCCACTGGCCTCGCTCCCGAACGGAAAGACGGTGAATAAGCTTTTATGTCGCAATGGGTTTCTGGGGCTGGATACGCTGGCACAGACAATTGGAGGTTGACGACAATCCGGTGGAAAAATGGTCTGCAGTGTTTCACTGGTGGGCAATCCTGCTGGGCAGCATACTCGCCCTGGGTTTGGGCTATACCGCACAGTTGGTAGCGTGTGCACCTGCGCTGTACGTGGAACCCGCGGCCACTTTTACGCCTGAAGCTGCCGCGCTCGACGCCGAGCAACTATTACTGCCGGTCCTGATCGAGAATCAGGTGGACATGCCACTGTGGCGCAACGTTCGGATACTAACCGCTACAAATACGATCGACCACGTTCAAGACGTTCCAGCCTGAACTCGAGATATACCCGGTAGCCCAAAATAGTGCCGATTCTGCTTCCCCACTCTCCACTCGGAGGGTTCAAAATGGTAAATTGGCCCCTCGATAAAGCAGGGAAAGGCTATGAAGTTAGACGGGGTCCATGGTGAGTAACACTGGAATGTCGGCACTGTCTGCGTATCGGCGCTTCTCCATTGCCCCGATGATGGACTGGTCTGACCACAACTGCCGTTTCTTCTGGCGTCTACTGACGCGTCAGGCGCTGCTTTACACAGAGATGGTCACCACCGGCGCGCTGATCCACGGTGACCGGGAGCGCTTCCTGCACTACAACGTCGAGGAGCACCCGGTAGCCCTGCAATTGGGCGGCAGTAATCCCGAAGAGCTTGCGCGCTGCGCTCGCTGGGCTCAGGAATGGGGTTACGATGAGGTCAACCTGAACTGCGGTTGCCCCTCGGATCGAGTACAGTCCGGCATGTTTGGCGCCTGCCTGATGGCGAAGCCGGCACTCGTCGCGGACTGTGTAAAAGCCATGATAAACAGCTGCGACATACCGGTGACGGTAAAGCACCGTATCGGTATAGACGCCATGGAATCGTATGAAGAGCTGCTGGCCTTCGTTGAACCTGTGGCGGCCGCGGGTTGTTCCGTGTTTATTGTGCACGCACGCAAGGCCTGGCTGCAGGGCTTGTCCCCGAAACAGAATCGCGATGTGCCTCCGCTCAATTACGACTGGGTGTATCGGCTCAAAGTGGACTTCCCCCATCTCACAATCGTGATCAATGGCGGCATCCAAACCATCACTGAGTGCAAACTGCACCTGCAACACGTAGACGGCGTCATGTTGGGCAGAGAGGCGTACCAAAATCCGTGGATGCTCGCCCAGGTGGATAAAGAACTGTTCGGGATGGACAAACCGGCGCAATCCCGCGATGATATTATCGCTGCGCTGCTCCCATACACACAGCTGCAGCTTGCGCGTGGTACATCGCTGAACCATATCACACGCCACATCCTTGGCTTGTATCAGGGCGTTCCGGGCGCCAGAAAGTTCCGCCGCCATTTGAGCGAAAATGCCTACAAAAAAACGGCGGGGATTGAAGTACTTGCACAGGCCTACTCGCTGGTGGCAAACAACGGATAGCAAGAAATCATGAACAGTAAGCTTGACCAGTTGAAACAGATGACGGACGTCGTCGCCGATACCGGCGACATTGAGGCTATCCGACGATATGCCCCCCGCGATGCGACCACTAATCCCTCGTTACTGCTAAAGGCAGCGGCATTGCCGCAGTACCGGGCGCTGCTGGAAAACGCCAAACAGTGGGCGAGTGACCAGGGTGGCAGCGATAGCCAGCAACTCACCAACTGCACAGATCGATTTGCGGTGGACCTTGGCGCAGAGATTCTTGGCATCATTCCCGGTCGCATTTCCACGGAGGTGGACGCCCGCCTTTCCTTCGATACCGTCGCTTCCATCGAGCGGGCAAAGAAACTGATCGGTATGTATGAGCAATCCGGTCTCGGGCGAGAGCGCATACTCATCAAGCTGGCATCCACATGGGAAGGCATCTGTGCCGCCGGGCAACTTGAGAGGGAAGGTATCAACTGCAATCTCACCCTGCTGTTCAGTTTTGGCCAGGCGGTGGCCTGCGCCGAGGCCGGAGTGTTTCTGGTATCACCCTTCGTAGGACGGATTCTGGATTGGTACAAGGCCAATACCGAGTTAGTTCTGAACGATGCAATGGATGATCCTGGCGTGCAGTCTGTCACCAAAATCTACAACTACTACAAACACCACGATTACAAGACCGTGGTGATGGGCGCCAGCTTCCGCAACAGTGCTGAAATAGAGGCCTTGGCAGGCTGCGATCGC
The DNA here is from genome assembly GCA_963934845.1 of uncultured Halioglobus sp. Classification (GTDB taxonomy): domain Bacteria; phylum Pseudomonadota; class Gammaproteobacteria; order Pseudomonadales; family Halieaceae; genus Marimicrobium. The sequence goes on along the minus strand of CAWWAG010000051.1, from coordinate 15,608 downwards.
CTCACCATCAGCCCGGCGTTATTGGAAGAACTGGCCAACGACGAAGCCGACCTACCGCGTCAATTGATCGCCGCAATGGCTGACAGTGAGGACGCGCAATTACACCCCACTGAGGCGGAGTTTCGCTACGATCTGAATGCGGACGCAATGGCAACAGAAAAGCTGGCGGAGGGTATCCGTAACTTTATCGCCGACCAAATAAAACTGGAACAACTGATAGGTTCACAATGATTCATATACTAAAAACGCTGTTTGAACACGCACCGCAAGAAAATGCGGCGTCTCAGGAACACAACCTGCGCCTCGCAGCCGCCGCATTACTGGTCGAAACAGCCCGCGCTGATTTCACCGAAAGCAGTGTCGAAATGACAAAACTGGCCGAGTTACTCCCGACAGTACTGCAGTTGGAACCCTCCGAAGTACAAACCCTGGTGTCTGCAGCGCAGGAGCGGGTGGAAGAGGCTACCTCACTCTACGAATTTACACGTGTCATCAATGAAGGGTGGAGTTTGGATAGGAAACGGGAGTTGGTCAGTGCCATGTGGGCGGTCGCCTGGGCCGATGGCGATGTCGACAAATATGAAGAGCACCTGATTCGCAATGTAGCAGACCTGATCTATGTGCCGCATTCAGACTTTATACACTGCAAGCTGACAGCACAAATCTAGCTCAGTCGCGCTCCAGCGCAGTAATCAAGTCTTTGAAACGATCGCGATTTTCGTCTGAGACTCCCATCAATACCCGATGAGCTTCAATGACTTTTCGCTTCACTGACTCTTCACTTCCGATCACCGTCGGAATCTGTTCTATGTCGGCGGGATTGCTACACGATTCTTCATGCAAAACGAACAGGCGGTGGAAAGCCATGCTTCGCAGTAAGCGATTGATGCCCGGTTCACAGGAGTAAATAGCGGGGACAAAACCAAACCGCTTCTTTACTTTTAACGCCAGCTTGGCCAACAGGCCCAGCGTTGTACTATCAATACCCTCAGCGTCGCACAGGTCTACCCACACGCTGGCAAAGTTTGGATCGGCAAACATTCGCTCGAAGAAATCGTCTATGGTGGTACATAACGTAAGGCGTACATCGCCCTCCAGTCGAATGACATAGGCACCGTCCTGGCTGGCTGCAAGTATACGTCCGTCTTTCATATCAGCTGCGCTTGATCACAAACAATGCCGCGATGTCATCTGGCGCGGTGGCAACATGATCAAGTCCTAGATGTGTCGCCAGTTGCTCCGGCGAATCGGTCGTCTGCTCAAATACCTCGAGGAAATATCGTTCTTTTTCGATAAGGCTCATTTCTGGAAGAATCTCAAGGATACCATCGGAGAACACGGCCAGCATAAAACTGTCGGGAAGATCAATTGCGTGCTCGTCATACACGGCGTCCTCCATCAGACCCACGGTTGCCCCCTCACCTTGCAAATAGCAGGCACCTGCGCTGGAAACAAGCACTGGTAGCGGCAGGTGTCCGGCGACGCTGTAGCGTAATGTATTCTGGTGCATATCAATCACTCCCACCACCATTGTGGCGAATTTATCCACCCCCAAGTCCAGCAGCTCCTTATTCGCATGCTGCAACATCGCCACGGGATCCAAAATAGTTTTGTCGCGACGGCGGGAGTAATCGGATCTTTTGCGCGCAAACAGGTTTTTCAACAGCACGGTCGCGAAGGCCGACGAGCTACCATGCCCCGAGACATCCACCATAAAGAAGATGACGTCACTTTCGCCAACCGTGAAGTAGTCTATAAAATCGCCACTGAGGTAGAGCGAGGGAATCACCGTATGGCTGAACACATAATCGTTCAGCAGCAAGGGTGTCACCGGGAGCATGCGCATCTGCACCTGCCGGCCCGCCTGCTGATCCTGCTCCAGCATTTTAATGGTGCCACGCAACTCGGTATTCGCGGCCTCCAGTCTATTGCGCGACTCCTGCAATTCCCTGCGTAGACTCCGCTGTCGTACGCAGCGCGCTATGGACCTGATCAGAGCGGCCTTGTCTTCTAGTGGACGCAAAAAGAAATCACTGGCACCGAGTCGCAGCGCCGTCATCATGCGTGCGGGGTCAGCGACATCGCAAAACATGATCGACGGTACCTGCACATCCATCTCACGCAAGGCGTGACGGGCAGCCACCCAGGAAAAGTCTTTGAGATCCAGCTCACACAAAATGACATCTACGTCGCTGTCCCAGCTCAGGGAGTACGTGCTATTGCTTACGTCGGTGACAAGCTGAACGTGAAAACCGGAAGACGACAGAAAGTTGGCCAGCTTTTTTGCACGGTCGGGTAAATCATCAACAATAAGGACATTGCCGTTTGAAGCGGTCATAGCAGGCTTTGATCATGTGTTGACGGTGACACTACGCCCATCGCGGGATACAGGCAACCAAGGTAAATACGCTTTGGCAGGATTTAACACTTTTACCTAATTTTGTTGCTTTCCCACCGCCCCATTTACCCGCTGCCACGGTCAGAATTCCAAATAATCGTCGGGTTGCTCCCGCTCGGAAAAGCTATCAGTGATCTTTCCGGTCAGGAAGTGCTCGCGGCGCTGTAAGTACGCGTTGCGGATGAAAATATAGCGGTCACCCGTCACCAAATCGTCCGCATCAATCAAATTAGCACGAAGATCAACCGCTTCTATCGTCCAGAAGAGGTAGGCCCATTCGCGATCGTCAATAAGGCCTGGAAGGCCGGGGATAGAGGTATAGGTATCCACAAAGTAGCCGGCGCTGCTGCGAACAGTACGCGGCCCGAATAGGGGCAACATCACGTAGGGACCAGATTCAACCCCCCAGGTGTAGAGCGTCTGGCCGAAATCCGCTGGATTGTGCTTAATCCCCATGGGCGTAGCGACGTCGATTAAACCTGCCAGCCCCACGGTGGAATTGACCAGAAAGCGTGCCGCACTCTGTACAGCATTACCGGGACGGCCCTGGAGCAGCGAATTGAAGAATGAATTGAACTCGTACACATTGGAAATAAAATTAGTGACACCGCGCTCTGCAGGATCAGGCATCACAAAGCGGTAGCCTTTGGCTGCCGGGAGCAGCACATAATCGTCGAGCGACTCATTGAAGCTGAAAATGCGACGATTCATTGGCTCCCAGGGGTCAATATCGTCATTCCCGTCGGCTGCCCATACGGAATATCCTGGGTACATTACCAACAAGAATAGCAAATAACGCATTAAAGTCATTTCAAGGAGATACCGGGGTATTAAGAAAGGACGATGGTACGCTCAGGTTGCGACTGGATCAACCGGTGAATCAGCCCCGCATCAGGACGCGGTGACAAGCACCACACTCTGGGCAGCCAGTTGCCGGAGCTGCTCACCCCCGTGGGCGAGTATGTTCTCATGCGGCTGGCCCAGCTCATCGGCCAGCGCTACCAGCAGAGTCTTGGCGGTGCTGGCCGTGTTGTCACTGACTAATTCGAGCAGGCGCGCAGTGATCGCGTTAAGTTCTATGAAACCGACGATGTCTTCCCTGTTTCGGTAGACCACCAGATAGGTTGGCTCGCAGGCAGCCTGGGGTCTGAACCCGGCGCCTATCCGGTGTACCGGATAGTGGTAACAGAGCGACCAGACCAGCGGCGACAACCGCACAACCGCGGTGAGTATATCGTCCACCTTCTCTGCCGCCGGCAATATCTCCTCCGATATGTCCAACGCCAACTCTACCCATTCGTAATGTGCCAGTTCCGCCAGAAACGGGGGATCCTCAGCTTGCACTGGGTAATCCTGCATCACAAATTGCAGGAACTCCTGGCTGATCTCCAGGAAGTACGGTGTGTGGCAGCTGTGCTGATCGATAAAGACACGCACCAGTGCATGCCACGCGTCATCCTCATAAAGTGTGCGTAAAACCGGGAAGCCGCCACTGATAAAGCGCTCGATATTGTTGTACACGAGGCGCTCGTATATCTGCAGTCGGCGCGGCTCTGAGCCCGCCGGAGGTGGGTATTGCCCAGGATTACGCAAGTAGCGCGCCATCGCGAACTGGCTGGACTTCAGCGCGGAATCGTTCACCTCAACCCACCGCTTCGGTGGCGCTGCGCTGGCCATCCTGCTGCAGGGCTCGAATATGGGCCACCTCCTGCAGTAACACCGGGAACGGCGGCAGATTAAAATCCCGCTCCAACAGTGTGGGTAAAGGACCGAGCCGACGATAGGCGTCGGCCAGCAGCGCCCACACCGGGTCGATGACATCCGCGCCGTGGGTGTCCACCTTCAAATCCGGGGCCTCGTCGTAGTGCCCCGCAATGTGGATATAGCGCACCCGCTCCAGCGACAGCGCGTCCAGAAACTCGTAGGGGTCGTAGCGGTGGTTAATAGAGTTGACGTACACGTTATTGACGTCCAGCAACAGGTCACAGCCGGTCTCCTGCTGTACTGCGTTGATGAACTGCGCTTCACTCAGATCGGTGTGGGGTTGGGCATAGTAGGAGGCGTTTTCGAGCGCGATTGGGCGCCCGATTATGCTCTGCACCTGGCACACCCGTGCTGCCACATGACGCACCGCTTCCTCGGTAAAGGGAATAGGCAGCAGATCGTATAAATGCCCCTCGGCTGCACAATATGTCAGGTGCTCGCTGTATAGCGCCACGTCGGTCTCGCGCATCAGATCGCGCACCGCAGACACCAGTTGTGTATCGATTGGATCCGGACCGCCTATATTGAGCGACAGGCCGTGCAGTATCAGCGGATAGCGCTCGGCCAGCGCCCGAAACTGCTTGCCATAACGGCCGCCAACACCGATCCAGTTCTCCGGTGCTGTTTCCAAAAAATCGACCTCTCCCTGCTCCATAGATAATAGCGGGCCCAATAGGGCCCGCCGTAAACCGAGTCCCGCTCCCTGGAGTACTCGGTCAGTATGCGGCATTACTCATCGCCGCACTTACCTTCGCCGCACTTGCCTTCGCCGCACTTGCCTTCGCCGCACTTGCCTTCGTCGCTTTTGCCTTCGCCGCTTTTGCTATCTGCCTGTTTGTCGTAATTGGCCAGATCGTAACCACCACTTAGTTGCTGCGCGGAAAATGGATTTGACGCTGCTGACACCAGAGGAGAAATAGACGTTGCCAGAAATGCTGCGCCCAGTGCTGCCGCTAGCGGCTTTTTGAAATTAGTCATAATTACTCCCTGTTAATGGTCAAAAACTAGATAATTTCATGTCTGGAGGTATCCGAAGAGCACCTTGTGTCTAACGACCTGAAGTCGCTCTCCCTGTACTTCGACAGGATACCAAATGATAAGTTTCAACGCATGACGTACAACGAAAAAAATCTATCGGCTATTCCCACACTTCAATGAGGGTTTTGCTGCAAATATTGACTTACTTTTTGCCACTGCTCCTGCAGTCGCTTCAGTGACACAGCCTGCCGGGTTCCCAGGTTTTGGGCGAACAGCGACACGCGAAACTCCTCCAGCATCCACCGATAACTACTCGCCTCCTCGCTCAGTAGCAGTAACCCCGGGCGTTGCTTTAGCACCTCCAGCAGTGGCAGCGCGAGTGCAGTGAGAGAGGCGGTGTTTTTCTGGTCCTTGGGATACTGCCCAGCCAGGCGCTCCAGACGTTGCAGCAGTGCCTTCATATAGCGTGGATATTGAGCGAGCCACTCAACCGGCGTATCGCGTTGGAATAATTCACTCCACAAAAACGCCAACTGTGCCTCGATATCTTCTCGGGTATCGCGCCACTTACCCGACTCCAACGCCGCCAATTTGTGGCGCACGTCGGCGAGCACACGCAGAGCGCCAAGCAGTGTGGCTTCCAGATCATTGGCGCGACCAATAACCTCGCCTCTGCCCGCCTGCTCCAATGCGCTAAATTGCGTTTCGCTATACGGCAGCTCCCCATCCGCAGGAAGCCCCTGCAAATACGCGGCGTCGATCAGGTCTTCTACCAGCGCACTGCGCTCCAGACGTGCGGTGACCAGCATCAGGTTAAGCTCATTGCCGCGCAGCAGCTGCTTGCGCAGGAACTTCACCTGCTGCGCCCCGGCGAGGCGCAACAGACGCAATATCCCCAGTCGATGTCGAATACGCGCTACGCTGGAATAATCACACAGCTCAATCGCCACGGTCTCCACTTTGTCCACCAGCGCCGGATAGGCGACAATATCGATCCCGGCCTGTCGAAAGCGCCACTCCCGGGGCAACTCGCCCATATCCCAGCGGGTGATGCCCTCCCGTGCAGGCGACGCCTGCGGACTGGCGCTGATACTCTGACGCGTATCATCGCGAAAGCGCCGCACCAGAGCGACCAGATCACGGCCCTGCCCCAGCAAGTGGCCTTGCGCATCCACCACGCGCACGTTCATACGATAGTAGTCATCGAGCTTTTGCTGCGCCCAGTCATTGCTATCCAGCGCAATTTTACCGAGCAGCGATAAGCGACGCGCCAGGCTGCTCAACAAATCAACATCATCCGGCGGCAGCTGCTGTAGCGCCTGGTCGACAAAATCCGGCACGGGCACCAGCTGTTTGCGCTTTTCCTTGGGTAGGCCTTTCACTAACTGGATGCACTTCTCGCGCAGCAGGCCGGGCACTAGCCAGTCAAACAGGTGGCGCGGCGTCCGGTTGAGGAGTGCCACCGGAATGGTGACGGAAACGCCGTCAGTCTCCTGTCCGGGCTCGAACTGATAGCTCAGTTTAAAACGCATGTCCTGCCACTCCAGATGGTTCGGAAATTGCTCCCCCACAGCCTCTCCAGGATCGCGCGCGACCAGCACCTCCCGTGTCATGTAAAGCGTGCGCTCGCCGTCCAGATTGCGCTTCAGCCAAGACTGCAGGGAGGCGGCAGTCACCATGTCCTCAGGAAGACGTTCATCGTAGAATTTGAACAGCGCCTGTTCGTCCACCAGGATGTCGCGCCGGCGGGTGCGCGACTCCAGCTCCTCCAGCTCCTTTACCAGCCGCCGGTTGTGCTTGAGAAACTTCGGATACTGGCGAAAATTGCCCGCCACCAGTCCCTCACGAATCATCAGCGCGCGACTTTCCTCCCGCGCCAGCGGCCCGTAGTGCACTACGCGTTTGTCCACCAGAATGAGGCCGTACAGACTGATTCTTTCATAGGCCACCGCCTGCCCGCGGCGCGACTGCCAGCGCGGCTCATAGTAGTGCTGTTTGAGTAAATCGGGGTTGATGCCCAGGGCCCACTCCGGCTCGATAGCGCCCACTTCTCGGGCAAAGACCCGGGAGGTTTCTACAATATCCGCGGCCACCAGCCACTTGGGTGATTTTCGCGCCTGCGAAGACCCGGGGAAGATCTGCAGCTTGCGGTTGCGACTACCCAGATACTCCCGCTTCTCATCGTGCTGGGCGATGTTGCTGAGCAGCCCACTGAGTAGCGCAGTGTGGATACCCTGATAATCTTCCTGTTCGGGCAGTATCGCGGCAGCTTTCAGACCCTGCTTGCGGCACGCGATACTTAGCTGGGTGTGTATGTCGCGCCACTCCCGCATCCGCAGGAACGACAGGAATTCACGCTGCATCAGTTTACGCAACTGGTTCTGGCTCAGGGCCTGGCGCTGTTCGTCGTAATAGCGCCAGAGGCTGAGCCAGGCCATAAAGTCGGAGCGCGGATGGCGAAACCGGGCGTGCGACTCGTGTGCCTGCTGTTGCTTTTGGGGTGGCCGCTCGCGCGGATCCTGCGCCGTCAACGCACTGGTGATCACAAGGATTTCCTGCAGACAGCCGTGCTCGGCCGCTGCCAACACCATGCGCGCCAACCGCGGGTCCACGGGCAGACGCGCCATTCGCGCCCCCACATCGGTGACCTTACCCGCGGGGCTGACCGCCCCAAGCTCTTCCAGTAGCTTGTAGCCATCGCGCACCATGCGCGAATCGGGTGGATCGATAAACGGAAACTGCTCCACATCGCCCAGACCCAATGTCAGCATCTGCAGGATGACTGCCGCAAGATTAGTGCGCTGAATTTCAGGGTCGGTGAATGTTGGGCGGCCGAGGTAATCCTCCTCACTGTACAAGCGAATACACACACCGGGGCCAACGCGACCACAACGCCCCCGCCGCTGGTCTGCACTGGCCTGTGAAATCGGTTCAATCGGCAGGCGTTGCAGTTTCGTGCGGTGGCTGTAACGGCTGATACGCGCCTCGCCCGGATCGATCACATAGCGAATACCAGGGACAGTTAACGAGGTTTCCGCGACATTGGTCGCCAGCACCACCCTGATACCGGACTTGCGGCCGGAGCGATCGAATACCCGATTCTGTTCGGCCTGGCTCAACCTGGCGTAGAGTGGAAGAATTTCCAGCTTGGTGGCCTGACGCAGCGCCTTCGCCAGTTCGCGTATATCGCGCTCTCCCGGCAGAAACACCAGAATATCGCCGCGCGCGCCAAACCGACCGGCATCGACATCCTCCACCAGCGAGACGATTTGCGCTTCTACACCGTCCTCCTCACCGCCCTCACGACCGAGATACTGTGTATCAACAGGGAAGGTGCGGCCCGACACCTCTATAATCGGCGCGTCATCGAAGTGCCGGGAAAAGCGCTCCAGATCAATGGTAGCCGACGTCACGATAAGCTTTAAATCTGGCCGCCGGGGCAGAATGCGTTTGAGGTAGCCGAGCAGGAAATCAATATTGAGACTGCGCTCGTGAGCCTCGTCGATGATCAGCGTGTCGTACTTACGCAATAGCCGATCGTGCTGCATTTCGGCGAGCAGAATACCATCGGTCATCAGCTTGATCGCCGTATTCTCCGTCACCTGATCGGTGAAGCGCACCTGATAACCCACCAGATCACCCACCGTCGTGCCCAGTTCCTGCGCGATACGCCCGGCGACAGTGCGCGCCGCCAGACGACGTGGTTGGGTGTGGCCAATCAGCTGGGTTCTGCCACGGCCTATATCCAGACAGATTTTCGGCAGCTGGGTGGTCTTACCAGAGCCTGTCTCTCCGGCGATGATCACCACCTGGTGATCTGTAATTGCGCGCACAATCTCGTCCCGACTCGCAACAATCGGCAACTCCTGTGGGTAGGTTATGGCCGGGACGCGTCGCTCGAGTCCGGGTGAATCTTGCATACGGATAGTCTGCCAGTCAGGTTATTCACGCCAACGCGGGCGCAGTGGGTTAAGCTTCACAGGGTTTACAGTTGAGGGGTCGACCATGCCACAGATCAGCAATTATACGTACGACGAGATAACGATAGGGCAAACCGCCACCTATTCCAAGCGGATCGAGGCGCGGGACATTCAACTTTTCGCCGCCATGTCAGGCGATGTGAATCCGGTACACCTCGATGCTGCCTACGCCGCGACCACACAATTCAAGGAGTGCATCGCGCACGGCATGTTAAGCGGCGCCATCATCTCGGCGGCCATCGCCATGGAACTGCCCGGCCCCGGCTCGATTTATCTCGGTCAATCCCTACGCTTTCGTCTGCCGGTTAAACTCGGCGACACCATCACTGTACATCTACAAGTGACCGGGAAGAAAGACAGACGCAGTCTCGTCACCCTCGATTGCAAAGTCTTCAATCAGCTCGAAAAACTGGTGCTTACCGGTACCGCCGAAGTGATGGCGCCGACAGAAAAGGTGCTGCTGGAACGCCCCGCACTACCCCGGATTCAGATCGACGCCTAAGTCGTGGCGTCTGCCTCAGCAGGCGCTGGGCCGCCGGCGAACTGCGTTGGATCCAGGTACATCAGCTGTAACACCGTGGTGTCTCCCGTCTTCCCCGAATCGACCGCCAGCACCATCACATTGCGCCGATTGGCCTCCAGCGTGACCGCCGTGACACCAAATATCATCGCACCGCTATCGTTCAGCGCGTTAAACACCTTGAGCTCTCTTTCCTCGCGCAGTGCCTGCACAATGTTGGCAACCAGCGTCTTCACACTGGCGCGAAACGCACCAAAGTTAATCCCACCCTGAAACTCACTGTGTGCCAGCGACAACTGAAACGCCGCAGTGGATTTATCCACCAGTTGCACCTTGGTCAAATTGACGACCTTGTCATTGGCAAGCTGTCGGTACAGCGCCTTGGCCTCCGTGCGTGTCGCCTCAATAAAGGCTTTGTGCAGTAGATTGACCGCCACCAATAGGAATTTGTCCTGCGGCATGGACTGAATCTGTGATTGCGCCATGGCGACCTCTAGCATTAAAAATACGCCAGTCTACTGCCCCGAAGTGGCATCGGCAACGCATTGCAAGCCACGCGACGCGGCGGTATTACACAAACTGTGCCGCTACCGGTTATTGCCCGGTGGCTGGTATGGTGTCCCATCTGTTATTATTTGTGCTCAGAGCGGCCTACCAATGGCGCCAAGACTCAGCAGTCCTACTTATGCAGTATCGAGTCATGCCACACAGACCCGAAAAATCGATAATTACCGCACGCAACCCGTTGGCTCGCTTACTGCTGGTGGGTGCCCTGCTTGCCTGCGGGCGAGTCAACGCCCAGCTCCCCGAAACCACCCTGACGTTGCAACAGCTGACCGACCAGCGCCTGATGCTGACCGCTGAGCTGGACCTGAAGACACACGCAGGATGAAGCGAGACAATTTGCCGTGGCAAGCGGCACAACCCGCCACCCTGCGCTGGACTGATAGCGGAGTACCCGCCTCGAACCACTTCGACGATGTGTACTACTCGCAGGACAATGGTCTGGAGGAAAGCCGTCACGTTTTTCTACAGGGCAATGAACTGCCACAGCGCTGGCAGCAACAAGCCAGCGGGCTGTTTTGCATCGGCGAACTGGGTTTTGGTACCGGCCTGAATTTCCTGCTGACCTGGCAGGCGTGGCGGGCAATGCCAGCACCGCGCCCTGAACTGCATTTTTTATCGATAGAAAAACATCCCCTGAGCCGCACCGACCTGGCCCGTGCACTCGCCGCCTGGCCAACGCTGGATTCCCTGGCCGAACAGCTCCTCGTCGGCTATCCCGGCCCACTCGCCGGCCAGCATCGTCTCCTGCTGGAGCCTGGTGTCAGGCTGGATCTGTGGTGGGAAGATGCCAGTGACGCCCTCGCCGACCTCGCGGGAAGGGAGCAACCGCTGATAGACGCCTGGTATCTGGATGGGTTTTCGCCCAGCCACAACGAAGCCATGTGGTCGCCAAAGGTGCTTGGCGCAGTGGCGGCCCTCAGTCGCGACGGCGCCAGTTTTGCCACATTTACCGCTGCCGGGCACGTGCGACGCACACTGGCGGCGGCTGGCTTCAAGGTCAGCAAGGTGCCTGGCTACGGCCGCAAGCGAGAGTGCTTACGCGGCGTACTCGAGGCGCGTGACACACCGCTGGCAAACGCTAACTTGTCACCCTGGGATCTCCCTGGTGACACCCGGGACAGGCCCGACAGTGTCCTGATCGTGGGCGGTGGGTTGGCGGGCTGCACCACTGCCGCAGCGCTGGCGGATCGCGGTATCAGCGTTATCCTGCTCGAACAGGGCGCGCTGTCGAGTGGCGGGTCGGGCAATGATCAGGGCGTACTCTACACACGGCTCTCGCGAAAACACTCCACGCTGGTCGATTTCGCGTTGCAGGGTTTCCAGTTCGCATCGAGTTTCTATCGGGCGATGTTTCGCGATGGCGAGCTCCAGCCCCACCTGGATGGCGATCTGTGTGGCAGTTTTCAGCAGAGTGCTAACACCGCAGAGATGGCCGCGCTGCGCGACGCCCTGATCGGGCTGGAAGACCTCGCTCAGGTACTGGATCGCGAGCGGGCCAGTGCGGTGCTGGGTATAGAGCAACCCAGTGCGGGTTACTGGTATCCTGGGTCAGGCTGGCTGCGCCCGGCCGCAGTGTGCCGCGCGCTCACCGCCCGCAACAATATCCGTGTGCTGGAACACTGTGGTGCAGTGAGCTTGCACACGGATGGTACACACTGGCATGCCATTGCCGGTGGGGAGACCCTGGCGCAGGCCCGAGTTGCCATCGTTGCCACGGGCACCGGCACCACCGCACTGGAACAGCTCACGTGGCTGCCGCTGCAGACTATCCGCGGCCAGATCACTGAACTGCCGGCTACGCAGACCACCGATGGATTGCGCGCCGCTCTGTGCCATGACGGCTATATTGCCCCGGCGCGGGATGGCACCCACAGTATGGGCGCATCGTTCAACGTCAATATCAGTGACCCGGCACCACGCGCCGAGGACAACTGCGACAACCTGTCCAAACTCGCCGCCGCAGTGCCTGCATGGAAAACGCCACTGGAGGCGCTGGACCCCGGCGCGCTGCCGAGCCGTGTCGGTTATCGCTGCGCCAGTCCCGACTACCTGCCCGTCGTCGGTGCAGCGCCAGATTTTGACGGCTTTGTCCGCGACTACGGAGCCCTGCGCCACAATGCGCGGCAGTCACTTCAACACCGTGGGCCCTGTTTGCCCGGCCTCTATATCAATGCGGCACACGGATCACGCGGCCTGGCGTCAACCCCCATTGCTGCCGAGCTGCTGGCCAGTATGATTTGTGACGAGCCCTTGCCACTCAGTCGCACGCTATGTCGCGCCCTGTCCCCTGCGCGTTTTATAATCCGCGATCTGTCCCGCAACCGGCTAAAGATATGACCACACTGCGTATTTTGCTGTTCCTCGTCACCTGCCTGCCGCTAGCCGCCTGGCCGGTGCAACAGTACCGCGTGAAAGTCGTCGATCAAAAACCACAGCCACGAGAGAACTTTGTGCAGGGCCTGGAAATTCTGGATGGCTATCTGTATGTCAGTGCCGGCAACTACGGCGAGTCGAAAATTCTGCGCTACCATTTCGCCGACGGCCAATTGGACGCAGGGAATAATCTGGATAAACGCATCTTCGCCGAGGGCCTCACGGTGCTGGGCGACAGCGTCTACCAGCTAACCTGGCGCAACCGTGCCCTGCTGGTCTATCGCAAATCGGATCTCGCATTTCAGCGCTGGCTACCGCTACAGGATGAGGGTTGGGGCCTGACCAACAATGGCACCGAGTTGATCTACAGCGACGGCAGCGCACAGCTCACCTTTATGTCACCCGACAGAGCGCGTATTTTGCGCTCTGTCACCGTCACCGAGCAGGGCCGGCCCGTCACGCTACTCAACGAACTGGAATGGGTAGACGGCGCGATATGGGCGAACGTCTGGCAAAGTGACCAGATCGTGATTATCGACCCGGTCACCGGTGACGTCACCGCCAGCATCAATCTGCAAGGCCTGCTCCCGACGTCGGAGTATCGCGCGGGCACTGATGTATTAAACGGTATTGCGCGCAATCCCGCCGATGGCGCAATCTGGGTAACTGGCAAACGCTGGCCCTGGCTGTACCGGATAGAACTACAACCGGTGGACGATATTCCCAAAACCCAGCAAAGTGGGTCGAATTCGCGTTAGAATACCGCTCCTTGGTCTACACACACTTGTAACCCTTTTTAGAGACACACTATGAGCAATAGCGGCACCGTCCTTCCCACTGTCCACCCCTCGTTTGAGGCCATTCGTCAGGAGACTATCGAATCGCTGAACATTCGGGTGGAGCAGTACGAACACAAGAAAACCGGGGCCGCTCATTACCACCTGGCCTCAGACAACAGCGAGAACGTGTTTCTGGTGGCACTGCGTACCGTTCCACACGACTCGTCCGGCGTCGCGCACATACTGGAACATACCGCGCTCTGCGGCAGCGAACGGTACCCAGTGCGCGATCCCTTTTTCATGATGCTGCGCCGTTCGCTCAATACCTTTATGAACGCCTTTACCAGCTCAGACTGGACCGCCTACCCGTTTGCCAGCCAGAACCGCAAGGATTTCGATAATCTGCTGCAGGTATACCTGGACGCCGTGTTTTTTTCGCGGCTCGATCCACTGGACTTCGCTCAGGAAGGCCACCGGGTAGAATTTGCCGAAGCCGCCAACCCCGACAGCGACCTCGTATTCAAGGGTGTGGTGTTCAACGAGATGAAAGGGGCGATGAGCTCCATCAGCAGTGTGCTATGGGGCAAGCTGTGTGAACACCTGTTCCCCACCAGCACCTATCACTACAACAGCGGCGGCGACCCAAAACACATCCCCGACCTGAGCTACGAGCAACTGCAGGCCTTCTACCGCAGCCACTATCACCCCAGCAATGCTATCTTCATGACCTTTGGCGATATCGCCGCTAGCGAGCACCAGAGCGTGTTTGAAGAGAGAGCGCTGCACCGCTTTGAGAAACTGCCAGAGCGTATCCAGGTACAGCCGGAACAACGCCTGTCTGCACCACAGCGGGTGCAGGGCAGCTACGTCTATGACGACAACGACGCGACCGATCACAAAACACACCTGGTGATAGGCTGGATGCTGGGTGAAAGTTCAGATTTGAAGCAAATGCTGGAAGCGCAGCTATTGTCCAGCGTGTTATTGGACAACAGTGCCTCGCCCCTGCAGCACGCTCTGGAAACAACCGAGCTTGGCCGCTCGCCCTCGCCTCTGTGCGGCCTTGAAGACTCGATGCGTGAGCTGGTGTTCTGCTGTGGTATAGAAGGCAGCGAAGTGGAGCACGCCGATGCACTGGAAACGATGGTGCTGAACGTCATCGAACAGGTCGCACAGGACGGTGTCAGCCAGGAGCGCCTCGAAGCGGTTCTGCATCAACTGGAATTACACCAGCGCGAGATCACCGGCGATGGCTATCCCTATGGCCTGCAGCTCATACTGCAAGCGTTGGGCTGCGCCACCCATTACAGTGATCCCATCGCCGTGCTGAATCTGGAGCCGGTTATCGCCGAGCTGCAGAACAAGATTAAAGACCCGGACTACATTCGCCAGCTCGCCCGACAGCTGTTGCTGGATAACCCGCACCGCGTGACGCTGATAATGACACCGGACAAAACATTATCCGCCAAAGATCGGACCGAGGAGGAAGCGCGACTGGCCGGTATCAAGTCCGATATGAGCCCTGCACAGTGCGAGGCCACCGTACAACTGGCGGCTGATCTGGTGGCCCGTCAGGGACAGATTGACGACGACAGTGTGCTGCCCAAGGTTGAGCTGAGCGACGTGCCCGCCGCCCTGCCCGAACTGACCTTCAAAGAAACGCGGCTAAAGGGTATGCCGTTCACCACCTACGGTCAGGGCACCAATGGCATCGTCTATCAGCAGACTGCGGCCCCGCTGGCCTCACTGGAAAATGATCAACTACAAATCCTGCCGTTATACACCAATATCCTGACGGAAGTGGGCCTGGGTGGCGAAACCTACATGACGGTGCAACAGCGTCAGGCATCCACCGTCGGCGCTATCTCTGCCTTTGTCGCCATGCGCGGTGACGCCAACGATGAACAGGCCGTCAACGCACATTTTTCGCTGTCATCCAAGGCATTGCTGCGCAACGCACTGCCCCAGGCGCAGTTGATGCACGATACCCTGCACGCTGTGAGCTTCACGGAAACCAGTAGAATTCGCGATCTGGTCAATCAACAGCGAGCGCGGCGGGATCAGTCCATCACCGGCAGTGGTCACGCACTGGCGATGACCGCCGCCTGCGCAGGCATGAGCCCGCTGGCCCACCTGCACCATCATCAATCGGGACTGGCCGGCATTCGCCAGTTGCGCGTGCTGGATGACAGCCTCGCCGACAAGCAGGGCCTGCAAGCCATGTCGACCCGCCTGGCCCAGCTCCACGA
>CAWWAG010000050.1:0-24113 GCA_963934845.1 uncultured Halioglobus sp. | reverse complement strand
CCTTGGTGGTCTCGATTAAAGAATACAGGTTGGCGCTGGCATTGACGCCCGCAACAACTGGTGATCGCTTCGGGTTGGCAGATGGAGGCACGCTATTTCTGGACGAGGTTGACGAGCTCTCACTATCAGTGCAGACCAAGCTGCTAAGAACACTACAAAGTGGAGAGGTCCAGCGTCTCGGCTCCGACCAGGCATCACCGCAGACATACGCATCATTGCCACGACCAATCGAGATCTGCTGCGGGAGGTCAAGAAGGGGCGTTTTCGCGCTGATCTGTATCACCACCTGAGCGTCTACCCCGTGTCGGTACCACCGCTAAGCGATCGAAACAAACACTGCGTTCTTTTGGCGGGGTATGTCCTGAAGACGAACCAACACCAACTTGGCGTGTCCAGGCGGCGCTTGGCGCCAAGCGCCAGCCACCAGCTGGAGCGCTACGACTGGCCTGGCAATGTGCGCGGACTGGCGCATCTGCCGAGCCGGTGCGCAGCAATCTGGTACCCACAATGTAGCGGTTCGGCAGGCAGGAACCACCGGAGAGTGAGTCGCTCGAGCAGTCGTTTATTCAGTCACTACACAGTATTTCCATCTTGCGCCTTGCAAGATCAACCTGATCGGCCGTTGTCGCCTCAACCAGTTGCTGTTTGGCATTGTGACACTCTTTGGCTTCCATCTGGAAGCTACCCTGCAGTTCTTCTCGCGCCCTGGCAGAAGCGGCATC
Organism: uncultured Halioglobus sp.; assembly: GCA_963934845.1. Taxonomy (GTDB): domain Bacteria; phylum Pseudomonadota; class Gammaproteobacteria; order Pseudomonadales; family Halieaceae; genus Marimicrobium. The sequence goes on along the minus strand of CAWWAG010000050.1, from coordinate 23,391 downwards.
ACAGGCTGTTGGCGTTACCCGACGCACATTGGTGGTACTGCCATTCTCCTCCACGATGACGCAATCGCCCTTAATGATTTCGGTCTGGTCGGTAACAACCCGAATAGCGTTACCGTCTCTGGTGAGGATGGTATAAGCCACTCCGTTACGACTGCCCTGCGCAGCGCTGGCGAGTGCACCACCAGCGCCAGCACCAATAATGGTATTGCGAGCCTTCTTGCTCGTCGATTTGCCACTGCCCGATAACAGACCGAGTGCGCCACCCACCAGGGCACCTGTGCCCGCCTCCGACTGAAGTTTCACACTCTGAACGCTGTCGACGATGCCTGTACTAATTTTTATGGACTGCCCCGCTTTCTGCGCAAATGTCGGCACGGTCGCCAGCAGCAGTACACAACTTAACATCAGCCGGACTATTTTTTTCATTTTGTGATCCTTGGGAAAGCGAACGGGATAGATCAGCGACTGGCGGAACAACCACCCACAGCCCCATAGTTAAGACCAGTGAGACGATGAATACAACTACGTTTCAAGCTACACTGCGCGCACTGAACAGCCCGGAATAGACGATGCGACCCGTAGACATTAACAAAGAACCTGTCGAACTTTTTAAGATTTTGAAGTTTGAAGGATTGGTCACCACTGGCGGTGAGGCCAAGCTCGTGATTGCCGATGGCGATGTGAGCGTCAACGGTGAGATTGAAACTCGCAAACGCAGAAAAATCGTAGCCGGGGATATCATCGTATTTGCCGGCGAAACGCTACAAATACGCCTAGCCTGAGGATAGCCCTGCATGGCCAAACCGCCGACAGCTCGAAGACCTTCTCGCCAGACATCGAATAAACCCCAGCCCACCAGATTGTGGGGTAAAGATACGCTGACGATCGAGCGGATGAGTCAGGAAGGTCGCGGCTTAGCCCGTCGCGAGGGCAAGATCGTGTTTGTGAGTGGCGCACTGGCGGGAGAGGAAGTGCGGGTGCAGTGCACTGCAGTAAAAAAGGGTTTCGACGAGGCAGCAATGACAGAGCGAGTTGCCGATACCGCAGCCAGCGCGCATCGCGTACAGCCAAACTGCCCGATCTATCACGATTGCGGCGGCTGCAGTTTGCAACACTGGTCGATTGACGCGCAGCAACATCACAAACAGGCAATGCTACAGGCGATGCTCAACGGAATTTCGCCGCTGCAACTGGAATCGCCAATAGTCGGTAGCGCCACAGGGTTCCGCCACCGATTGCGCCTCCTGGTAAAGCGCGGCGCCGACCGGGACTATTTACTCGCACTGCGTCAACATCGATCCCACGAAGCAGTCAACGTACGTCAATGTCTTGTGGCGAACCCAGCGGTCAATGCCATGTTACACACTTTGCCCGGCATGCTGCTTGCCGCACCCGACCTACAAGGCTTGCGGGAAATCGAGATCGATGCCGACAGCAACAATCAAGTTGGGCTGTGTTTTTACTTCGCCGCAAATCCTGGCGAGCATGTGTTGTCTGCGCTGCGCTGCGCCCTACTGAAAGATCCCGTTATCGCGTTGCGTGTCCGCCTCAATACACACAAAAAGTCGGGCGAAGATTCGCTCTACGGTGAACCTGGCTACGAAGAGATGGGTCAGTGGCAGGAACTTCTGGCCGACGGTGAACTATGCCTTCGGCCCCTGGATGGCACTGCTGAGGGTGAGCCACCGGCACTGGCGTTACGTTACCAGCCCGGCGACTTTACGCAGACGCACTGGGACATCAATACGGCACTGGTGGCACGGGCATTAGACTGGCTACAGCCTGGCAGTAACGAAACGGCGCTCGACCTTTTCTCTGGAATCGGTAACTTCAGCTTGCCGCTGGCCCGCAAGGCCAAAACAGTGCACACCTTTGAAAATGACAGCAGTATGACCGCACGCGTTGCGACCAATGCCGAGCGCAATGGCATTCACAACGTGCGGGCGACAACGCTTAACCTGATGACCAGCGAAGTGGTGCTACCGAGTGCAGACATCGCCATTGTAGATCCGCCGCGGGCGGGCGCGAAAGCCGTTTGTGAAGCTCTGGTGCGGGCAAAAGTAAAGCGGGTCCTGTATGTCTCTTGCCACCCGGCTACGCTGCTGCGGGATGCCCGAGTGCTTTGCGATGCAGGGTATCGCCTGGTCAAGGCGGCCGCAGTAGACATGTTCCCCCACACCGGTCACAGTGAGGCTATCGCCCTTTTTCAGCGAAAATAGCCCTCTCACTGCGCAGCGATCGACGCGCTCGCTCTAGCGACTGGATTCAGTCGAGCCTGACCAGGCCGCTTTTGCCCTTTCCGTCAGGTCCTTCGAAACAAAGTAGATCACCGGTACCAGGATCAACGTAACAAACGTGGCAAACAGCACACCAAAGGCGATGGAGATCGCCATAGGTTTGACAAACTCGGACTGAATCGACGTCTCAACCTGTATTGGCAACAGACCAAGAAATGTCGTCACTGACGTCAGTATCACCGCGCGAAACCGCTGCGGGCCAGCTTCTAAAACCGCCGATCGCCAGTCGTGACCCTCGTCTATGTGGTGATTGATAAAATCCACCATAACCAGGCTATCGTTGACCACAACGCCCACCAGACCAATGATTCCGATGACCGATAAGATACTGACATCTTTACCCAGCAGCAGATGTCCCAGTAGGGCGCCGATTATACCAAATGGAATCACGGACATAATCAATAGGGGCTCAACATAACTTTTTAGCGGTATCGCCAGCGCGCCGAAGATCATCAACAGAACGATGATAAAGCCGTACAGTAACGTCGCTGACGTCTTCTGCTCAGCCTCAGTCTCGCCACCAAAGTTAAATTGGACGCCAGGATATTTCTGCAGCAACTGCGGGAGTACTTGTGCCTGCAGCAACCCGGTCACAGCACTGGGCTCGACCAGCGCCTTGTTGATATCGGCCTCCACTGTGACAACCCGCTTCCGATCTATCCGATTGATGGTGCTCAGCCCGGTCGTTTGATGCGCCGTGCCCACCACAGAGAAGGGCACTTTGCGACCATCGGGTAAGCGTATCCACAGCGCATTCAGACTGTCGACCCGGCTGCGATCAGCGGCGGGCAAGCGAACATAGACTCGCACCTCGTTACGCCCGCGCTGGACCCGCTGTATTTCGGCGCCGAAGAATGCCTGCCGCACCTGCCGCGCGAGATCGACATCGCCCAGCCCCAGCGCCTCACCCTCGGCAGTAACATGAATATCCAGTTCCCGCCCCCCGGCGTCAAAACTGTCACTGATGTCCTGCACACCACGCATCTGGATGAGCGAGCGCTTCACATCCTGAGCCGCGAGACGCAGTGTCTCCAAATCCTGGCCAACCAGTTGCAGCTCCAGTGCAGCGCCCGACGGTCCAGCTACAGCGTCAATATGGAGCGCGCGAATACCCTCCAGGTTCCCCAGCGCCTCGCGCAACCACTGCGCCAGCACCACAGAACTGATGGTGCGTTCTTCGCTGGGCACCAGATCAATATCCACCTGGGCGCTGGTATCACTTCCCGATACCACCAGCAGCTCCCTGATCACGTCTACCTCGGTACCCACTTCCTGCAGATAGCGCTCATTCATCGCCTGCGCAGCCATCTCTATACGACGGGCATAATCGTGAGTTTTTTCCCAGGGAGCGCCCTGTGGCATTTCCAGAGTCACATAGATTTGGTCCGAAGGCACGTTTGGGAAAAATACGAATCTGACCAGCCCGGCGGGCAGAAGTGCCATTGAAACAATGAGCAGGGCGACAAACACCGCGATAGTGGTATAGCGGTGATGCAGGCAAAGTTGGAGAAATCGTCGGTAGGGGCCGGATGCGAAATTAGTGAGCGCTGTTGAAAAACGGCCCTGGAAGCGCTGTATGCCGCCGCGAAAACCTCCTGGCATTGTGCCGTCTACCCGCAGATGACGCAGATGCGCCGGTAGAATCAATTTGGTTTCGATCAGGGAGAAGAAAATACAAAGAATGACCACGGGCCCCATATGGGTGCCTATGCGCGCAAACCCCTCGGTCATCAGCATGGTAGGGGCAAAGGCAATCATTGTCGTCAGTGCACCGAAAACGGTAGCTGTTGAAACCCTGCGCACACCGCGCAATACACTGGGCAGCCCCTGCCGCTCCGCCTGTAGGTAGGCGTAGGCGCTCTCGGCAGTGACGATCCCGTCGTCGACCAAAATACCCAGTACCAGAATGAATGCAAACACCGACAGCACATTAATCGACACTGGCAAGCCGAGAAAGTAGATGGTGGCCAACGTTGCCAACACCGCAAACGGCACACCGACTATCACCCACAAAGCCAGGGTCAGATCGAGGAACAGGGCCAGCGCAATGACGACCAATATCGCGCCTTGAGCGGCATTGCGCAGCATTAGCTCGATACGGCCGCGCAGTATATTACTTTCATCAACCCAACCAACGACAAAAACCCCATCAGACAAGCTCGCTTGCTTCTGGGCAATATAAGTACGCAGTTCATCGGTTATTTGCAGCACATCCTGATTGCCAACCCTGTCGACAATCAGGGTGATAGCACGGCGACCATTAAGCGTACTTAATACGGGTTGATCCTCGAAGCCATCGACGACCGTGGCCACCTCCCCGAGCGTGATGGAAGTGCCGTCCTGCCGGGTCAGTAAATTCAGGGCGGAGAATTCCTCGCCGGTATAGGCCTGGGATACCGAGCGCAGCTTGATCGCGCCTTGCTCCGTGCGCATGCTGCCGCCCGGTAAATCTCTGGAGCGACTTTTCACAGCCGCAACTACCTGATCAAAATCCAGGCCGTAGCGCCGCAATGCCTCAGTGGATAATTCTATCGACAGTTCATAATTGCGCTCGCCCAACACGCGAATCTCGCTAATGCCATCCAGATCGAGAATCTCCTCTCTAACCTGTTCGGTGAGCTGCTTCAGACCCACTTCGTCGAGATTCCCATAAACACTGACGCGCATGGCATAACCGCGACTGATGACTTCCTCGACAATCGGCTCTTCCGCATCCAGTGGAAAGGCAGGGATACCATCCACACGTACTTTGGCCTCGTTGAGTGCTTTGGAAATATCACTGCCCACCTCCATCTCAACAGTGACAACACCCACGTTTTCTTTGGCGGTGCTGCGGATTTCCTTTATACCGACGATATCACGCAGCGCTTCCTCGACTTTGAGTAGAATGCCCTGCTCGATCTCCTCTGGAGAGCTACCGGGGTAAGGTACGGTGACCGTAAATGTATCGGTGGGGAAACTTGGGAAGACTTCTTTACGAATGCCTTGAACAGCGATCAGTCCAGCGATCAGTACGATAACCAGCAGCAGATTGGCGGCGATGGGATTGGACGCCATCCATCCGATCGGACCTTTTTCATTGTCATAGCGCGATTCAGCCATCATTCAGCTCGACTTTCATACCTTCAAACATTAGATCCAACCGGGTGGTAACCACCAGATCACCGGCTTCCAGACCCTCGTTAATCACCACGAAGCCCTCCGCGCGATGAATCACATTCACCCGCTTTCGATGGAGGACGCCTCCCACCACCACAAACACCGAGTCGTCAGGGTGCAGCACTGAGCTTGGTAATCGCACTGCGGAACTCACCGGTTGCCCTGGAAGTATTGCGGTTATAAACAGTCCCAGCGGCAGCCTGTGCGGATGGACACTGGTATCGTAGGGCGATTCGACCTCCACAATCACGGGAATCACGCGGGATGCCTGGTCGACGCGCGCTTCAATGCGCGCCAATTTCGCCTGCCACTGCTCCTCTGCCTCACCGATTTGCGCGCTGAGGACCACGCGGGCATCGACTGACGATTCAAGAAATCCCGCCTCGGCAGGTGTCACCGGCAGCATCACTTGAGCCGTGTCACTGCTGAGTAAACGCGCCACGGTATGACCGATACTGATAAACTGGCCAAACTCCACCAGCTGCTTGTCGATCACCGCGTTAAAGGGCGCCTTGATCTCTGTATAGGCGAGATCCTGCTCCGCTTTGACAATACGCTGACGCGCAGCTTCGATATTCAACTCCCCCTCGCCTATCGCGGCCTGACGTTTCAGAGCTTTGGCATCTGCCAGCGCCATATTGGCGGTGGCGAGCGCAGCCTTGGCTTGCGCCAACGCTAATTGGTAATTCACCGGGTCAATCCGCAATAACACCGTACCTGCAGCTACAATTTCACCTGGCTCGAACTCGGGGGCGACCCACACTATTCGCCCTGTCACCTCACTCGCTAGCTCCAACTCGTAACGGGAAGTGACGTTGCCGTGGGCGACAATGGAGATAGGCACTTCTGAAAGCGTTACCGCAACGGCTTGCACATGCGGCAAAGGCTGTGCAACGTCGCTGGACTTAGGTTCCTCCCGCGACCCAGCCATCAACACCGCAAGAATGATTGCCGCAATCACAATCCCCAGCGGGATTATCAGCTTCATTGCTTTTTTAGACATTCAACAACTCTCGATCGAGGTGGGAAAAACAGGCATTCGCGGAAATAACATAACGTATCTTATATCAAAACACCTTGAGCACGCTGCCAAAATTGAAGCGGGACAGACCGGGAGCAGCTATCGGATAGCGCTCTCGAGAGGTAGGGCCTGCACATTAGCGCCCATGAAAAACAGCAAAGGCGTCTTTTTCCAGTTGCTCGAGGGTGATCCAGGTGGGCAATCGCTATCAGGGCCTAGGCCCGCTGCCAAGTGAGTCCGCGCTCAGTTCATCGCGGCGCGCAATCATGGTATCCACTAGTAACTGCGGCGTGGCGGCAGCACTGTGAAGAAATACACGCTCGACGCTTTGAAGAACCTGCCGTTAACAGGCAGAGCGGCGCAAATCACGGTGCCCGGCTTACCAACGAGGCGTGTGAGAAGGTCGATGCAGATCACTATCTGATCGACGGACAGGCCATTGATTTTCCTGTGATCGTTGCCGACACTTCAATGCTAATAAAAGCCGCTGTTTTGCGTGTCTATCAAAAACACCGCAATGCGCTTTGCAGGCGCCGAGTCGTTGGCGATTAGCCACCCATTTTGGTAGCGGGTGTCCTGCCAGAAACAGCAGTCCCTGCACCGCTTTACCCGGTACCCGCTGCCGCGCCAGTTTCAGAGAAGACTGGCCAGTAGTCGACAATCTTACCACCGTCATACACAGCGATATCCCCAAACTGCAGAAACACAAACTCACTTTGCGTGGGTCGCAGGAATACCCAATCGTCGGGTTGAAGAGAAATACTGCGCGAGCCGTTTAACATTTCCTGATTGGTGGAGCGCCCGAACAAGCCGTTGTTGTTAAGTCCCTGCGGCGATTCGGGCTTGGCTTTCCAGTAGCCGCCATAAGTAAAGAAGGTACGAGCCCTGTTAGGATCCCATGCCGATTGCAGGCAACCCAGATCGATGCCGGGAATCTCCAGCGTATCGAGCGCCTTAAGCACCGGTGTAGCGATATACGATGCGGCTTTGTGATCGGCCAGCGTGGGTATATCAAAATCGGTGGGCTTAACCAGACAAGAGCCCGCAGACAACTCATTGAAGGGAAATTCGCCTCTGTCGTATAACGGGTAAGTCGGACTGCCACCCGCATTCAAAATGACATCCTGTGGCCAGTCGTCCCCAAGTTGATTTTTTGCAACATCCACATAGTGTTGGTAAAGCGCCACCACCTCATCCCGATAACTTATCGGGTCACCCACTGGCATTTTCACGATATGTGGCTCGTACCCCATCAGCCCACAAAAGTGCAAGTATTTCGATGTTTGTATCTGATCCAGCATGGCCAGTAGTTGTTCATCACTATGCACCCCACCGCGATGTAAACCCACGTCGAGTTCAATACAGACTTGCATATTTTGACCAAGACTGTGCGCCAGTTCATCGTACTGAACAACACGCTCAGGTGTATCCAGCAACCAGCGCAGCTGCCGCTGGGGGTTGAATTCCCCGCCCGGGAACTGCTGGTAAAAATTGCGCGCGGCCGCTACCGGCTGCGGCTTGCCCAGCAGAATATCAACCTGCGGGGAACTCACCACGACCTCATTGATAAATGGCTGATGGAACAACATCAGGCGGTTAGTGCCCGATATACGCATGACCGTTTCCAACAGCGGCAGCGACGGTAGCGATTTGGCGACAACGCGATAGGCAAAGCGATCATTGATATGAGACATCAGCGTTTGGATGTTCGCTTTCAGCAGCTGCTTATCTACCACCAACGTGGGTTTGGCCAGATCAGCGGTGTCCAGCGCCGAACTGAGCTGTATAAAATAGTCGGAGTGATCCTGCCCCTGATCAAGGGGGCGAAGCGCGGCACCCAGAGCCAGGGTTCCGACCACACCACCCAAAATTAGTGTACGACGCTTCATGGGCTACCTTGCAGAGAGTCTAGCCGAACAAACTGGCCAGATAGGGGTTGAGGAATCGCCCGTTGGGGTCGATCGTTCTACGGACCTCGGCAAAATCATTCCACCGCGGATACAGCTTGCGGAAATCCTGTTGATTCAATGTATTCAGTTTTCCCCAGTGTGGACGGCCATTGTATTTGCGGAAAATGGGTTCAATACTTTTGAAGTACGGTTTGTAGTCGTCCTCAAAATAGCGATGCACGGCTATCGAGCAGGTATCGCGCTGGTGGAAGGGGCTAAGCCAGATATTGTCGGCCTTGATATAGCGCACCTCGATGGGGAAGAACACCTCGGGATGCTGCGTTTCCAGCACAGTACGGACCTCCCGCAACGCCTGCAAGCCGTTTTCGCGCGGCAGGTGATACTCCATCTCATTAAATCGAACATTGCGCTCACTGGCGTAGTTCTTCCAGGAACTCTCCACCGTGACTTCATCGCTGAGCGTTTTTACTACACTGCTGAGTATCAATTCTCGCAACTTGGGTGAACCGTCCAGCCAGTCCCGGGCCAATTTCAGATCCTGCACGGAATCATTCGTATCGATTTTCTCAGTTGACCCCAGAGGTTCATCGGTCAGGTCATGCGCCTCCGTGAAACCCATGCCGGAATAAGGTATGTAATAGAACTCAAAGTTGCGGTGCTGAGTCGCCATATCATCGGCAACTTCCAGTATTTCATCGAACTCGCGCCACACCGTTTCCCGGCGCAATCGATAGGGTGCCACATTCTGCAGTCTCACCTGCGTGATCACACCCAGCGCACCCAATGACACCTTCGCCGCCTGGAACAGCTCGGCGTTGTTAGTCGCATCACAGTCCACCAGATCGCCACGGGCATCCACTAATTGCAGACCCTCGATGGAGGTCGACATACAACCGATGTCGGCACCTGTACCGTGGGTCGCCGTGGCCAGGCACCCCGCCAGCGTCTGCTCGTCAATATCCGGCATGTTGATCAGCGCCTGGCCTGCATCTTCCAACGGCTGGCCGATATCACCGAGCCGGCTACCCGCCCACAGTGTGGCCTGCAGGCTCTGTGGATCATGATTGACCAGGCCACTCAAGCGGGAGAGAGAAACAATGGTACCGTTAGTGGGTACAAGGGGCATAAACGAGTGACCGGCCCCCACTGCTCGCACTGTCCCCCTGGCGGTGACGATGAGTTCCTGCAACTGGGCGACGGTGGCAGGTGCAATGCGCGCGGCAGGCAGACACTGTTGTGACCCGGACCAGTTGCGCCAAGGAATGGGACGCGCTTTGGTACCCTCTGTCGCCGCCAGCGCTCCCAATGGCAGAGCCTGACTGCCGACAGCAGCGGCCACCATGGCACCCAGTAAACTACGGCGCTTGATCATGGCGCTTCTGCCGGCGTGGCCATGAACTGGATCAGGGCTTCAAACTGCTGTGCATCGCAATCCATGCACAGGCCAAATGGCGGCATTCCGCCAAAGCCGCTGATAACGCTGGCCACCATCCCATCCATACCCTTGCCCATGCGTGGTCCCCAGGCCGAACCATCCCCGGTAAGCGGTGCCCCGGTGGCCGCGACTGTGTGGCAACTGCTGCAACTGCGACTGTAGATCGCGGCGATGTCGGTGTCCTGTGGCACCAACTGGCGACTCGCAGCCTCGATTTCGGGCGAACTGTAGGATGAGGGCTTGCCACAGCCAGAGAGTGCGGCTACCAGGATCAACAGAAAAACGCGTTTGGCATTCAGGTACAGGTTTCTTACCTCCCACCATATACTAGTCATAACTATTTTAATGGTATCCCCTCGCTGCGCGATCCGTCAATGGCGAAATTAAGGCCGACTCGCAGCAGGCCCTGCAACCGACATGGCCTTTTGGTAAGCCGGCCGGGCCGACACGCGCCCCACATAGGCTTTAGTATTGGGCACAGTGTCGTCAATTGCCCGCGCTCCCAGCATTTCGAGCGACGTCAGGTTAAACATCGACATAATATCCGCACAGCTGAATTGCGCGCCGCCCAGATAGTCCGATTCACCCAAGCGCTGCTCCAGCGCTCGATAAATGCCATCTTCACGGCGCTGGGTGGTCGCCATCATTGGGTTATTGGCGTCCAGCGTGGCGCCTGTGGACTGGAAAGCCAGCTTAATAAAGAGTGCCGACTGCAGGCTATTGTTAAACTGCATCCAGAACAGGTAATGCGGATAATCCGGATCACCGGGCTTGACCGATAACTTGCCCGATCCGTGCTGCTGCGAAATGTACTCGACGATTGCGGTGGACTCCGCCATCACCAGATCGCCATCGGTGATAATGGGAGCGGTGCCCGCCGGGTGCAGGGCGCGAAACTCGGGCGGCGCCAGGAAATCCTCCCCGCGGTCGTACCACTTCAGCTCGTAGGGCAACTTGAGTTCTTCCATCAACCAAACAACGCGGTCGGATTGCGAAATACCGAGATGGTGAATAATGATCATGTGCTTCTCCTAATTGTGTGGCACATCAATGTGCGGGACTATCCGCTGCAGGTCAATCCATTGCCATCCAGCTGGAATCGGTCAAACAAGTCACTATCACCCTTGCTTCAAGGCTCAATCAGCGTCGTCGTCGACCGCGTGTATGCCATGGCGCCAGTGAAAGGTTTTATCATCAAAAAGTCGCCGGGATTGTATCGCGCCCCAGCTTCCGGCCTCATAGCCATCGAGTGGGGTCCCATCTGCGGCCCAGGCCCGCAGCACAGGCTCGACCACACGCCAGGCCCACTCAACTTCATCCCAGCGCAGAAACAGGGACTGGTCACCTTCGATGACATCGAGCAACAAATCCTCGTAGGCATCTGTGGCGCTCTCCTCCTCGTCTAGAAAACCGGCATCAAGACTGGCGGTACGCGTACGCATTTCCAGACCGGGCTCCTTCACAGTGATCTCCAGACGCAGGCAGGGATCGGGCTGTATACCCAAGACCAGCCAGTTTCTGGCATCTGCATCAACACCCGAGTTGCGAAAGAACTGCTGGGGTAGCTTTTTGAAGCAGATAGAAATCATCGACCGTGTTTTTTTCAAGCGCTTACCGGTGCGCAAATAAAAGGGCACGCCCTGCCAGCGCCAGTTGTCGATATATAACTTCAGTGCGGCATAGGTTTCCGTGGTGGAATCCGCGGGGATGCTGTCCTCCTCCAGATAACCGCAGACAGGCGAGTCGCCCACATCCCCTGCCGTGTATTGCGCGCGATAAGCGTGGTCCTGCACATCACTTTCACTGAGCGGACGAATTGACTTCAGCACTTTGACTTTTTCATCGCGCAACTCCTCGGCCCCCATGGACACCGGCGACTCCATTGCGATCAAGGTCAGCAGTTGCAGCAGGTGACTTTGAATCATGTCCCGCAATGCACCCGACTCATCGTAGTAATGGCCGCGGGTGCCTATCCCCAATTTCTCACTATGGGTGATCTGCACATGGTCGATATAGTTGCGGTTCCACAGTGGTTCCATCAGCAAATTGGCAAAACGAAAGACCAGCACGTTCTGTACCATGCCCTTTGCCAGATAGTGATCAATACGAAAGACCTGCCTCTCTTCAAGTCGTCTGCGCACCTGCGCCTGCAGAGCTTGGGCGCTTTTCAGATCGGAGCCGAAGGGCTTTTCAATCACCACGCGGCTCCAACCCTGGCTTTCATTGAGCAGATCGTGGGCGCTGAGATGATCCACCACCGCACCAAAATCCTGAGGTTTGATGGCCATATAGAAAGCCACGTTCCTGTGCTGTTCCTCCTGCAGGTAAGTCGACAGTCTGCCATACATAGCCGGATCGTCGAGATCGCCATTAAAATATTCAATGCGCTGACAAAACCGATCCAGGACGCTGACGTCAATCTTCCCGCGGGCCTTCTCGGTCACCCACCCCCGGACCTTTTCGATACAACTTGCCGCGGTCCAGTCCCGGCGACCGCAGGCCAGAATCCGCATGTTGTCTGTGAGTTTGCCCGCTTTGTCCAGATGGTAGAGCGCCGGCATCAGCTTGATCTGTGACAGGTTGCCGGTTGCACCAAAAATAATGAATGTGCAATCCTGGCTCATACTAATTTCCCACTGCTGTCAGGCATCATAGGCCCCTGATATGGCTGAACCGTCCAGCCCCGACCAATCGGTGTGGAAATGCTCACCGCGCGGCGCATCAACCCGCTCATAGGTATGTGCGCCAAAAAAGTCCCGCTGTGCCTGGATCAGGTTGGCAGGAGACTGGGCTGAGCAATAGCCGTCAAAAAAGGCCAGCGCAGACGACATCGCTGGCAACGGGATACCCGCGTCAATGGCCACTTTCAATGTCCCGCGCCAGCCACTCATCGCGCCCTGAATTTGCTCCCGGAAAAAGTCGTCTAATAGCAGGTTTTTCAATTCAGGGGCCGTCTGGTAGGCGACCTTTATATTGCCCAGAAACCGACTGCGAATAATGCAGCCCCCACGCCACATCAAGGCGATAGCGCCGTAATCCAGGGGCCAATCAAAATCCGCTGAAGCCTGGCGCATCAACATAAAGCCCTGGGTGTAGGAAATAATCTTGGCGGCGTACAAGGCATCGTGAACCGCGTTGATGACGCGCTCACGATCTCCCCCAATAGCGCCCGTCGCCTTCCCGTAAAGATTACCTGCCTCAACGCGCTCTTCCTTTCTCGCGGAGAGCGCTCGCGCAAATACGGCCTCAGTAATGAGTGTGAGGGGAGTGCCATTATCAAGGGCGTCACTGGCAGTCCACTTGCCCGTGCCTTTTTGCCCGGCGGCGTCCAGAATCTTACTCAACAAGGGACTACCATCTTTATCTTTTACAGTGAAAATACGGCCGGTAATGTCTATCAGGTAGGAATCCAGAACGCCCTTGTTCCACTGTTTGAAAACACCCTCTAATTCCTCGGCATCGAGGCCCAGGCCGCGGTGCAGCAAATCGTATGCCTCCGCAATCAGCTGCATATCACCGTATTCAATGCCGTTATGAACCATCTTCACATAATGCCCGGCGCCTGCAGGGCCTACCCATGTACAACAGGGCTGCCCATCCACCTGAGCGGCGATCGACTGAAATATGTCTTTCACAAACGGCCACGCCTCAATATCACCGCCGGGCATAATGGATGGCCCGAAACGGGCACCCTCCTCGCCTCCGGATACACCGACACCCAAATAGCGAATCTTTTTTTCTTTCAGCGCGCTATAGCGGCGGTTGGTATCGGGGAAATGGGAGTTACCACCGTCAATTATGATATCGCCGGCTGCCAGGTATGGCAGCAGAGCAGCGATGGTCGCATCGACAGCAGAGCCAGCCCGAATCATCAACATGATCCGCCGGGGCGGTTTTAGTGCAGAGACCAGTTCCTGCAGTGACTGGCAGCCGGTGATGTTCTCACGCTTGCCACTGCCCGCAACAAACGCATCAACCGTGGCGATAGAGCGGTTAAAAACCGCCACACGAACTCCATGATCGCTCATATTAAGCACTAAATTCTGGCCCATCACCGCCAGGCCAATAAGGCCGATATCAGATTGTGGCATACATCCTCCTACTGACTGCTGCGTGCACACAGATTATCACAGCGAACAATCAGCGTATCCAGTAGCTCGACCCCGTAAGCCGTATTGGTTAGGATATACGCTAATCAGGGCCTGACTACAGACCCCAAACATAGTCAAGCTGCAACTTGAAGAGAATAATCATGACAGTAAAAGTCTTCCCCAACACACTTCAAAAATCAGCCGCGCACTGCATGGCGCTTTTTTGTCTGCTACTCATTGCGGCGTGCAGCGACTCCAATAATTCCAACAATTTTGTGAACACTGAAATGACGCTCCCCAGTGGGTTAACTGGCTGCGCAGACACCGATAGCTGCTTATCAAACCCCGACTTGCGGATTGGCGGTGACCGTCAGGCGCAGGTCCATATTCCCTCGAACTACACCACCACCACACGCTACCCACTGCTGATACTGCTACACGGATATGGCGCCACGGGCCCGGTACAGTCCATCTATATGGGACTGGATACGCGCGTCGACAGCAAGCAATATGTACTGGTAACACCTGATGGGACCGAAAACCGCAACGGTACAAGGTTCTGGAACGCAACGCCGGCCTGCTGTGCATTCTCGGAAGAGGATCAGCGGGTGAATGACATTGCGTACATCCGGGGGCTAATCGAAGAAGCGGCTGACACCTACAGTATCGATTCGGCGCGCATTGGACTGGTCGGTCACTCTAATGGCGGCTTTATGGCATTGCGCATGGCCTGTGAAGCCTCCGATCTGGTCGTCTCCGTGGTAAGCCTGGCCGGATCAACATGGGAAGACGATAGCAGCTGTGCACCCGCAACCAATCCGGTGAGCGTGCTCACCCTACATGGGACAGACGATGGGACCATTCCTTACACGGGCAGAGAATTCGATGGCGGAAGCTATCCGGACGCGCTGGAAACGACTCGCCGCTTTGCCGCCCATGCGGGCTGCAATAGCACACCGGTTATGGCGGCTAATCTGGACGTACTCGGCGGTATCACAGGTGCAGAGAGCGAGGTACTCGAATACACGGATTGTGCCAAGGGCTCTGATGTGGCGCTGTGGACGCTGGTCGGTGGGGTTCACATTCCCTTCCCATGGGTCGATAGCTCACTCGACCTGATGATCGACTGGATCGTCGATCACCGGCGGAGTGAGTAACGGCGGAGAAGTCTGAACGGCGCGTCAGGGCGTTACTGGCACTTGTAGATTTTAAATTTCTGGGTGCCTTCACTGGGGCCGCCTTCGGCTACCACTGTATCACCACCCAATTCAACCGCCGAATTTTGTGCGAGCGTGAGCAGTTCTCCCGTCACCTTGTCATCACTCCTGTTGACGAAGCCAACCTTGTTCTTGACCTGCGATGTCGTGCTACCCAATTGTCTGCAATTTACCACGTGTGAAGCCTTCACCAGCGTGACTGTGCTGGCACCTGCTATGGGGTCCACCCAGGTGCAACCACTGGTGAGTATGATCCCCAAAAGCGTAATGGCGGCCGGTTTGGCTAAATGCATTTTCATAGTATTCCCTGTGTACCTGGAGTTCGATGAGCGGGGCCTCATAGTATCGCCAATTGATTTCGGCGCAAAGCCAGGTATAGCGCACGTACCTGTCACGCGGGTCGTACTTCACCACACTACTACCACAGGGTATGCTAGGCGCATGAGAAGACGCGATAAATTCCTGCTCGTAGTACTGCTATTACACATTCCGCTATTCGCCTACCCCATTCTGCGACTGTGCAACTGGTTAGGTCTTGATGGCTGGACGACAGCCGCGATCTTCATCCCACTCTTTTTTAGCCAGATTGTGGTCAGGCTCTATCTGCGTCATGCCGATTTCGGCCTGCTGCTCTGGCTGCGGCGCGCGGCAGATCTATGGCTTGGGATCAGCCCGTTACTATTATGCATGCTGTTAGTGGCTGAAATTCCTGTAGCACTGGGTTGGATCGCGCCAGCGAGCGCGGCCCAGGCGCTCATCGTCCTGACTCTGGCGCTAACGGCCTACAGCGTGTTGAACGCATACTCACCCTCTGTGGTAAAGGTTCAACTCAGCAGTCACAAGCTAACCACTCCGCTGCGTTTCGCACAGATTACCGACGTTCATATCGGCTCGCGCAGCAGCGCATTCCTCGAACGAGTGATGCAGCAGGTCAACCGTCTGGACATCGAATTTCTGTGTATCACCGGTGATTTTATCGATGCACCCGGAATTTGCGCAGAGAAACTATCGTCACTGCGTTCCTGTGCTGTGCCAATTTATTTCAGTATCGGCAATCATGAACGCTATGAAGATCTGGATGACATTCTTGAGCGCCTGGCGTCACTGGGTGTGAGCGTGTTGCGGTCGCAGAGCACCCGGCACGGGGCTGTCCAGTTGATCGGCATAGACGATAGTGAGCAAGCGGCACAGGTAGAGCGTGAGCTGACCGGCATCGACATCGATACGGAGCAGTTTGTGCTATTGCTCTACCACCGTCCGCGCGGCTTGATTGCCGCGGCCGCAGCCGGTGTGGATCTGATGATCAGTGGGCACACGCACAATGGGCAGATTGTACCGTTCAACCTCATCGTTGGTAGGGTCTTCGAACAGACCATCGGATTATTTCGCCACCATCAGACGCAGTTGTACGTCTCTCCTGGTACCGGCACCTGGGGCCCTATTATGCGCCTGGGTAGCCGAGGGGAGGTCACCCTGTTTGAGATACAGCCGGCGACAAATGCTCACTAACATTATCGCTTCCCGGGTCCTGGAGTCCAAAGCAGACACTGGCACACCACTTCCCCAGCGAGGTCGCAAACGATCAAACTCTCTTTTTGGAAGCGGTTTTACGCGTTCATACAATAGCGCAGTAGCAGGATGACATGTCAGACAAAATACCCAAACAGCAGTTGACTGAGATCGAAAGAATTACCGTAGGGCACTACGATCAAAATGCCGACTCGTTCTGGCATGGCACAAAAGATCACGATGTCTCACAGAACTACCAGAAATTTCTGAGTCAGTTCCCCCCGGCACAGCAGCTCGACATTCTGGACTTCGGCTGCGGCCCCGGCCGCGACCTCAGTTACTTCAAATCGCTGAACCACCGGCCGGTCGGCCTCGACGGCAGCCAGGCGTTCTGCAAAATGGCACAGACCAATAGTGGTTGCGTGGTGTTGCATCAATCGTTTCTCAGACTGGATCTTCCACGCGAGGCGTTTGACGGTGTTTTTGCCAATGCCTCCCTGTTTCATGTCCCAAGCCAGGAGTTGCTGCGGGTCCTGCAAGAACTGCACAGTACGCTGCGCGCAGGCGGAGTACTGTTCACCTCGAATCCTCGTGGCGGAACTGAAGGTTGGTCGGGCGAGCGCTATGGTCACTTCATGGAGTTTGAGGTTTCAGAAGCTTATCTGGAAGCCGCGGGCTTTTACATTCTTGATCACTACTACCGTCCCACCGGTGCGCCGCACTCAGGGCAACCGTGGCTGGCGATTGTCAGTCAAAAACGCGGGTAAGCCGCCAGCACAGCACAAGCACGCCACTATTTCTACTGATAGGACATCGTCTTGACCACGAACTGGAAGCTCGGTCTCGGTTTTTCGCTGCTTACCGTGCTCATGTGGGGTTTGTTGCCGGTAGCACTGAAAATGATCCTCGAAGCCATGGATCCGCTGACGATCAGCTGGTATCGCTTCTCCATATCCGCACTGATCGCGCTGCTGTGGTACGGTCGTAAACGCGGTGCAGCGTTAAAGAGCTTGCTGTCGGCTGAGCACCGGGTCCTCAGCCTGATCGCTGTCGCGGCGCTGCTGAGTAACTACCTGTTCTACATCTGGGGTCTGGACCACATCACCCCGGGCGCCGCACAGGTGCTCATCCAACTGGCGCCACTGCTGTTCCTGACCGGAAGCATCGTACTGTTCAATGAGCGACTCTTACGCCTGCAGTGGCTGGGTGTCTGTGTACTGATCGGCGGGATGCTGTTGTTCTTTCACCAGCGCCTTACCGAGGTTGTGCTCACCAGCGATACCTACCTTGCTGGCGTTGCCCTGATCATAGGGGCTGCAATCACCTGGTCTATCTATGGCCTGGCGCAGAAGAAACTGCAGGCGGTACACAATGCCAAGGATATCCTGTTCCTGATCTGCATCACCGGTACGCTCCTGTTCTGGCCTCTGGCCAAGCCACAACAAATCCTCTCCCTGAACGCTACCGAGCTGGCACTGCTCGTTTTCCTGGGCATCAATACCATCATCGCCTATGGCAGCTTTGGTCTGGCGATGAGCTACTGGGAGTCTTCCCGGGTCAGCGCAATACTGCCGCTGGCACCGCTGTTAACCCTGACGTTTGCCTATTGCCTAAACCAGTGGACAGTGGCGAGCATACCCACCGAGCCAATGGATTGGCTCGGCATCGCGGGTGCACTGCTGGTGGTGGTTGGCTCGGCAATCACAGCACTGCCAAAGCAACGAAAAGCGACTTAACCACGCAATTTGTAGATGGCACGCAACCGCGTCCGCATAACGGGTGAATCGTCCGCAGCAACAAAAGCCGCCACATCGATATCACAAAAATGGTGGCCTTTTTTCTCGAACAAATCGACTATGGCCGATTCCACAATGAGTTCTGTGCCATATTCGATGGCAGCGAAGCACTGCGAGTCTGTCTGCAAATGTAACCAGGGAGTGAGGTAGACATTGCCAGCCAACGCCCAGTTGGTCAGTCCGAGCACGAATCCCAAGCTGGCGCAGTGAGCGCCGGCTGGGCTCACCGGTGCGGGCATGCTGTTGGCGTCACTGAAATAGGTAGTGAGCTCTGCCGAGTCGTCCCAGCATATTCGAAGCGCAGCCATACCGTCCCGTTGCAGGCGGCGCATCACATCGGGTGTTCCGATGGGGCGCTGATAACCTGCTGTCAGTATCGCGTCACCTCGCCGTGTGGGAGCTTGGGGTAATTCGGCGGGCAACCAGCAACGACCGCGGGCGCGAATAGCGCCGGAAGCATCGGTCAACACGGCATCATAAGCCTGCTCCACGTCGTCGACTGACACCGCTACCTCAAACGCATGTCCATCGAATACCGGCTTCTCAACCACAATATGTGCGGCCCCCCCGGCGACATAGGCTTGCCCCCACGCATCTACCGCCGGGTGCGCCAGATATGCCGACACAGTAACGCCGGGCACCAACCCACCCTCAAAGCCATACTTTGTGGCTATCTCATCACCGTGAATTTCGTTTTCAGAATCGGGCGCCTCATTATACGCCACGCCCGGATAGGACTTAGGTTGGGTCATGCATTATCTCTGTATAGTGTGACTGCGCTTTCACTCATCACCACCCTTGTCATTGGCTTGCTGCTGGTAGATTAGCGCCCGGGCAATACGCTGATCAATCAGCTCAACCTGCAGGCGATAACGCTCTGATTCCATCGCATCGTATTGCTGGCGAAACTGAGCATCGCTCAACCCTTCGACCAGTCCCGCTATGTCTGGAAAAAAGCTGGATTCACCGGGGTTAGCCAGCAGCTGTTCCTGCAACTGCCGCGCCTCAGCATCACCAGCGGTTGCAAATGAGACAAACTGAATACCGGCTCGATCAGCCGCCAGATCGACAAAACTGAAGCCACTGCCACCATCACCCGAATCCAGCAATTCCTTGAACTCCCCTGCGGCTATGCTGATACCCTGCTGACTGGCCAGCGCTATTGCAGCCGAACTGAAGAAGTGCGCCATCAGATCCTGCCGACCTGCCAGCGTTACAGGATAGGGCGATCGCACCAGTTCACGCTCACTCGACACCAGTTTCCCTATCAGCATCTCAAATCCGCCGTTGCTAAAATAGATACTCAGTGCCCAGATGGCGGCGCGATTTTCTACCACTGCGGAGCCATTTACACTACGCGCTTTTGCCTCCGCCATCAAAGGCGTCAGATACTCGCTCAACGATTGACTGCGCCCGTTGCTACCCGCGCCCTCGGTGGCCAACACATCATAGTAGTGTCGTACCCGCTCGGCCTCGCCTGCCGGCAGCCGATAGGCTTGCAGGGTTCTCACTGCTTGCTTGAGATGCGCCTTGGCATCGGGTGGAGGCAGTACGCTGAGCAGTGCCAAGTCGCCTTCAATCTGAATAGCACTCACCCCCTGCAGCAAAAGGCTGGCCTGTCGATCGCGCAGCATCAGGTCCGCCAGTTGGGCCGCCATGGGTAGCAACCAGTATCCCGAATAACTCAATGATCCCATCGATAAGCGATCAATACCGATGCCTTCGTTGGACGGCCGGACCTGTGCACCCAGATTTAAATATTCACCAAATGGATTCGCAGGCAGTTGCAAACTTACCTTGGTGCTAATCGCCGAACCGGCTATGTCGAAATCAGCATCCAACCATTTGAACGTATGTGAGCCGATCTGCGCCAGACGATCCAGCTCCGCCTCGGACACTTCCAGTGTCGTACCCTGCTCACCGGCGGATTCCACCTGCCACTTGATGCGCTTTAAAAAGGCTTTGCCATCTGCCACCGTCGCATAATCGGCGGGGTCAGATGAGCCCACCAGAGGTTCATCTTCCAGCGCATACAGGAACAGTCCTGCCACCGTGCAGACGGCGAGCAGCAGTAGAACAATGGCGCAAAGGATGATCCATCGAAGAGCGTTTAGCATGGCGGGGTAACATACTTCATCAGGTGAGTGAGCCAGTCTATGCCAGAATCCAACCGTCAACCAGCTTGCGCACCTGGCGCCCAACTGATAAGCCCGGTGGGTGTCAGCGACTGCCGAGGAAGGGACCTTCGCGCACAAACTCCCGGGCTTGCAGCTGGTCAATCATGAATCGCGCCAGCTCGCCGGCGCGCAATCGAAACGCAGGGGGGGTCTTCGTTGCAACCAGTGGCGCCCAACGATAGGCGTCCGGATCTATAATCGGGCAGCGCACCAACATCCAGTCGGCGGAGCTTGTCGCGAGTAGTGCGTACTCAGCCTGCTTGTCCTGCAGGGCATCTGACAGCCCGATTTGCGCCAGCGTACGTATCCACCAACCCAGCAGATCGCGCTCATCGCCGGGCATCACGACCGCTGCGCCAGAGACCGCCATGTACTGTGAAATTCCCTCTGCTTGCATTGCTTGCAGCACATTGCCGGTCGCCGCAGTGTTGATAAAATGCGCGGCGTCGCCATCGGCTGTTACCGGGCCCAGGGCGCTGATCACCGCGTCACTGCCACGCAGTAACTCGGCAACGGCGGCCGGGTCGCGGGCATCGCCGCGCACAATGGTAATTTGGTCGGCAAATTGGCTGAGTTTGGCCGGTGTTCGCGCCAGCACCCGCACGGTATACCCCCGCGCCAATGCCTCGCGCAAAAGATAGCCGCCTACCATGCCGCTGGCTCCCAGCAGTGCCACCGTGCGCTGCTCGCCGCCCTCTCCCTGGGCCATGGCGTCAGGTGCAGGAGCCGGCAGCGGGCCGGTGTAGGCACAGGCAAGCATCACACAGGCGCAGATCATAGCGCCCAGTACTTGCAACACCCCGCGTAGCCAGCGTGCTATGGTGCCATCGAGGTAGTGCTTCCTGAAAGCTGCTTCGGTGTTTAACATGCGCGCTCAGATAGAGTGTTTGATCGGCTATATTGCGTCAGTCACAGGAGAAAATCAGCACAAATGTACTACGGCGAAAAACTCAATAGCATTAGCCACCTGGTGGGCGCAGTATTCTCACTGGTTGCGCTGGGCGCTTTGCTGACCATTAGTATCCAGACCGGCGACCCGCGCATGATCGTGGGTTTTAGTGTGTTTGGACTGACCCTGGTCCTGCTGTACACCATGTCAGCCCTGTACCACAGCTTCCAGACCCCCGGGCTTAAACGGGTTTTCAAACTGTTGGACCATATCTGTATCTACCTGCTGATCGCGGGCACCTATACGCCGCTCATGCTAATCAGTGTGGACAGCCCGAGTGGCACCATGATCCTCGGGCTGGTCTGGGTGCTCGCGGCGATCGGAACGCTTTCTGAAATACTGTTGTCCGGGCGCGCCGTGAAGGTATGCCAGCTGATTATCTATCTCGGCATGGGCTGGGCCTGCTCACTGGATTTGGCTGGCCTGAAAGCGGGCCTGCCAGAAGCCGGTTTTGCATGGTTAGCCGCGGGGGGGCTCATCTATACCGTGGGCATCATTTTCTACATTGTGGACAAACTCAAGCGGCTGACGCATGCCCATGGTATCTGGCACTTTTTTGTCCTGATCGGCTCAGCGTGTCACTTCATCACCATCATGGGCTATGTACGATAGCCGGCCTTACTGAGCCGTGAATTGCTCCGCCTCCTCAACGAATTCGGAGTGGGCATCCGCGTCGCGACGTCATGCCGAGTAAAGCGGCACAGCGGCATACAAAGGCGCAAAGCAGAGATACACCAACAGTATCGTGGCATTCTGGAAAAACACTATCTCCACTGGCTTGTCCAGCAGTGCCTGTTGCCGATGCAAAATACAGTGGGATATACAGATAGCTGTGGCATCGTTACACACAGGCATCCTGCTTTACATGCTTGGCAGCATGCTATGGCCTGCCGCGGCATTAATCAGCTGCATCCCCTGTGCGCTTGCCGAGGACAATATCGACCCGGACAAGGCCTACCAGATGCTCTTCCAGGCAGAACTGGATCCTGAGACCGGCCACGCCCACGTGACTCTGGACCTCGAGCAACCCCGCGCCTGGTGCGCAGGGATGGGCCATAGAAACACCTTATGGCAAGGCTGGCGAGGACTGGATCGTCGAAGGAATGGCTGAGCACTATAGTCTGGAGCTGCTGCGTCACTCCGGCGGAATCTCGGAGTATCGCTACAAAGAAGCGCTCGAGTGGCTGGCGCGATGGAGCGATGGCACGCAGTGTGTCGCAACAGATCGCTCCAGAGGCAAGGTAACCGCTCACGCAGCACAGGTGATGCGAGCCCTGGACAGCGAGATTCGCGCCGCTACTGACGGTAAAGAATCGCTCGATACGCTGGTGCAAATGCTGGTAAGCGCCAATATATCAATTACCAACGCTGACTTCCACGAGACCGCGTGTCAGCTTATCGAAGGCCCGGTGCGTGCGCTACTTTCACCCACAGTATTCTTGAAGATTGTGCGCACTCGGAGACTCTATTGGGTAAACCTTCTAATCGATATTTTTGTTACTCTGGTGAACCGCAGTGTTGTTGATCTCAGCCGGCATACCACTTAGCGATAAGGCGTATTTTGTTCCTGTTGTATTTGTCGCGCTGGATGGTGCCGCCGCTCTACTCTCAGGGTCGTTAAACAACCAGTGAGCCATCGCTTCAGGAATAAGGTGCGGGGGATTCGATTGAATTGGGCACTCTTGGAGCCTGCATCCCCGGGCTCCAAGAGTGCTTTATAGAGCGCTCGGCACCTGAATTGCTGCCGACTTCAACTTCGATCAGGAACCTCTGTAGTCCATCAAGCGGCTGCTTTTTTTCTTGGAGCCCGTTTTTTTGCCGGGGCTTTTT
>CAWWAG010000049.1:0-24214 GCA_963934845.1 uncultured Halioglobus sp. | reverse complement strand
AGCACGCTGAATGATTTTGATCTGGCGGTGTCATGGATGCTGGACAATCGTCATGATTACCGCGCCCTGGAGGAAGCAATTTTGGGCGTGATCGGCGGCATGGACAAACCCAGCTCGCCAGCGGGTGAGGCCAAGCAGCACTTCCATAATCGTCTTTTTGGCCACAGCCACGATATGCGCGAGTTGTTCCGCCAGCGTATTCTGGCGGTTGAGCTGGATGATTTGCACCGCGTAGTGGAGACGTATCTCAAACCAGAGCTGGCCAGTACGGCCGTTGTTACCAGTTCAGGACAGCTTGAGGGTACGGCTGCGCTGCGCGAACAATTGGGTATGACGGTAGAGGAACTGTAGACAGATTTTTCTATTGCCGGTGCGCCGTGAACCCATCCATGGGGGCTTGACCAGGGACCAGTGGCACAGTTTTATTTCGCGGGGCGCAACGAAAAAAAGGCGACTTTACGGCGCCCAAAAGGACCTAGTAATGGGGATTACCCGATGAAACTAAAAGTCATCGGGTTTATGGCCGCGCCGTTTGTATCCGCGCTTTTCTGACATCTGCGCCATCGCTACTTTCTGCTCATCGTCCAGCAGCTGGTAAATCGCAGCGCGTGTACTGGCCATGCGGTAGACCATACGCGTGGTGATCTGGCCGATTTCATCCGCGGTTGTCAGCGCAGTGGCTTTGTCAAACGACTCAGGCTGATTGAGCAATTCCTCGCGCAGGGTGCGCAAACGCTCGTGATCCACCTCAGACTCCTCGAAGGAGGCGGTGAGCAGCGTTAGTACTGTGGCCTCCTGCTCGTCGGTGAGCTGCAGCATCTTCACCAGGTGGTCGACCTTATGCTGCGGATCATGCCGCGGTGCGTCCCCCTCCGCCATCGACCAGCTTGCAGCAGTGACAAAGAGTATGGCCAGTGCGGGGGCAGCCACTCCTGTCAGCGTTTTTTTCCAAGTAATTTTCATGTTGCGTTCTCCTGAACATCCAAAATAATGTAAGTCAAAATTCGGTGGGCTTACTGAGCTGTTTGGCACACCGCTCTACGTAATGAATCATATAGGTGGTAGGCCGTTAAGCTCTGCCCCGGGAACGTAAAGAAATGTTAAAAAGCGTCGACAGGTGTTAAGCCGGGTGACAACACTTCGCTGTTTGTTCACACTCTGGCGGGATTGCTATCGGGAGACCGCCAGATGAGCACCAATGTACTGATTATCGACGACGACAAAGAGCTCTGCGCTCTGCTGGCCGATTTCCTCTCGCTGGAAGGATTCGAGACGCAGGCGATACACGATGGCGCCGAAGCTGTCGCGCACTGCCGCCATCACGACCACGACGCCATCGTACTGGACATTATGTTGCCGGGACTGCAGGGGCTTGACGTACTGCGTCAGGTTCGCCAGTTCAGCACTACGCCTATACTGATGCTCACCGCGCGCGGCGAAGATACTGATCGCATCCTCGGTCTGGAGCTGGGCGCTGATGACTATCTGCCCAAGCCCTGCAATCCGCGCGAACTGTCGGCCAGGCTGCGCGCAATTCTGAGACGTGGCAATCTGGTATCGGAGGATGTGGCGGCACCAACGCTGGAAGCCGGGCAAACGGCGATGAACACCGCCGACCGCAGCGCCACCTATGGCGGCGCTGATCTGCAGCTCACCAGTACCGAATTTAATGTGTTACAGGTGCTGGTTACCAACGCTGGTACAGTGGTCAGCAAGGACCTGCTCAGCCAGAACGCATTGGGCCGCGCGCTATCCGCCTATGACAGGAGTATTGATGTGCATATCAGCAAGATTCGCAGGAAGCTGGCGGCACTCGGTGGCGACAACTTGATCGTCAGCGTGCGCGGCAGCGGGTATCAGTTCAGGCTTGGCGCCGGAGCCACCTGATCCATGAAACTGCGCGGTAATCTCTTTCTCAGGATGTTTATCGGTTTCTGGCTGATGACGATCACTATCCTCGGCAGCTGGATGTTGACCGCTAACTATTTTGAATCGCAACCGCCGGGTCGTGAATGGGGCGACCACAAGCGACCCGGGCCGCCGCACCGTTTTATGCTCCGCACCATCTACAACCTGGAAAACCAGAATGACACCGCCCTTGCCACAACGGTAGAGGAGATACGCAAGAAACACGACATCCAAATCTACCTGGTGTCACGTAACGGCAACGACCTACTCAAACGGAAACTGCCTGATAAAGTCGCACAGATAGCAGAAAAACTGCGCACTGAATCGGAGCAGTCCATGTTGAATGCACCGCAGCACCAGCTGGTCGCCTACCGCATCTATCGCCCCTACGAAGGTGCTGTGGCAGCCGTTTTTGTGTTCCCCTCACGTCGCGGTGTCATTCTGAACGCGCTGGGCGACAGCCTGTGGCTGCGCATCACACTGGCGGTGTTGATCAGCGGTTTTGTCTGCCTGGGTTTATCGCGCTTGATGACCAACCGCCTGAAAGATTTGCGCTTGGCGTCCCGCCGTCTGGCCAATGGCGAACTGGATACTCGCTTGCAAGTGCGCGACAAAGGTGGCGATGAAACCGATGAACTGGCCCGTGATTTCAACACCATGGCGGAGCAATTACAGGCGCGAATTCAGGCCCAAAAACGCTTGCTCGGTGATGTATCCCACGAATTGCGGTCGCCGCTGGCGCGCATGCGCATCGCGCTGGTGCTGGCACAGGAAAGGCCCAACAACGCTGCGGCGTATCTGCAACGCATCGAGCAGGAGGCCGTGCGACTGGAGGAGCTTATCGGGCAATTACTCTCCACCCAGACACAGGACCTCACACTGGACACACATATCGATATCGTCCTTTTACTACAACAATTGTGCGCCGATGCGAATTTTGAAGGACAGGGAGCCGGCAAACAGTTCATTCTGCGCACGGACACCGAGCAGGCCATTGTCGACAGCGCCAGCGACCTGCTGCACAAGAGCTTTGATAATATCCTGCGCAATGCCCTGCAGCACACCGCCGCCAATAGTGAAGTCTGGGTCTCCCTGGCCACGAGTGGAGGACGCTACTGTGTCGCCATTGAAGACCGCGGGCCAGGTGTTCCGGACAATGAACTGAAGAATATCTTTGGTGAGTTTTATCGCGTGGACACCGCGCGCACACGCGACTCAGGGGGGTATGGCCTGGGCCTGGCCATCGCCAGACGCGCACTACTGCAGCACGGCGGCGATTTAACGGCCCAGAACACTGGTATGGGACTCAGGATCACCGTGTGCTTACCTGCGCACAACCCGGACTGAGCGGATCGCTGTAGGCTGTATGCCCCTGCGATGACGCCGGCACCGTCGCCAACTTTCGATCTTGATTATTGCCACCACTGCGCACCTGATCGTAGCGATGCGGTATGCTTGGCATCCATTTTCTTCCCTACCAAGACATTCCAATGACGCCACAGCCACACCGAAAGTTACCCGACAACACACCCATTATCATAGGCGTCGGCCAGTGTGTGGAGCGCCTGCAACCGCGCGCCATACCGCCCTTCAAGGCGCCTATGCAATTGGCTGCCACCGCCTGTCAGGCGGCCTTGCAGGACGCCGGCATCCCCGCTCAGGAAATCGATACCATTGCGGTCATCCGGCTCTTTTCAGACACCGTTAACATTTGGGCCTCGCCACTGGGCGGCAGCGATAATCCACCGGAGTCGGTCGCCCGGCGCATCGGCGCTGTGCCGACCCACCGTATCTACAGTAATGCCAGTGGCACCGAACCACTGCATTTGATGGCGGAACTGGCGGGCGCCATCGCCAGAGGCGAGAAGAAGATTGCGCTGCTGACCGGTGCAGAGGCGATAGCAAGCCAGCGTTTCGCGCAGCGCAATGCGCTGGTTGACGACTGGCGCGAGGAATTTGACACACCCTTTGAAAACCGTAAAGACCTCGATCGTCTGGTCTCGATGGAGGAGGTGCAAGGCGGTTTGACATTGCCGGTACGCTCTTACGCCATTATCGAAAACAGTCAGGCGCACCGGATGGGACACGACCGGCAGCAGCACCAAAGATTCATGACGCAGCTTATGGCACCGTTCAGTGCCGTCGCCGCAGCCAACCCTTACGCTCAGTTCCAAACAGCCTATTCGGCCGACGAACTGGCTGCACCCGGCCCCAACAATTACCCGATCAGCCTACCCTACACCAAATTGCTGATAGCACAGGATGCCGTCAATCAAGCCTCCGCACTGATACTTACCAGCGTCGGCCATGCCCGCCGTCTGGGTGTCGACCCACAGCAATGGATTTTTCTGGAGTCCTACGCCGAGGGTGCCGACAAACACTTGTCGGAGCGCGAAGATCCCGGCCGCTCCGCCGCCATGGAACGCGTGCTATCCACCGCCATGGACAGCGCGGGAGCTAGCCACGAGGACATAGATCTGATCGATATTTACAGTTGCTTCCCCTGCGCGGTAACGGCGGCCTGCGACGTTCTGGGATTGCCGACAGACGGCTCCCGCGCGTTGACAGTCACCGGTGGTTTGCCTTATTTCGGGGGGCCGGGCAACAACTACTCGGCGCATGCACTGGCAGAAATGGCGGTGCGCCTGCGGGGTGCTCCGTCGCGGGCACTGGTCACTGCCAATGGTGGCATCCTGTCCAAACACGCCGCCGCTGTACTCACCACGGATGCAGCCAGAGCGACCAACACCGACTGGACCAGAAGTGACAAGCTGACCCTCGATTGCTCCGATATACCGGTGCGCCCTATCGCCAAAAATGCACAGCGCGGCACGGTGATTTCCTTCACCGTAGTGGCGCGCCGTGACAAGGACGATATTGCGGTGGTGCTGGCCGAGACGGCGGGTGGCGAACGGTTTCTCGCCTCAAATACCGAGCTGGCAGTCACCGGACCGATGCAGGCCAACAGCCCTATCGGGCGGGATATTGATGTGCATGTGGACCAGGATCGGCAGCTTTTTAGCTTTCACCAGGCATAGGCCACGCGGCGCGAGTCAGGTGTTTGATTGCGCCATCGCGCGCTCACCCGCTATAGCCAGCAGATTGAGATTCCCCTCGGTCCAGTTCACTATCAGTTCCGATTTACAGATCTGCCACTGACCCTCGATCTGT
Source organism: uncultured Halioglobus sp. (assembly GCA_963934845.1). Lineage (GTDB taxonomy): Bacteria > Pseudomonadota > Gammaproteobacteria > Pseudomonadales > Halieaceae > Marimicrobium. The sequence goes on along the minus strand of CAWWAG010000049.1, from coordinate 19,135 downwards.
GCGTAGTGATTGGTGTATTCCCCCACCACCGTGACGACTTCCTCGGGCTGCACGGCCGGCTTCTCAGAGTTGACGAAAATAACATGGTCAGCTCTGAGATAGGCGCGACAACGTATCTGATCCCCGGATATCAAAAAGCGGTGATTGGTGATGGTGTGACGGGTGATGTCGAAACCATTGATCACCGCCTGCAGATTTTTTAGCCAGTCGTCGGCACGGCGTGGTATCTCGGGGGCACCGGTGGGTGCACTAATCGCGCCGTAGTCGATCAGCACTTCATCAGCAAAACAGGCGCGCACCATCGCCCAGTTTTTGCTGTCCAGGCCCTCGGCGTAATTATTATAATTATCGATCAGCGCATCTCTGATCAGCAGGTTTTCTTCCACACTGGACATTTCGATTCCTCGTTACGGGCAGCGCACTGCGTTAGCGGGGACGGCACCTTCGGTAATGGTTGTCGTGTTATCCACCACCAGCGCCGCACCGTTGACAGCCACGGATTCATCCGAAGACAGAAACAGCACCATATTCGCCACGTCAACAGGCTCGCCCACCCAGATATTCTCCATCGCGTGTGCGGCTTCCGGATCGTTTTCAAGCACGATTTCCTGCACACCCTGCAACATCGGTGTGCGCATATTGCCCGGGTGAATGGAGTTACAGCGCACGCCATAACCACTTTGCGCACTCAGTACTGCCACGGATTTGGTCATGCCGCGAATGGCGCTTTTGGATGCGGCATACGCGAAAATCTGCGGGCCACCCTGAATACTGGCGGTGGAACACATATTGATAATGGAACCTCGCCCGGCGGGCTTCATCACGCGCAGTGCATGCTTGCAGCCAAAAAAGGTGCCGTCTGTGCCCACTGCATTGACCAGGCGCCACATCTCTTCGGTGGTCTCTTCGATACTGGACAGCCGCACGATACCGGCGCTGTTGAGCAGAATATCGAGGCGGCCGTAATCCCCGATAATCTTGTCCACCAGCGCTATCCAGCCGGCCTCGCGTGACACATCCAGCAGCTCAAAGCGCGCGCCTGCAATCTCACTGGCCGCCGCTTCTCCCTGCTCGCGATTAATATCCGCAATGACGACCGACGCGCCTTCTTGCGCCAATCGCCGCGCCGATGCCAGCCCCAATCCCGACGCGCCGCCGGTAATGAGTGCCACCTTATCCGCCACTCTCCCCATAATTACGTTCACTCCCGCGGTTGAAAACGCAGACGCATGGCGCAAAATCTGGCCGGTCTGCTTGCAATAAATTATTAGCATGATACCTTACCATAAAACAGTCAGGACGTACTGTTTATTCTAACTTTGTCGGAGAACACTCCAATGAGCACCACAGATGTAGAGAGCTATGACGACGTCACCATGTATGGTCTAACGGCGCAAAAGCAGGAAGAATTGCTGTTGAAACAGAATGAACTGACCTTCATCTGGACCAACAAGGAAGGCCACGGCATGGGCGTCACCATGAGCTATATCTGGCGCAAGGGTCGTATCTGGTGCACCGCAACAGAACAGCGCGCGCGCATGAAAGCGCTGGCACGTGATCCGCGTTGCAGTGTGGTGATCTCCAGCGCCGGCGTCGACGATGACCTGAGCCAATCCATCACTTTTAAGGGTCACGCGATACTGCACAAAGACCAGCCTACCAAGGATTGGTTTTACCCGGACTTCGCCCGCCGCGCCAACAATCCCGCGCCCACACCAGAGGCTTTCGGCGCTTTTCTGGACACGCCTGCGCGCATTATTATTGAAGTGGTGCCCGAAAAGACCATTACCTTTGACGGCGGCGTCATGCGCGATACCACGACTGAGGCACTGAAATAACAGGGGCGCCCCCGGATGTTCAGGCCGCGTCGATTTCCTTGAACGTGGCCATGCCCTCATCAAATTCCCAGAAGCCGCGCAGGGCCGTCAGTTTGCCCGCCTCGTTGCAACTGTAGGTAAAGACACCATTAACCTGCTGGCTGTACCTTTTGCCATCCACATTCATCTTCACATTGAGCGTGACAATATTGGCGCACTCCAGGTGGGCGGTGTAGGTCTGGTGGATGATGTATTCAATATCCGAGTTGGCGATATTGCGATCGTAGAAAGCCTCTCTGGCGGCCGGTGTGGAATGACCATTGCCTTCGGGATCAAGTACCGTTGGACCGATGGGATCTTCGATGATGCCATCCTCGGCCCACATGTCGAGCCAGCGCGCCTTATCCTTGCTTTTCAGGCACTCCCTGGATCGCAGTGACATCTGGTATGCGACATTATTTTCGTTCATGGTTATCCTCCACTTGTCTGCGTAGTTGCGGCAATTTGATGATTGCCGCGAGTCAGTGTACACCAGGGTGCTCTAGGCGCCGGTCGGATTCTCTATACCCGTTGCGAATAACTTGGCCCGGGTAGCGCGTCGCTATTCGCTGGCCGCGCGCTCAAAATCCACAAAAATCGGCGACGACCAGGCGCGCTCCTGGGCGTCCGCCAGGCAGTCGTCTGTCGATTCGGCTGAAGCGCTCACCGGGCAGGGATTGACGCTGACACACCGCCCCGATGCATCGTATTCGCAGCGCAGATTAGCGCCGTTTATGGTGGGGCTGGCCGCCTGCAGCGCCCGCACATAGTAAACGGCATCGCGCTGCGAGCGGGCAAAATCGGGATCGCTGAAGCGCACAGTACAGCCGTCCCCATCCGCCTCGCACGGCAGGGACAACCAGGGGTCCTCAATCAGTGGCCCCACGTCCTCACCGGCGGTGATCTGCGGGCGGATTCTGACCACTTCGACACGGTCAATGCGCTTGCGCGTATCGCCAGGGTGATAGCACTCACCGCCGCACAGTCGTTGCAGGCGCTCCTTTGACAGGGCGCGCGCACTGTCGGCGGGACACCCCGGTTTCTGCTCAAAAGCCCCCAGCGCGCTGACCTCAAACACCGGTGCGATATCGCGCTGGACAATGCTGCCCATGGGCAGATTCTGCCCGCCCTGCGCATCGACCAGATCAAACCACAACAGCATACGATCACCGCTGGTGGCATACACTTCCTTGCGTTCCAGTGCATCCCAGATGGCGCCGCGATCACGCCCCTGTGCATGCACCGCAACCAGTCCGCCCGAACCAAAGAACGACGATTGCCTCTCAAAGTACGGGCCACTGCGTCCATCCGCTTTTTGTAATGGCACGTAGAAGGGCAGTCGTTCACTCGCGGACAGGAACGTCCGCGGCCCGAGCTGCGCCACGGCGGCGTCAGTCATACGGCGACGCATGATCTCCTTGTAGCCGGTACCCGCACGCGCGGAGTGAGAATCAGAGGCGCCGATAATCCCCCAGCGAAAGCGCTTGGGAGGCCGGGTCGGATCCGCAAAGTTGCGTATGGCCAGACCATACTGCACCGAACTGGCTGGACGGTGATTGTAGGCGGGCATATAACAATCCCTGCACTGCCCGGCATCCAGCCAGTCCTCCACCGTTTGACCCGGTATAATCCAGTGGCCCGAATCCTTGGTCAGCAGATAGTTGGAGCGTGTCTGTATCGCGCGAAGCTCACACTCTGCCACCGGTTCACCCACCGCCAGACAGCGCTCTTCAATGATTTCACCAGCACGCCAACAGTCTGATACAAAATCCGCCGTCGGCGCCGGGCAAAAACTGTTGCCGCTCGCATCGACCCCAACCGCGCGCCAGCTGCGATACTGTTCAGCGTTGCCATGGCCGGAAAAAATTTCAATCAGCGGCTCCTGCCGTTCCGGGTCGGCATCCCCCGCCAACTGTTTGTCCCAGGTGCTCAGCGGCGGCGTGTAGAAGCCCCAGCTGTTGCCGTGCGGAATGGTGAGATACGGAAAGCCCCAGTCATCCAGCTTTGCGAACAAGTCGGCGGGCGTCGTCGCGCTCTCCTGGCACTGGACTGGCAGGTCTCGCACAGGTGGCCCCTGCGGACACGCCTGCACCGCTTCCTGATCCTGCAGATAGCGAATAAAATCATAGTAGCGCTGGCGTGCCACTGAATCGGGAAACAGATCCGCGCGCTCGCCGCGCAGCCACGCCAGCACATTGTCAAACAGCTGTCCCACATCGCCATTGGGCACACCGGCAATCAGCAGCAGGCGCAACCTGGCGATATAGAGGCCTACGCCTTCGGGATGCGTGATCTCTACCGCGGCAATCGGACGAGTGGGCACGCTCTGCTCATCCGTATCGCGAAACACCACATTTTTGTGCCCGTAGTGGTTCTTTGCCAGCTGTGCTGTCTGCGTCCACTCCCAGCCCAGAAATGTCACCATATCGGGATTGTCCGGATCCCCCGCCGCCGCATTGCACTGGCGCACCATGTCCTTGGTCAGGCTCCACTGCCGGGCTGTGAGCGCCTCTGCATGGTCATTGATCGACCAGAAATCCAGACCTGAGCAATAGCGCGCAAAATCGCAGGCATCTCCGGGGGGATGGGAGCCCTCGCCCTGATACAGCGGCAGACTGACGTTATACGCGTCGAAGGAATAGGTAGAGTGCACATGCAGATCACCGAACAGGATCTGCTTGGGCGGCAGTACGCCGGGGCCAACGCGGGATAGTGTCTCGATGCTTTGTCGTTGCCGCGTTTGCTGCTCTTGCAACAGCGCGCTATCGCGGCTCTGTTGCGTGATTTCGCCCATGCCCTGACGCTCGCCCAGATAGCCTTCGACGGCGAGGTACGCCCAGGCGACAAGCGCACAGGGCACGACAATAACAGCGAGCAGGACGAAGCGGCGCAGATCCATGGGCAGGTGTTATCTCACGCTGAGGATATCGGGACAGCAGGATCACCAAGCGGAAACCACCGCTTAAGCCCCTGTATTATTAGCCGCCCAAGATGGCCCTCAACCGGCCACGCTGTCAACTGCGACCAACCGGTACTTGTGCTACTTCTCGTGACCGGGGACCACGCCGTCGTAGGAAGCCTGGGAGATCGCATCGCCGTCGAACTTGATGGTTTTCTCGGGCACCAACTCGAGAATGACACGCAGTGGTGTATCCAGATGCTCAATCGCGGCCTCCAACGTGGGCGCAGGATAGGGACTGATAATCGCCCCCATCAGCGGATAAAACCAGTCTTTGGTGGCCTGATCATCGTGCAGGACAACCCTACCCTTATAGGTGATCTGCTTACCTGGCCCCATATCGGTGCCCATGCTGGAGATCACCACGGAAGCGCGCGGGTCGCGGCGCAGGGCTTTTATTCGGGCCCTCTGGCTGGTGGCCGTCAACCAGATCGAGCCGTTGCGCGCCACGTAGTTCATAATCACGCCCAGGCCGTGGCCCTCTTTATTGGTCCAGATAAAATTACATTCAATCTGTTTGTCCAGCAGTTCCTGCTCACGCTCATCACTGAGCACGTAGAGCGTCACATCTTCATAACCTTGCATAGAAGTCTCCCTGTTGTTTAAAAGCGCGGTAGATGGCCATTTTGTTGGCCGCCCGCGAGATCCATTACCTGGCCGTTAAGGTAGCCAGAACGCCGCTCGTCCGCGAGAAAGAGCGCCGCCTCGGCTATATCGTCCAGCGTGCCCATGCGGCCACAGGGTGTGGCATCGAGATGTCCTGCGAGCACCGACTCCATCGAAAAAAAGGCGTCTGTCATATCGGTCTGTATCAACCCGGCGGCAATGGAATTGAAACGCACCCTGGCCTCACCGTATTCCAGCGCTGCCACCTTGATCGCAAAATCAACACCGGCGCGGGCCGTGGAATACGCACACAGGCCCGGCCCGGGAAGCCGCGCTGTGAGTGAGGAAATGGTCATCACGGAGCCGCCCTCGGTCATCGCTGCGGCGGCATAGCGAAAAAACAACAGCGCGCCTATAACACTGATCTCCATGGTCGGCCGAATAGCCTCGGCATCCAGTTCGGCGATCAGCCCGGGCGCGTGAATACCAGCGGAAAACACCGCGATATCCACACGGCCGCAGGTTTCGCCTGCAACGCTGAACAGGTTCTCGATATCGCCATCACGGGTGACATCACAGCCCACTGCGATGCCACCCAACTCAGCAGCCAGTGCCTGCAGCGGTGCCATACGACGCGCCGCCACTACGATATTGGCACCTTCTGCCGCGAGTCGTCGCGCTATCGCCGTACCTATATTGGCGCTGCCCGATGCACCCAGAATGACGGCTGTTTTTCCTGCCAGTGTGGTCATAGCCTATGCCTGAAGTTGTGCTGATTTTGATACGTCACTGATCTGCCGGCGCAGGACATCCTTGCGCACTTTACCGCTGGCCGTACGCGGCAAATCAGTCACCAGTTCGATGTGCTGCGGTATTTTTTGTTTCGCAAGTAGCGCCTGATCCGCGAACTTCGCCACATCGGACAGCGCCAGTTGGCACTGTGGATCTTCGAGAATTATAAAGGCACACACGCCCTCCCCCAGCCGTTCATGCGGCATTGCCACCACCGCCACCTCGCGAATATCCGGGTGATCATGGAGTACGTCCTCAACTTCCTTGGCGCTGATATTTTCGCCACCGCGGATGATGATGTCTTTCTTCCTGTCGGTAATCAGGATCGCATTATCCGGCGTGACATGGCCGATATCGCCGGTCAGGAAGAAACCCTCACTGTCATGCGCCTGGGCGTTTTGCTTTGGATCGGCGTATCCCAACATCATGCCTGCACCACGCGCGGCAATTTCACCGTCCACGCCAGGCGCGACTTCCCGCCCCTGCTCATCCAGAATTTTTACTTCGTAGGCATAGATCTGACCATCGGTTTCCGCGGCCAGTTGCTGTTGGCCAGCGCCCACAAAACCCAGCGTAATAATCGGTGTTTCCGTGCTGCCATACACGCGAAACGCGCGGCAATTATCGAGCGAGGCACAGGCGTCATAGATCACCTGCGGCGGCACTGCCGCACCGCCACAGGCAAACAGGCGCATACTGGGCAGGCCAGTATTGTGCCGTCTGGCCGCCGCTACCAGCTCTACCAGAAAGGGCGTTGCACCAACACTGCCGGTGGCACCCACCTCATTAATGAAGGCCACGGCGGCATCGGCATCCCAGCGCGCCATCAGCGCCGATTTCACCGACGTCACAAAGGGCAGCACCATGCCCGAGCCATAACCGGTAATGTGAGTGACCGGCGACGGCATTAGCATCACGTCGCGCTCATCCATGTCCCAGCAGTCCAGCGAATTCTGGATCACCCGTGCCAGCGTGTTATGGCTGTGCATCACCGCTTTGGGCGTGCCCGTGGTACCGGAGGTATACAGTATCGCCTTGATGGAATTGGGATCGATCTCCGGCAGCGTCTCCAGATCTACCGGCGCATTCTCCAGCAGATCCTCGTAGCGCAGCATGCCTTCGTATTCTTGCTGCGCCCGCACCGTGACCACAAATTCAAGATCCGGCAGATTGGCGCGCAGTGCCGCTAGCATCGAGGGGAACTCGAGGCTGCGCACCTGTTCGGGGATATAGATCAGTCGCGTCCTGACATCCTTGAGAATAAAGCGCAGTTCGTGATCACGGTAGATGGGGATTACCGGATTCACGATCAGGCCCAGCGCAGAAGCGGCAATATCGACGACCACTGACTCGCGCCAATTCGGCAACTGGAAGCTGATCACATCACCTTGCTCAAGCCCGAGCTGGCGCAACGCGGTAATCAGACGTCGCGCCTCATCGGCGATAGAGCCATAGGTAATCGCGAGCTCGCCTTCGAGGTAGATGGCCACCTCATCCGGTTGCTCCCACGCTTTTTGCCAGGCACCCTGTGCAATAGTCTGATTGCACCACAATGCGCCGTCGCGCTTGATACGCGCGGCACTCAACGGATTTTTTATCACGACTTTAGTCTCTTCTTATAGATCTGACAGCACATGACCACCGTCCACAGTAACGGCCGATCCCGTCATCAGGGAACCGGCAGCGGACGCCAGCAGCAACAGGGGGCCGTTCAATTCTTCGAGGTTGCCGGTGCGGCGCTGAGGTATGCGCTTGATCAGTGCCTGACCGTCCGCCGTCTTGAACCACTCGCCGTTCAGTTCCGTCTGGAAATAACCGGGGCACAGCGCATTGACGCGAATCTTGTGTTGCGCCAATTCCAGTGCTGCGGTTTTGGTAAACTGCACCACGGCGGCCTTGGAGGCGGCGTAGTTGGTCAGCGCTTTCTGCACGCGCTCAGCCAGTATCGACGCGATATTCACGATGCTACCACCGGTGCCGGCGGCGATCATACGCCTTGCGGTTTCCCGGGTGACGTAGGCCACACCATTGAGATTGGTGTCTATCACCTTATTCCAGTCCTCGTCGCTAAGATCGAGCAGCAGTTTGGGAATGGTAATACCGGCATTGTTGATCACCACAGTGACAACGCCAAACGCCCGCTCAACCTCGTCCAGCGCCGCGGCGATGCTCGCGCTACTGGTAACATCCATGGTGACCGCAATGGCTTCACCGCCGGCGGAATTGATGCTATCCGCCTCAGCCTGTATCAGATCCGTGCGGCGCGCAGCCAGCACGACCTTCGCACCCGCGCGTGACAGCACGTGTGCAAAGTGTTGACCAAAGCCACTGGAGGCGCCGGTCACAAGCGCGACCTTACCCTGAAGTGAAAACGGTTGCAGCAAGTCGTTCATGCAGATAACCCCGGTGCGCTCAGGCGCTCAGATACTTGTCCAGTGTGTTGTGGAAATGCCGAATGCGAATTTCCTGATAGTTGGCCAACACGATCTCACCTGACTGCACATTATGTAAGCCCTTCTGTACCATTTTCAGGTTGCTGAAATCCTGATCGAACACGCGACCCAGCCCCCCTTCCAGACCCGCTGCCTCCGAGAATAACTGATCCTTGCCCAGTTTCTCCACGGCGCAGTCCGCCGGACGCTCGGCTCCCTCGGGAATACGCATCAACACGATGATTTCCATGGTGCACATCTCGGGGTTATCGCCGTAGGGCTTCATGCGGTAGGTCAGGTTCGGGTGGAAGCCGGCCCAGGGTGCAAAGTTGGGAAATACGGAATAGAGGATGGAATCCATGATTTCGCTCTGCGTGCAGAAGCTGGCCAGATCTGTTTGATACTGCTCGGTGTAGTGTTGGAAATAATATTCGGCAAGCCACTGCCGCGCACTCATGCCCTCCGGCACCTCCACTTTGGAACCGTCGGTCAACCACGCGCCGTGTTCCAGCCAATCGTTGACTGTCTGGTTGGGGTCGATGTTTTCCAGATGCGGACTGACTACCCCCATCGGTGAAATGGTGCGGCTGATATTGTCGCCCCAGCAATCGTACTGAGAGTTTGAATCACCCAGATACGGCAATATCTGTGGGTGCGTCTGTACCGTGTGGTAGGACTCGATAAACGCCTCCCACGCCACCTTCCAGTTGCACTCAATCACCTTCTCAATGTGCAGGACTTTGACCGTGTCTTGCGGGCGCCAGCGCTCGAAGTGCTCCGGCAGCACCCCCAGATAGCTGGCCAGAGATTCTGCCTCCATATCCATGTTGATAAAGACCCAACCGCCCCAGGTGTCCACCTGTACCTGTGGCAGATTGAAGGTCTCTTTTTCGATATGCGGAAAATCCCACTCGCAGGGCGCGCCCAGGAAGTCGCCGTCCAGACTCCAGCGGAAGCCGTGGAACGGACATTTGAATTCACGGGCGGTGCCGCAATCCTTGCGCAGCTGCCTGCCCCGGTGCAGACAGGCATTGTAATAGCCCTTGATCTCGCCCGCCTCGGTGCGCGTCAGCACAATCGAATGCTTGGCAATCTCGTAGACGAAATAGCTACCGACCTCTGACAGTTCCGACTCACGACACGCCGCCAACCAGGTGCGATTCCACAGTTTCTCTTCCTCCAGCTTCGCAAACTCCGGACTGAAGTAACAATTCACAGTCAGGTTTTTCGAGCCCAGATAGGTATCGGTGCTCTCCCGCAACGATGCCGGTACCGGGACAGTCTCCTTGTCGAGCATCTGCTGATAGGACTCGCCGTTGCAGCGCGCTGCAAGTTGTTCTTTAGTGAGCGCCTTTGGATGGTTCATCTGCTGTCTCCCACTATTTTTGTAATATCGTGACGGCGCTGATTCCGGGCGCGCCGTACACATGGGTATAAGCCAATTTGGGATCACCGGGAACCTGGTGTTCCCCCGCCTGCCCGCGCAGTTGCAGCACGTTCTCGTACACCTGTCGCAATCCGGACGCACCAATCGGTTCGCCGTTGGCCAGACAACCGCCATCGGTATTCACCGGCATCGCACCGTCGATGTGCGTTGCGCCCGCCTTGATCAGTGCTTCCTGCTCGCCGTGTTCACAGAAGCCGTTCTCGGCCATATGCATAATCTCGGCGCCCACTTCGGTGTCCTGCAACTGCATCACATCCATATCGCCGGGACCAACACCGGCCATTTCGAAGGCAGCTTTGGCGGCGTCCACCGTAGGGCCGTCGACCTGTTGCAACGCCTGGCTGGGGGCAAACACCTCAAACGAACCGAAGCGCCGCGACTTCATCGTGGCAGCCTTCAGGTACACCGGCTTGTCGGTATAGCGGGTGGCGTGATCTGCACGGCACAGTATCAGGGCAACGCCGCCTTCCGAGGGCGAACAGAACATAAACTTGGTCAGGGGATCATTCACCATCATGGAACTGGCGATCACCTCGGTACTGATCGGTTCCCGGCGCCAGGCATTGGGATTTTTAGAACCATTGATAAACGCTTTCTCGGACACCCTGGCCAGCGTTTCCGTGCTGATGTTGTAGTCGTGCATGTATTTCTGGATCTTCATCGCGAAAAACTGTGTGGTCATCATCAGACCGGCTTCGCCGTACCACTCACCGATGCCCAGTTCTTTCGGGTCGGCGCTGAAGGCACCGCGATCGTGTTTGTCAAAACCCGATACCATGCCAATGTCGTACTCGCCGGACTTGATCGCGTTAAACGCTGAGATCAGTGAACTGCCGCCGGTCGCACAGCCGTTGGCCACGTTGATAAAGGGAATACCGGTAAGCCCCAACTCGTTGACCAGTGCATCGGCGCTGCCGGCGCTGGCACTGCCGCCAAACGCAAATTCGATATCGCGCCACTCAACGCCCGCATCCTGTAATGCCAGACGCGCAGCGTAAGCACCCTGCTGCAGTCCACTGCGCGCCGGAGTGCGACCAAACGGGTGAATACCAATTCCAACTATTGCTACATCCATGGTTGTCTCTCTCTCAATCAGGCGACAGGTTGGAAGAAGAAGTTGATAACTTCATCGCCGTTATCTTCAGTACGGTAGGGCGCAAAAACGACATCCATCTCCATGCCGATGTGTAACTTCTGTGGATCGTTCTCGGTGAGCCGGCCCTCTACCCGCACACCGCCGGGCAGTTCCACGTAGCCCACCCCGTAGGGCTTGAACGTCTCGGCAGTTTCATTACTGTGATACGGTGCTTTGGGCATGAAGCGCTGCACTGTCCAGGTCCACAGAGAGCCACGGCCAGGCAACTCCTCTATCGCAACATCCTGCCCCGAGCAGGCCATGCAGGATTGCGCGGCGGGGAAACTGGCGATACCACATTGCTGGCAGCGACTGGCCAGCAAGGCGGGTTTGGCGGCAGGCCAGGTAAACAAGCCTTCGGCAATAGGCAGTTGTTTTGTCATAGTGTTGTCTCAGTAGGTGTCAGGCGCTACAGCAGCATGGACGCCGGATTTTCCAGAAAGCCTTTCAGTGATTGCAGGAACTGTGCCGCCACCGCACCATCAATGGCGCGGTGATCCGCTGATAACGACACGCGCATCACCGTCGCAGCCACGATACTTTCACCGCGCACCACGGGCTTTTTCACGCCCGCCGCCACGGCCAGTATCGCGGCCTGGGGCAGATTGATAATCGCGTCAAACTGATCGACACCAAACATCCCCAGATTGGAGATACTGAACGTACCGCCCTTGTACTCGTCAACACTCAGCGAGCCGGCCTGCGCACGGGTGGCAAGGTCACGGGATTCTTCTGCAATCTGCGGCAGGGTCATCAGGCCGACGTTGCGGATCACCGGCGTAATGAGGCCGCCTTTAATGGCGACCGCCATCGAGATATCTACCTGGTCGAACTGGCGGATACAGTCCGGCGTGTACTGCACGTTCACTTCCGGCACCCGCTCCAATGCGCTGGCACAGGCTTTGATCACGAAATCGTTGACCGAAATCTTGTGTCCCAGCGTGCTATTCATGTACTTGCGCTGTTGCAGCAGGCTGTCGATCTCGATATCCACACTCACCCGATAGTGCGGAATGGTCTGCTTGGATTCGGACAGTCGCGCGGCAATGGTCTTGCGCATACCGCTCAGCTTTTCCTCCCGATAGTAGGCAACGCCCGTCGCGTTGACGGCAGCCTTTTCCACATCCTCTTTACTGACACGACCGCGCCGGCCGGTCGGTTTGACGTCGTTGAGATTGATATTCAGGCCACGAGCCAGACGTCGCGCCACCGGGCTCGAGGGAATATGCGAATCATCCGCCGTAGACCGCTGTGGTTCACTGGACGCTGCCGCACCGGCACTGACGTTGGCATTGGCGTTTGCCAGTACGCGAAAGCCGCCCACCACTTCCACATCGTGCTTGGAGACGCGTCCGTTACGACCCGTAGGCGTGACGTTGTGCAAATTGATGTTGTGGGCTTTCGCAATGCGCCGCGCGACCGTGGAGGCATTTACAGCAGTGTCATCTGGCCCTTCTGAGAAGGTACTTGATACTGCTGGCGTTGCCGCAGGCGCAGCCGGAGCTGCGGCAACCGATGCCGCAGTATTCGCGGCTTGAGTATTCGATCCCTGAGCCCGCGCGGAACCCCCTGCATCCGGGACAAACCCGGCAATAAAAGCATCGATAGCCGCTTCACTGGTCTCACCCTTGGCCACAACTCCCATCAACATACCGACCTTCAGCGTCTGCCCGACTTCGCCGACGATTCGCACCAGCGTGCCCGCCACCGAACACTCTGCCGCATTGACGATCTTTGACGTTTCGATATCGACCAGTTCATCACCTACCGCCAACTTGTCGCCAACTGCGACACGCCACTCGGTGATCTCGCCCTCTTCCATCGACATTCCCCACTTGGGCACCGTGAGGGCGTGGAGTGTACTCATCGCTTATACCCCAACACAAAGCGGACCGCTTCCTCGATATCACTCTCCTGTGGCATCCAGGCATCTTCCAGCGCGGGAGCAAAAGGAATGGGCGAGTGGGCCGCTGTAACTTTGCGGATAGGCGCGCGCAGTGCACCGAACGCTTTCTCCGCGATGATGCTGGAGATGTCTGCTGCCAGACCACAGCGCGGTGTCATTTCATCGACAATCACCAGTCGCCCAGTGGTCTCGACGCTTTCAATAATAGCTTCCTCGTCCAGCGGTGAGGTCGTGCGCGGATCAATCACATCACAGCTGATGCCCTCCAGTGCGAGTCGGTCGGCGACGGCGACGGCCTTGTTCACCGTGTTGGAAATACCGACGATGGTGACATCGGTGCCCTGACGCAGAAAGTTGGCCTCACCAAACGGGATGGTGTACATCTCGTCGGGCACTTCGCAGCTGGTTTCATAGAGGAATTTATCCTCCACGAAAATCACGCAATCATTGTCGCGGATCGCCGTGATCAACAGCCCTTTGGCGTCGTAGGCGTTGGTCGGACAAACGACTTTTAAGCCCGGCACCATCGTCACCATCTGCGTCAGGTTCTGCGAGTGCTGAGCACCGCCGCGCAAGCCGGCGCCAGCCATAGTGCGCACGACCATGGGGCACTGCACTTTGCCGCCAAACATATAGCGAAACTTGGCCGCCTGGTTGTAGATCTGGTCGAAACACACGCCGAGAAAATCCATAAACATCAATTCGGCGATCGGTCGCAGGCCGGTCTGTGCCGCGCCGGCGGCGGCGCCCATAATGGCCGACTCGGTGATGGGTGTATCGATCACGCGGCTCTCACCAAATTCGGGAAACAATCCCTTGGTCACCCCCATGACGCCGCCGTAGGCATCGCGATCTCCGTCGCAACCAGCGCCGCCCGCAACGTCTTCACCGATTACAATGACCGTGCTGTCGCGGCGCATTTCCTGCGCCATCGCTTCGTTGATGGCCTGTCTGTATGTCTTGATTGGCATTACTTATTCTCTCCGGGTGCAATCTGTGTTAACACGCGTTGTTGGGTGCACTGCGCTAAAAACGAAGCGTCAATACGCGGAGCTGTAGACGTCAGTCAACAACTCGGAAACGTCCGGGCCCGGCGCTGCCAGTGCGGCCTTGGCGGCCTCGTCGATATACTCGGCGACGTCTTTGTCGATCTTGGTCAGCTGCGCTTTGGTCACCAGTTTTTTCTTGATCGCGATGGCGCTGGCGATGGTCAGGCAGTCCATGTCCTTCATCAGGCGTTTCACTTCATCTTTGCCACGATAGGCCTGGGCATCGCCCTCGAAGTGGCCTCGGAAGCGGGTAATCGTGGCCTCGATAGCAATAGGACCTTTGCCGCTGCGACAGTGTTTGACGGCTTTTTTACAGGCCTCATACATCGCGAAAATATCGGCGCCATCGACTTTTACCGCAGGCATGCCAAACGCGGCCGCGCGACTGGCGATATCCTTGGAACCCACCGCGTAACCCGCTGCCGTGCCCTCGCCGTAGCCGTTATTTTCAAACAGGAAAATAGCCGGCACTTTCAACACCACCGCCAGGTTCATCGCTTCAAACGTGGTGCCCTGATTGGAACCGCCATCACCGGTGAAGGAGACACCGACACGATCGGTGCCCAGTGTTTTCGCCGACAGCGCCGCGCCCACGATCAGGGGCGGCCCGCCGCCCACGATGGCGTTGGCACCCAGCATGCCCTTCTCCACCGCAGCGATATGCATCGAGCCACCTTTACCGGCGCAACTGCCACCCTGCTTCGCCATGATCTCTTTCATCATGTCGCCGACATCGCCGCCCTTGGCAATACAGTGCCCGTGGCCGCGATGGGTGCTGACAATATAGTCATCGTCATCGAGGTTCATACACATGCCAGTGGCGATGGCCTCCTGCCCGGCGTAGAGGTGCAGGAACCCTGGAATATTGCCCTTGCCAAATTCATCACTCACCCGATACTCAAAATCACGGATGGTGCGCATGGTGCGATAGGCTTGCAGAAATTGCTTTTTATCCAGCGACATTGATTGCTCCTGAAACGTGCTTTACGTTGGAAGGTGATTGCATTACTCGGCTCTCTCTTGTTATCTGTCTTACTATTATCACGACAGGGTCAGGCCCTGCATCCAGTTGGCGTGAAAGCCGTTGGGCACACGTCCGGGAATGAGCACCTTGGCCACCGGACCACTGTCGAAGTCGCCGGCACTTAAAATGGACAGGAAAGCGCCTTCAGCCGGGGTGTAGACAAAACACATCACCCAGCCGTCTTCCTCACGCGCGCTATCGGGATTAGGTACATAAACGGGCTCACCTGCATTGGCTTCAGGGCCGTACTCCCACAGTTTGGTTTCACCGGTCTCAAAATCGAAACGGCCGGTGCAGTTGTACCCGTGGGCATCGCCCCATTCCCGATTGGAGGACGCGGCGAAGCCGTAGCGATAATTCTTGCCCATCTTGCGTTCGTCGACGCGGGAGAACTCGCAAAATATGTCACTGAATTGCTCGTCAGTGACGCGGCTTGTCGCCAGATCCAGTGTCATCCGGTGCATTCTGCGCGGCTGCTTCTCGGCACCACTACCCTGCGCCTGGGCAAAGGGAATGGAGTTGATCCACACGTAATCGATCACAATCTGCTTATCGCGCTCGAAGCCGTTACAAAAATGCCAGCTGAAGAAGGCATCGGTTTCAAAAGTTCTGGTCGGACCGGCACCATCGCGTGGGATAACAAGTATTTTGGTGCCCAGTTCCGGCTCCCACATAAAGGGATCTTCGCCCTTCATGGCTTTTTCCAGACTGTGAAACGCCGGCGCGTAGAAAATAATGACGTAGTTCTCAGTGATCTGCAGATCGTGAACGATACCTTTGCGCTCAAACTCGACGGGAATGGTGCGCATGTGGCCACCCCTGGCGTCGAATATTTGCACCCAGTAATTGGGGCTGTCCCAGCGCTGCGTGCAGGACACCAGTTGGCCGGTATCGGGGCACACCTTGGGGTGGGCGGTGAGGGCATCGCCGGGCTTTAGTGCACCGTCGTAGTCGTACAGGCCGACGGTAGACAGGTCGCTATTGAGCAGGTGGGGAAACCCCCCCTCCCACATCGCAAACAGCTTGCCACCGTGCTGGATCACATTGGTATTGGCGGTATTGCGGACCGGGTTGGGTTCGCCACCAGCGTCAATCACGTCCTGCGGTACGGGCAACATCTTGCCGACACTACCGTAAATCATGCGATTGAACTTGCGCTCTGTCTTCAGGTGATTGGTTTCGACCCAGCGGTTTTTGTACTGCACATGCCCGTCTTTGAAGTACACCGCATGCACCATGCCGTCGCCGTCGAGTGGGTACACGTAGTGATTGGGTTGAAAGGCGACATTGGCGCCATCACGGATAAAGGCACCCGCCAGACTGCGTGGCAGCTCGCCTTCGATGCGCAATTGATCTTCGCCCAAATCGCGTTCTTCTGCGACCGGCGCATAATTGCCCTGCAAGTAGGAAAAAGCGCTCAAATCCATTAGTTCACCTTCTGCGTGTTATCAGTATTGCCATACCGGGATATTGAAGACCCGAATAGTATCAGCTCAACTTATTAAAAAACAGTCTCGTCTGTTTCTTTTAAGCTATAGCGGCGTTACAGTGCACTGCATCCAACCAAAGACCCACTCACAGGACAACACCCATGACTCCACTTGAAGATGAAATGGCGCTGAGAAACCTGATGGCGCGCTATATCGACGCCGTCAACCGCGATGATGCCGACGCCTGGATAGCCACCTGGGCGCAGGACGGTGAATGGAACCTGATGGGCCAACCGGTTCGTGGCCGCGACCATATCCTCGACGTGTGGCAGCAAATGATGGCGAACTTCGAGTTTGCAGTGATGCTGCCCAATTCCTGCCTCTTTAACGTCGACGGCGATACCGCCACTGGCCATTGGTACCTGCACGAGTATCTGCGCGACCAACAGGGCGCGGCGACCACCGTTCTCAGCCGTTATCTGGACACCTACGTCAGACGGGATGGCCAGTGGCTGTACCAGTCCCGGCATTACGATATGATTTACAATGGCCCGGGCGACCTCAGCGGCACGTATACGCCGCTGCCAGCGCACTGAAACTGCCTATAATATTGGTAGCATGAGCGGCGGCCAAAGCGGTATGCTGCGAGAGTTGTGTAATAAAAACGCCATACAATGGCGGTAGTATGCCGCCTCTCCAGAATAACAGGACTCCGCTTATGACCACGCCCCCCGATTTTAAACGCCGTACCCTCGTCAAGGCCCTCGCGGCCAGTGCGCTGATCCCGCTGCTGGGCAGTAACCTGATCGCCTGTTCCAACAATTCGAACAACTCCAGCATTTTGGACGGCCTCGGCGGTGTGCCCGCCGATTTCAACCACGGGGTGGCCTCGGGTGATCCGCTGACAGACCGGGTGATTCTCTGGACGCGTGTTACCCCCACCGGCGCAGAGGGCAACGTACAGATCCAGTGGCAGATTGCCGACAACGCCGAGTTCACCAATATTCTTGGTCAGGGCGAAGGCACGACCTCGGCCGACGTGGACTACACTGTGAAGGTGGATGCCGAAGGCCTGGAACCGGGCTCGGTCTACTACTATCGCTTTATCACAGGCGACAAGACGTCGACCGTAGGGAAAACCCGCACTCTGCCGCAGGGCTCGGTGGCGAGTGCCACTTTTGCAGTGGTGTCCTGCTCGAACTACCCCGCCGGTTATTTCAATGTCTACAGCGAGGTTGCGCAACAGGATGTTGACGCCGTATTACACCTGGGCGACTACCTCTATGAATACTCATCCACGGGCTATGCCAGCGCTCGCGCCGAGGAATTCGGCCGGGTAGTGGAACCGGCCAACGAGATAATCTCACTCAGCGACTACCGCACCCGTTACGCGCAGTACCGCGGCGATACAGACTTGCAGGCGGCGCATGCCGCTCACGCCTTCATCATTGTGTGGGACGATCACGAGGTCGCCAACGACAGCTGGGAGAACGGTGCGCAAAACCACGACCCGGCTACTGAAGGCACCTACGCCGATCGCCGATTTGCCGCGATTCAGGCCTGGCACGAATGGTTGCCCGTGCGGCCGTCCACCACCATGGAGAACATTATCTATCGCCGCTTCCAATACGGCGGCCTGATCGACCTGCTGATGCTGGACACCCGTCACGTAGGACGCAATGAACAACTGCAGTACAGCGACTTTGCCACTGGCGGTATTATCGACGTGGACGGCGTTCACGCCGCGCTCAGTGACACGACTCGCACCATGGTCGGCAGCGAACAACTGGGCTGGCTGCGCGAGCAGCTCAACCAGAGTAACGCGCGCTGGCAGGTGCTGGGCCAGCAGGTATTGATGGGCCGATACCAGGTCCCCTCAACGCTGCTGGAAGCCCTCGACCCGGGCATCTCACCGGAGCTTGATCTGGGCAAAGGCACTGCCGCCCTGTTAGCCGCTGTCACCGCCAAGGGCAAGGCTCCGCAAGATCGCACGTCAGAAGAACAGGCACTACTGGATAGCGCCGTCCCCTACAATCTGGATGCGTGGGACGGTTATGATTCCGAGCGGGATGACATACTGACTTTCGCACAGCAGCTGGATTCAAAACTTGTGGTGCTGGCAGGCGATACGCACAACGCCTGGACCTCGCAGCTGAAAACCGCAGATGGCAAAGTTGCCGGCGTGGAGTTCGGTTGCACCAGCGTGAGCTCACCGGGGTTTGACGGTGTTGATTTGCTGGGGCCAGGCAATGCGGCGGCCTTCGGCCCACTGGTGGTTGGCCTGATCGATGACCTGAACTACGCCAACCTGGTGGGCCGAGGGTATCTGCACATTAGCTTCACCGCCGACACCGTCACCGCCACCCACCGCTTTGTATCAACCATTGAGTCAAAAGAGTATGTGGAAGACGTAGCGGCGGCGAAATCCTTCGTGGTAGATCGCGCGGATATGTTGCTGTCGTAAGGGGATGTAGGCACTGCCGGGGTAGCGCCCGGCAG
>CAWWAG010000048.1:0-24720 GCA_963934845.1 uncultured Halioglobus sp. | reverse complement strand
ATACCCGAGCCAGCCAAGTGTCTGGAAAGCCCAGAACTGCAAATTTGGCCTGTCACTGCGGCCTTCGAATGCGCTGAAGAAATGCACGCTTATCATTATGACACCGGGTGTTCCCCTCTAGGCCCTGATGCTAACACAGGCGCTCCGGGCGCTGAGCATCCTATCGGACCCTGTTCCGATAGACGAAACGCCAGACCGGTTTAGAAGAAGTAGCGCACGCGATAGGTCGCGGCAGCATTTCGTAAAGATCACCCTGCTTAACGATGGCAATGTTGCCCGCCGCCAGCTGCTTCTGGCCCATGCCAGTGACGTACAGCTTTTTTACTTTGCTACCGTCGGTAAAGTTGAAGCCCACGTCGCCCTCGCCGCGCGGAAGCTTGTGGTTCTCCAAAAGCTGTTTGATCTGAGCGTTAACATTTGGCTTGTCCTCCCAGACGCCATTCTCAACCCACTGTGTATGTCACTCTGCTAGTCCGCCAAGTCTTGCGCCGAAGGTCGCTCTGTCTGATGACGTCAAAACTGCTGGCAGTCAGCGTTTGGTTATAGGCACGCGCCGCAGTGGGTGGCGCTATACCATCCACCACCGGCGCTTTAGCATCGAAGCTCAGGCGACAGGTACCCGAGTCACCGCTCCTCACGGTGAATGGCTGGTACACCTTGGAGCGCGCCTGATTCTCACCCTTTTGATCGTCCTGTTCAAAAGTAGCGTTTATCCAGCTTATACTTTCCCATTCGCTGATCGGCACTTTCACCTGGCGCGGCGCCCTCGATGTCTGGTGGATTGTCATTCATAGCCAGCGCATTGAGCATCAGAAATTGGCGCCCCGTATCGCTTCGCAAGAATCCTTCCAGCTTGGCCACGGTTTGCGAATTGGCATCGCGGACCTGCCGTGTGGCGACAAAAGTATCGATCTCTTCGTCGCTCAGCGGACCGCCAAAATCCGCGTACCAGATGACGAATAAACCATAGAAGACGACTGGTATCAGCCATAGCAATTTGCGTTTAGTCATGATCTTCCAGATCCTCAATCGAGATACCTCGACTGTCATTTACTCGTTAAAATTATTGTGACACAATATATGCCATAAACCGGCAGCGCAACGCCGCTCTTCGCCGAATAAGACAAGGCAAAATTTAGTGGAACCAAGGTTTGGAAGTAGTGTAGCTGCGAGTGTCACAGGGTGTTCCGTCAAATTTATCGAGAGTACTTTTTTATGAAGTCTACAGAGAACCTGCTGGATGAAATGATGCGTGAGCAACTATGCCTGGGCGGCTATTTGGTCGCTGGCGGACGCGACCTGTTTATGGAAGTGATGGATACGGCCACAGGGCTGGTGTGGATGAGTGCCGGGCCTGTGAAATTGACGGACTTCGAAACACTCGAACTTGACGCGCCACTGGTCAAGGTAGGCATCGCACCCGCGTCGATGGATCGAGCGGCTTTTCACAGTTCGCCCAGAGCACCCGGCGAGCCGGTGCTGGAACGTTTGATCAATGGGCGCCTGTATATCAACGTGGCCGCACCACCGCCACCTCAAAAATGGACGTCACCGGCACAGCTCGGTGGTCCGACCGAAATTCTGGTCGACAAGGCACATTTAATCGGCTTTGAGGCGGGGCGGTCAGTGGTGGTAATGAGTCTGCCGGAAGGCGATTTTGTAGAGCTTGTCGGTGAGTCGGATGACGACGATGCGCTGATCCTGCCTCCTGGAGCAAGACTGCGGAGGATTATGCTCGAGCAGCCCTGGGTTGTGCAACTGCCCAACCCGACCCGCGCCTTCTTCTGGTTTAGTGCTGGGATGCGCAGCTTCCAGGGGCCTGTGACAATTCCAGCCCACTAGTCACCTCGCACCAGGCCTTCGAATCGTGCGCCACATGCTGGTAGCGTAAGGCATCTGTGGAGTGATCCTAAAAATCGTACCTCAGGGTTGTACCGTACGTTATTGGGGGCAAGTAGCGTTTATCCGGCTTATACTTCGCCACCATCTGACTTCCGGGAAGGCACGTAATTAACTTTGTCGTAGCAATGCGACCAAAACACTGCGCCGCGTGCGGGCGCCGGTGTTACTGTGAGCAACGTACAGAAAGTCATTCACTCCGGACTCCATCTACCGGGCGCCCGATCAGGTGTTATCATCGACGCCTCTACCCTGCTTTTTACTTCACATTGCGCTGAAGAAACGGAAAGGCCGAGCAACTGAATTTATTCAATAGTTACCAGGACAGCCGCACACCATGGTACTGATTTTACATCCGGCACCTGCAACGGAGAATCTATAGTCATGCTTTCGCAGTTACCCGCTTTCAAGCGCCCCGCCGTTCTGGTTTTCAATAAAACCAACGGTTTTCGCCATGAGGAGGCGATACCCGCAGCCGACCAGACATTCAGCGATCTGGCCGCTGAAAATGGATGGGACGTATTCGTCACCGATGACGCAGAGGTGCACGAGCCTGATGCACTGAAGGGGTTTCAGCTGGTAATCTGGAACAATGTCTCCGGCGATGTTCTGACTCTCGCGCAGCGTGCATCACTGCGCCAGTGGCTTGAGTCCGGCGGCGGATGGTTGGGCGTGCACGGATCCGGGGGCGACTTGTCCTACGACTGGGATTGGTATGTGGATACCCTGATAGGCGCGCAGTTTCATGGGCATACTCTGGATCCGCAGTTGCAGGATGCACAGCTACTGATGGCGGATTCGACACAACCCCTGACCAGCCACATAGCCTCTCCCCTGCTGATCCCCGCCGAGGAGTGGTATGCCTTTGCCTCTAATCCACGCAATAAGGGCTATGAAATACTGCTGACCCTCGACAAAAGCTCCTACGTTACCAAGGGTGAAATTTCGCCTGGTTGGATAGATTCAATGGCCGGCGAACATCCACAGGTGTGGTGTCATTATCAGGGAAAAGGCCGGGTTTTTTATTCTGCTATAGGGCACCAACCGGAAACCTATGAACTCCCGGATTATCGAGAGCTTCTTAACAGGGCCATGCTCTGGGCAATAGCGAGCGAACGACTCGCGTAGGCCAGTTATGACATGCTAACGAAGCGCAGGCGCGACCAGCAGGCGGTCGACGGGATCAGGCAGCAATCTGCTTCTGCTAGTCACGTTGATTTGTATCAATCTCGCCGACCATCGACAAGGTATGCTATTCGGGATATTTTAACGGTGGCGCTTCGGGCTGTTTTATCCCATTCAGGTCACAACTATGCCTGACTTTTTGAGGCCGGCAGTAACGATGGCACTGGCGTTGACGATAAACAGTTGGCATTGGTGGAATCGCTGCCGGATGAAAACCGACCGCTGGGCCAAGCAATGGCTAAGCTACATCGACGGTGAAGAACAACGCATGGCAGTGCTGCAGCAATCGCATTGAGCCCGACCATTATTCAGGCCAGTTATCTGTTCATAACTTGTTTCGCAGTGCGATCCACTCGAAATATCCCCCAGTGTTTTTCAGCGCCCAGGGCTTGGCTGGGATCGCCCTTCCACGGTTCATCAAACGCTTCAAAGAAGAAAATGGTTGTGTTGGTCTCCCCCGCCCACTGCCACAGTTCATCGAAATAGCGCAGTTGGTTTGCCTCACTGGCTCTTGCACCGAACTCAAGTGCCATAGTGGCCCAACCGGCCTCGAGAATGACAATAGGGTGCCCGGGCAATGCCGCCTGCACACGCTCGATATTTTCGACGGAGTAAGCGAGCCCCTCATCAACATCCTTGCCTTCCCACACTGGATAGATATGTACGCCGAGGAAGTCCACCTCCAGGGCAAGCGCCGCCCCGTCACGTATCCACCACTCATAGTTGTCGGCCACAGTCACCGGTTGCTCTACCGCGCCCCTGATGCGTCGAACATAACGAATAATACTGTCCACTGTTACCATGTGGTCGTTCCAGTCGACCAGCGCTTCATTGCCGACATTTAAAGCCACGATAAGGTCACGGTAGCGATTGGCAAGCTCGATACCGCGCTGGACTTCTGCACGGTTAGCAAGCTTGTTGGCTGCCAGCGCACTGTCTGCAACAGGCTCGTCAAGCCAGGGACACCCCTCATGGTTGCTCACCTCCGCGTTGAGCCACACGCCCAGTAGAACCTTGATAGGCAACTTACGTCGACGAATCAGTTCCAGTACTGCCTGCGAGTTCTCACCTGAGTCGTAAAGGCGCACAAGCCTGAAGCCGTGCGCGACAATAATATCCAGATCCTCGCTGATTTCGGCGATACCAGGATTAATGGCGCCGTCACCACGATCGGGATGCTGCCCAGCGCGAAAACCCGAATAAGCCAATGCCATAACTTCGCCGGCCAGAAGGTCAGCTGTTGTCTGCGTATAGGGTTTTTGTGAACCATGCGGCTGCGCTGTCTGTTCCTCCACCTTTTCATCGACAAAGGCCGGTGCTATTGTCGCCATGGGATCAGCGTTGCCAGCGCCTGCACCCAGGTAAAGGAGCACACTGATGACTAGCCGGAATCTGCTATCTGCAAAGCACATGCGGACATTCTTTCACGCCTCGCGGCGTCGATTCCAGCGTATTTTCAATTAGTCCTTTTGCTTGCACCGTTTACCCCACGATAATCGCGTTTAGTCTCATACGCATTGTGTCCGACGGGCGACTTCATTAGCGTGGCCTGATTTTGGGCTTCGCGCATTGCATCGCCCGCTGCACGACAACAACCGATATCAACAGGACCACTGTCGCCCATGAAAAAAAGCACCTTTGACGAGCGCAAGGTGAGCGGTACATTCGTCACCCTGGATCAGGAGCGTTATTACCTGATTGCCAACGTAGACCAGATGGAGCCATTCTTTGTCAGCCTGGTGTCAGACAGTGATCACTGGTTATTTATTGCCTCCAATGGCGGACTAACTGCAGGCAGAGTATCACCTGAGACTGCCCTGTTTCCGTATGTCACTGTGGACAAAATTTACAACAGTGTGCCCCACACCGGGAGCAAGACCCTGATACGCGCAAGACTGGCGGATCAGCTGTATCAGTGGGAGCCGTTCAACCGTGAGCATGACGATCACTACGCGCTGACGCGTAACCTGTATAAGAATGTTCTGGGCGATAAGCTGCTGTTTGAAGAGATCAACCATGACCTGCAGCTGGTCTTTCGGTACCGCTGGGCTACGAGTGCAGAATTCGGCTTTGTACGGGACTGTGAGCTGGAAAATTTGGCGCCCTCCCCCTGCCAGATAGAGCTGCTCGATGGCCTGCAGAATCTCCTGCCGGCAGGAACGCCGAGGTTCACCCAGACGAATTCCAGCTACCTCGTGGATGCCTACAAGTGGACAGAGCTGGATGCGGACACAGGCCTTGCCATGTTTACCCTGTTTTCCGCGATCACTGACCGCGCCGAGCCCTGTGAGTCACTGAGGGCAAATACCACAGCTTGCCTTGGCCTAACTGACATCAACGTCTTGTTATCCACAGAACAGTTGCGACGTTTTCGCCACGACGGTGGCGTCACTCAGGAGACCCACAAACGCGGGCTGCGCGGGTGCTATCTGGTCAATGCATCGCTGGAGCTGGCCCCCCGATCGTCACAGCACTGGCGATTTATAGCCAACATAGAGCAGAGCCAGGCTGCCGTGGTGCAACTGCAGCACGATCTGACTGCTCCAGGTGAACTGTGGGATGCGATCTCGGCATCCGTGGCGTCAGGGTCTGATGCACTGGCACGCGTGCTGGCCGCAAGCGATGGTTTCCAGCTGACAGGCGAGGAGATTGTGTCCGCCCACCATTACGCCAACGTATTGTTCAATACACTGCGCGGCGGTATTTTTGACCGCAATTACCAGATCGATTCGAGCCGCTTCATGCAACATGTCCAACAATTCAATAGCGGGGTGAGCGAGCGTCAGCACAGTTTTCTGGCGGGCTTGCCCGGCGAACTGAATTGTATGCAACTGCTTGAGAAAGTGCAGGAGCACGGCGATCCGCAATTGGAGCGCCTCGCCTATGAATACCTGCCCATTACATTTGGACGCCGCCATGGTGATCCCAGTCGCCCGTGGAACCAGTTTGCGATAACGCTGCAGAATGAGCACGGCCAGCGATTACTGACTTATCAGGGCAACTGGCGTGATATCTTCCAGAACTGGGAGGCACTGTTGTTCAGTTATCCCGCGTTTACCGAAAACGTGATAGCGAAGTTCGTCAACGCGACCACGCCCGAAGGCTATAACCCCTACCGCATCACCAATGAAGGTATTGACTGGGAAGTCGATGACCCGGATGACCCCTGGAGTTATATCGGCTACTGGGGTGATCACCAGATTATTTATCTACAAAAACTTCTCGAGTTTTCCCGGCAGTTGCACCCGGGTCGGCTGGAGGCTCTGCTGCGTCGCTCCCTGTTCAGTTATGCCAATGTGCCCTACAAAATCAGCCCGCTGGAGTCGTTGCTGGCAGATCCCAAGAACACCATCTCCTACGACTTGGAACTGGCGGCAAGAATTGAGCAGCGGGTAAGCGCTCTGGGGAGTGATGGCAAACTCATGCTCAACGCTGTCGGCGACGTCCATCAGGTCAACCTGATAGAAAAGTGGCTAGTGCCTCTCCTTGGCAAGCTGGGCAACCTGGTAGTGGATGGTGGCATCTGGCTCAACACACAGCGTCCGGAATGGAACGACGCCAACAACGCATTAGTGGGCCAGGGCCTGTCGATGGTGACCCTGTACTACCTACGCAGGTACATCTGTTTTGGGCAACAGTTACTCAACGGACAGTCCGCCCCGGTTGAGCTGTCGGTGGAAGTCAACCACTGGCTGCAGGAAACAGCTGACGCACTGGGCGCGATGCGCTGGCCTGCGAACGGAGACGCTATCACGCCACAGCAGCGCTTCGACCTGCTGCTGAATCTGGGTCAGGCCGCAAGCCGGTATCGACAGACAATCTATCAGCAGGGGTGTTTCGGGGACGCCGTGTCTGTCAATGTCGATACCATAACAACCCTGCTGGATCGCGCACTGCTGGCAATTGACCACAGTATCCCCAGCAATCTGGGCGACGATGGGCTTTACCATGCATACAACCTGCTTAAGCTGAAGGCCTCAGCGGTTGAGGTAGGTACCCTGTACCCGATGCTGGAAGGTCAGGTCGCGGTACTCAGCTCCGGCGCTGTCGCGCCACAAGACGCGGTAAAGATTCTCGATGCTATGTTTGCGAGTGACCTGTTCAGGCCCGACCAGCAGTCGTTTATCCTTTACCCCGACCGCGCGTTGCCCGGTTTTCTGGAGAAGAACGTGGTTCCTGAGGCAGCGGTGGCCAGCCTGCCAGTGCTGCAGGCCATGCTGACGCAAGGTGATCGCCGTGTTATCGAACGCGATGCCGGCGGTATGTATCGATTCAATGCCGAGCTGACCAATATCGGGGCCCTCAATGCGCGCCTGGAAGAGCTCGCCCCGGCGTACCCGGAGACACTGGCAGACTCCAGCACAGCGTTGCAGGCATTGTACGAACACGTGTTTAATCACCAGGCCTTCACCGGCCGTTCGGGCGGTATGTTTGGCTTTGAGGGACTTGGCAGTATCTACTGGCATATGGTGTCAAAACTGCTGCTGGCGGTGCAGGAATGCTATTTTGCCGCGGTGGAATCAAAGACTGACGCCGCCACCTGTAATCGCCTCGCCGATTTTTACTACCGGGTCCGGGCCGGGTTAGGCTTTAACAAAACACCACAGGAGTATGGTGCGTTTCCCGCTGACCCGTATTCCCATACGCCAGGACACATTGGCGCACAACAGCCGGGAATGACAGGGCAGGTGAAGGAGGAAATTCTGGCGCGCTTTGGTGAACTGGGAGTGCGAATCGTTGGCGGCAGTGTCAGGTTCACCCCCGGCTTGCTGCGAAGGCAAGAATTTACGACAGAACCGCTGCAATTTCGTCATCTGGACACTCAGGGGCAATGGCGTGAACTGGAGGTTCCCTCTTCCGGCCTGGCCTATACCTGGTGCCAGGTACCGCTGCTGTATCAGCTGCGCGAATCAGCAGCGCCCTCTCTTACCGTGCACTGGCTAAATGGCGAACACACCACGCTGCCCGCGCTGGAACTGCCACAGAACATCGCTAGCGAGCTGCTGCAGCGCACGGGAAAGATTTGCCGGATTGAGCTGACCCTGACCAGGGAAATGCTGTTTAAAGCGCACTGAGTTTCGCCTTCGGCGCAGTGCCCTTTCAGTTGCGCTACTCAGGTGGGCTTTGGGCTTCAAGTCCGCCGCTATATCTGTATGTACCTGATTCACGGTGTCTGTCGACGCACATCCTGCAGTGTCAGCTTTTTTTACAGGTGGTAGCTTGGTCAATTGCCTCCCTGGAGTCCTTAAAACACGATTTACCGCGCCAACATAAAACTCCACAGGTGGGTGGGTCAGGCCGTCTGCGATCGTGACAAGCGTCACAAAATCCGCACTTTAGGGTCTAGATCGTGTAAATCCTGAATGAATAATTGTTTTGTCTGTTTGAACAACAGAAAAACTCCCTGTTAAAGAGTCAATAAATTTTACACTTACGCGCGAGTCTCAACGCGGCGGGTGCTCAAAACACCCTGTCTCTGCCACAACAGAACATTACTCCCGCCAAAATTAACCCTATTGTCAGCTTTATCGTAAGAAACACCCCTTTGGTCGTATATACGGCGTCATGACTAGTGTTGGCACGATCAATGCAAGGTCTCCAGTGGTTATCATATTGCCTGCAAAAAAGGCGGTGAAACAGCATTCTGGTTAGACAAACCTGTATCGGCAACGAAATAGCGAGCATGAACCGGGTGCACCAACACTACCTTCGCCGTATGGCGCAGGTTAAAAGCAAAGTAAAACGAGGAAATAACATGTTAAAGACAAACTTTGTTAAGACAGGGCTGGTGGCAGCGGGCATAGCATCTGCCTTGGCGTTCTCGCCGGTAAGTAATGCGTATATAGCATCCTACTCTCAGGATTTTGAGGGGATGACCACGACTGATCCAACAGCGCTGTCCACTGACGGCTGGCTGGTTGGTGCTAACGTATTCAGCCCCGACGGTACTACTTTTTTATACAACTACTTCGCATTTCCAGCACCCAATGGCGGCCCCGGTTTTTCTGGCATTGCGACAAATGAAGGTGGCCCAGCACAGGGTCTCAATCAACTGAACACCTATAGCGATTACAATAACGGTGATCAGGCCGTTGGCAACATTATCTCGGCCAACCTTTTCCGGGACTTAGGAACACTCACAGGTGAAGATGTTGGCAGGACATTTACATTTAGCTGGGATATCAAGCAGGCTAATCAAGAACCCCCGTCCACTTCCGAAGTGTTCCTGAAAGTTTTGACCCCGTCATTCGCCGAAGTGGCCTTCGCGTCTGTCGATACGACAGCCAGCGGTGTTGTATGGGGCAATGGCTCCTCTTCAGTTACCATACAGCCTGACTGGGTCGGTAATTTCTTCCAGATGGGCTTCGTCAATAACGCCAGTAATTACAAGGGCTCAGGCGTACTTTACGATAACCTGAGCGTTTCTGGTGTTCCCGTCCCTGCAACCATCTGGCTGGTCGGTGCTGCTGTTCTTGGCCTGATGGGTGTATCGCGCCGTAAGAGCCGAAGCTGATCGAACGCTTGAATTTTTAGGCAATCCATCGCCGGCATTGTATCCAAGGGGTATGGTGCTGGCGTCTTTTGTGGGTAATATTTTCCGCATTATTTTCGGTAATCCGCCTTATCGCCTGGCCACAAAAAAACAGCCGCTGATGTCCTGCTGGCACAACGTATCATATTCAATCAAATCACCGCCGGCGAACTGGAGCGGTGGCACGGTAATGTCTACCCTGCGGGCGCACCCGATGGCGCTATTACCGTGCAGGATCTGTTGGTTATCAAGCAGCGGGTGCTGAGCCAACCAGGACCCGGTGCTGGATCCCGGTTTTGATTTCTCCGGCGCCGGCAGCGACTACCTGGCCTTTGCCATCAAGGTCAACAGGATCGATGCGGGCACCACACTCACGGTGAAGATGGACCGCGGCTACCCCAAGCTTACCAGACGGTAGCACCCAACCTGAGCACCGTGCTCTACCTCAGGTTCTAAAACCCGGTCTCGTCAAGCGGGCTGCTGCAGTTCGGCACCTTGTACTTTGATGCTATTCATGTCGCTGGCGGCCAGTAAGTCTAGCGCCACTCGAATACCGACGCGCCAGTCGTCGCATCGCCAACGCCATCGCGAAACAGGGAAAACAGGTTCCGCCCCAGGTTGCCCTGAACTGCTGGCGCTGCCGCGGGGGTTCTCTGCTGCCATTCTTCGATGGGTACCTGTGCGTTCAGCACTCCGCGGTGTGCATCGAGTTCAATCACATCACCGTCGCGCAGCATGGCTATCGGCCCGCCCTTCACGGCCTCCGGTGCCAGATGAATCGCTGCCGGTACTTTGCCAGAGGCGCCCGACATACGACCGTCGGTGACCAGTGCCACCTTGAATCCTCTGTCCTGCAATACACCCAGTAAAGGCGTCATTTTGTGCAGTTCCGGCATACCGTTGGCAGAGGGTCCCTGGAAGCGCACAACGGCGAACATATCGCGCTCCATTTCACCGGCCTCGAAGGCATCCTTAAGTTCTTCCTGACTG
This sequence comes from uncultured Halioglobus sp., assembly GCA_963934845.1. GTDB lineage: Bacteria > Pseudomonadota > Gammaproteobacteria > Pseudomonadales > Halieaceae > Marimicrobium. The sequence continues at coordinate 14,114 of CAWWAG010000048.1, read as the reverse complement.
TGGAATACGCGACACGGTGCTGTGAGGCTGTGGTGATCTTCGTCCAGCGCAGAAACCTTTATCACGCACTCCCCCAGGTTCCCATGCAAGCGACGCAAGCCACCCTCGTCGGCAAACGGCGCAGTGACTGGAGCAAGCACAGTGGTATCCGCCGAGCTCTCGACAGTGGAGGTCCAGTAGACCACGCCATCCTCGCCAGACTCCGGCACCGCACACCAGGCATCCAACCCAGTACCCAGAATGTTCACCACCGACTCATTCAGCAGGCCAGCGCCGCGCAGCTCCCCCACCAGGTAAGCCATACCACCGGCCCGCTGAAAGTCATTAATGTCGGCGCTGCCATTGGGGTAAATGCGCGCCAACAATGGCACCGCCTGCGACAGCTCGTCAAAGTCCGTCAGCTGCAGATCTATACCTGCGGCCCGGGCAATAGCAACCATATGCAGGGCATGATTAGTGGAACCACCGCTGGCGAGTAGCGCCACCAACGCGTTAACAATAGACTCTTCGCAAATCACCTGCCCCAACGGCCGGTAGGAACCGGAGCCGGCAGTGCACGACATCAGTGACTCCACGGTGCGCCGCGTCAGAGATGGTCGCAGTGGGTCATCCGTATGTAAAAAAGAGCTGCCTGGCAACTGCACGCCGAGCATTTCCATCAACACCTGATTGCTGTTGGCGGTACCGTAAAAAGTGCAGGTACCAGCGCTGTGGTAGGAGGCGGATTCCACGGCGAGCAGCTCGCTATCGCTGGCCTTTCCCTCGGCGTAGAGTTGGCGAATGGCCGCCTTTTCCTTGTTGGGAAGCCCGGAACTCATCGGGCCCGAGCCGATGAACGCAACAGGCAGATGGCCAAACTGCAGGGCACCGATCATCATGCCCGGCACGATCTTGTCGCATATCCCCAGGCAAAGTCCGGCATCGAACATGTTATGGCTGAGACCGATGGCCGTTGCCATCGCCACCACATCACGACTGAACAGACTCATCTCCATACCCGGCTGTCCCTGCGTGACCCCATCGCACATAGCCGGGACTCCTGATGCCACCTGCGCGGTACCTCCGAGCTCGCGTGCGAACTGCTTGATCTGATCCGGGTACACGGCCAACGGCTGATGTGCTGAGAGCAAGTCGTTGTAGGCGTTAATAATGCCAATATTGGCTGCCTCCATACCGGCAATCAGGCTTTTCTCGGAATCGCTGCATGCCGCATAGCCGTGGGCGATATTCCCGCACGACAGGCGTTTTTTGGGCGGCAACTGTTCCTGAGTCTGGCGGCAATGATCGAGGTAACGACCACGGCGATCCGCGCTGCGCAGGCGCAGTTTTTCGGTAACGTTTTCAATAACAGCGTGCATAACTCAGCTCCCGGGAGCGTAAAAGGTTTCGAGCGGATTGTCGCTGTGCTGGCATACCGAGTAGATCGGCAACACCTTCGCATCTTTAGTGGCCTGAGCCTGGTGCAGGCAGAGTGCGTGGTTGCTTGCAAATTCGTGCAGAACGACCCGCATCAGGCAGACTCAAACCAGCTGCGATCAGCGCGCGCCACAAGGGCAATTGAGTCCGACGGGCCCCAAGTGCCGGCGGCATAGGCCTGCGGTTTCTTGCCGATACGCTTCCAGGCGGCGTGAATCTGGTCCACCCATACCCAGGCCTGTTCAACTTCAGCCGCGCGCATAAACAGGGTTGAATTGCCGCGCAGTACGTCCAGTATCAAGCGCTCATAGGCGCCGGGTGCAGGCGTCTGGCTACCGCCTGGCATACTCAGATCCAGCGACACTTTTTGCAGCAGCATGCCTGCGTCCAACCCGGGCACCTTGTTCATCAACTCCAGGCGTATGATCTCATTGGGCTGTAATCGCAGCGTTAGCCGATTGGGTGGGCCGGCGATAGGTTGGCCGCCGAAGATCGAGTGGGGCACCTGCTTAAACTCCACGACAATCTCGCAGAACCGACGCGGCATTCGCTTGCCCGTGCGTAAGTAAAAGGGCACACCCGCCCAGCGCCAGTTGTCGATCTGGGCCTTGATCGCGACGAAGGTCTCGGTACCCGATGTCGCCGCCGCTTGCTCTTCCTGGCAGTATCCCACCACCGGCTGACCTCCAACCGCGCCCTCGCTGTATTGGCCTGTCACAGTATTCTTGCGAGCGCCCTTGTCATCGATAGGTCGCAGGCAGGACAGTACCTTAAGCTTCTCCGTGTGCACGCTTGTCGACGACAGATGTGTGGGGGGCTCCATCGCAATCAGACACAGCAGCTGCAGTAAATGATTTTGCACCATATCGCGCAGGGCGCCGGCTTTGTCGTAGAAATCCCAGCGGCCGGACACACCGATACTTTCGGCGACGGTGATCTGGATATTATCGATGTGCTGGTTATTCCACATCGGTTCCAGGAACGCATTGGCAAAACGCAGGGCCAGCAGATTTTGTACGGTTTCCTTTCCAAGATAATGATCGATCCGGTACACCTGTTCCTCTTTGAAGATGGAACACAGGTCGGCATTGATCTCGAGAAAGGATTCCCGGTCGTGCCCGAGCGGCTTTTCCACAACGATCCGCGTTTTTGGCCTCACCAAGCTGGCTGCCTCGAGGGCCTTGCACACGGGTGCAAAAATCGAAGGCGGCGTTGCCAGATAGACTACCAGTTCGCGCTCTTCATCCTGGAAATATTGCTCGCGCAGTTGGTCAAGCTCCACACCGGAAGTCGCATCCGCACTGAAATATCGCAGCCGAGCGGTAAAGAAGGCCCAGGCCGCCTCGTCCAATGGACGCTCATCCTTGTTGTCATCAAACCCCTTACGCACCAGCGCGACGAAAACATCGTGCTCGAGCTCTCGCCGTGCCAGCGCAACAATGCGCAGGTCCTCGTTCAGGCAACCACCGATCCACAGTGAAAACAGTGCCGGGTAGAGCTTCCGCAGGGCAAGGTCTCCCTCGCCACCGACAATCAGCAGGTCACTGTTCAATCCAGATTCCATTGTTCACCCACCGTTTTATTGACCGAATAGCGTATGCCGACATCGACGATCGCAGCGATCCCCCTATCGTTCGAATTGACTGCCATATAGCAGAGCTGGCACACGATCTGACCGAAACCCATCATTCCTGCCGCTATTTTCCTGGTTCCAGTCATGCATCCAGCCGTGCTTACGCACTTGATGATATGTCTCACCACTTCAGTCGTTCATGGCAGCGGCGGCTAGCCGGGAAATGGTAGCCCAATCACCACGTCTGACCAGTTCGGGCGCCACCATCCAAGATCCGCCGCAGCACACCACGTTGGGCAACGCCAGAAAGTCCCGAAAGTTATCCGCGTTCAGCCCACCGGTAGGGCAAAAATGGATGCGCGGGAAAGGCCCTGCCAGCGCCTTAAGCAGAGCTATACCACCCACGGGTACGGCCGGGAACAACTTGAAACAGTCGAGCCCGTAGTCCATACCCAACATAATCTCAGAGGCCGTTGCCACGCCAGGCACCAAAGCGGCTCCGGCCTCACGTGCCGCAGCCAATAGCGGCTCTGTCAGCCCCGGACTGACGTAAAAATCACAACCCATCAACACTGCCGCCTGCAACTCCCGCGGGTTGGTCACGGTGCCCGCCGCCACCGCCATGTCCGGCAATGCGCTACGCACCGCAGCGATAGCCTCCAGCGCGACATTTGTGCGCAGGGTGATCTCCACCGCGCGCATCCCCCCGTGCAACAGGGCGCGGCTGAGCGCAACTGTGGCCTCCACATCTTCTGCGGTAATCACCGGGAGCACCCGGTAGTTGGCCAACTGTTCAGCTATAGTCATAGTGCATGTAATTTTATTTCATTTATATCAGATTAAATTAAGAATCATGCTACCGCAAGCCCGTGGCGACACGAAAGCGTTTAATTGCGAAAAATCTACGACCAGGCGGAATAAAGGGGTATTTTTAAGTCTTGCCAGCCACTTTCGGGCTTCACCGAGGAGTAACTGGACGAATGCTACTTGCTATTTATATGTTATTTAATTACATTTTTACCAGTCTTACTCAAAGAAGCTTAACCATGGCAATTTTGCCCCATCTCAGGAACACCCATATCAGACGCAGCAAATCGGCACACAAACTCGCCGCCTACGTCTTATCAGACCCCGAGGCACTGCTCGGCATATCCGCTGCTGTCCTGGCCGGGCGTATAGGCGTGAGTGAACCCACCGTGGGTCGATTCTGTAAGAGTATTGGATTCAGAGGTTTTCCAGACTTCAAGTTGCAGTTGGCCGCCGAACTGGCGCAACAGCGCCAGCAACACCGGGTGGCGCAAAATATCGAATCGGAGGATTCCAGTAGCGAGGTCATAAACAAAATTTTTGATGCTACACGAACCAGTCTCGACGCCGCGCAGGACTCATTGGACCACCGAGTAGTTGAGCAGGCTGCCCTTGCATTGGACGAGGCCAACAAAATTATCCTCTATGGACTGGGAGCCTCCGCCTCTGTTGCACAGGACGCAGAACACAAATTGTTGCGCTTTCGCACACCGGCTACCGCAGTGACTGACGCCATAAACCAGCGCATGATTTCCGCCAGTCTCAACGAGGGAGATTGCGTAATCTGCATCTCCTATAGCGGACGCACCATTCTACTGGAGGAGTCGGCGCGGCTGGCTCGCGCCAGCGGTGCAACACTTATCGGTATCACACGGCCAGAATCACCGGTGGCAGCGCAATGTGACATGGTACTGGGCGTCGAGAGTGGCGAAGACACAGAACTGTACACACCGATGACGTCACGGATCGCTCAACTGGTCGTGATAGACGTGCTTTTCACTCGACTCGCACTACTCAAGGGCACCGAGTTTGTTCTACATCTGCAGCGCATCAAGAAGGCGCTCGCCAGCACCCGGCGTGAACAATAAAGCAGGCCGGAATGCCGCACGGGAACCGCATTAACAATGATGGCACTGCTAGTGAGCGGACAGGTAGTCCTTGACGGCATCACGGTAGTTGCGACTGACCTTGAGGTTTTCGCCACAATCCAGTTCCAATATGTACTCGCCTCTGGGCAGCGATTTCACGTGCTCGATATGGCGGAGGTTAACGATAGTCGAGCGGTGGATGCGTTTGAAATTATTGGAATCCAGCTTGTCTACCAACGCTTTTAACGTGCTGCGCATGATATGGGTAATGCCATTCGCGTGGATGCACATGTAATCCCCCGCCGCATCGACCCAGCCAATATCATCGATAGCAACTATCGTGACCTTGTCCACATCCTTGATCGCAATTTTTCGATCCAACAGTGATTCCGCTGCTTTTAATACAACCTCCTCTGACTTGCCATGCGCGCGCTTCGTTATTTCGTCGATGGCCCCAATGAGCACGTTTTTGTTGTCAACCCTCTCGCTCTCTTCCCTGCGCCGCACCTGAGCGCGATCCAACGCCAGTCGCAAACGATCGGCATTAACCGGCTTCAACAGGTAATCTACCGCGTAAAGATCAAAAGCCTCTACCGCATAGCGCTCGTAGGCGGTGCAGAATATAACCATCGGCACCAAATCTGCCTGCAACCCCTTGATCAAATCAAAACCTGATGTAACCGGCATCTGTATATCCAGAATAAGCAAGTCAGGTTCCTGCTGCTGAATTGCGCGCATTGCCTCCCGGCCATTACGGCAACGGTCAATCACCTCAATATCGGAGAAGCCAGCAAGGATGGATTCGAGCAGGCGGAGCGCCAAAGGCTCGTCATCTACAATAATGGTGCGCAGCTTAGGCAACTTTAACAACCTGATCGTGAGACAGCGATGGATTGATCGAAATGTCGATGCGTATGTTCAAACCACGCGGCTCCACCGACGTCGCCTCAAACACAAAATCACCAGCGTATATTAAATCAAGCCGATCGAGAGTATTACTTAAACCAATGCCCCTGCCCTCGACCCACTGGCCAGTCGACATACCGGGGCCGCTATCCCTAATGTCCAGTTGCAAGCGTTGACCAACCAGCACAGCGCTGATTTGGATAACCCCACCCGCTTCGCTCCGGGCGATAGCGTACTTCATAGAATTCTCAATCAGGGGCTGCAGGATCAGCGATGGCACCAGCACTCTCATTGCCGCCGGATCAATACTGTAATTGACCTTCAGGCGATCCTCAAATCGCGCCTGCTCAATGTCCAGGTACAGGCGCACCGCAAACAGCTCGTCTTTCAATGGAACCAAACTCTTAGCCTCGGTATCCAACGAATGGCGGAGAAACTTACTCAATTGCTCAATCATATTCTGCGCTTTTTCCGCAAAGCCTAGCGTCACCAGTGCATTCAGCGCGTTTAGAGTATTGAACAGGAAGTGGGGGTTTAGCTGGTAGCGCAGCATCTGCAACTGCGCATCACGCGTTGCAGATTCCGCCTGCACGCGCCGCAGGTACTCTTTATGCTGGCGGGCAGATTCTTGCACTAGTTTTTTGTGTTCGAGCTCAAATAACCGGTAGTAATTGATGCCGTAATAAATCGCTGTCCAGCTGAGGAACACAAACAGGGAGCCAAAGTACCAGTCATTAAATTCGTTCCACAGATTGTGCTGGCCGGACAAGACGGCAAATGCCACCAGCCGAGATGCTGTCCATAGCCAGCTGAGCAGGAGAACAGCAACGCCGCAGACAGTCAATCGTCGCGAGAGTGACAAACCATGAGCCCACCGAAACAACGGTTGCAAAGGCCAGCAGCAAAGCATGCCGAGCGCTGCTTGCAGCATAATGTGCTCGACATGCGACCAGGATACGTTATCGTCCCAGACAGTCAGGGTGAAGAATGTCACCAGTGAATACCCGAGCCAGCCAAGTGTCTGGAAAGCCCAGAACTGCAAATTTGGCCTGTCATTGAGGCCTTCGAATGCGCTGAAGAAATGCTCTTTTATCATTATGACACCAGGTGTTTCCCTCTAGGCCCTGATGCTAACACAGACGCTCCGGGCGCTGAGCACCCTATCGGGCCCTACTCCGATAGACGAAACGCCAGACCAGTTTAGAAGAGGTAGCGCACGCGCATCCCGTAGGTTCTCGGGCGGGAATAGAAGCGGGTATTGTCAAACTGGGTAATGATGCTGGCCTCGTTCTTGACCTCTTCGGTGAAGTTGTTAGCGAACGCCTCTACCCGCAGTGCGCCGTCACCGTGTGAGTACCCAATACCCGCGTCAAATGTCCAGAAAGCGGGGACCGTATCATCCAGCCTCAGCCCATCGTCCGTTTCCGGACTGTAATCCTCACTGTTATAAATCGTCAGGAACTGGGAATCACGCCAGCCGGCAGAGACTACGTAATCCAGCGTTCCCCAGGGCAGGCTGAACAACTGTGAGACCGACATGTTGAACTGGTATTGAGGCGTTTGCGGCAGGCGCTTGCCATCAATATTTCTAAACACTGCGTCCTCAGGTGCCACGTCGGCCTGGAAACGTGAGTCCTGGATAGGCTCAGCATTTTGAATGGTAGCCTCCAGCCAGAGCATGGTCCAATTAATATTGATGTCATACGGCAGCATGTGCGAGCCATCCAACTGAATGCCATAGATCTCCGAATCGGCGGCATTGAAGCTGAAAGAGACCACCAAAGCGCCCGGCGCTACATCAGCCGGATTCGATGCACCCCCGGAATTGAATTCCAGCGCCTGCTCCACTGACAGGATAGAAGTGAATACCTGGTCGGTGTAATCATAATAGAACGCTGAACCATTCAACTGGTTGAGAATACCGCCCCACTCAAACTCGTTCTTCATACCCACTTCGTACATGACGACCTTCTCAGTGTCGTAAGTCGGGGAAATATTTGCACCGATCTCGGGATCCTTGAAGGTATCATTGAAACCACCGGAATTATGCCCGGTAGAGACCAGCGCATAAGCCATACTCTGGTCATTAATATCGTGGGCTACACGGAGTCTCCAGTCGACAAAATCTGTATCCATATCACCATCTTGCACGGTAATAGAATTGTCGGGGGATATCGGTACGGCGTAGGCGAAGTTACCATCTTCAGGACAGATCAATTCGTCAGTGGAAAGGGTATCCAGACATTGCGCTGGGGTCGCTGAACCACCGGGCAATGGGCCGTTGGCGAATATTTCAGCCAGGTTATCCTGGTCACCATTGGTCTTAATGCCATCGAAATAGAAATCCAGGAACTCTTGCTCGCTGACCTCACCGCTACCGTCCTGATCAGGGTTGTAGATGGTGCGATCAAACGCGGCAAACTCAAATCCCTGGGTCCCTACCCGCGCGCCCATACAGCAGCCTTTGTCAGGGTCACCGCTGTTGACATTAAAGCCACCCAGGGCGAAGGCGTAGCGTGCGTTAACGCCCTTACGCGACTTTTCATCGTAAGTGTATCGAAGACCAGCGGTTACGCGGGTGCTCTCGGTAAAGTTGAAAGTGACGTCTGTATAGGTCGCCCAGGATTTGGCATTCGTATCAGGCTGGTTAAACTCGGAGCCCTGAAAAAATTTCCCCCTGTCCCCTGCCGAGGCGAGAAAACTCTTCTGCTCTTCATCGAAATAGAACAAGCCCACGGTGTACTGCAGCCGCTCAAGGTCGGAAGATACCAGGCGCAATTCGAAAATAGTAGATTGGTCCTCAGTCTTAAACTGAAAGCGTGACCAGTTGTCCAGCGCCTCATTCAGCGGCTGCAGCGTTTGCTCCACACCGCGATAATCTGGCGTCAAAGGGGTCGATGCCTCAAAATCGTAATCCAGATCCCGGTAGCTGGCAATGAATTCGAGATTGGCAAAATCGAGATCATAATCTGCCTCCAGTTTTACGCCCCAGTGCGTGGTTTTATTGTCGGGTTCGAGCCCTCTGCCCCAGACGTCACGCGGGTCGTCAATGTCATCCGGGTCTATACCATTGCCAAGCGGGTTGGCATAGTTACTGCCCGTATAGCCTGAGCCTTTTTCATGCAGATAATCGCCGGCTAAAAGAATGCTCAGGCGGTCGGTGGGCTCAATCAGGTACTGGGCCCTGTAGCCTTGGTTCTCGACCTCTTCCGCCAGGTCAAGATCAAGCGGACCCACATCGTTGTAATAGGGATCGTGCTGCAGATAGATGCCGGCAAAGCGCGCGGCAGAGTTGTCGGTAAGGGGCACATTGACCACACCCGTTACCATTTGCTGGTTGTAATTGCCGCCCTCTACCTCAACAGAACCATTGAACATTCCAATACCCGGACGCCAGGGCACAATATTCACCGACCCTGCAGTGGCGTTACGGCCACGCAAAGTGCCCTGCGGCCCAAGGTTCACCTCTACCCGGGCAATATCGAAAAATGCCGAGCCTATACCGGTAGGCCGCGGTATGTAGACGCCATCCATGTGAGTCGCAGCAGCGGGATCGCCCAGCTCGGTATTATTGGATGAACCAATACCGCGAATCCAGATTTCGACGTTGCCCTGCTTGTTACTGATTGAGACACCCGGCACGCTGTCGCCCAGATCAGCCAGATTCTGGATGCCCTGCATCTTCAGGTCTTCACCCGAAAAAGCCACCGCGGTTCCGGCATAATCCTGCAGGCTCTCCTGGCGTCGCTCCACCGTCACGATCACCTCTTCCATGAGGCGCTGGCTTTGCGGCGCCTTCGCCGCTTGTGGCTGCCCCTCTAGTATCTTCTCCTCATCTAAAACCTGCTGCTGTGCCTCAGCTGGCAACTCCTCTTCCGGTTCCGCCAGTGGCTGAGCCTCTTGCAGCGGCTCCTCTAGTGGGTTCGGCTCATCCAGTGGCTGATCCTCATCGACCTGCGTGAGACCCTGAGGGCTAATGGCCATAAGTGCCAATACCATAAGGTACGGCGCGCTTGCACTAACGTATGCCTGTCCTGTTTTTTTCACAATATTCCCTTTCTGCTAGTCGGTGACTAGACCGAAATCAATGTTGTCGTAGAAGATGCCCGAGTTGTTATCGTTTGTAGCAGTGCTCTGAAACCCGAACTGCAACAACTGGCCGGTCTGCTCGCTCGCATCGATCTCCAGTTCGAAGGAGTACCTGACCCATGCATCGTTCCTGACTGCAGTCATGTCTAACTCGATTTGTCTGGTGACGATAAAACCGGCATTAGGATCCAGTGTTTGGATATAGGCTAACGCCGTCGTGGGAGGCCCTATACCGTCCACAGCAGGCGCTTTAGCATCGAAACTGAGTCGATAGACCCCGGAATCACCGCTTCTCAGGGTGAATTCCTGGAACACACTGGCGCGAATCTGCTGGCCACTTTCCTGAGCTCCCCTGTTGCCGTAGTCGCTATAGATATTCAGGTATTGATCGCCCTGCTCATCCCCGCCCTCGCCGCCGGCGATGGCAGAAAAGCCCTCCCCGCCATTGGGTGCAGAAAAAGGCCCGTACGTATATTGAAACGCCGTATTGCTGTTGTCATAGACAGCGGCGAAGACCCGGTAGCCATTACCACCGATGGTGCCCAGCGCGTCGGGATTCGCAGCGTCCAGCCCCTCGAAATTCTCGCTGTAGTTCGGCGGATTATCCCCATCCACAAATTCAATGGTATCCCACAGGTAGGTCTTCTCTCCCGCGGTATCGCCATCGGTGCCGTAGTTGAAGAAAATCGACAGCATATCGTAGGTAAAGACAGGATTAATCGCCGGCGACCCGACAACCGGATTCGCGAAGTCAAATTCCAGTGTTTCCCAGGTATCGACCAGCGTCGTGAGCGCCTCGGCTTCCACATAATTTGCCGGGTTATTCATGTCCTCCAGGCGCAGACGTACCGGTACGTCAGCGTCGGGAGAGTAAATGCGCACGGTAATAACGCTCTTCTCGTTAGTCAGGGGGTAGACGATAGTGCCGGGGTCGACCGCGGTACCCGCCATTGCCGAAGCGCCCAGTGGCTTCATCGTCTGTGCAACGGTATTAGAAGGGTTTGTAGGGTCTGCCAACAGCATGCTAATCGGAGCAACCGGCGAGCCGAAGTCCACGAAAACGGTGTCTCCACTTTCAAAATCAGTGCACTGCAGGCACCCCGTCGCGCCATCCCCACCGGTCGGCGTTCCCACGGAGTCCTCGTCGAGACCAATGTCGTCGTAGTAGAAGGTCCAGTTCGCTTCATCGCCCTCTGCATTACCCAGCGTGCCGTTGTCAAAAATGATGGTGAAGGCCACTTCGTCAGGCCCCGTCTGACCGGTGAAGTTAAAGCTCATTTCCTCCCAGCCGGTTCCGCCGTGCGTGACCACCAATTCCGCCCCGGAGCCCTCGTGCTTCAGGGTGACATCGACCGCGCGCTGCGACCAAACTTTCATCAGCATCACTTCAGTGTTGGAGAAATCAGCCGGGATATCGATCACCAGCGTGGTGCCGCCAAAAGGCTCATCGCCAAACTTCTGCATGCGGACCACGGTGTCGCTGGGATTGATAGCGTCTTTATCGGGGTTGTCGAAAAGGATCGAGGCGCCACCATTGAAGTTCTGCAGATTGTAGAACGCGCCTTCTATCTCGAAATCGACCGGCAGGCCAACCAGAATCGCATTCCCCTCGGTATCGGGGTTAAAGCGCACATTGTCCCACTCAAGGATGACGTCTTGCCCATTTTCGAACGTTGGCAGGAGCACGACCGCAGTCACGTCAGTCAAAATCAGTCCCTGCGCCTGCAGCCTTTCAACGGGAATGGCATAAGACTCCCAGACACCCAACTCTGGCTTACCCAGTGAACGTTCACCAGTCCCCGCGCCATCAACACCATCAACCTTATAAAAGAGATCCAGGTCATTGGGGTTGCGGGTAACGCGAACGTCGAAGGCGAGTTCGCCTTCGGCATAGCCACTGAGGTCGATGGTCTCGTCAGCGGGAGCCCCGATAAAGATAACACCACTGGCATTGCTGTCGCTGAACGTAGCCTCAATTACCGTATCATGGCCTTCCTCACCGGTGTCAACCAACTCCCAGGTCACATGGTTGCCACTGGCACCATCGGAATAATCACCGGCAACGGTATCAAAAGCGTTAATTCCACGGCCCCAGGGCTCGGCGACCTCATCGATAAACACGTCAAACGGCTCCGTAGCACTGGCCGAAATACCACACGCATCGGGCTCACCACAGGCCAGGCTGATATTGCTGATTTGCAAGTGTGCGCGGCCCGTGGGCTCAAACGTCACCAGATTGATGATGCTGGCAATATCGGGCACACCGCCTTCGCCAGTCGCCTGGTTGCTTTGCAAAATATCGCTGATACGCAGGGATACTCTAGTGAACTGATCTACCGGAAACTCACTGAGCGGAATCTCGACAAAACCCACGGCAGGAGAACCACTGTCCATTTTGACCCGCAGGCTACCGGATAGATCCGTATCTGCTCCGCTGATCACCTGGAGGTCAAACTTTATCTCGCCGCCCCAGATACCGGAATCCTCAGCGCCTTCCCCCATGCCAAAAAGAGTAAAGGGGGCACCGGTGGCGTCTGTCACAGAGACGTTGCCACCGCCGGTGGTCATGACGTCTATTAACGTGTTGCCATCTGCCGTATCCATCTCGGTGATCGTCAAAGGACTTTCGGTGGAAAATGCGAGTACACGGTCCGATCCAGTGCCTTTAAAGAGGGTCTGGAGGCCATCGAGGTACAATTGATAACTCGTCGTAAACACGTCCGCAGCGGGGACCTCGCCAACGAGGAAAGGATCTACCGGGTCAATAGAGCCGGCACACCCCTGGAGGACGTTTTCGGGCTGAACCGGGGGACACTGGTATACCCGCACATAATCCACCAGCATCTGTGAGGGAAAAACTGTGGCGCTGTTAGGAGGACCCGGTAGATTACCCCCTACCGCCATGTTGAGGATAATGTGCTGAGCCGCATTAAAGGGGGCGGACTCGCCGCCCTCAAGGAAACCGGTCATCATGCCTGCGTAGTAGTAATTCCAGTAGGTGTCATTGCGCACGGTATAAAAATGCTGGCCATCGATGAACCAGCGAATCTGGGCCTGATCCCACTCCACCGCGTACTGGTGAAAGCCGTCCGTCGGATCCACGTCCCGGTTATCCTTGGAAATAAACTGCTCCGGCGGCCCCTGCATACCATAGTGCAGGGCTGAACTGGCAAAGGGCGTATCACCCCCAAAGGATTCCAGGATGTCGATTTCACCCCTACCAGGCCACACGCCGTAAGCCGACGGGTCACTACCCAGCATCCAGAAGGCTGCCCATAACCCCACACCCGGTGGCACTTTGATGCTGGCCTCAATGCGTCCATAGGTGATGTCACCGTTCGGTTTACCCTGGGTGCGAATCCGCCCTGAGGTATAGCCAAATTGCGGTTCCGGGGAATCGCCTGCGCGGGCTTCCAGGACGAGATTGCCCTCTACCAGACTGATATTGTCTGCGGTGTAATACTGCAGTTCATTATTACCCCAGCCCGGGATACCTTCCTCTGCCCCGTTACCGGTCTGCACGTCCCAGTTAGCGGGATTCAGCGAATCCCCATCAAACTCATCGCTCCAGACCATTTCAAAGGCCGCCGTTTGGGGCAGACCGGGATTCTGCAGCTCACCACCTTCGGCGGAATTGCCGTTACCATTGCCGCAGCCACTGACCGCGAGGACCGCAGCCACCAACAACATTTTGAGTTGATTCTGATAGATTGACAAAGAGTACACACTACTTCTCCTGCGAAGATTTTCCTGCTGTATGAGGGCTTAAGGCCCTTAGCAGGATGAACAGTTCAGCGTAACCAATTTTATAATGTCGCCAAGTGGAAACCTAAGCACACATGCATTCAACCCTAACGGGACGAAAAGGCTCAAAGGCTCGACCAAATGGCGTTATACGGGCGAGCATCCGACGTTTTTATTCTGTAGCAAGCCCACAGTACTTTTTACGCCGCTGACTCGCTGCATGCAAATTTTCCGCCCTACCGCATGCTTGAACCGCTTAACCGTATACACACTGTCCCGATTGCGGCTTTCTCCCGATAATAGCTTTCATAACCAGAACTTGCCTGAGTCGCCACACTGTATGCCACCTTCATCACCCTGCCAAACACAGATCCATCCCAGCCCGGAAGTACGGGCCAGCGGGCTACTCGCACAAATGACAGCATCTGAGAAACTTGGGCAGATCAGTCAGGTCAACTGTGATTATCACGACCTACATAACGCGATCCGCG
>CAWWAG010000047.1:0-24918 GCA_963934845.1 uncultured Halioglobus sp. | reverse complement strand
TAAAGCGCTGCTCGATCCTGCGGCCGAGAATGGCGCCTCCGCTATCCTGAATTATATTCGTGGCGATCAAACCAATGAGTATCCCAATGGCGCGCAACTTCGCAAGCGCAGCTCTATACTCGGCGACATTATTCACTCCAAGCCAGTGTACGTTGGCGCCCCCAATGACAATCGTACCGAGAACGACTACGCCGCCTGGGCAGCAGGAAAAATCGGCCGCGAGCCCAGAGTCTACGTCGGTGCCAATGACGGTATGCTGCATGTATTCGATGCTGCCACCGGCAATGAGGTTTACGCCTACATACCCTCGATGCTAATGGGCAAACTGAACACGCTGACAAAGATTCCCTATAAGCACAGATATTTTGTCGACGGCGAAATGAGCGTGCGCGATGCGTATTTCGATAACGACTGGCACACCCTGCTGGTCGGCTCGCTGGGAGCGGGCGGAAAAGGTTTTTTCGGCCTGGATATCACCAACCCGGACTTGGACAAGGAGAGCGTCAATACCGGTAACAATAAAAAAGTGTTGTTTGAGTTCAACGCCAGCGCAGACACAGACCTGGGCGATTCCTTCAGTCGGCCAGTCATCGCAAAACTGAACGACGGCGACTGGTATGTTGTAATCGGCAATGGGTACAACAGCGTGAACGGCGTGGCAATGCTATACCTCGTCAACCTGGAGACTCTCACACTTACCAAAATCTCCACCAGCTCAGGTTCGGCAGGCAATCCTAATGGCTTGTCCTCTCCCAGCCTGTTGGATACCGATAACAACGGCACTGCTGATTACGCCTATGCCGGGGACATCGATGGCAATTTGTGGAAATTTGACCTGTCAGCAGACAACACCGGTGCCTGGGAGGTGGCCTACAACGTTAATCCGCTGCACCCAACTGCAGGCGACCAGTCCATTATTCAGGCGCCGCAGATAGCACGTCATCCGCAACACGGCTACATGCTGTACTTCGCCACCGGCCGCCTGTTAACCGCAGCGGACATCAGCGACACATCAGTGCAATCTCTGTATGGCATCTGGGACTCGGGTAACCAGCCGCCCACCGCGAGCAATCAATCCCTGCTGACGCAAATCTGGGACGGTCCCAAGACTTACCACTACACCATCAGCGAAGGCAGCACGGCCGCACAGACGATCGCGATCTACAATACCGACGCCGGTGAACCTGACTGGCAGACCCGGGACGGCTGGAAAGTTGATTTTCCAGCGGGTGGATACCGCGTGTTGCAGCCGGTGCAGGTCCGGGCGAACCGAGTGAAAGCGACCGTCTACAAACCCAGCAATATAGCAGGCCAACAGGGAGAAAACTGGCTGATAGAGGCGTTGCTCGCGGATGGCGGCCCAAATACACCTGCCGCCCCCATCTATGACCTCAATGTTGATGGGCTACTTAACATCCTCGACCTGTATAACGATACCGCTGACGTTGGCACCGCAGAGTTTCATGTTCCCATGATGTGGAGGCGGGCCAATGGCATCATGTCGCAGGTCACCATTGGATACCTCGGTATCGGGAAAGACGCGTTATTCATCAATTATCTACAACCTCAGATCGTTTCTGATATACCCTGCAAAGGCCCAGGACAGTGTGAAAAAGGCTTCCTGGGCGGGCACATCGATCTGCAGACCTACCGAGGGGACGTTGCGCTGGATGGCGTCGCCACCGCGGATACCCATGCCTACGACAGCTTGACCAAACTGGTCTATGTCGATTTTTTCAAGCTATTTTTACCCGAATCGGAAACCACACTCTGTCAGCTCTATAAAGAAGGGAGCGTGCTAGACCAGGTCGAGATCGACTCCAACACCGACATAGTATGCGGATACCCCACGAATTCCAGCGGCATCAGCGGCGACGAAGAGTTTATCGTACTAGTCGCCAATGCAGACTTGTCGCCGGGTAGCACAATGAGAATTGGCAACAGGACGTGGGACGTTGTTGAATACCAAAAACAGATTGAGAACGCTCTAAGGGACTGGGATCCAACCGAAGACGGCAACCCGGTAGACTCGGATGGGATTCCACTGGTATTCACCTGGAGTGATATCAATGCAGCGAAGGGCAACATCAGTCATAACTTCGATGACCGCGCACTAATAGACGGTGGCATACACCCTACCCAACCTGGTTGCGTCAGTGGAAGAGCCCAAGATACGCCCATCACTGGACGCTGGCGTAACGGCGCCCTGACCACCCAGCTGGTGAAGAAAAGTTACTTCGAACAGAACCGCATCAGCTCGGCCATTGATATGGTTACTGTGCAGCGCACAGGCGAGTCCGGGCCAGTCACCGGGATACTCGCCAAAAATAGGAAAGAACGTATTTGGGAGTCTACCCTGTTCTGGGACTTCGGCGACCTCACCGAGGCCGCTGGCCTGGGCAGACCTTGTTATGGGAGTCCCGGATGGGATGACGCCAAGGCATTTGCGTTGAGCAATAACCCTATTTCTGCAGCACTGGCTAAACGGGGATACGATCTTGATTCTGACACGCTGGCAGCTGCCGTTGCAGCGCTTCAAAGTTGCAAAAACACCTCCGAGGCGGAAGGGGGATGCAAAGCCAGGTGGACTCTGCTGAACTCCATACTTGATTTGAGCGATGACTACACGCGCAAGCCGGTGTCAGGCTTTCTACAATGGCCAACCGCCCCGGATGGCCAGACACCTTTCCCAGTTGGCGGCACCGTTGATGGCACGATCACCGAGGGGCCTTCATATATTCCCGGGCGCGAGAGTTGGACAGACGTTGTCAAATAATACGAGCAAGGTAAGCAGGCGCACAACAATGAATCGGACCAAGGTAGCCAGCGGCGGCTTTTCGCTGATTGAAGTCATGATCGTGCTGGTCATTATCGGCGTGCTGCTGCTGGTTGCCACACCGGGGTACCAGGAGAGCATGAGAAAATCTCATCGTGCCGGTGGGATGCGGGATTTGATGGAACTGGTATCGCGGCAGGAGCGTTTTTACGCGCAAAACAGCCGCTATACCAACGTCATCAAAACACCGACTGGCTTAAACTTCATGCCGAATGACAACGACGATGACGATCCCGACAAGCCGACTCTCAGTTCCGAGGGCCACTATGACCTTCGTGTTGCATTGTGCAAAAACCCCGATCAAGTTGACTTCAGCACGTGTTACAACCTGCTGGCCACACCCAGAGGTAAACAGGCTGAGGACGCCTGCGGGACGCTGAACGTAGACAGCAAGGGGAAACGCGGGCATAGCGGCCCCACCGAACTTACCTGTTGGTAGCGATCCGAGCGTAAAGCGACAGTATGTTGCGCGTTATAACTTTCGAAAAAGGCCCCGATAGTCTGCATGATATTCGCAACACATCACTGAGGCCGCTAAGGGGTATACCAGATAGGTGATGTCCAGGCCCGCTCCTGAATAGTGGCCGGGACGTCCTCCAGCAAAGGCACATTATTCCTCACTGCATCATAAGTGGTCCAGCGCGGGGTGGGAATCTCCAGCACCCTGACGTAGTAGACGGCAGGCAATCTTGGATCAAAATCGTAATCGACCCAACTCCCCATCAACTCGGCACTGCCTATCGAATTGGTGTAACTGGCCTCGCTGAGGTCAACCGTATTTCCCACCGGCGGCAGCGCCCCGAAGAGATCCGGCTCGCGATCGTCAGACCAGGCCACATCGACAATTTTTTCCTGCGGATTACTGGCAACATCAATCCAGCCCTTGATGATTTGTATACGATCCAGATTGGCCCCGTCCGGATCCTTTAGCGCATGTACCGTAAACGTTGGCGATGACGTCAAGCCGGAAAGCTCACCCCCCATAGGCACTCCCTCGTCATACCCCTGCCTGACCAGAGCCACCGGATTCTCCGCCTTCAGTCCCACACCGCCAAAAAAACGGGGTTTTATCCGCGTCCCAGAGGTGGCGAAGGTCTCGCGCGCACGCAGCGCATCCCAGATTTCACTGCGGGTATTTCTGCTGGCCCATACGCCCGTGACGGCCCCGGGGTTGGAGTCTTTGGCCATAAGCCATCCCGCTATGTCCTTGTCACGGCGGCGTTGCAGGCTGCCGTCGGCCGCGCCGTGGCTGCCGCTGTAATTGTCCTCCACCACATCCGAGGGTGTACCATTATGGCTGTCCGTGCCGCCTACGAATCCCAGCCTGAAGGGGTTCTGACCGATCACCCGGTCGTAGCTCAACCCCTGCACCAGTGCATCCCGGATAAAATCACCGCGCTGGAAGGTGCGGTCACTGTAATTCTGGATGCTATCGGCATTCTCAAAATCGGCAAATTCATCCGCCGGCCAGAACTTGCGGTGCGCCTGCGAATTACCCTTGATCTGCATGACCTCGATCAGGCGTTCAAAATGACTGCGGCGTTCGGCATACACCGCGTCAATCGGGGTGCCGCTGTTATCCACTGGCTTGAACATAGCGCCCTTACTGGCATTGGAATTGTGCGGTATAGCGATCAGGCTGCGACCCTCTGCTTCCTGTTGTTCCATCCAGTCCCACAGCTTTTCCTCGTTGCTGCTGTCTATGAAAGTAAATGGAAGTTCTGGAACATCCATATCCCGAAACAATATGTTGCGGTGCATATTCCCGCCATTGGGTGTGGCGCTCCACTCAAAACCCACCAGGGTAGAGAAAACGCCCGGTTCGTAGTTATCGATTGCTGCCTGAATGGCAAGCTGCCACGCACTCCTGGAGGTCTCTTCTCCCGCATAGAAGGCGGGGTGCCCGCCCGACCCGGAACGCGCGGGCCCGACCACATATTTCAGGAACCACGCCTCCTGATTTGCTATGCCCGTAAGGGCTCTCAGCTCCTCTAATTGCGGATTATCATAGCCCTTTGCACCCTGTATCTGGGCGGAGTACATCTCACCGATGTACTCCGCGTGGTCGGTCACCGCAGCGAAATCCAGCGACTTAACGATGTTGTGCTGTGAACCGTTGACCGTCATGGTCTCGCCCTTGGCGAAGCGGTAGGCACTATCCGGTGTCAGGCGTGTACCGGCAATATACGCATCCAGTGAGAAGGACGTGTGCACATGAAGTTCACCGAAGTACGCCGTTTTCAGAGGATTTTCTACAACCGCCTCTTCAACGGCCGCCAGCGTTTTAGGGCGCTCGATAGCCGCCGTCGATTCCATCGCTGAAGCAACTGTCCAGACCCCGCTGTCCTGCCCCGCAGTGGTGTTTGGCCGGTCTGAATCACAGGCTGCCAGTACCCCCGTGGCGATAACTGCAAAAAGCAGGATTTTCCTGCTGCAAGGATGGCGGGGGAATCCGTTCATGGTGTCCATCTCCTCTCTTCCTGCACTGTACTTCTTCGCCGCACTAAGGTTTCCAGGTAGTATGCTTCATGAAAAGTACCTGCGCACGTATTCTGGGCTTTTTTAGTAAAGGCGTGCCCCCGGACACGGTCGCCACAGCTGAACTGGCCACACTCATGAATCGCTCCTAAGGATTCAGCCCTATCTCTATGAATTTAATCGGCTTTATATATTTTAGCTTTGTATTACGCGCAACTTTTGGTAACGTACTCATAAAATAACCAAATCGATCCCCCCATCAGGTTTTTTTTCATGCGATTACTGCTCCTGCTGTTCTGCGTCCTGCTCGCAAGTACCCGAGTGACTGCCGATGATACGGCTCTGATACGTCAGCTCGCCCCCGGCATCAATCCTGCTGCTGTATCCGAAGCGGTTTCTGCGATGAAATGCGCGCAGAAGAACGGCGTTGGTCAAGACGCCAGCCGCCTGGCGATTATCGATTACACCATTCCCTCTCGACAGCAGCGCCTGTGGGTGCTGGATTTGGGGAATCGAAAGTTATTGTTTGAAGAATATGTTGCGCACGGACAAGGGTCTGGCGAGGATATCCCCAACGTTTTTTCCAACCGCAATGGCAGTCATCAAACCAGCCTGGGGCTATTTCTGACCAATGACACCTACGAGGGCGGCAATGGGTACTCATTGCGACTTCAGGGCTTAAGCAAAGGCTTTAACGAATCGGCCATGGAGCGCTTAATCGTCATGCACGGCGCGCCCTATGTCAATCCAGCCGCTGCAGTGAAGATGGGGCGGCTGGGCCGCTCCTGGGGATGCCCGGCGGTGCGAACGGCAGTCGCCCAACCCATGATTGACACCCTGAAACTCGGCCAGTTTATCTACGCATACGGGCCCGGTACGGCCGCGCTCTCTGCCTGTAAAACCGAGAACCTGTCTTTGGCCAGCATCTCAGACCTGCACAAAGCGGGTAAGGGCTAAAGCGTATCCGTCCATCAGAATGCCGTCAGAATCCAACCGCGCAAGCCTATGGATATGACACTTATGAAACTCCCCACTTTTTCCACAGCACTACTCGCTCTCGGGATCGGTTGCACGCTCGTTAGCGGATGCCAATCCGAACAGGCCAGGTTCACCATTGCGGTGATCCCTGACACCCAGAATATGATGGACTTCACACGCCAGAAAGCCGCAAGGTTTGCAATGAACTCAGCAGAGAAGTTCATCGAGGAAATGCAATACATCGCCGATAACACCGTTAGTCAAGACAGCGACATCGCGTTTGTGGCGTTTGTGGCTTCTGTTGGTGATGTGTAGCGCAACACCCAGCACTAGAGAAGGACGCAGACCACGTCGATCGCGGTTTCCAACGTATTGAAAATACGATATTTGCCAGTGAAATTTTAGTGACGCCTCGAACGACTACAGATGAAATGCCAAAAGCGCTGGAGGGCTACAAGATCCTCGCAAAGACAGGTGTACCGTTTGGCGTTGCACCTGGCAATCACGACTGCCACGCGATGTAGAGCGACAACACCTTTGTACCCGATTACTCGCGTATCGCCGAGCTGCTGTCTCCCACTGAAAAAATTGAAGGCTACGAGCCCAATATTTTGGGTATGTTGCATATCGGTGGCCTGACCAACTTCACTGCCGTGTTTGTCGCGCAAACTGATTTATTCAACAACAAGGACTGGTACATCGCCAGTTTTAACGGCGGCGCCGATAGCGCCCAGATCTTCCATGCGGATGGCTACATTGTTTTGTCCGATGATCTCGCCGAGTACGCCACATGGTAAAAGGCAGGAGAACAACGCGGCATGCAAGATTGACGCAGCGTATCGACGAGAACCTCAGTCTTTTCTATTGGTACCGGTTTGCGGTTGGTAATTTTTTATATGGCTTGCAAGCGGGATACATTTGCGCTCATGTGTTTTCCTCTGTCAGATAATCAGAACAGTCGCATGCTGAACCCACCATTCATCTGCGATCTTTAGCAAATAAAAAACTGTTGTTCAAATCAGCGACGCGCTGGAGATGTTGATGCTGCGACCGGTTTTGTCATACAACTGCCTCATCAATATTGCTCTCTATCGCATCCAGAAAGCCATACATATCGAGTATCGTTTCTGCGCTGGGATCGGTCGTTTTACCCTTCAGGTCGCCGGTAATTTTTCCCTGCGCCACCGTCTCGATCAGCGCACCCTTGAGACGGCTTGAATAGCCGATCAGGGCAGTATTATTTTCACGCAGGGCCAATGTCTCCAGGGCATTGGCCAGCGCGTAGATCAGCGCCGAGGAATTGAAGATAGCCACCTCACCCTCACTCTCCAGATATTTCAGGTACAGGTCGTGGGCGGTGCCATGTGGGGCCTCATACAGCATTGTGCCGTCTTTACTCTCAATAATAGAGCTGGCAGTAGCCAGACTGCCGCCCAGTGCCGCCGAAATGTCGGAGAAGATATCGCCGTCCAGGTTTTGCGCCGGGTACAAGGCGTTTCTGGGTGGGTCGGTAATCATTTTTTTCAACTGGCTGGAAGGCCGCATAATCATGAATGATGGCGGACGCGTTCCGGATTTGGCCAGTGTATGGCGCACATTGGTGATAGCGGTGCTAAAGACCTCGTCGTACTCCATGTATTCACGCTTGAGCCCGAAATACACCTCCTTGTCTTTCTTCGATGCGTCGCGAAACACTTGACTAACCCAATCGGTAATGGCCTCGTTGTCATTGGACATCAGCAGGATGGGATCACTCTTCTTGACTTTGCGCGCGTGCTTCTCCTCGCCATCAACCACGACCTTGAGAATACCGTCTTCCACCGCGGGCATATTGAAACTGCCATACTGGTCGCCGCCACCGGCGCTCATGCGAGACAGCGAAACATGGTGCTTGCGGCTGGGTATACCGTAGATTTTCAACTTGCCAACCAGTTTGAACAGTTTTCTTCCCGTGGTGTTATCCGGCACGCCCCACAGGGCCCTGTCCGGGGGGTTGGACACTATGCGAGCGGCCTGAGCGTCGATCAGCTCATAGTGGTAGCTCAGTCCGGCCTGTTTTAGCGGTTCCCGATAGCTTTGCTCATATACCGCCTCTATGGCGGCGCGCATAACCCCATCGTAACCGGGAATTACCGTGTCCTTCAGGCCTAGATAGGCATCCCTGTCTTCATCGATGGCACGCTGGAAAAACGCATGCGCCCACGCCTTCACTTCCTCAATACTGTTGGTGGCGAGTAACCACGGATCCCCTTTGTTGACGCGGCGCCGATGTAATTCCACCGGCTCACCGCTGCTGCCCACAAACATAAGTTTGATCACACCGGTGACCTTGGACAGCTCGCTGTGGCTGTGTTTGATACCGCCGCTCTCCATTGTCATCACTTCGATATCACGCCCTATCCACTCGGGCTGAATGACCTCCAGGTTGCGAAACTCAATATCCTCGCGGGTAATATTGCCGCCGATACCCTTGCGGATTGATCCATTGGGCGACTTGGTGGCCAATTTATCCAGTGCCGACTCCACTATTGTGGGATACTTGACCAGCAATTGATCCAGCTGCTGACGGTTTACCGTCATCCCCGCATTTTTTATCCCCACGCCGTACTTTTTCAGTGCCGCTATCGCATCGAGAACCGCTTGTCCGTTGCTGATGAGACGGTTCTCGGCCGACAGGTTGATTTCAATCAGATGGATATCCAGCCGCTTTCTGACAAACTGATCGAGAATGCGCTCGAAGGCAACCTGCGCCATTTCGTCGCCATGCAGAATCACCAGAGGTTCGGTAACGTGGATTTTAACGCTCATTGGTTCCCCTATTTTTCAGGCATAAGTATGCCCCGTAATAGTGCATCAGAGCGTGCCGTGATGTAAGCATGGTTTTATTGCAAAATTTTGCCGTCACCTGCATCCCGCCAATCTACGGGTGTTACACTCATTTAAAAACTGATGACTGGCAAACAGGAAGCCCACTATGACAAGCACTATGACTACACTGGAATATCCCGCAGGTGACGCCGTGTGCCGGGGGGAGTACTACACACCCGCCAACGCGGAAGGTCCGCTGCCAATCGTAATGGTATGCCATGCCTGGGACGGATTAAATGATGAAGTGCGGGACAAATCGCGAAAGCTCGCCGCAGCGGGTTACATCGCCTTTGCCATCGACGTGCACGGCGGCGGTAAGGTGATCACCGATATCGCGGAGTTGATGCCTACACTTAGCCCTTACCTGGAGAGTCGCGCGCTGCTTCTGGCGCGAATGCAGGGCGCATTTGGCGCCGCCAGGACCATACCCGGCGCAGATGTGTCACGCATTGGTGCGATGGGCTATTGCTTTGGCGGCATGGCGGTGCTCGACCTTGCCCGCAGCGGCGTTGACATCAAAGGCGTGGTGTCATTCCACGGCTCGCTGGATGGCAACACGCTGGCGAATCCCAGAGCGCTGGACACCAAGATCCTGGTCTTGCATGGCGAAGATGACCCACTGGTACCGCCTGACAGTGTGGCGTCCTTCAAAACAGAAATGAATGCCAAAAAGGCAGATTGGCAACTGCACGCCTACAGCCACACGGTACATGCATTCACTCGACCAGACGCCAACGATCCGGCCTTTGGTGCCGTCTACAATGCCACCGCAGACCGTCGTTCCTGGCAGTCAATGTTGAATTTCTTTGACGAGGTGCTGTAACTAACGCTCGCGCTGCTCGCATTGGAGCAGCGCTTTTACGGCGCTGTCGCCATCGAGCCCTGAATCGCGACAGGAACACCAAAGGCAGGCTGCATGAGATGCGCAGGCAGGACTAACTGCTGCAGCTCCAGCGCGCTGGTTTTATCGAAGGAGGGTAGTAGCTTGCTCTGCTCCACACTGCCGAACTCTCCCAAAAGATCATCGTGATGAATAATCACAACGTTCTCGGCCTGGACCGCGAGCACTGTTTCGTCAATGTACTCGGACAAATAGTCTGAATCGAGCGTTATCAATCCGCCTGTGCCGAGAAACACCACGTCGGCCCGCACGCCATCCAATACGCCTGGCACAAACCCGGCGCTACCCACTACTAATATAGAGCCCTGTGGATGCCCAATGTGAATGGCATAACTCTCTCCCTCTTGAAAGGCTGTATAGGGCGCCGGCACTGTGAACGGTGTGGCGACGACTCCGTCTATCCCGGAATTGCTTGGCAGGGGCGCATGGCGGGATTCATAGAAGGTAATCCGAAATAAACCGTAGGAGTACGTCTGCCCCGGCTTAATTGTCACGATGCGGGATTCGTCAAGAGATGAACTTCGCGCGATATTCGCCGTTGATACGGAGCCGAGGACATCGGCGTTGGCGAGTCGTGCGAAATCCGCAGTATCCATTGCATGATCATAGTGCGAATGCACGGGTATAATTGCCGCCAGACGATCGATCTTATGCTCGGCGATCACCCGCTGAACGGCCTCAGTGTCAGTAATGATCGGCTGCCTTAACAGTAAATCCAGGAATGACGGACGCGACACAAAGCCATCTGTCATAATCTGAGTTTCGCCATCATCGATTAGCAGTGTGGCAATGCCCAACCAGGTCACCGTTAGAGGGGAACCATTCGGTGCGGATGGCGCATAAGGAATTCCAACTTCACTCATTCCAGGCCGGGTAAGTATCCAAATCGCGGTTATACAACAGATTGCCAGCAGCGACTGCACAGTCCTCTTGAGTATTTTTGATTTCATAATCTCTCTCGGCTACTGCCTTGATCAAGCGAAAGAATAACGGCTACAGCATACGGGTTGAAACGACACATTGTCTTCGATTTTTACAACATTTGGTTCACGACGGCAGGCTGACAAGCTACAGTATCTCGCAGTGGATACAATTGAACTGGCTGCCATCTCTTATATCCAGACAATCCATTTTTCGCCATCGACTGCAAAACCAGTGTTCAGAGAGGATCCAGATGACAACAGAACTGAAAGCCGTAATATTTGATTTTGGCGGCGTATTCACTGACTCCCCTTTCCACGCTTTTAGCGCGTATGCCGAAAAAATCGGCGCATCCGACGAGCAGGTTACTGATATTGTCTTCGGTGGCTACGGCGTTGATGGCGACCACCCCTGGCATCGGGTGGAACGCGGCGAAATTGCCCTGGAACAGGCCCGCGAAGATATCCTGATACTGGGGCAGGCACAGGGCCTCAACGTTGATATCTGGGAAGTGTTTATGGCCATGGCTGAAAACGGCGGCGGCCTGCGCCATGAGCTGGTTGAGTATGTACGAAAGATCCGCACAGCAGGCTTGGCTACCGGCATTATCACCAACAATGTGGTGGAATTCAGGGAGGGCTGGCGCGCCATGTTGCCGGTGGACGAGCTGTTTGATTTTGTTGTCGACAGTAGTGAGGTTGGCATGCGCAAGCCCAACCCAGCGATTTTTGAGAAGGCGCTGGAGGTAGGCGGATTCAGCGCCGATGAGGTTCTGTTTCTCGACGACTTTGAAGGTAATATCATCGCGGCAAGTGCACTGAACATTCGGTCTATACTGGTGGATGGCAACGGTGAAAAAACCGTTGCTGACCTGGAAGCAATATTGGGCCTAGATCTACGTAACACACAGTGATCCGATCGCTCTTCCTTTCACGCAGGCATGCTTATGGCTAAACCATATTCACTGGCACATCGAGCGCCACAACCTGACACGCCAGCCAGGGATGCTTTTACCATCCATCGCGCCGAGGTCGAGCCGGGCTTGACGCTTGCGTTTATTCGCGAAGGTATAGGTGGTTATCCGCTGCTTCTGTTACACGGTTATCCAGAAACCAAACGCATTTGGTGGCGCAATATTCAACCGCTGGTACAGGCGGGTTTTGAGGTCATTGTGCCCGACCTCCGCGGGTACGGTGAGTCCGATCTTTCCGCCAAGGATGAGTATGATCTCGTCTATTACGCGCGCGATTGCCATACCCTGGTCAATCAGGTTTTGGGGCATTCGTCCTGTGGCGTCATCGCAGGCGATGTGGGTGGCGCAGTAAGTTGTGAACTCGCCAACCGCTTCACGGGTTTTGTCGACAAATTAATCTTCTTCAATTCCATACCGCCGATGATTATCGAACAAGCCAGGTGGTATGAAGAGCGCGGCATGCCAATTGATCCACTCGACGATCACCCTGCGGGGGACTATCGCACCCGACAGGGACGGGACTGGCGCGCGCTACTGGAAGAACTGGACACGCCTGCCAGACGCCAGCGTTATGTGCGCGATTTTTATGAGCACCGGTTATGGGCCTCGCCGTATAGTTTCAGCGAAGATGATTACGCCTTCATGTCCGAGCCATTTGCCGATGTCGCACGGCTGGCGGCCAGCTGGGCGCCCTATCAGCTGGCATTTGAACGCCCTATGGCGGAAATACCACTTGTATTGCAAACTGTCGATGTCCCAACCCTGATTCTGTACGGGCCAGACGACCATGTCGTCCATCCAGACTTCACCAAACGCTGTGAAATTGCATTTCCCAATCGCGTTGGGCCGCTGACCATACCCGACAGCGGGCATTTTTTGCAGTGGGAGCGAGCAGACATTCTCAATGATCTGGCCAAACTGTTTTTCGCAGACTGTAAAACCTGAGTGAGGAGGCCGCCCATGCGTCGCCCCGCTAGAGCACCCATCCTGACCGCAAAGATTGCCGCTATGCTGCTGGCCTGCAGCGGCAGGTATACCCTCTGTCAGGCTTAGTGTGGCGCAATTGCAGGGAGTTCTGGCAGGCAAGCAAGCCAGCACCGGACGCCGCGGGAGGCACAGCAGCACCGGCGAACCTGATCAGTTATCTCGACCGGAGCAATGCAGGCTTTTCAATACACTTGCGCTAAGCAGCTGCGCTCAAAAGAGTGCTATTGGCATCCGCAGCAAGAGCACCAATGCACAGTGCAGGTGCTGCACCCTGGCTTTTAGCGCCATCAGACGTGACAAAAAAAGAAATGCGGAAATCCACTATGAAAATTGTCCTGACAAGAAAAGTAGTAAGCATTTTGGGCCTCTGTCTGGCCACGATTGTAACGAGTTGCAGTGTATGGGCAGCGGACACTGTCGAAGATTACATAAAGGAATATCCCAACCAGGAACAGAGCCGCATGATGAATGCATGGCTCAAGAACAACCCGCCGGGGACTTTTCGCCTTCACCCGCATGGTGGTGGTCGATAACATGGACGAGGTGCGCGAGCTCAGCAAAGTAATCGTCATGACGGGGAATAACGGTGATATGCAGCGCGCCATCAAGACGTTTTCACCCGCCGTGGCGGAAGCCGCTCTGGCCGAAATTCAGCGGACCAATGTGGTGATGTGCCCCGATATCGCGTTTGGCAAAAAATCTGGCAACGGTCGTTACCCGAGCCCCGAGGCGACGAAAGACTAACCTCTAGCAGACAGAAGACCTGCAAACGGGCCCGCGTCGCGGGCTATCAGAAGTTATAGCTCACCGTCACGCCATATTCGCGTCCCGGCCAATAGAGCCCCTCCCAGGCCGCTGGCTGCCCGGGGTCGCCGTTGGCTTTTACCGCAGGATCAACATTGAAGTCTTCATTGGTGAGATTTTTTCCCCAGAGCCGGATATCCAGGCCGAGGTCGCTCTCACGAAAACCCAGGTTTAGCCCGAACAGGTTTTTATCGGTACTGAACTCATTGGTATTGACGGTGTAGTTGGCCTTGGAGTGCCACGTCCAGTTGATTCGGGAGTACAGCTCCCAGGCACCCGCCAGGGGTCGCTGGTACCCCACTTGTGTATTGATATTCCACTGCGGGAGCGAGTTCAGTGGATCGCCACCACTTTTGGGGCAATACAACTGGTCGGGGGCTTGCTCTTCACCCCCCTCGCAGAAACGGTTCGACCAATCCTCTATGGTGGCATCAAAAAAGGCGCCACTGAGATCGATGTCCCAGTGCTCACCCAGCAGGTAGGTCATTTCGAATTCTATACCTTTGGTCAACACCTTGTCGGCGTTGACCACTGAACCCTCGAACAACCCTTCCAACGGCGCGAGCGCAGCCACGTTGTTGGGCTGAGTGAGCTGGTGATCATGGAATTCCTGATAGAAGATGTTGACAGCGAAGCGCAGGGTGTCATCGAGCACAGTGCCTTTCAACCCTATCTCATACGCCGTTGACACCTCCTCCCCGATAGGAACAACCTCCTTCGCAGCGGTAACTTGATCCGGGAATATATCTTCAAAGCCCAATACCGCTGTCGTCAACGTGTTGAATCCACCCTGCTTATAAGCATTGTCTACTGCAAGATAGGCGTTGAGATCATCCCTGATGTAATACTGCAGCTTGACGCTCCACGACACATGGCCGAAATCCACTGAATCATCAATCGCGCCGGCGAAATCCAGAAAGCCAACGCTCGAGTCCAGAGTGGATTTGTTGTAGTCATAGCGTGCACCCAGCGACAGATCCCACTTGGGATTAAGGTGCAGTGTCCCATTGGCATAAGCCGCGTAGCCTTCAGTCGTGCCTTTAGCAGCTTGCGTCACATCGATACCGCTGAGAGTCACCCGGGTATCACTGATAGCTTTTGAATACAGGTAGTACAGACCGGTCAGATAGCTGATTCTTTCGCGCTCGCCGGAGTAGCGCAGCTCGAACGTAGTGAGGTCCGTGTCCAGACCAATCCTGAAAACACCAACACCACTCGGATAGGGTTCACGATTGTCATTGGACTGGCTATCGTAGCTCTGGTAGAAGGCGATCCCGTCGATCTGGGAAGTCCCATCCCCCCAGCGCAAGTGCACGTTGGTATCCTTGATATCACCCGTGACCTCGCTGCGAAAATCACCGAAGCTTCTGCGCTCATTGAATTTATTGTAGATGGCGGGTGCCGCATTGCTGCCTCCACTGCCCGGCAACAGGCCATCGTAGTTGAAGGGCTCCTGGTACTGGTGGATGTCCTGGTAGTTCACCGCCCAATTGACGTCCAAATTCTCGTCCACCAGCCACAGCAGGCGCGAGCGCCAGGCCTGAACATCCTGCCCGCCAGACGCGCTCTCTGACGCAGCGCGGTTTTCCATGTCGATATATCCGTCTGAATCGGTATAGACGCCTGCCAGCCTCAGGGCCAACGTATCCTCGATCAAAGGAATATTCACGGCGCCACGGGCGTCTACCCGACCCTCGCCGGTGTTATCCCACTGGGAGTAGCTGCCGTCGATATAACCGTTGTAGCCCTCAAAATTGGGCGCCCGCGTGGTGATATTGTAAGCACCTCCCGGGGCGTTCTGGCCGTAAAGAGTTCCCTGGGGGCCGCGCAACAATTCGAGGCGTTCGATATCCACCATGGTGGTAAACACCGCGCCAATCTGCGCTTGCGCCACCTGATCGACGAAAA
Source organism: uncultured Halioglobus sp. (assembly GCA_963934845.1). Classification (GTDB taxonomy): domain Bacteria; phylum Pseudomonadota; class Gammaproteobacteria; order Pseudomonadales; family Halieaceae; genus Marimicrobium. The sequence goes on along the minus strand of CAWWAG010000047.1, from coordinate 9,264 downwards.
CAGTCACGCTCTGCGGTTGACCCAGCGCAAAATATCCCGGGCCCACGCCACGCAGTCGGATTGCCGCGGCTTGCAGGCCGCTGTTGAGTGAAATACCCGGCGTAAGCTGCGCAGTTTCGACAAAATCAAAGAGATTCAGGGCGCTAATCTCGTCGCCACTGACTACGGCGATTGATATCGGTACATCCTGTACGTTCTCACTTCTTTTTTCGGCAGTGACAATCACTTCCTCCAGCGCACGGTCATTGTCCGCATGCGCGTAAGGTGCCAATGAAAGCGTTGTTAGCGCAACGCAAAGCGCGAGTTTTTTGATTGAGTTAGGCACAGTCACTATCCCCAAGCTGAATATTATTTTTATCGACGATACGCTAATCGCTAGCAATGCAGCCTAGGCTGGCTTCAGGCCGCGTGATATATTATAGCTGAAACTATTAAACAAAACCTAACCGAGTTTTTGGAAAAATCTGCCCAGGGAACTCTGCTGCGCATAACACACTAATGTGGGAGGTCGCTTGGGAAATCGTGACGCTACTCCTGATCTTTTACCTGCATCTGGACAAATGCCAGCGTGTTACCAAACATCCACAGTCAGCAGTGGGGTGTGTTCACTATCAGTCAACGGCGTTCTCGCGTTACTCGTATTGAAAATCGCAAGGCTACCATTTTTCTTTTTTACCAACCTGGTCCATCCGGAGCCAAAATTTTCACCTGCGAATTTTGTAAATTGCGCCTTGAACTCGTCAAACGAACCGAACGAGGAATCAATGACGGTTGAGACATCACCTTTAGCGGGGCCTCCACCTTCAGGGCTGAGTGAGTTCCAGTAAAACGTGTGAGTCCATATCTGTGCAGCATTATTGAATCTCCCACTTTTGAATCTCCCATCTTCGGCTGTCCTGACTATCTCCTCGAGTGATTTGCCCTCGAATTCAGTATCGGAAATTGCCTTGTTTAATGTATCCACATAACCCTGATGCATATTGCGTCTTAATGCTGGAACCGATCACCTGTTGCGGTGGAATTCCGCAGACCGTCTCAGTCATGGGTCGCATAAACTCGATACCACCACCAGAGACGGAGTAGGTCTTGAAGCCGTTAGTCCGCAGGTACGCCAGCAACTCCACCATCGGCAGGTAGCTCAGCGCCGTATAGGGCTGGCCAAAGCGCTGATGGCGCGCGGTGGCGAACCAGTCTTTCACTATCGTTTCGAACTCGGTGGTGCTCATGCCAATATGGGTGCCCATGAGCAGTTGCAACAAGTCCTTCTGACCCGAAGCCTGCATGTCATTGTCGAGCACCACCTTAAACGGTTGCGTCGTTTTCCATTCCGTGTGCTGAGGAGCCGGCGTCTTGACCCGGTCCAGCACAAACGCGAGCTGGGTATACATCGGGTGCTCAACCCACAGCGTGCCATCGTTGTCGAAGGTGACGAAAAGAAAAGACACCGTTCATACGGTGATCGCCCCCTGTCCACCAACATCAACCACTCCTGGCCCAGGCCACTAAACCCCGAGCGCGAGTGAGCCCAACGCTTGCAATGACTACAAGAACTCTTGTAGGGTTCAGGTCTAATTAAATTCAATGGGGCAGAAGCCTTGAAAAGGGAATGCCTTTCACTACTGACACTACTCGTTTTCTGTACGCTGCTCGCAGCACCAGTCAGCCACGCGTTCCACCCCATTTCGACCAAGCTCGAGTTCATCACTACATATCCCAAGTATCCCAAGGTTGATTACGGTAGCGGTGCGCAGGCGCAAGCCGTGCACCGTGGGGAGTACCTGGCGCAACTCGGTGATTGCCTGGCCTGCCACACGACCACTGGTGGTGGTCAGGCTTTTGCCGGAGGATTGCCAATTCCGACCCCATTCGGCACGTTCTACACTCCCAATATCACGCCGGACGCCAAAACAGGCCTGGGCAAATGGAGTGAAGCGGATTTCATCCGTGTAATGAAAGAAGGTATTCGCGCCGATGGGTCGAATTCTTTTCCCGCCTTCCCCTACGTCTATTTCAATCGAATAAAGGAATCGGACCTCAAGGACCTATGGGCTTACTTGCAGGCGATCCCCGTGGTCAACCTCCAGAACAAGGGCAACACTCTGCCGTTCCCTGCGGATGTGCGCCTGGCGCAGTACGGCTGGAAAATCCTGTTCTTCTATCCCGATCGTGGTGACTTCGTGCCCGACACATCCAAATCTGAGGCTTGGAATCGTGGCGCCTATATCGTCGAGGGATTGGGCCACTGCAGCATGTGCCACACGCCGATGAACTTACTGGGCGCTTCGAAGGAGAAATATTACCTGACCGGTCAACTGATTGAGGGGTACTGGGCGCCAGACATTACCAAGCGCGGACTGGAAACGGCCAAACGCTATCAGGTTTCCGATGTGTTTGCCGATGGCCAGTTAATCAACAACGCTGGCGATGTCCGCGGCCCGATGGCGGACGTCAACCACAACAGCCTGCAACACATGACCAGCGCGGATGCACTGGCGGTTGCGGAGTACCTCAAATCTGTAGTGAGCAAGCAACCTTACGACGCGGCCGACATCAAGGCGAGCCAACCGCGGCTGAAACGGGGTGAGCAGGTCTTCTGGAATGCCTGCAATGTCTGCCATGTCGGTGGCCAAGCGGGCGCGCCCCGCATCAAGGACAGTGACAATTGGTGGCGCCGCCTGCAGGCAAGGCCTTTGTCGGCGCTCTATCGACATGCTGTTCAGGGCTACAACAATATGCCGGCGCGCGGCGCCTGTGTGACCTGCGACACTGACGATGTTGAGGCGGCGGTGGACTACATCATCAAAAAAGCGCTGACAGCCTCACAGTGGCGAATTTACACCGACAAGGTGAAGCTGCCACGCGCCCAGGCCACGAATACTGCCACCGGCAAGACGGTGTACAGGGAATCCTGCGCCATCTGCCACGACAAGGGTAAACTCGGCGCCCCTGTGTTGGGAGACAGACAGCAGTGGGCGGTGCTCCTGAACAAGAACTTCGATGTGTTGTTGCACAACACACTGCAGGGTATCAATGGCATGCCCGCGAAAGGCGGGTGTACCACGTGCACCGGCGAGGAAGTGATCTCAGCGGTTAAATATATGGCCGAGCAGGCCGAGCCTAACAAGGATTATTCACTATGGTAGGCCTGTTTCGCTTGTTGGTGGCATGCTTGCTGCTGAGCCCTGCTCTGGTGGTAGCTACTCAAATTAATATGCCACGCGGGGTGACCTCGATTAGCCAGAGTATTTACGGTTTGCACATGTACGTGATCTGGATCGTTGTCGCTATCATGGCCGTGGTCTATGGAATCGTCATTTACTCCCTGATCAGGCACCGCAAGTCGAAGGGGGCGGTCGCGGCCACCTTTTCACAGAACAACCTGCTGGAAATCGTGTGGACGGTGGTACCCCTGATTATCATCACAGCGATCGCTATTCCGTCCATCCGGGTATTGATAGAGATGGACGACTACGACGCTGCCGACCTGACCATCAAAATTACCGGGCATCAGTGGAAATGGCAGTACGAATATCTGGATTACGGCGTTGGTTTTTTCAGCATGCTTGCCACCCCCATGGCAGAGGTCGTCGGCGTTGAGGACAAGGATGAATGGTATCTGCTGGAGGTAGATGAACCACTTGTGCTACCGACTGACCGAAAGGTACGCTTTGTGGTGACTTCCAACGATGTAATTCACTCCTGGTGGGTGCCTGAATTGGGAATCAAGCGCGATGCTGTACCTGGCTATATGTACGAGTCCTGGGCCCGCATTCAGGAGCCAGGAATCTATCGCGGACAGTGCGCTGAATTGTGCGGAGTGAACCACGGCTTCATGCCCGTTGTGGTGAAAGCCGTAACACAGGACGATTTCGACAAGTGGATAGCAGAGCGCGTCAGCGCCAAGCCACCTGTGGCGTCCGACCACAACTGGACCCTGCCCGTAGCGATGAAACGCGGCGCAGCGCTGTATGACCAGCACTGCGGTGCTTGTCACAAATATGATGGCAGCGGCATGCCACCCACGTTCCCGTCGCTGCGAGACAGCTCGATCACCACGGGCTCCGATATTAACCGAAATATTGATGTGGTAATGAACGGCGTTCCGAATACCGCAATGCAAGCCTTCGCACCACAACTGGACGACGAAGAACTGGCCGCAATTATTACCTACGAGCGCAACGCCTGGGAGCACGACACCGGCGATCTGGTGCAACCCTCCCAAATACAGGCGCGCAGACAATGAGCACAGCAAAATCGGACGTTTTGAGGAATAGGATTCATGGCTAACGGAGTGACCGCGACAGCGGTCCAACAGAGCGTCCCCAAACGCGTGATCGCGTTTATAGTACGCTGGACCACGGCCACCAACCACAAGGACATCGGCACGCTGTACCTGTGTACTGCGCTGCTGAATCTGTTTGTTGGCGGCAGTCTGGCGCTGTGTATCCGTGCGGAATTGTTTGTGCCGGGCTTACAGTTCGTAGAGCCTAATTTCTTCAATAGCCTGACCACCATGCACGGCCTGATCATGCTGTTTGGCTTTATTATGCCGGTGGCGGTTGGCTTCGCCAACTGGCTGATACCCATGATGATAGGCGCGCCGGATATGGCCCTGCCGCGCATGAATAATATGAGCTTCTGGCTGCTTCCTGCGGCAACTATCATGCTGCTCAGCACCCTGTTCATGGACGGTGGTGCGCCCAATTTCGGCTGGACCATGTACGCCCCCCTATCCACCACCTACGGTCCGCCGAGTACCGACTACATGATTTTCGCCGTTCACATGCTCGGCATATCCTCGATCATGGGCTCAATCAATATCATCACCACCATAGCAACGATGCGCGCGCCCGGTATGACATGGATGAAGCTGCCAATCTTTGTCTGGACCTGGCTGGTTACTGCTTTTTTACTGATCGGCATCATGCCAGTGCTGGCGGGTGCTGTAACCATGATGTTGTTTGACCGCAACTTCGGCACGTCCTTTTTCGATGCCGCTGGCGGTGGCGACCCGTTATTATTTCAGCACATCTTCTGGTTTTTCGGCCATCCCGAGGTGTATGTGCTGGCACTGCCGGCCTTTGGGATTATTACGCAGATTATCCCCACATTCAGCCGTAAACCCTTGTTTGGCTACCGCACTATGGTGGCGGCTACAGTACTGATCGGCCTTCTGTCCTACATCGTCTGGGCTCACCATATGTTCACCAGCGGCATACCCTACGGTGCACAGTTGTACTTTATGTTGGCCACCATGTTGATTGCCGTGCCGACAGGCATGAAGGTTTTCAACTGGATCACCACCATGTTCCGCGGTTCGCTCAGTTTCGAGACACCCATGTTGTTCGCCATTGCCTTCGTCTTCATGTTCACATTTGCCGGATGCACCGGTGTAATGCTCGCAGTGGTGCCAGCCGACTTCCAATACCACGATTCCTACTTCGTGGTCGCGCACTTTCACTATGTGCTGGTGAATGGCCTGACATTTGCCTTTATTGCCGGCACCTACTACTGGTACCCCAAGTTCTGGGGGCGTATGTACAACGAACGACTGGGGAAATGGCACTTCTGGCTGTCGACGATATCGGTCAACGTACTGTTCTTTCCTCAGCACTTCCTCGGTCTGGCGGGTATGCCTCGCCGCATACCTGACTACGCCTTACAGTTTGCTGATTTTAATTTCGTATCGTCCGTCGGGGCTTTCGTATTCGGCTTCAGCCAGCTCATTTTCGTCTACAATCTGATCATCTCTCGGCATCGGGGCGATCCCGCTAGCGACCGGGTTTGGGAAGGTGCCGAAGGACTGGAGTGGACGCTCAGCTCACCGCCACCACATCACAGTTTCCAGACGCCACCGAGGATCAATTAAGCGATGGTACTTGCACCAGACAGACCCGCGCGCCGGCCACTGCTGATTAAACTGGTGGTAGCGTCAGTGCTGATGTTCGGGTTCTCTTTCGCGTTAGTGCCGCTGTACGATCTGATGTGCGACGCTCTGGGCATCGGCAAGATCCGGGTGGCGAAAGCGTCAATCGCAAGCACCACGATCGCGCCTCACACCCTGTCGATCGAGTTTGTCACCACCAATACTGAGCAGTTGAACTGGAGCTTCTACCCGTTGGTCAAATCGCTGGAAATCACCACCAGCGAGACTTACATGGTCAACTTTTTTGCCAAAAACAACACCGCAAACACGATGACGGTGCAGGCGATACCCAGTATCACCCCGATTTTGGGCACGGAATACTTGATCAAGACCCAATGCTTCTGTTTCGAACAACAAACACTGGCGCCTGGAGAATCCATCAAGATGCCTGTTGTTTTCCTGATTGATTCTACGCTGCCAAAGAAATACTCCACTCTCACCCTGTCCTATTCCCTGTTCGAACTAAAGCAGGAGACAGCCTCGTCGCAACAGCGCAACAAGGCGGCTGAGAGCAACCTGGGAGGCCGCACGTGAGCGAACCCACGCCTACTGATAAATACTATATCCCGGCTTCATCGCACTGGCCGATTCTCTGTTGCGTCGCACTGTTTACCTTTTTTGCGGGCATTGGCCGCTGGTTACATGAGCTACCCAGCGGACCCTGGGTCTGGATGTGTGGTGTGGCTCTGCTCGTTGTTGTGCTGTTCGGATGGTTTGGCAACGTCATCAGCGAGAACCTGTCTGGCGTTTACAACGAACAGGTGGGACGTTCCTTTCGCTCCGGAATGAAGCTGCTGATCCTCTCTGAGGTGGTGTTTTTCGCCAGCTTTTTCGGTGGCTATTTTTTCATCCGATGGTGGGGAATACCCATGCTGGGTGGCGAGGTTCACCCTATCACCAGCGTCATGCTCTGGCCAGATTTCAACGCGGAGTGGCCCCTGCTGACCAACCCTGACAACGGCCAGTTTCTGGGAGCCACTAATCTTGGCAGCCCCTGGGGCGTGCCGCTGGCCAACACACTACTACTGCTCACCAGCAGCGTGACCCTGACGTTTGCGCACCGCGCGATGGCGCAGGGCCACAGTGGTATTCTCAAGGTAAGTTTGTTGGTCACTATACTGTTGGGCCTTGCCTTTCTCGGCCTGCAGGCCCACGAGTATATCGACGACTACGAACGCAACAATCTCACCCTCAACGCCGGTATCTACGGCAGCGTATTCTACCTGTTGACCGGATTTCACGGTTTCCATGTGCTGGTGGGCGTCATCATGATCAGCACCATGCTGGGTCGCGCGCTCAAGGGCCATTTCAGCCACTCCGGAGATCACTTTGCACTGGAGGGCGTGGCCTGGTACTGGCATTTCGTCGATGTTGTGTGGCTGCTGCTGTTCGTGTTCGTTTACTGGCTCTAGTAGAAGAAGAGAATAATGAACAAAATTAGCGGTGCTAATTACCTGGTTGATGCGCTGGTGCAGACCGGTGCCAAACGTATCTGGGGTGTCACCGGTGACAGCTTGAATGGCATCAATTACAGCCTGCTCCAATCAAGAAAGATTCGTTGGATGCATGTGCGCCACGAGGAGGTTGGCGCTTGCATTGCAGGTAGCGAAGCGGCGGTAACGGGTAAAATCGCCGTGTGTGATGAATCTGCATTTGATCAACGGGCTGCACGACTGCCAGCGCAAACAGGTGCCGATGCTCGCTATCGCGTCGCACATACCCTCTTCCGAGATTGGGCTGCACTATTTCCAAGAGGCCCATCCGCAAAAGCTATTTCGTAAATGCAGTCACTACGTTGAACTCGTCACCAACCCGGCATAATGACCGCGCATGCTTGAAACCGCCATACGTACCACAATCAGTCGATGCGGCGCACATGACGAGGTGGTGACGCTGGCCGACACGCTCGCGGTGAACAGCAGGGAATGGGGGCTATCGGCGGCCCGGTGTTCGACTCCAATGGGGAATACATCGACCACTGGGAGCGTCGACCAGAAGGCTGGCGAATCATAAGGCGCGATGCTGTATGGTCCGCCCTCACTGGCGACGCCAGTGTGATTACAAACGGATAAACCGGTGCACTTCACACTGGCGACGGCGCGAAAAACACCTTCCAGCTGCTCACTCTGCTGCGCAAAATACAAAGGCAGAAATTCAAGGCAGGTGGCGCCCGCATCAATATAGGCCTGGACACCCGACAGCGTGGCCTCCAGATCCGGTAGACCGCCGGTGGTAGAGACAAAACTGGATATCGCGCGCACGGCCAGCTCTTCCGGTTTACGCCCGACGTCCACAAACACTTTGTGCAGGATCTCGATTCCGCACGCGATTTCATCGGGATCTTGCACGATAGGAATCCAACCGTCACCCAACTCGGCAATACGCCGTGCATTTTTGGCCAGTGGCTTGAGCCCGAACCAAGTGGGAGTCGGTCTACGCCAATACTTTTTCATTGCGTCCGCCATGGCCTTGGCGACCACATTATAAGCGGTATATACGACCGGGCTGATACGCTGGGCAATATTGCCATAGCGGTCTAGCAGCTTGCGCACCACTTCGTTGGGCGTGCCAGAAATGGCCAACGTATCCAGCACCTCGTTGGTCACCAGTGCGAACATCGCCGCCCAGTCACCCTCTTTGGAAAACCGGTTGAACTCGGGCTGCAAATCACTCATCCTCTCCGCATCCAGCGCCGGACGGTAGGCCGGTGTGGAGCCATAAAGCCTGATTACATATGGGCATTGACCAAGTTTGACCAGGTTATTCTCTGTGATGAGTGGGTAATCCTCAAATGGGATTTCTTCCCGCTCAATACAACGAACGCGATTATTGATGATGCTCAGGAAGCGCTGGTGTTTAATAGCCCTGCCGATTTCGGTATGTGAGCACTTTTACTAAGGATACAGACAAACGTAATTTTCTGCTGGAAGGCGGCATCCTGACGGGTGGCGCAGCTGCTAAAACGCATTGGAAGTTTGTGCGAACTATTCACCAGAATTCAAGGACTTCGCAGATGGATCAGCCCGCCTACACAGGCTCATGCTCCGACCTCACCTATTATAGCGATCTTGGTGAAATTCCAGATTCTGGAGGCATTCAGCAACAACACGTTTGTATACGATGGGGATTTGCGGCGACATTCATTACACAACGTTTTGGATGGAGGTTTATCAAAGTTCTGGACAAGATCTCATCGTCAGGGAGAATAAATCCAGATCACCACAAAAGGACTCCAGGCCGTCGGTCATTTTCATGGAAGACCCCTCATGGTGAATATCGCAGGTATCAGAATTCTGAAACGCTGAACGCATTCCACGGCATAGCCGTAAGCGTGAGCA
>CAWWAG010000046.1:0-25103 GCA_963934845.1 uncultured Halioglobus sp. | reverse complement strand
CAGGTGCCAGAACTGAGTATCCTGACACCACTGGTAGGGAATTCATCCGTATCGTCAGTCACCCTGCTGGGTAAATTCCTGGACGACGATGGCCTGGCCGCAGCGGTAGCGACAATCGCACGCAGGCCACGGCCATCGATATTCCAGTGATCGCATTCGGGGGCAGCAACGGGCTGACACCGGCACCAGCGGCCTGGCTCAGTTTTGCCGCCGCTATCGGCCCCTGCGCGGCACCAAGCTGTGATGGCACAACACCGCGCGTGGTGGACAACGCCAACCCGAGCGAGGCCTTCCCACATTCGGCGAAGTGAGCGGTGGCTTTGAAGTGTATATCTCGGAAGGTTACAGCCATGTGGATATCGTCACTGCGGATGATGATGAAGCCAATCATGTGATTGGCCCGATGGTGAATTTTATCAACCGCAACTTGCAGTAAGTGTGCCCTTGTTTTAAGGCTGGCATCTTTTTCTGTGTACATTACTTTTATCATTCTCGAGGAGTAGCACGTGTCAATTTTTAATAATTTCAAACTGGACGGAAAAGTCGCGATAGTAACCGGCGCCGGCAAAGGCATCGGAGCGGCTATCGCCAAAGCCTTCGCAGAGGCCGGTGCCGATGTGGTGATCGGTGCGCGCACGGTCGCCGACCTGGAAAGCGTGGCAGCGAAGATCACATCGATGGGGAGGCGAGCACTGGTTGTGCAGACCGACGTACTGGACTTCAGCCAGTTGCAAAACCTCGCTGATCGCACCATGGCGGAATTCGGACGCATCGATATTCTGGTGAACAATGCCGGCGGTTTTCCGCCCAAGCCCGTCTCAAAAACCACCGCGCGAGAGTTCGAGGCTGCCTTTCGCTTTAATGTGACCACAGCCTTTGAGCTCTCACGTATTTGCGCTCCGCTGATGGTCGAATCCACCGGTGGCGGTGCGATCCTCAATATTTCCTCGATAGCAGGACATATACCCACCCCCTGTTTCTCCGCTTACGGTACGGCCAAGGCTGCGCTGTCTATGCTGACGCAGGAATTGGCGCAGGAGTTCGCCCCCAAGGTGCGCGTCAATGCTATCGCCGTGGGCTCTACCAAAACAGACGCCCTCAATACCGTGCTCACACCCGAAATCGAACAGACAATGGTGGAACTGACACCGATGGCACGTCTGGGTGAAGTGGAGGATATCGCCCTCGGCGCCCTGTATCTCTGCACGCCGGCGGCAAGTTATGTCACTGGCGAAATTCTTGGCGTCAATGGCGGAATGGAGCGGCTCAACATGCAGATGCCGCGGGCTTGGGGCGGTATGGGCTAAATACCAGAAACGGCTAAAATTTGTCCATATTTGGCTGCTTTGCCAGCCTGTTTCCCCACTTGACACTGTACCGGGCTAGGTCGCCCGGCACTCCAGAGCGGCACCAGGAGTCAGGAAAACTGACTGATAATATCGTCCGAGTACCGTTTCACACTGTCGATTTTTTTGTCCAGCTCGTCGGTCTCACCGTGATAAAACGGCCATGGCATGGTCAGAATATGGGTCACTCCGGCATCCTCGAGACGCTTGTAGCCGTCGTAGTTCCAGGCATCCGAGGGGGTGGCCATCACCTCAAAGGGCAAGTGATCGCGGCCAAATTCCTTGCGCCAGACCTTGATACGATTAACACACTCAATAATTTCGTCGCTGGTCTGCAGATCGGTAACCCAGCCGTCTCCGAGGCGGGCGGCACGACGCATGGCCGGATCTGAAATTCCGCCTATCCATATCGGGATGTACTCCGTCGGAGCGGGGTTCATTTCCAACGCGTCAAATTGATAGTACTCGCCCTGGTATTGCACCAGCTCACCGGTCCACAGCAGGCGCAGAATTTCCAGCATTTCATCCATGCGCTTGCCGCGGGTCTTGAAATCAGCAGCCATCAGCGCAAATTCGTCACCTGACCAGCCCACACCAATGGCCGGTGTCACCCGGTTGTTCGAGACCACAGCTGCGGTACTAATAGCCTTCGCCACCAGAAACGGATTGCGCAGTGGCAGGACAAATATATTGTTGGTGAAGCGCAGCTTTTCCGTGATCGTTGCCAGAGCGCCGATCATTACCCAGGGATCAGGCCAATCGGTGAATGGCGGCCAGCGGCGACGGCCATCCTCGGTATACGGGTACGGGGTGTTGATAGTCTCCGGGTTGACCACATGATCCGAGAAGGACATAGAGTGCCAGCCATGAGTGTCTGCGACAGGCGCCAATTGTGTCAGGTGCGCCACACTGCTAAATGAGGTGGATAATACGAATTTCATGGACGTTATACTCTTTGTAGATACCCGTCAGGAACGGATTATTTGGATATGTTAATAAGCTCACTGGGTTCAATATAGAGGTTACTAAAACATTCGCCCTCTTCTTCATTCCACTGGTCAATATCGCCCATATTGCAACGCGGTGCTCCGAGCACCTTCACATGTGAGATTTCCTCGCAACCGATCCCTTCAAACTGGACGTCAGTGTATTTGTAGTTGGTCGGCTTGATGGAGGCGAAGGCTATCGACTTACTGTCGTAGACCACACCCTGCTGGTTCAGCACAGACATTCGGGGCACCAGGGTGCTGATGCGGTAGCCCAGATTGTTTTGCAGACGAAATTGGAGTTTACAGGCCTTCTTCATATCCCATATACGCGTTACCGACAGCACCGCACTGACAGAGGGGTCACCCGCCACAATTTCAACAAAATCCCAGGTTTGGTCGGCTTTCAGCAACACGGGGCGCCCGTCCAGCGTAACCGCCTTGATGTCAGCTTCGGACTCCGCCTGCACACTGGCCCCAATGGCTAGAGAGAATATCAGTACGAAAGAGGTTGTGTGCTTCATCAAATTGACTGTCATGCCAGTGTCTACTTTATATTAGCCGCGTGAATTACTGAGCGTTTTATAGAGAGTATCGTCACTGCATAGCGTACGCAATACCCGTCTGGCAAAGTGCGAATCAGTCTACATGGTGGCTCGGGTGGTTTGCCCTGTTGCAGGCCAATTGCAACCGACAGGCCCGCGAAACCAAGTGGGCAAAATAACCGAAGCTTCAACATGTCGGTGTTGTCTCCAACTGCCACTAACGTTGCAGCTAAACGCGTTGTAACTTTCTGATGACGACGGTTCGCTCGCAAACTGGGAAAATAGAGACTAGACGCTAAAGAAGCTCGGAGAATGGATTTGTGCAGAAATTTATCTTGACCGTAACGCCGCCAGTTGGCACCCTTTTGACAATTACTATACGGAGAATTTGATGCCAATACTCTTTCAACAGGGCGCGGAATCAATTCAGGAATCATCGGTTGTCTGAGATTGGCAAACGATTATCTATAGGGGTAAGGGAGCTTGGCTGACTCAAACGAACAGAGTAGTAGGATGGGGCATATTGACTCCATTCGCGGGTTTGCTGCGTTATTGGTTGTATGGATGCACACAACTGCCATTTTTAAATCGATCCAGACTCCCGATGGAAGTGGTTCGCAACTATACGATGTCGCCTATCTGTTTGATTTTGGCCGGATTGGGGTAATCGCATTCTTCGCTATCAGTGGCTTTGTAATCTGCCCCAGCCTGAAAGGAGGAAGAGTCGCCGGTTCCGGTAAGTTCGTCATCAGCAGATTTTTTCGATTATATCCGGCATTTTGGGCTTCAATAATCTGCGCGATTTTGGTTTTGTTTGTTCTACCAGCAAGAAAGATTGATGGGGCCCAAGTTTTAGGAAACATTACCATGTTCTACTCTGTTTTCGACGTCATGCCCCTGCAAGGGCTTTATTGGACGTTGGAAGTGGAGCTTGTATTTTACTTTCTTTGTCTTGCAATGTTTTTGATCGGCGCACTCCACAGGCCACTTGCTATTTTTGGGGCATGCATCTGCCTTATGTCCTTCCAGAACTTTCTCAGCACTGATCCAGAATTAAGACAACAGATAACAGCGATGTTCAGCAAAAGCTGGCCCCGCATGCCGTGGCATCTAGCCATTATGTTTTGGGGGGGGCTCTTTCGTATTTGGTATGATGACCGCCAAAGACTGGTTACTATTTGGCGCATCCGCGTGCCCATTTTGCTATTGGTTATTACTGCGCTTCTGCTGATTCTAATTCAGCCGTTTATGTTTATAGATCGCGCAATAGAGAATGGCGGCGGATTGAAACAATATAGTGGGATGCTGGCGTATATTCTAGGTATTTTCTTTTTCGTCACAGGAGCACTCTACCTGCGAGTAAACAATAAATTTTTTGTGTGGTTGGGTGCCATCAGTTATTCACTTTATCTACTACACCCAATTGCCTCGCAATTATTGAGGACAGTAATCAAAAATTATTTTCCAGACTATGTCGATCTACACTTGGGCGTAACTCTATTTTTGGGCATTATTTTCTCTATTGTAATATCCGCGATTGTGTACCACCTCATCGAGAAGCCGTCAATTCGTTGGGGCCGGATTCTTCAGAAGAAGTGGCATCTACCGAGAACTGAACGCGAGATTGACTCTTTATCTGCCTGATGAATTAAAAATTTGTAAAGCCCTTCAATTATCCCTACGACTTATGATTGGTGATGAAATTAGTCTTTCACTTGTTCATACTGTGGGTAGAACCAGTTACCAGTCGTAACCGGCCGGAAATTGTAACTGACGTAACCGAGAGTAAAGCCATAAATCGTTGAGACGCAAACTGCTCGACCCGAATTACGCCAGCGTTACCCGGGGAAACGATCAAACGTCGGCATATCATCCGGCAGGTAGTGATATTCCTGCTTTTCAATGCAATAAAATGCCATGTCTGGCTTACCGTACAGCGTCGGATCATCCATGGTGCCCACCTTGAGAATGACCATATCGGGCATGCTTGGAGGCTGGCTGGTCAGGGATGTGCCGCAGTCAGCACAGAACTCCCGCTTGACCGGGGAATCCAGATCGCTGCGCGAAAAGGATTTGGGCTCACCTGCGGTGTAGCAAAAGGTACTAGAAGGCACCGCCATCGCAACATTGGCACCGCCGCCCGAAATATACTGGCACTCTCGGCAGTGACAAAGCCCCTTCATCAACGGCTCACCATCTACTTCGTACCGTATTTTTTTGCAGTAACACCCGCCGGTAAATTTCATATACTCCCCTCTTCAATAATTGTCAGGTTGTAACTTTCTAAACTTGAGACCATTTTTATAACCCAAATACTGTAAACCATGGCCGCGAAAGTCGCTACCCGGGTAGAATTTCTTTATATTTGGTGCTCCCGTCCTGAAACAGCAGACCCTCGCCATGAACTTCATTCAAACACTCGGCACGTCGCTCTCACTCTGTGTCCTGGCTGCCTGCAGCAATAACAACGACAACAACAGCGATTTAATCCCGGTAGAAACCAGGCCTGCTCTCGAATTGAGTCTGTCAGAAGCGCCCGTCGATTTGTCTGGCATTGCTGCGGATTATGCCGAAAACGTAAGTTACGGCGAGGGCGAGCGCAACCTGTTCGACATTTACCTGCCCGATTGCGATGCACCCACGCCTCTGGTTCTCTATATCCACGGCGGAGGCTTTACCGGCGGTGACAAAAGTGCAGGCCACTCGAATGAAACGCGGATCAGGACGCTTTTGCAGAGCTGCGTCGCCTTCGCCACCATCAGCTATACCCTGCTGAAGGTTCCATCCGCAGCACAGGGTACCTCTTCTATCGCGGTACAGGGCGGCGTACTGCCCTCTCTGCAGGACACAGCACGCGCCCTGCAATTTATGCGCTACCACTACGCCAGTCTCAACCTCGACCCTAAAAATGTCGCTGCGTTTGGCGTATCCGCCGGTGCCGGTGCCAGCCTCTGGTTGGGCGCACACGATGATTTAGCCGACCCAGACAACAAAGACCCCGTACTGCGCGAGTCCACACGGCTCAAAGCCGTGGGCGCACTCGCCACCCAGTCCACCTATGACCTGCTTCGCTGGGAGACCGTGCTGCTGCCAATTACGGAAGGCCTTAAGGGAGTGCTGGGTGGCACGGATATTCCCACCGTGGCCAAGGCCGTCGGCGCCACCAACTACTTGCTTACCTTCCTCGGCGTCGACAATCTGGACGCTATCAACACGCCTGAGAACGCGGCCTATCGCGCCAATGTTGATATGTTGGAATTGATGGACTCTGGTGATGCGCCCATTTACGTACAAAACTTTGCAACCGGATTTGACGATCTGCTGAACCTGTTTTTACACCATGGCCTGCATGCGCTCGCTGTAAAACAGCGTGCAGATGAGGTCGGCCTGGAGAACGTAGCTTATATTGAGGAACCGGCATATGCGCTCACCGACCCCTCCGGCGAAGACCTGACGTCCTTCCTGTTACGGCATATCGACTGACCCGATAGCTGCATACCGGCAACTGCGCTCGGGTTTTACGTTACACTGGAACCCGGCTTTCGCCCTCCAACCACTCAGGTGCTAAATGCACGACGATATCAATCCCTTTGCCACCGAAGAAATCACCCCCGCCTTTAATGACGAATGGGTGGCCAAGCGTCGCGTGGCTAACGCCATCAAGCAGTTGACCGAGGCGCTGGTAACCAGCTCGCCCAGCATCGACACAATGCACGCCATCGCCGAGCAGCTTGAAGTCACTGCCGAGGAATTTCGTGGCTCGCCGCGCATCTACGGCCGGTTTAACTGGGCAGCCAGCGGCGAGCACGGGAACTTTGCCCAGATCAGTCATGAACTCAATCCGTTGGCGGGGTGGAGTAATCCGCTTGCACCGCCGATCAACGACTGGATCGACGGGGACCTCGCGTTTGGCACCTGCCAGTGTGGCTGGGCCTACGAGGGGCCGCCTGGCAGCGTCCACGGTGGCTATGTCGCGGCCATTTTCGATCAGTTCCTGGGCATGGCGCAGGTGCTGGGTGGCCAGCCCGGCATGACCGGCTACCTGCATATTAATTACCATCAGCGTACGCCGCTCAACACGGAGTTGAAGCTGGAGGCGAAACTGGTAAAGGTGGAACGTCGCAAAACCATCATGCGAGGTGAAATGTACGCTGAGGGTGTTATGACAGCCAGCGCAGAGGGCCTCTTTGTACAGCCAAGGGGGGGTATCGACCTCATCCGGGCTCAGCAACCAGGCCCGCAACCGCAGGATTAGGTGCCGTTCTAAAGCTAGCGCGCCTCGGGTGTTAGACCGGCTCGATCACTCCAGCAGACCACCGTGTTCAGGTGCCGATCGCGCACGCTGGTTGTACAGCAACGAGACTATACGACTGGCCTCTTTTTTAGACAGCGCGGAATAATCCTGGGACAGATCGCTCCCCACCGCCATACCGCGCTGTAGTGCCGGGCGCTCACTCAGCGCATTCAGCCAGCGTTTAACGTATTTGAACTCATTGATGTCTATCCCCTGTGCCTCCCACCCGACACTCCAGGGATAGCACGCCATGTCGGCAATCGTGTAGTTGTCACCCGCCATATAGCGGCGGTCGTAGAGCCGATTGTTCATCACGCCGTACAACCGGTGCACCTCATCATCAAAACGGCGCAACGCGTAAGACTGATCCCCCTGACTGTCCTTGAGACGCGCAAAATGCCCGCGCTCCCCGATCTTCGGGCCCTGGTTGGCCATCTGCCACATCACCCATTGATAGACTTCCCACTTCTCTCGCTGACCGCTGCCACCAAACTGCCCCGTCTTCTCTGCAAGGTACATCATGCACGCCCCCGACTCGAAGACTGACAACGGTTTGCCGCCATGCCCGGGATCATGATCGACAATGGCGGGCATGCGATTATTCGGGCTGATCTGCAAAAAATCATCCTCAAACTGTGCGCCTCGACCTATCTCACAGCGAATCACCGTGTAATCAATACCACACTCCTCCAGCTGGATTGTGAGCTTCTTGCCATTGGGAGTGGGCCAGTAATGCAGATCGATCATAAAGTTTGCGCTCGCGTTGCTCGTAGTGTCCCGATGGAGATTACTCTACGCGCGCCTGACCGGGCAGCGCAAGTGCCGGGAATATACAGGCATTTTGAACCACGCGGTGCATCTGATGCACCACAGCATCGACAATGGCTGCTACATAAACTATGTTGCACAGAAATGAAAATAAGGAGCTGGCATGAAATCAAAATCCCAGATAGAACAAGAGGCGCAGGATACCTACCACCGGTTTGTGGCGACACGTGACAAGGTAGATACAGGCCAGTGCGGCTGGGATGTGATGGCGGATTTTTTCACTGAAGACGCCGTCTATCTGGATCCCGCCTGGGGACGTCAGGAGGGCCGGGAAAATATCCGCCAGTTTTTTCAGGATTCCATGGCCGGATTGACGGGTCACGGCTGGTCAACTCCGGAGCGCTGGACCATGGTAGATGGACACCGGCTGGTCAGTCACTGGGACCAGGTGCTGGGAGATAAACCCGACGGCGGCCAGTGGCTCGTGCCGGGCATCTCTATTCTTTACTACGCTGGCGACGGCCTGTTCTGCTACAGCCATGACTACCTGAACATGACCTTCATCGGCGAAACCATGAAGGCGATGGCCTGGCAGCCGCCACCGGGGTTCAATATGCCACCGCGCAAACCGAACTGGTCGACCGATCTGCCGCTCGCCTGGCGTTCGCTGCCTGACGCTTTTACAAACCAGGGGAGGTAGAGATCATGACAATACGCGTCATACAGTGGGCGACCGGCGGCGTGGGACGAGCGGCGATCGAGGGCATTGTGGCACACCCGGAACTGGAACTAGTGGGCTGCTGGGTTCACTCGCAAGAGAAGGACGGCCAGGATGTTGGTGATCTCTGTGGTATGGCACCACTGGGCATCAACGCTACCTGCGACATCGATACCCTTGTCGATATGGACGCCGACTGCGTCATGTACAGTCCCATCATGGCAGACGCTGGTATCGTCTCTCGTCTACTCGCTTCGGGCAAAAACGTCGTAACACCCCTCAACTGGTTTTATCCCGGTAAGCGAGATATCTCTGAGCTGGAACAGGCCTGCCAGACCGGCCACAGCACCTTGCACGGCTCCGGCATTCACCCCGGCGGCATTACCGAGCGTTTCCCGCTGATGATTTCCGCCCTATCCAGCGCAATAACCCATGTGCGCGCGGAGGAATTCTCGGATATTCGCACCTATGGCGCCCCCGCCGTCATCAGCGATATCATGCTGTTTGGCAAAACACCGGAAGCAGCGGTGGCCAGCCCAATGGTTCACTTTCTCGGCCAGGGGTTCCAGCAATCCATGGAAATGGTCGTTGCAGAATTGGGTTTCGATGTGGATGCCAATGTCATAGCCAAGCACGAAGTAGCTGTCGCCACCGCACCTATCGATTCGCCGATCGGGGTTATCGCCCCCGGCCTCGTTGCGGCACAGCGTTTCACCTGGCAGCACACGGTACGTGGCGTACCGGTTATCACCGTGCGGGTTAACTGGTTTATGGGCGAGGAAAATCTGGAGCCGGCCTGGGACTTCGGGCCACAGGGCGAGCGCTTTGAGGTGGAAGTGTGTGGCGACCCGTCCTCTCAGGTCACATTCCACGGTTGGCACCCCGAGTCCATCGCCGCTGGCCTGATTCGCAATCCCGGTATAGTCGCCACCGCCAATCATTGTATCAGCGCCATTCCTTACGTGTGTCGCGCAGCACCGGGAATTAAAACCTACCTGGACTTACCGCTGATTGCCGGGCGTGCTGCGCCCGACCTGTCACGGTGACAGGTAGGCTTGCAGGGTTAAACTGGTGCAGGCGATACTGGATGATAAACTCCCCATCGGCCGCTATGTCGGTATCGATGTGGCGCCCAAATTAATTGATTTCCTACAGAAATCCGTCACTGACCCGCGCTTCACGTTTTATGTATCAAACTCCCACAACGAAATGTACAACCCGGAGGGCGAACCACTGAGTGCCGGCTCACACCTGCCAGTGGAGGAGGCCAGTTTCGATATTATTTGCCTGTTTTCGGTATTTACCCATCTGGCGCCGCATGACTACGTGGCCATGCTGCAGATGCTCCGACGGTACATAAAGCCCGGTGGGAAAATCATATTCAGCTTGTTCCTGAATGAAACCACAAAGGGCGGTTTGTCATTTATTGACGGCGTGACAAGAGCATGGGGTGCCAATGCCCAGCACAGCAGTAAGTTCCAGGCGGCATTCCGTGAAAAACTCGAAGCGGTGAATGAGAACGGTGAACTGGACTTTCTCGACTACGATAAGTCCCAACCTCTTAAATGGGCTATCTACGCCAGAAGTAATGCGTTGCGGCTGATGCAGAAAACCGGCTGGGCGGTAGACTCCCTGAATGACCCAGAGGGCTGTATCCAACACTACATGATATGCAGCCCTATATAGTGGACGCTCACTCACGCGAAACGGAATTTATACCATGAATGCGATCACGAAAATTGCTTGCTTCCTTGTTGCCGGGCTGCTGCTGGTGGTAGTAACTTTCGATATCTGGGGCGCTCTCACCCTGGGCCACTTAACGCCCGCCGCAAACCCACAAGTGCAGGAGGATGCCAACAAGGTGGTGATGGTCTTCGGCGCGACCGGATCGGTCGGGGACGGATTGCTCAAGGCGGCAGTGGAGGATTCCGACGTAGAGAAGGTTTACGTGGTTACGCGGCGCAGCTCGCCACGCATTAACGCCGGCGTGGCATCGGGAAAAGTGGAGGTGCTACTCCACGAGGATTTTACTGACTATTCCGACCTCGCGGCCGAGCTGAGTCAGGTCAATACCGTAATGTGGGGCCTCGGAGCGACTTCGGTGGGGATGGATGATGAAACCTATACCTGGATACACGTGGATTTTCCCGTCGCTTTTATCAAGGCGTGGCTTGCTGCCCGCACCGAAGGCGCGATGTCATTCCACTCTGTCACTGGCATGGGGACAGATGCCAATGGTGAGCAACACTGGGCCAGAGAGAAAGGTCGCGCAGAACTGGAGGTCGCAGAATTAGCCAACGGTAGCGATCTGCGTACCTTTGGTTATCGCTCCGCGTTCGTACGGCCGAGCAGCGAGCGGGCCAACGCCATGCATTATATACTCGAAGCCTTACTACGCCCCGGGTCGTTGGTCATTTCCGCGAAAGAGCTGGGCGGTGCGATGCTGGAAATCAGCGCGCGAACCACCGAGCTGGACAATGGCACCCTGATTGACAACGCTGACAGTATTTCCTTTGCAGAGGCTTATCATGAGCGGAAAGCGCACTAATCCCTGACAGACCTACAACTTGCGACCGGTTTCGCCCATAATAGCGGGTACTGCCTGATCACTGTCCACATATTTAACTACCAGGTCACTGTCGCCCATGAAATCTGCAATGAAAATATTGTTGTCCTGCCTGCTGCCGCTGGCATTACTGCTACCGCTGGGTGGCTGCAGCTGTGGTTTTGACTGCAATAACGATGATGACGATGGCAACAAGCCGACACTGCTCACTCTGGGGCTTTCGGACTCCCTACCTGAGGATTTGAAGCAGGTCGTAATTGAGGTCGACAGTATTACCTTTAAGCGCAGCGGTGTCGACGATGTTGTTGTCAATACCTTTACCATTCCTGGACTGGACCTGGTCGACGAAGACACATTCCAGATCGACCTTTTGAAATACCAAGGCACCAACCAACTGAAGGTAATTACCGGGCTTGAGCTAGTGCCCGGGTTCTATAATGAAGTGTCCATCACGATCATCACCGGTGGCATTGAACACTCCTATGTTCAGCTGGCGGCCGACGATAAGCTCAAAGCAATCGAGGTTGGCAGCGGCGTTCAGGGGCTGCCAGGCATACAGCTCGCCTCTGGCGAGCAAACCTTTACCATGGAGTTCGGGTTGGCGCAGGCGCTGCAGTACCAGACGGCGAAAGACACGTATTTGCTGACAACCAACGGTGTGCGTATGGAGGACAATCTGACCGCCGCCAGATTGTCTGGCACTGTAGACAGCACACTGTTCGACACCGTCTCACCCTGTAACGAAAAAACCACGCCAACCAAAGGCAACAGAGTCTACCTCTACAAAGGTACCGGGTTACTGGCCGAGAATCTGGCAGACGTATTCACCAGCCAAAGCACTACAACCGCACCGGTAAATACCATTGCACCATTTGCCGTGGCATCAATGGCACAAAGCTCTTTTACTGATAACTGGGAGTACTCCTTCGGCTATATTCCGGCGGGCAGTTACACCATCGCCTTTGCCTGCAATACCGCGGCCGACGCCGCGGTCGAGTACAACGGGCTGGTGATTCCGCTTCCGACTACGCAAAAACATGAGATCACCCTGGCGGAAGCAGACAAAGGGGTTTGTAATCTGGCCGATGTAGTGAATCCCAGCTGCTAGCTCAGCGCAGCGCTGTGCTCTACTTCGAGCGCACTTGTACAGGTCACCCTTAGAGAAATTAGGACCGGGGTCACAAAACGCCAATTTACGGGTGACCCAGTTCTCTTTTTTCAAATTCTAGAATCGACACCCATCAGCATTTTTTCTAGTCTGCCAGTGCAGGAACAGACTACAGAGGTGTATCGTGCGTTTACTCAAACTCCCTACTATGAAACTGGAACCCGGCATGTTCATTGCCGGGCTCGACAGACCGTGGTTGGAAACACCGTTGGGGGTACAAGGTTTTGTGGTGCGAGATGCTGAGGAAATCCAGTATGTTTCCAATCATGTCGAGCATGTGTATGTCGATGCGGAATATACCGGAGCCCAGCAACCGTTAACGCTTGCGGTTGCGGCGAATGAAGCGAAGCCGGTAATGCAACTGGCGCTCAAAGCGGAGTTCAACCGCACCAAAGCTTCCTTTAGAAAAGCCGCTGAGATTCTCGACACGGTTTTCCACGCGTTGCGCAGCGGCTACCCTGCTGATATCAGCGCTGTGCAAACCGCTCTCAATCCGCTGATAGAGGGTGTCTTCCGCAATCAAGAGGCGGTGGCCGCGCTGTTGCGACTGAAAGACGTTGGCAAATATCGCCAGCATCATGGCGTATCGATGGCCATTTGGGCTGCCATAGTAGGACGACAAATTGGATTAGACCGAATCGAATTGGAAAAACTCGCTGTCGCCTGTGCACTGTGCGATGTCGGCATGACGCAACTTCCGTCTGAATTACTCGATCAAGCGGAGAACATCACAGATCCCCAGCGACGAATCATCAGGGCTCACCCTACAATGAGTGCAAGTCTGATGTCTAAAGCTGTCGTTATAGACAAAGAAATAATCGAGATTATCGAGAATCACCACGAACGACTGGACGGGTCGGGTTATCCGCGCGGCACCGAAGGCGCATCCATACCACTACTCGCACGCATCGCTGGGCTGGTTGATACCTACGACGCTATGATCACCCCACGCCCGTATGCAAAAGCGAGAACCTCATACGAAGCTACCCTGGAATTGCTGGACTGCAGCGGCCACCAGTTTCAGGCAGCCTTGGTAGAACAGTTCGTACAAACCATCGGCCTGTTTCCTACGGGTTCTATGGTTGAACTGAATACAGGTGAGGTGGCGATCGTCGTATCACAGAACATCACTCGACGACTCAAACCAAAACTGGTGATCGTACTCAATGGCGCGAAATCACACCGGACGATACCAAAGTTGGTAGACCTGAGCGACCAGTTTATTGCCACAGAGGGCGAGCGCTGGATTGCCCGGGAACTGCAGTCCGGCACTTACGGTATCAGCAGCGAAGAATTTTTCATCTGATGCCACCACCACCCACAATATTCTCGGTCTGGTGGAGCTGACAAATACCGGCGCGGGTGACATTGACAGTAAAAACACCAATCGCATCTTGCACGATGCGTTTGAATGGCTGGGTAAAGACCAGCGATCGACACTCTCCCCGGAGCAATTTATCGAAGTGGCCAGAACAGCTGTCCATCGCAATAAACATCTGCCCCGCGCTTCTTCTGGACGATGCTATCGTGAAGACGATCATTGGTGTGGCGCATAATCTTTCACTGAAAGCGGTTGCCGATGGCGTGAAATCAATCGCGATGGCTGACCGCCTCGCACAATTGCGCTGCGATATCCTTCAGGGTTCCGTGTTCGACAAGCCTCTCCCTGTCAAGGAATTTGAACTGGAGTACCGGATCTGACCCCCTGCCTGTGTTTCTGTCACGATTGAAGTTGCCACCATTTTGCAGTAACTTTAGCCCAGAATTGTGAGTGGGAGACGATGCAGACTATCCTGCGACTGGACATGGCTGGTCAACCTCGTGGCTGGATTACGCTGCACGAAGCAGTGACAGCCTATGCCAAGGGGGACGTCGTCTATGGCATCGGAAAAACCCTGCCCCCCATTTTCGGGGGCATTCAACGCCTCAGTGGCTCGCGTTCACGTATAGACCTGCAACCCATCGTCGCCATTCAGGGCAGGATCATCCAGAGTTTCAGCCCCCCGTTGTGCAATCGCACGTTGTTCCGTCGAGACGATCATAGTTGCCTATATTGCGGACGGCGCCTTCCGCGTGCCGATCTAACCCGCGATCACGTGCTACCCACCTCACGGGGCGGCACAGACCGCTGGGAAAATGTAGTGGCCGCCTGTAAACGCTGTAACTGGGAGAAGGATAGCCGCACGCCCGAAGAAGCGCATATGCCGCTGCTGGCCGTCCCCTTCAAGCCCAACTGCTGGGAGTGGCATTTCCTCGCCAAGGACCGAATCCTGAGCGACCAAATGGACTATCTGTCACAGCGTTTTCGCGCTGAGCGCGCCTGGGCTGCATAACAACATTCGTCCGATGCCGCTATACTAAAATCCCAATCAGTCCAAGAGGATATCCGTGTGAGCGAGTCCCAGCAGGAGAAAAATAGTGCCCAGCGAACATCTCAAGGCCGTCCACTCCATGATGCAACAAATGGCGCAATCAGTCATAGGACAGGACGAGGTGGTGCGCACGCTGACACTCGCCTTGCTGTGTAACGGCAATGTGTTACTGGAGGGCCTCCCTGGCACCGCGAAAACACGTTCCATCAAGACCTTGTCCCAGGTGCTGCAAGCCGGGCTCGGGCGCATACAGTTCACACCGGATCTACTGCCCTCTGACGTGACGGGCAATGAAATCTATCAGGACAACCACGGCAAATCCGAACTGCAGTTCCAGCCGGGCCCTATCTTCAATGAGTTAGTGCTGGCAGATGAGATCAACCGCGCGCCCGCCAAAGTGCAATCGGCCCTACTGGAAGCGATGGAAGAGCGTCAGATTACCGTCGCCGGAAAAACCTATGCGCTACCCCCATTGTTCATGGTATTGGCAACACAGAACCCCATTGAACAGGAGGGTACCTATCCCCTTCCGGAAGCGCAGATGGATCGCTTCCTGATGAAGATATCAGTGGACTACCCGCAGCCAGAGGCCGAATTGGCGATCATTCGTATGCTGCAGTCGGAAGAGGCACAGCCCACCGCAATTCTGCAGAAGATCCCGCAATCGCATATCTTCGCCGCCCGTAACCTGATCCAGAAAATGGAAGTGTCCGCAGTGGTCGAGCAATATATTGTCGATCTGGTAATGGCCACGCGGCTGCCAGAAAAATTCGGTGACAAACTGGCGCGCTGGATCGACACGGGTTCCAGTCCCCGCGCCAGTATCTCACTGCATCGCGCGTGTCGGGCGAGCGCCTGGTTGGACGACAGAAATTACGTCGACCCGGACGATGTGCGCTCGGTCCTCCACCCCATCATGCGCCACCGCCTGATCATGACATACGACGCACTGGCCGATCACATCTCGCCGGACGACATCATCGATGAGATTATCCAGCAGGTCGCGGTAGGCTGAGCGATCGTGCGCGAACCCACAGGCGAGGACGTCTACACTAATCTGCACGCGCTGGTGCGCTTGCGTTTCACCGCACGCGGGTTCAACTATCTGCCCAGACAACCGGTGCGCTCACTGCTCAGCGGGCGCAAACGTTCGCGCCTACGCGGTCGCGGCCTGGATTTCGATGAGCTGCGCCATTATCGGCCTGGCGATGATATACGCAATATGGACTGGCGCGTCACCAATCGCACTGGCAAGCCGCATGTGCGGGTTTATACGGAAGAACGCGACCGCCCCGTAATCGTGGTGGTCGACCAGCGCCTGCCCATGTTTTTTGGTAGCCAACACAAGATGAAATCCGTGGTGGCGGCCGAGGTCGCGGCCATCACCGCCTGGCGAGTGCTATCTGTCGGTGATCGCATTGGCGCCATCGCGTTTAACGACTATAAAATGCTGGAGACGCGACCCACACGCAATGAACGCCGGGTGATGGGCTGGCTGGGCGATCTGACCGCGATGAACAATGAGCTGTCAGTCACGGCTGATCGCGGCAGCAATCCCGATGCACTGGGAGAGGCGCTGGTGATGCTGGAGCGCAGTATCGGCCACGATTACCTGGTGGTGCTGATATCGGATTTCTATGGCTGGAACGACGCCACACTGAGGAGCATTCACCGCATCAGTAGGCACAACGATATCGTCTGTTCGCTGATCTACGATCCCCTGGAGCGCGACATCTCCATGGCCGACAAACTGGTCGTGAGCGACGGCAAATACCAGCTTGAAATAAACCCCGAGCAACAGGGGCTGGGGGAGAAGTTCGAGGCCAGTTTCGAAAACTCTGTCGCGTATGTACAGGGCGAACTCAGACGACACGATATCCCGGTGGTACCTATCGACACGGTAAAGCCGGTTGCGGATCAACTGCGCGAAAAACTGGGCGGCCAGAGGGTATTCGTGTGAGTGCGCCACCGCTGCCGGATATCTTTGGTAATTACGCGCTGCGCGACTTTGTGGAAGTGGTGTCGCCCGAGGACATCAGCTGGCTGCCACAAACAGCGGGGTGGGCGTGGCTGGGGGGCCTACTGCTGGCGGGGCTGGCGTACTATAGTTGGCAGAGACTGCGGCACTGGTATCGCAACCGCTATCGGCGCGAGGCGGCGGTGAGACTGCAGCAGCTTGCGCAGGCCGAGCCACAGGACAGCTGGCTGATCGAGCTCAATAGGCTTCTGAAACTCACTGCGCTAGCCGCGTTCTCCCGCGAACAGGTGGCACGGCTATCGGGAAAAGAGTGGGTCGACTTTCTCAATCGACACTGTGCCTCACCACCGTTCTCGCCAGACCAGGGCAATTTGCTGGCGCGGGGGATCTACGAAAACGCCACCGTGGCCGACACGACACGACAGGCTTTATTTGCCGCCTGCCTGAACTGGGTCCAACAACACGAGACCCCGGCACATGTATGAGCTGGCCCACCCATGGGCATTAGCCCTGCTGGCGCTGCCACTGATCATGTGGCTGCTTCCCGCATACCGGGAAAGTCGCGATTCTGTGAGGGTACCGTTCTTCGATAAACTCGTAGAATTGAGTGAACTGCGACCCGGCAGTGGTGCGATGATTCTGCGACGCGACCGTGTCCAGCGGGCACTGGTCGGCTTTATGTGGCTTTGTCTAGTGCTGGCTGCGGCCAAGCCTGAATGGATTGGCGCGCCGATCGAACAACAAAAATCTGGTCGCGACCTGATGATCGCGGTGGATTTATCTGGCTCCATGGAAACGCGTGATTTCGTCCTGCCGAACGGCGAGACGCTGGATCGACTGCAAGCCGTAAAACAGGTACTGACAGAACTGGTGGACCAACGTGCCTCCGATCGTCTCGGTCTCATCGTATTTGGCAGCGCCGCGTATCTGCAAACACCGTTCACCGATGACCATATCGTCTGGGAACAACTGCTCACGGAAACCAAGATCGGCATGGCGGGACAGAGCACCGTGTTTGGCGATGCTATTGGGCTGGCGATAAAACTGTTCAAGCAGAGCGACTCAGACAACCGCGTGCTAATCATGTTGACCGATGGCAATGACACCGGCAGCACAGTACCCCCTGTCGATGCCGCTAAAGTGGCCAAAACCTACGGCGTTCGTATCTATACTATTGCCATCGGCGATCCCGCCTCCGCCGGCGAAGAGGCGCTGGATCTGGACACCATCAACCGCGTCTCTGCCGTGACCGGAGGGCAGTCTTTCCAGGCACTGGACCAGGCAGAACTGCGGCGTGCCTACCAGGCCATTGCCACACTGGAGCCCGAAATCTACGAGAGCACCCGCTTTCGGCCGCGGCAAAGTCTGCACTGGCTGCCCATTGCCATCGCGCTGGTGTTGTACACGCTTTACCACAGTTTCGGAACGTGGCGCGCCCTACGCAGAACAGGTGCCCGTGATGCCACCTGAACTCAGCGCGCTAGAGTACTTTCACTTCCTCCGCCCCGAGTGGAGCCTGCTACTGATTCCATGGCTGGCGATGGTGTTAGTACAGAATCGGCAGCGTGCCGACAGGGATATGTTCGGCGGCATCATCGCGCCGCACCTGCTGCAACACCTGCGACTACAGCGCTTCGATACGCGCTGGCTCAACCCGCGCAACTTCTCGATGGTGTTCATGCTGCTGGCGCTGCTGATACTGATGGGGCCCAGTTGGCGTCAGCAGTCCTCGCCGTTAAATCAGGACGAGGCGGCCCTCATCATCTTGCTGGATGCCTCCAGTTCCATGCAGCAAACCGATGTGCAGCCCAACCGCCTGCAGCGTGCCAAGCAGAAAATTTCCGACCTGCTGGCGCTGCGACCAGACAAACAGACAGCATTAGTGGCGTATTCTGGGACGGCCCATACCGTATTGTCGCTCACCACTGATCAGGAGATCCTCAACCAGTACCTGGCCGCGATCACACCCGCCGTCATGCCGCGCTCCGGCAAGTTTCCCGAGTACTGTTTGCCGCTGGTAGACGAAATACTGCGCGAGACCCAGGCACCCGCCACCATGGTGATGTTCACCGATGGCCTGGGAGCAGACAGCGAGCAGGCGTTTGAGCGCTATTTTGCGAGTCGCCCGCATCAACTGGTGGTGGAGGGCATAGGCAGTGACACTGAAGTCCCGGGAAGCGCACCACTGGAACGACAATCACTGGAAGCACTCGCTGCCGCCGTGAACGGAAACTATGTGTCGCTGACCGTAGACGACGCCGACGTCCGCCAAATCAATCGCCGCGTAGACAACCACTACGTGGTGATCGAGGACAGCGCGCTGCCGTGGCTCGACAGCGGCTACCCGCTGGTTTTCCCGGCGATGATCCTGTTCCTGATGTGGTTCCGCAAAGGCTGGACCCTGACCTGGACCTGTTTATTACTCCCGGTGATATTGAGCTCCGCGCCTCTGCCGGCGGTAGCACAGAGTGAAGTCCCGGAAAATGCCGTGGCCGACAGCACCAATCACTGGTTTGCAGACGGGTGGCTGACCGGCGATCAACAGGGGCGCCTGTTGATGCAACTGGGGCGCTATCCCGAGGCCGCCGCTAGATTCACAAACCCGATATGGAAAGGTATGGCCTACTACTACGGCGAAGAGTTCATGCTGGCAGCGGAGTATTTCTCCCGCCGGGACAGTAATGACGCACTGTTCAACGAGGCCAACGCCCACGCCCAGGCGCGGGATTATGTGCGCGCGGTCAATCGTTACGATCGCCTGCTGGTGCGCCAGCCGCTGTATCCAGGCGCCGTCACCAATCGTGCACAAGTGCAGGCACTGATCGACGAGATCAACCGTCTCAGTGAGAGCCAGCAAGAAGAGGCAGGTGTCGGCTCAAAGGAGAAGGAGATGGGCAGTGACGACGCCATTGCCGCCCCGGGCGCGGAAGAAATCGTCTGGCAGGAGACACAGATCAAACAGCTGACAGCGGAGCAGATTTTACAGGATCCCGCCACCAGCGAGATGTGGCTGCGCGGCGTACAACAGGATCCGTCCAACTTTTTGGCCATCAAGTTCGCCATGCAGCTGCAAGCTAAAGAGACACAGCCGCAGGATGCCCAATGAACCTCGCCCGATTTTGGCTAACGGCTTGCGTGTTAGCGCTGACTACGGTGTATAGCATAGCCCCTTTTGCCGCCTCACTGGAGGAGTTACAGGCTTCCGGACACCTGCATATCGACAGTGAAATAACGCCGAGTACGGGTATCGTGCCGGGGCAGCACGTCAAACTGACACTGGAGATCGCCACCGACACCTGGTTTACCGGCGGTACCCGTATCGGGATTCCTGAAGTCCCGGGCCTGATCATATTGCAAACAGAGCAGTTCGCCAGCAATGCCAGCGAGAACCGCGACGGCCAGAGCTGGGTGATACAGCGCTGGACCCTGGATGTCTTTCCCCAGCGCGCCGGTGAATTCAACATCGGCCCAGTGCCGCTTCAGATACAGGTAAACGCGGGAGAAGAGGGCAACGTGCAGGGTGAGTTGCACAGTCCGCCCCAACAATTCAGTGTTGCGATTCCAGTGCGCCTGGCAGAGGCGCAGCGGTGGTTAGCCGCGCCGGAGTTTCGCGTAAGCCAGAGCTTTAACCGCGCGCTTGATAGCCTGACAGTAGGAGACGCGTTCGAACAGGAGGTCACGTTCGAGGCATCGGACGTATTGGCCATGATGCTGCCGGACTACGACACCGGGAATCAGCCTGGTCTCGCCGTGTATCGGTCTCCCCCGACACTGGAGAACAGCAACAACCGCGGACAAAACCTTGCCAGTCGCAGTATTCGTATCAGCTACGTGATCGAGCAGCCGGGGAGCTACCTGCTGCCCACACAGGATTATTTCTGGTGGAATACGCAAAGCGGTGAACTTAAGCGCTTGTCCCTGCCAGAAACGCGCATCGATATAGCTGGCACAGCCTCCGACCAGCGAGTACCGAGCAGCCCCTTTTCCATCAGCACGCGCCAATGGTTACTACTGGCTGTGAATATCGGCCTGCTGGCAGCCACGGTGTTGCTGGCCAGACGCATTTTACCCAGGCTGCCACTGGCTCGCTGGCGAGTACAACTGTCCCAATGGCTACATCGCCTGCGTGGCCTGTTCAAACCCACGCTGGCGACACGCCTCAACCCCGGAAGTAGCGCCGAGGAGTAAAAGGCATAGTGGTCACTGTCACCGGTACCTGTTTATCCCGCACAGCGACCAGCAGTTTCGTGCCCGCAGCCCCCAGCGCGCGCTCGATATAGGCCATCGCGATAGGGCCGCCAACACTGGCGCCGTAACAGGCAGAGCATACCTTTCCCACCACCCGGCCCGTTTCATCCATGATGGCCTGACCGTCGCGCACTGGTCGCTTACCATCCACGGTGAGGCCGACACGACACAGTGCCGGCTTGTCCGCGATATGCGCAAAGATCACCTGCTCACCCGGGAATCCACCAGCACGGGCTCCATCCTCGCGGCGTGACTTGCTAATAGACCACAGCAGCCCGGCCTGCACGGGATCAATGTCTGTAGTCAATTCATGGCCGTAAAGGCACAAGCCGGCCTCAAGCCGCAGGGAATCGCGCGCGCCCAACCCAGTCGCCTGCACGGATTCTACCGCCAGTAGTCGGCGCGCAATGCTCTGGGCCGCCGCGGCGGGTACGGAGATCTCAAAACCGTCCTCGCCGGTGTAGCCTGAACAGGTAATGTACGCCTCCACCCCATCGATAAGCGCCGCACAGCCGTACATAAAGGTAAGTTGCGCAGCATCCGGACACAGCGTGCGCATTACATCGCGCGCTGCCGGCCCCTGTAAGGCCAGCAGCGCCTGATCCTCCAGCACGGTCAGCGTCTGACCCGATAGATGCGCCCGCAGGTGTGCGATATCCTCAGTTTTACAGCCCGCATTCACCACCAGGAAAAACTGATCATCGCCCCAGCGCGTAATAATCAGGTCATCCAGCACACCACCACTGTCTGTGGTGAACAAGGCGTAGGTCTGCTGGTTGATGGCGAGCGCCTCCACATCCACCGGCACCAGTGACTCAAGCATCGCTGCGCTTCCTACGCCCTGTACCAGTACCTGCCCCATGTGCGAGACATCGAACAACCCAGCGGCCTGTCGTGTATGCAAATGCTCTTTAATGATGCCCGCAGCGTACTGTACCGGCATGTCGTAGCCGGCAAAAGGGACCATCTTGGCTCCCAGTTCTCTGTGTAGGGCGTCCAGCGGCGTGTGTAACAAAGCCATAATCTCTCCTCGAATAGATACGGTCAGGGATAAACAATGCGCCACTCTAACCAGCACCCTGCGGCCTCGCAAGTCCTTGCAGGCAAGCGCGCACTCTGCTTGGCTATCCGCTACATGTCCTGGCGACTGCGAACAATTGTGGACGGCGCCGGACACGTCGCCCGCTCTGCTTCGCACTGCCACGACCACGCGTCGGGTAGCATACCGGGGTGGCACCAAACTTGCTCTACTAGTATTCCGGCGGCCCGCAGTGCTTGTGCCAATCCAGGGACGGACTCTACAAGGATGTAGCTTGGTGCACAGGGAGTGCCACGGAAGGCAGCGGGGCGCCGGTCTTTTTCCCTAAAAAATATGCGCAAAACTGACAAAAGTATTTCGTTGTTCCACACGCGTATTTTTGCTTAACTCGCCCTCAACGACCAGTGACAATACTGAACCACAAAAGTTGTCTGTTTTGGATCATCGGGAGGTGATTTATGGGAGAACGTAATCAGGAATCTTCGACGCCTGAGCAGTTGGATGATTTCTTCGAACCGGGGCTGGGGGGCATTTCTGACGAGATGCTTCAGGATTTCTCACCGCTGTCTTCGGAGAAGCAGCGTCTGGTGGAAAAGCGCCGCCTGGCCGAGCAGCGTCTGGAAGAGAGGCGTTTGCGCGATGAGCTAGGCGACTACGATTTACATCTGGATTACAACTGAATCCACCGTGGGACGCATGTCCCACTCGCGCCGATATCCTCAAGCACCTGCCTTCCCTGACCGCAGGTGCTGTAAACCTTTCTCACTGGCCTCAAAATTTCCGTGCTCGGTAATCAGCTTCCTGACCAGCTCCGCAGGCGTCACGTCGAAGGCTGGATTCAGGGCGCGACTATTTGCCCCTGCCAGAGTCACTGCGCGCAGTTCACCCTCGGCATCCAACCCCGCGATACTCAGCAGCTCCGCCTCATCCCGCTCCTCAATGGGGATCTGGTCGCCGCCGGCGCATGCCCAGTCAATGGTTGATTCTGGCAGCGCGACATAAAACGGGACATCGTTGGCATGTGCGGCCAGGGCTTTGAGATAAGTACCTACTTTATTGCACACGTCGCCATTGGCTGCGGTGCGATCACTGCCAACAATCACACAATCCACCCGACCCTGGCGCATCAACTGACCGCAACTATTATCCGCAACAATGGTGCACGGAACACCCGCGCGCTGTAACTCCCAGGCGGTGAGATTCGTACCCTGATTGCGCGGTCGTGTCTCGGATACCCAGACATGTACCGGAATGCCAATGCTGTGCGCCTTATAGATTGGCGCCAGCGCCGTACCCCATTGGACGGTGGCAAGCCAACCCGCGTTGCAGTGCGTCATGATATTGAGGCAATCGCCCACGTGCAGGGCACGCAACAACTGCAAGCCATTGTCGCCGATCCGCTCGCAGTTCGCGATATCCTCTTCGCGCAAGGCGCGTGCCTTGTCCAGTGCGACTAGCGGCCGCGCCGATGGCGCCAGTTCGCGAACAGCGTGGCTGACCTCGTCCAGTGCCCAGCGCAAATTCACGGCGGTGGGACGCGTCGCCAGCAGCGTCGCGCTAGCGCGCGCGAGATTCTCATCGGATGCATCCTCCGAAAGGGCATGTGCCAAACCAAACGCTGCGGTAATCCCGATCAGCGGCGCACCCCGCACCTGCATGGTGCAGATGGCATGACAGAAAGCATCCAGCGAATCCAGCTGGCACCACTGCAGTGTGTGGGGCAATAGTGTCTGATCAATGATCTCGACCTTGCCGCCGACAGGATCGCAGCGCAGGCTGCACAACTCATCTGTAGTGAACATTTTTTCCCTTAGGACTGTGTCAGCCAGATTGGTAGTCGATATTAACAGAGACCCCGCCCGATAACGGTGTCGGGGCGAGTTCTTCCTGAGGAGTATCGCAGCAGAACAAAGCGTGGTTCAAGCGCTTTGGACCAGCTCCTTTGCCGAACGATCCCCGATGGATCAGACTGCCCAGCCATTCGTTGCTACAATAACCCCCGCCAAGTAAGCGCTACCTGAGGCCTTCTGTGTCATTAACAACCCAAGTTCCATACCCCGCAGACGATTGGCAGCACCAACTGCGCAATGTCATTACCTCACGCGATGAGTTACTGCGCGTGCTGAACCTAAGTCTTGACCAGGTGGGGCTCGCGAACGGCGCCTGCGAGGACTTCGCTCTCAAGGTACCACGCAGTTTTGTGCACAGAATGCGCTGTGGTGACCCGCGTGACCCATTGCTGCTGCAGGTGCTGTCCAGCCCGCGGGAAATGCTCGATATCCCAGGCTACAGCCGTGACCCGGTGGGTGAGAGCGGCACGACGATTCCACATCGCGGCATCATTCACAAATATCATGGCCGCGTTTTATTGATCGTCAGTGGCGGTTGCGCGGTGAATTGTCGCTACTGTTTCCGTCGCCACTTTCCCTACAGCGAGAACCAGAACAGTCGTCAGGAATGGCGCGAAGCAATGCAAGTGATCAGTGCCGATGACAGCATCGAAGAAGTTATTTTGAGCGGCGGCGACCCCTTGGTGGCCACCGATGAACAGCTACAGCAGTTGGTGGCGCAGATTGCCGCAATCCCGCACGTGCGTCGCCTGCGCATTCACAGTCGTCTGCCCGTGGTGATTCCAGAGCGGGTCACGGACACGCTACTGGATGCCATCACACACACCGACCTGCAAACCATCATGGTGATTCACTGTAACCACGCCAACGAAATCAACGCCGCTGTCGCGATGGCCCTGACCACGATGCGGCACCGGGACATCACACTGTTAAATCAGTCCGTGCTACTGACCGACATCAACGACAGTCTTGAGGCACAATTGGATCTGTGCCAGCGCTTGTTCGCCACAGGCACGCTGCCTTACTACTTGCATCTGCTGGACAAGGTTCAGGGCGCGGCTCATTTTGATGTGTCTGAGCAGCGGGCACAAAAACTGTTGGCCGAACTGACTGACCGACTACCAGGCTATATGGTGCCCAAGCTGGTGAGGGAGATTGCAGGGGAGGGTGCGAAGGTTGGTGTGCAGCCACAGGCGTGAGTCGACCGGGGTGGAAATACCCATCG
>CAWWAG010000045.1:0-29574 GCA_963934845.1 uncultured Halioglobus sp. | reverse complement strand
GCATCTGCTGCATCTGCTGCATCTGCTGCATCTGCTGCATAATGTCGTCAATATTGAAGCTGGCCGTGGGCTGTCGTGGCGGAAATTCGCGAAACGTCATCAACCACTTACCCACCTCCTGCTGAACAGGGTCGAACAACCACAATTGATCGGCGAAGAAGGGCTTGCCCTCGGTGTTCGCCTTGTCGATGAACTTCAGCGCAGCAGCGGTAAACTCATCGTCTGCGGTTTCCATGCGCTTGCGTGTCAGCGGGCCGGTGTTCTCGATCCTGCCATCGGCGTAGGAGTGGATAACACCCCGTGGCCCGAAGCGCTTGCGAAAGTCTGGATCTTTGGGATAGAACTCGGTCTCTGGCTCCTCCTCTGCATTGAGGTGATACAAATTGCCGAAAAATTCGTCAAAGCCATGGTTGGTAGGCAGGAGCTTGTCCTTGTCGCCTAGAGGGTTCTTGCCAAACTGCCCGGTGGCGGGAGGTATATTGTGCATTGGGACAGTTTTCTGCAATTATCTTATTCCGCACTCTCCGGAAGCATGACCATGGCTGACACTACCCCCACAGTGATCGACTACTACACCGACGTGCTTTGTGTATGGGCCTGGATCGCCCAGCCAAGACTGGAGGAAGTACAGAAACAGTGGGGCCAACAGATTCAGGTGCGCTACCGCTTCGTAGATATTTTTGGCGACGCTCACGCCAAGATTTCACAGCGCTGGGGGGAAGACGACGGCTTCGAGAAATTCAGCGCGCATGTCATACACTCCGCAGAACCCTTTACGGACAGCCCTGTTCACCGCGATGTCTGGACCCACGTCAAGCCTCGATCATCGCTGTCTGCACACCTGATGCTGAAAGCAGTGGCTATCATCAGCGGCGAAGATGCCGTCAAAACCATGGCCTTGCAAATTCGCCGCGCTTTTTTTATGGAGGCCCAGGACATTGGCCATCTCACGCTTCTTTTAGATCTGGCCCAACAGCACGGGCTGGACAGCCGGGCGCTAAAAGCGACCATCATGGATGGTCAGGCCGTGGCCGCGCTGAGTAAGGACCAACAGAATGCACGCGATCTGGGCGTCAAAGGCAGTCCCACCTGGGTCCTGAACGACGGCCGGCAGATACTCTATGGGAATGTGGGCTATCGCATACTTAACGCCAATATCGAGGAAATGCTGAAACGGCCCGGGCCTGAGGCCAGTTGGTGCTAAACCGAATCAGGGGCCTGATGTCCGCTCAAGGCCATTGTCTCGAGGGTTTTTCTTGCAGCTGTCCTTGCCCTGACGCTAGGCGCGTACGATAATCCATTGGACTAGAGATTGAATAATAACGATTGGTGGCCATCAATGGAGAGCGTATATGGAATATAGCCCAGAAGTACACAGTATAAAATGCCCCAAGTGTGGTCATGGCATGGAAGAAATCTCCTACGGCAGTGATGTGTTGATAGACCGCTGTAGCAACTGTGAGGGCATGTGGTTCGACCAGGGAGAGGAGAACCTGCTCAAGGGCAAGTGGATGGGCGAGGCTCTGGACACCGGCAAAGCCAGCAAAGGTAGAAAGTGGGATGCCGTGGACGACGCCGCCTGCCCGCGCTGTGGCAAGGACATGGAGAAAGCCGCAGACCCCGGCCAGCCGCATATCTGGTACGAAGTCTGTAAAGATCACGGCATGTTCATGGATGCCGGTGAGTTCAGCGACTACAAACACGAAACCCTGGCTGACTGGTTCCGCAGCTTGATCAAAGGACTGCGCTAGCAGGGGCGGCGCACCGACCGCCGGAGTAAAAATCCAACTCTGGCCAGTTCCTGCGGAACCGGCCTCGCTGTCACCACGTATAGCCGATGCGGAACTTATAGGTTTGGTCCAGAGAGTCTACATCCGCGACCGCGCCAGAATCGTACTCAAGCAGTAATTCTACTGCAGCCTCTATATTCCACAGCAATGGGTATGACAGCCCAAATGTGGAATTCACGATGACATCGGCGGTATCTTTCAGGTTCCAAAGACCAAACTGGTCAAAATACAAAGAAGAATCCCCGCCCAGATAGTCGCTGGATACATGGATATTCCAATTGCTGGCGCCGTACTCATCATCCTCGGCAATATTGTACTCCTCGGTGACATAGGAAAAACCCAGTTCGCTCTGGAGAGAGAATACCGGCTCGTCGTAAAACTGACGACCGAAGTACGGACCAAGCAGATAGCGAAGATCGAGATCCTGAAACTTGTCTTTCTCGGCCTGGGCAAGTACACCCCCGTAATTTGGCTCTTCGAGGAAGTAATCGTACTTTGCGCTCACGCGCCAATTGTCGGCTGTTTTGGTGCCATTGGCTTCATCGGTCTCGCCATTAGCCCCCACCGTGTACCGATCACGCTTACTGCGCCACTTGGAGTCAAGCTGGTAATCGACTTCATCGGTATCGGTATTCCCGCGCTGCCTGATCAGGGCGAATCCAATCCCACCCGTCCAACGATAACCCTCGCCTAACTCCCATGGATCGGGGTTGATCACAGCCAAATCTCCCAGTGGGAAGCTCTGTCCAGACTCAGACAGCACCAACTGTTCGTCCGCAATCAGCAGCGTCGAGTCTTGTTGTACGGAGTCGTCGGTCATCAATATGACCACTGGATCCTGAGTATTCACAGACTTTATCTGCTCGAGTTCCACTTTGATTGTACCGGCGAAATCCGTATCGATAGAGACCACGCCGTCCCTTGCGCCGGTCACCTGGCCCAGAATTCGCGAACCATTTTTGAGTAGTATTTCATCCTGTGCGAGAGCAGTAGTCTCCACCTGAACAAAAACCGTCACCAGCAAAGTCGCAAGCCAGACCAGCGAACGATTGTTCAACAATTTATTTAGCCTCATACTTTTCCATCCGTCCTTTTTCTATTCTCTCTCAGTAAGCACGATATTGCAGGGGGCCCCTATGATAAAGAAAAACACCCGGCGCTATTCAGAAAGTATTGAATTATTCTCGTTCGCGCCTGAATGCTACAGCGACTATCAGTGAACAAGCGCACCGGTGCTGCTAGACTTGCGCACTATTTCCAAGGAGATTCACATGAGCCAATTTGACTACGACCTGTTTGTGATTGGCGCCGGCTCGGGTGGCGTGCGGGCGGCCCGCATGGCGGCGGGGTTTGGTGCCAAAGTCGCGATCGCAGAGGATCGTTATATGGGCGGCACCTGTGTCAATGTCGGCTGCGTGCCCAAAAAACTGTATGTATACGCGGCAGAATTCGGCAAGAACTTCAAGGACGCACAGGGCTTTGGCTGGAACAGCGATGCGCCACGCTTTGACTGGGCGACGTTACGCGACAACAAAAAAACCGAGATTTCGCGCCTGAACGGTATCTACCGCAATTTGTTGGGCGGGGCGGGCGCGCAGGTGTTCGACGGACGTGCCCGTATCATCGACGCCCACACAGTGGCGATTGGAGAGACGCGGTATACCGCCGAAAAACTGCTCATAGCCACCGGTGGCTGGCCCCATATCCCCAATTTTCCGGGTAGTGAGTACGCCCTCACATCGAATCAGATATTTGATCTCGACACGTTTCCTGAACGCGTGGTGATTGTTGGTGGGGGCTATATCGCGGTGGAATTTGCGGGTATTTTTAATGGTTTGGGCGCGCAAACGACGCAACTCTATCGCGGCCCGCTGTTTTTGCGTGGCTTCGATACCGACATTCGCGCCCACGCCGCTCAGGAAATTGCCAAAAGCGGGGTGGACCTGCGCTTTGAGGTCAATGTTGAATCAATTAGCCCGGAGGCTGCCGGCCTAAAACTGGCGTTGACGGACGGTACAACGCTAGAAGCGGACGCGGTACTGTATGCAACGGGACGCAGGGCCCACCTCGAAGGCCTGGGTCTGGATAATGTGAATGTCACCGTGAATGAGCTCGGCGCCATTGATGTTGACGAGCACTACCGCACCAGTGAACCCAGTATCTTTGCGTTAGGGGATGTCACCGGCGGTATCGAACTGACACCGGTAGCGCTGGCCGAGGGTATGGCATTTGCACGCCGTAATTTTGGCGATTTAGAGCACCAGGTAGAGTACGACTTCATCCCCACAGCGGTTTTTTGCCAACCCACCATCGGCACCGTCGGCTTCACCGAGGAGGCGGCACGCGCGCGTTTCAAAGACATTACCCTGTTCAAATCCAGTTTCCGAGCGATGAAACACACGCTCAGTGGCCGCGACGAAAAAGCCTTTATGAAAGTGATCGTGGACACCGCGACCGACCGTGTTGTCGGCGTGCATATGATGGGTCCCGATGCAGGCGAAATCCTGCAGGGCATCGCCATCGCGATGCGTGCGGGCGCCACCAAAGCCATTTTTGACTCCACCATCGGCATTCACCCCACCACGGCAGAGGAGTTTGTCACCCTGCGCGAACCCTGGCGGGAAGACTGAACTTGGCATTCGAACTGTGGCAGCTTGCCCTGATCGCTGTCGTGGGAATCGCCGGGGGGTTTCTGAATGTGGTCGCCGGCGGGGGCTCACTGCTGACCGTGCCAGTGATGGTCTTTATGGGCATACCCGGCCCAGTGGCCAACGGCACCAATCGCATCGGTATCCTCGCGCAGAATATCACTTCGGTGGTGACGTTTGCCCGCTCCGGTTTCAAAGACTTTAAACTCAGCCTGAGCCTTGCTGCGTGCGCCATTCCCGGCGCTGTGGCCGGTGCATTACTCGGCATAAACCTTGACGGCGTCTGGTTCAACCGGGCCCTGGCATTGATTATGATCGGCGTGATGGTGGTCATGCACTTCGACCGGAATCCCACGGAAAAAACAAAAGACTACCAGCCCACGCCGCGAGAGCTGTTGCATGGCCATCTGCTGATGGTAGTTGTGGGCTTCTGGGGTGGTTTTATCCAACTGGGGGTGGGTTTTATCATCATGCCAGTACTCAACCGCGTCATGGGCCTAGATCTGGTGCGGACCAATATGCACAAAGTGTTTATTGTCGCCGTCTACACCGTCGTCGCGCTGTCAATCTTCGCCAGCCAGCTGGAGTTGCTATGGATCATAGGAATCGCGCTGGCCGCGGGCAACTCGATAGGCGGCTACCTGGGCGCACATTTTACCATGCACGGGGGCGAACGAATGATCCGCCACGTGCTAAACCTTGTACTCATTGTTTTTGTAATTAAGCTACTATTAGATTTCTAACACTGAATTAATCAGTGCTTCACCATAGTAGCTTCCCCATGACGACCTCACAACGACTGTCATCCGTATGATTGAAGTACAATCCCTGACTCGTCTCTACGGTGCAACCACTGCCGTAAAGAACGTGTCTTTCATTATTGGAGACCATGAAATTGTCGGTCTGCTGGGCCACAATGGCGCCGGCAAAACCACCATCATGAGAATGCTCAGCGGCTATCTGGAACCTTCAGATGGCCGTATCCGTATTGACGGCGTCAACCCGGTCAGTGACTCACGCACGGTGCAACGTCATCTGGGCTACCTGCCCGAAAATTTACCGATCTACCCGCAAATGATGGTCGCCGATTATCTGGATTACGTCGCCACACTCAAGGGAATACCCGCATCGCAACGCATGGCTGCGGTGCGCGAAGCGCTGCTGGCCACCGACCTCGCAGAGCGGGCACTGGACCCTATTCAAATCCTGTCGCGCGGCCTCCGGCAGCGTGTGGGGGTCGCTCAGGCAATACTGGGGCAACCGAAGCTACTGATTCTGGATGAACCCACTAACGGCCTCGACCCCAATCAGGCGGAACACATGCGGCGTCTGATCAAGCGACTGGCCAGAAGAACTACCATCATTCTTTCCACGCACATCATGCAGGAAGTCGATGCCGTTTGTGACCGCGTACTCATGCTGCGTAACGGCCAACTGGCCCTGGATCAGGGATTGGCAGAACTGCATGTCAGTAAGGCGCTGTCACTTCGCACCAGTACCACCGAGCAACCGCTGGGCGCTTACCTGAATCGCCTGCCGCAGGTTGCATCGCTGGACACAGTTGATACCGATGACGGGTGTCTGCAATTTGAGCTCCATCTGCACCCCAATGTAGACCCCAATACCGCCGCCAACAATATCGTGCAATGCGTGGTCAAGACCGGTGCGAAACTGTACCAACTACAGGACATAAAGCGCGACCTGGAAACAGTCTTTCGGGAGGTAAACGACAATGGCGACTAATTCGGTCGCGCGCCGTGTAGCCCAGAAGGAAATCCGGCTGTTTTTCTCGTCGCCAGTTGCGTGGCTATTCCTGGGGAGCTTTGCGGCTGCCAACGGATTTATATTTTTTTGGGTAGAGTCATTTTTTGCCCGCAATATCGCTGATGTTCGCCCCCTGTTCGAATGGATGCCTATTGTGCTGATATTTCTTTGCGCCAGCCTGACTATGCGCATGTGGAGCGAAGAGCGGCAATACGGCACGCTGGAACACATACTCACCCAGCCCACCGGGCTGTGGCACTTCGTTATCGGCAAATTCTGGGCCTGTCTAACCCTTCTGCTAATGGCCCTGGTGAGCACACTACCCCTGCCCATCACGGTCGCCCTTATCGCGAACCTGGACTGGGGTCCGGTCATTGGCGGCTATCTGGCAACGCTACTGCTGGGCGCCACCTATCTGGCTATCGGTCTGTTTATCTCGGCCCGCACAGACAACCCCATCGTCAGCCTGATCGGTACGGTGGTGCTGTGCTCGATTCTCTACCTGCTGGGTAGCGCGACCTTAACCGCTTTTTTTGACGACAGAACCGCTGAGATATTGCGCCTACTGGGCAGTGGTGCGCGGTTCGAAAGTATCAACCGGGGCATCATCGACCTGCGCGATTTGCTCTACTACATTAGCCTGACTGTAGCATTTTTGGCCCTCAACGTTTTTGTCCTGGAAAAAGGACGCTGGGCCAAGCGGGCTGGCACACCCCGCCAGCGACACTGGCGTATCGGCATCCTGTTGTTGGTGTGCAATCTCGTACTGGCAAATATCTGGCTGGGCCAGCTGGCCGCCCAGCGCTGGGACATGACCGAGGGAAAGTTATTTTCACTTTCCCAGCCGACCCGCAATGTGCTGTCCGAGTTACAGGAGCCGCTTCTGATACGCGGCTATTTTAGCAGCCAGACACACTCTCTATTAGCACCACTGGTGCCCCAGCTGCGCGACCTGTTGCGAGAGTACGAGGTGGCTGGCAAGGGCCAGGTCCGGGTCGAGTTTGTGGACCCTGCCGAAAACCCGGAGGTGGAACTGGAGGCCAACACCCAGTACGGCATCTCCGCCACCCCTTTCCACATAGCCGACCGACATAAGTCATCGCTGGTAAACGCCTATTTCAATGTCCTGGTCAGCTATGGTAATGAACACAGGTCACTGGGGTTCGCCGATCTCATCGAAGTGCATGCCTCCCCCAATGACACTGCTGAGGTGAAGCTGCGCAACCCGGAGTACGACATAAGCCATATTATCAAAAAGGTCATGGTAGATTATCACTCGGGCGGCAACCTTTTCGACGGTATTGATGAGCCTGTGGAATTTATCGGTTATGTGTCCGCCGATGAATTGCTACCAGATTATTTGTTGGCGTACAAAAAAGCCATCTTGTCCCCGCTGCAACTGGCCGAGGAAAACTCCGCGGGTAAATTCAGCGTGCGATTCATTGAACCGGAGGCACAAGGTGGCACAGTCGCCACCAAGATAGTCGACCTATGGGGCTTCAAACCCATGACGGCCTCAACGGTAGACTCCAAAACCTTCTTCTTCTACCTGACACTGGCGGATTCGCAACAGGTGGTGGAATTACCTACGGAAGATTTCAATCCGGCGGCTTTCCGTTTGGTACTGGACTCCGGCCTGAAGCGGTTTGCGCCGGGCTTGACTAAAATAGTGGCGCTGACACTGCCTCCCGCTGGCCCCAAGATAGCCCAAAGCGCCGCAAGTACCCCTTCGTTCGCCAATCTGGAGCGCGCTGTCACGCGCGACTACAGCATCCGGCTCGAGGACTTGTCCGACGGCAGCGTAACACCCGAGGCAGATATTCTGGCCGTGGTGGCACCACAAAAACTCGACGAGAAGTCGATCTTCGCCATCGACCAGTTCCTGATGCGCGGCGGAACAGTGGTCCTGGCAACTTCGCCATTTGCCGCAGATTTTAGTGGCGGCCAGTTGCAATTACGGGACCGGGATAGCGGCCTACAGCAGTGGCTGACGCATCATGGACTCACTATTGGGAAGACCCTGGTGCTGGATACGCAGAGCTCGAGTTTTCATACGCCTATTTCGCGAGAGTCCGGCGACTATGAGTTTCGCGATATGCAGTTGATCGAGTACCCGTATTTCATCGACCTGCGTCACCCCGGATTGTCTCCCGATCACGCAGCAACGAGTAGCTTGCCGCAAATGACAATGGCATGGGCCTCTCCCATCACAGTTAAAGGGGGCACTGGCAGGCGAGTTTCCGTGCTACTGAAGAGTTCTCCAAACGCATGGCTGAGCAAGAGCAAGGACGTCATGCCCGGCGTGGATGCCAGCGGCCAGAGCACTTTACGCCCACCCGCTGCCGAGCATGAGGACAGCCGAAATTTAGGCGTGGTGATGGAGGGCCGTTTCACTTCATTCTTCGCAGACGCAGAAAATCCTCTTTTTAAGCACAGGAGCTTACTCGAGCGCTCATCGGAGTCGGCGCGGATCGTACTTTTTTCGTCCAATGACTTTATGAATGACAAAGTCCTCAACAGCCTGGTTGCGGCGAGTGGCACACAGTATCTGGGGCCGCTTGATTTGTTCCAAAACACCCTGGACTGGGCCTTACAAGATGAGCAGTTGCTGGAAATTCGTTCGCGCGCACACTTTAATCGCACTCTACCGCCCATGGAGCGCCAGGCGCAGTTACTGATCGAGTATTTTAACTATGGCCTCGCGCTGCTAGGGCTGGCAATACTTGCGCTAGGCAGCTGGCTGCAACGCCTTTTGCGGCGGCGTCGATACGCCAGAGGACTGTCCCTGTGAACCACTGGGTATCGGCGCTGTTAGTGGTGATGATTATCCAGTGCGGTCTCGTCGTGGTCGTATTCTGGCCAGAGCTCTCTGCGCAGCAACACTACGTAAAACAGGTGTTTGCGCCCTTTCCTGTCAATGCAATAGATGAATTGCGTATCGGCGATGAGTTCGACAATGAGGCAGTTCTCATTCGTTCGGGAGAGCAGTGGCTGTTGCCAGACCTCGATAGCCTGCCGGCCAATGCAACCAAAATCAATGGCCTGTTGCAAAAGCTGACGACCCAGTCAGGAAACTGGCCGGTCGCCGACTCCTCTACCGCGCGTCAACGCTTTCAGGTAGCCGACTATTACTATCAGAAACGCCTGACACTTTTTTCGGGCGGCCAGAAACTGGGCACCATCTTTTTTGGAACTTCACCGGGTTTTCGCAAGACACACGCGCGCAACGACAAGCAGGATAAGATTTACAGCATAGCCTTCAGCACCTCTGAGGCACCCGCAGTCAGTGGCGCCTGGCTTGAGCCCAGGTTGTTGCAGGTTCGAGCGCCACTGCGTATCGACACCGATCTCTACAATCTCTATTTTGAGAATGGGCACTGGCGATCCGAGACTGGCGGCAAACCAGATACAACAGAACTCGAAGCGTTGATAGCGGCGCTCAAAAACCTGCAGATTGAAGGATTAGCGAATGAGGACTTACAGCGTGAACTGTCTGCATCGGAGGCTGATCTAGTGCTCAAGATACAAAGCTTGGCGGGAGACGTGACCCTGGAGCTTGTTACGCTGCATGGCAAACACTTCATTCACAGCAGTGAATTTCCACTATTTTTTGAATACAGTGCCTATGATTTTGATCGACTAACAGGCATCGACGCCCGCCTGATAGCAGGCGAGGATACGATACAGTAAGCTTTACGCTGTGTTCGCAGGTCACACCGAGCACGCACAAGAGCGATCCATTTCGATAATATAATAGTTAACTTCGGGAACTGTATGAATTGGGATATCGCACTAAAGGAATTCATTACGCTCTGGGTCGTCATCGACCCGATCGGCACTATCCCGGTGTTTCTGGCCGTTACGGCTGGCCTGAGCGCTACCCAGCAGCGCTTCATCGCAATACGTTCAACCCTGATAGCCGGCCTGATCCTGCTGCTCTTCATCATCGGCGGACAGGTACTAATGGAGGGCCTGAATATCCATCTTGAGGCCTTTCAGATTGCCGGCGGCATCGTTTTGTTCCTGTTCGCCACTACCATGATCTTCGGGGACGGCAAGCCGGCAACAGAGCAAAAGCAATTTGATGGAAACATCAGTCATCTGGCGGTGTTTCCCTTGGCAATGCCTTCGCTCGCGTCTCCTGGCGCGATGCTGTCGGTGGTAATGCTCACCGACAATCATCGCTATTCGATCGAACAGCAGCTGGTGACGGCGGTCATGATGGGCGCAGTCATATTGTGCTCGATGGCCCTGCTGCTAGTGGCAAGCCCCATTCAGCGAATAATCGGCACTGCCGGTGCTAGTATTATCAGCCGCGTGATGGGGCTGATTCTGGCATCCGTCGCTGTCGACAATATCCTGCACGCACTTAATACGTATTTTCAGCTTGGCTTATAGTC
Organism: uncultured Halioglobus sp.; assembly: GCA_963934845.1. Classification (GTDB taxonomy): domain Bacteria; phylum Pseudomonadota; class Gammaproteobacteria; order Pseudomonadales; family Halieaceae; genus Marimicrobium. Next base: position 18,972 of record CAWWAG010000045.1, on the reverse strand, counting down.
AGGGCCGGTTTTTCACTATCGGCGATTCCCGCCACAAAAAGATGCCGGCACTGCCAAGCCGCGCAACAACCGCTTCTGGCTAATCCTTAAAATCAGGCGCTCTGCCTTCCTTGCGCGCCCTGATCGCCTCATCAAAATTTTTGGTCGTCATGCGCACGAAAAGTTGTGCGTGCCCCTCGTGGTTCATGTGGGAGTGCAAACTGCTGGCTTCCATGCCCGCCCATAACATCTGCTTGCTGAGCTCAACGCCCAGTTGGCTGAAGCCGTTGATGCGCTCTGCAATGGCGTAGCACTCCTCAAGCAGTTGTTCCTGCGGCACCACTTTAGACAACATGCCAATCCGCTGCGCCTCCCTGGCGTCGACATCTCTACCCGTTAACATGATCTCAAATGCTCGACTGGTGCCAATCGCACGCGGCAGCATATAGCTCAGCCCCAGTTCCGCAGAGGTGAGACCGTTGTTGATACCTGCCGGGCGAAAGTAGGCGGTATCCGACGCGATACGAATGTCCGTCGCCATGGCGAGACAGAAACCACCACCTATCGCCGGGCCATTGATCGCCCCTATCACAGGCTGATGCATACTGTGAATGGCCTTGATGACATCGTCGAGGATGCGCATGGCGCGGCGGGCGATGCCAGGGATGGTGAGGCCGTCAAAGATATCCAACCAGCCGGGATCTTGTAGATCAGCGCCGGCGCAGAAGCCCGCCCCCGCCCCGGTCACGATGACCACCCGCGTTTCGTTATCGAAACTGACTTCTTCCAAAGCCTCCTTGAACGGCACCATAACGTCAAACGCCATCGCGTTCATACGCTCCGGCCGGTTCAGTGTAATGAGTGTGATATAGGGGCGGGGTTTCTCTACAGTAACAAATGACATACAGGCGCCTTATGTGCGTTTTTAGTCGACACAGACTACACCGTTGAATAACGGTGATCCATTGCATATGCGGTCAAGCCTGGCCATGCACTTGATCTGTTGAGTAACTTTTGCAGGAGCGCGAGCCGAGCGGGGAGCCCGTGCTAGAGTGACGTCAGGATACGCGCTGCCAAACTCCAGCGACTCTAATTACCCTTTGCGAAATCCCGCAGTAGGCCATCACTGCGCTAGCCCAGCACACTGAACACCGAGAGGAAGCCAGCAAGTATCGCAGCGCCGGTAGTAGCAGAAGAAATCAGTGGATAACGGCATGGAATGGCGCGGCGAACTCCTTGATACCGATGTAGAGATCGAGGTGACCCATTGAGGAGACAACTGTTCGCAGGCGTTTGCCATACTCGTGCCTGCGGGAAACCTTTTCTGGCAGCAGCTATTCAAAGGTGTTGTATACGCCGGCGTTGCTAATCACCACCGGGGCCTTGATTTCATTGCCATCGGCCATACGCACACCATAGGCGCGGTTGCGCTTCACCAGAACCTGTTCGACTGCTGCATAGGTGAATACCTCGACGGATCAGTGCCCGCACCTGCGAGCTCGAGTCTAGTGAAGAGTTAGTGCTACAAGCCTGTCGAGTATTTTCGTTTGGCGTTACGAGGGAGCCTTTTTCATAGTGCCGGGCTGGAAATTTTCAGGGATTGCACCCGCCTGACAGATACCCTATAAGGTGTACTGGAAATTCGATAGGCGACAATATGCGCAATGTTTACGTTTATTTACTGCTTCTGGCCGCTGCCGAGGCAGGGGCTGCTGAACGACAGTTGCTCTGGGGCGATACCCACTTACACACTTCCTACTCCTCGGATGCGTATACCAACAACAATCTCACCGGCGATCCGGATATGGCCTATCGCTATGCGCTCGGCATGCCAGTTGTACACCCCTACCACAGGGCACGCGTGCAGATTGACACGCCGCTGGATTTTCTCGCGGTGACCGATCACGCAGAATTCCTGGGCGAGATTCGCAACATTCATCTCAACGGTGTCGATACCTCAGGTCTAGGCCCTTGGGATACGATCAAGGCAACGGTCGCTGGCTACATATTGAACTGGACTATCGACAACGGCGCTGGGCGCGATCTATTTGTGCGAGTCCTGCCTGATCCGGATTTGACGCCCCTGGAAGATGCCGAAACCAGCAGCCTTGAAGGCAGTGACATCAGTCTTCTGCCCATGCCCAAACAGATTGAGGTCGACAGCTGGCGCACCATTACTGAGACAGCCGACAAATACAATCAACCTGGTGTTTTCACCGCACTGATCGGTTGGGAATGGAGCTCTCTGCCTGGCGGTGCCAACCTGCACCGGGTCGTGCTGACAGACAGCGATAAGAGCGTGGCGCAGCAGTACAACCCCTATGGACTCGATGACAGCCCCTATCCCGAGGACCTCTGGGCCTGGCTGGACCAAACCAGTGAGCAGACCGGAGCCAGATTCACCGCTATACCGCACAATTCCAATATCTCCAAAGGCTACATGTTTTCAGACACCAGTCTGCGCGGAAGGCCTTTCACAAAAGAGTATGTAGCGCTGCGCAGCAAGTGGGAACGCGTTGCAGAAATCACCCAGACCAAGGGAGACTCAGAAACCCACGCGTCGTTCTCACCGGAAGATGAATTTACCAACTTTGAGGTTTACCCCTATTACATTCAACGCAAATGGACGCCTTATCAACCCCAGCGCGGCGATTTTCTCAGAGAAGCGCTAAAGCTTGGGATGGAACTGGAACAGAAATTAGGGGAGAACCCATATAGGCTGGGCGTGATCGGCTCAACCGATTCACACACCGGGCTGTCCTCCGCCGGGGAGGAAAACTTCCACGGCAAACTGGCCACAGATTCCATTCCCGAAAACAAAAATGCCAAGTGGAACGACGATGGCCCAGGTGCCACCGGCTGGGCCATGTCCGCCTCCGGCATGGCGGCCATCTGGGCGCGCAGTAATACCCGGGTAGACATACTGGACGCACTGGAGCGCAGAGAAGTCTATGCCACTACCGGGCCGCGCATTGCCGTGCAGTTTTACGGCGGCGCCGGATTCTCTGAAGCGGATCTGGAGACCGAGGATGTGCTCGCCAGCGCCACGTCCAAGGGGGTCCCGATGGGCGGCGAGTTACAGCAGGTCGAAACACCCTCGTTTATTGTACTCGCCACAAAAGATCCCAAGGGCGCAAACCTGGATCGGGTACAAATAGTGAAAGGCTGGCTGGACGATGCGGGTCACTCGCAGGAAAAAGTATTTAACGTCGCATGGTCCGATGGACGGCAATTGAACGCCGCTGGCAAACTGCCGGCCGTGGGCAATACCGTGAACCTCAAAACAGGCGAGGTTGATAACGCTATTGGTGCGGCTGAACTTGCTGCTGTCTGGTCAGACCCGGCGTTCGATGCGAGCCAACCGGCATTCTACTACGTCAGGGTGCTACAGATTCCCACCGCACGTCACTCCCTGTTGGATGCTATCGCACTCGGCTTGGAGCATGCCAGAGACCAACCGGATACGATACAAGAACGCGCTTATACGTCCTCTATCTGGTACCGGCCGATGGGGCGGGAGAAAGGCTAGGTCAACCAGACTATCGGCCTAGTCTACGCGCTGCAGCTTGCACAAAATGCTGGAGAAATCCCGCTGGCCGTTACCGGCCTCTTGATGCTGGCTGTACAGCGCTTTAGCCAACTGCCCCATAGGGTTGTCGACGCCACTCTGCCCTGCGATTTCCATCGCTAACCCCAAATCTTTCACCATCAGGTCTACCATAAAGCCCGGCTTATAATCGTTGCTGGCGGGCGCTGTTGGCATCACCTCAGGATAGGGGTTGTAGACTTCCAGTGACCAGTTGCGGCCTGAGCTGGCCAACATAATATCGGATAGTACTTTCGGGTCGAGGCCGTTGCGCGCGCCCATTTCAAGCGCCTCACAGGTACCAATCATATGAATGGCCAGCAACATATTGTTACAACCCTTGGCCACCTGCCCCGCACCAGCCGGTCCGGCGTGAAAGATGTTCTTACCCATGTCCTTGAGAATTAGCCGGGCTTTCTCAAACGTGGCAGCGTCGCCACCACACATAAATGCCAGCGTGCCCGCAGCTGCCGCAGCAACACCGCCGGACACGGGAGAGTCCATAAACCCGATGCCTTTTTCTGCTGCCGCCTCGCCGACTTGTCGCGCCGTCGCCGCATCGATGGTGCTGCAATCCAGAATCGTGGTGCTGCCATCCAGTTTCGACAGCAGGCCGCCATCTCCAAGATAGGTCGCAGCCACGTGCTTGCCTGCTGGCAACATAGAGATCACATAGTCCCTACCCACAGCTGCCTGGGCTGCGCTGCTCGCAACTGTGGCCCCCGCCGTCTGCAACTGCTCACAAGCCGCCTTCGAAAGATCGAAAACCACGACAGCATGACCAGCCTTGAGCAGGTTTGTGGCCATGGGGCCGCCCATATTGCCAAGACCAATAAACGCTACGTCTGCCATGATTGTCTATCCTTTAGTAAATGCCATTTACAGATCGGCCAGGGGATTTTTTCCCCATGGAGCGGTGAAAAACGTGTCCAACACGTCAGGCGGCACATCGCGGGAAGCGCGATACTGCCAAGCCGGATGGCGGTCCTTTTCTATCAACAGCGCTCGCACACCCTCCGCGAACTCCGGGTGTCGCACGATATTCGTCACCAGAAGAATCTCGCCCTGAAAGCACTCCCTCAGAGAAGCGAAACGCATCTCGCGCAACTGCCGCGAAATCCATAGTGCTGCCAGCGATGAGCCGTGTGCCAGACTCTGACTCGCCTTGGCCAACCAGGGATCTTCCGTTTGCAATAACACTATGTTATCGATGATTTCGTGAACATCATCGCCATCGCACAAGGTATTAATCACATCCAGGTGAGGCTCCACCTGGCTATCTGGAATATGCGCTTTGCTCTGCTCGGCAAAGGGACGTAACACATGGCGCACCAGCGCGTGATTAGCGGGCGCAGTGCTTTCCCAGCTCTGCTGCAAAAGGCTTTCCAAAACGTCGGATTTGCGCTCACTCGAAATAAAGCGATCCGCGATGCCTGTGTAAATCGCATCCGCGGCATTGATGGAAGCGCCGGTTATGGCTAGAAATTGTCCGGCATGGCCAGGCATATGATTGAGAAACCAGGTGCCGCCCACATCCGGGAACAGCGCTATCGTGACTTCTGGCATCGCGATCCGTGTTTTTTCCGTCACCACGCGGTGCGAACACCCCGCCATCACGCCCAGTCCGCCGCCCATCACAATGCCGTGCCCCCAGCAGATGATCGGCTTGGCATAGGTGAATAAGGTGTAGTTCATGCGGTATTCACGCGCGAAGAAATTCTCAGCGTAGTCGCAGGGGCCGCCGGGTGTTTCGACCGCAGACTTGTGCAACGCTTGTATATCACCGCCGGCACAGAAGGCCTTTTCGCCAGCGCCCTCGATAAAAATCGCGGCGATATTGTCATCATCTCGCCAGGCATCAAGTTGCACCTGCAACAGGTCGACCATCTCAAGGGTGATAGAGTTCAGTGTCGCTGCAACATTCAGTGTGACGCGACCGAGCTTGCGAGCGCCTGCTGGTAGTTCCGCGAAAAGAATAGGTGCTTCAGATATCACAGGCCGCCCTCAGCTGTTTTTCCACACGGGTTTACGCTTCTCCAGAAACGCATTCACGCCCTCGCTCTGATCCGTCTTGGAAAACAGCTCCAGGAACAGGTCGCGCTCGCCTTCCAGGCCCTCAGCGATAACCGTATCACGGCCGCTGTGTATCAGCCGTTTGCAGAAAGTCACGGAGGTGGGACTCTGCTCGCCAACCTGCTCCGCCAATGCCAGTGCCCGCGTCAGTGCCTCGCCCTTGGCGACCACTTCCTCCACCAGACCGATGCGCTCCGCAGTGGCGGCGGTAATCCGCTCGCCGCACAGAATCATACGTTTGGCCCAGCCTTCGCCGACCAACCACGACAAACGCTGGGTGCCCCCTGCACACGGCAACAGCCCCACTTTCGCTTCGGGCAGGGCCATCTGTGCCTGCTCTTCAGCGATGCGAATGTCACAGGCCATTGCCACTTCCAGCCCGCCGCCCATCGCAAAACCGTTGATTGCAGCGATGGCAACACCGCGAAAGTCAGCCAGCGTTTCAAAGGCCTCGCCAAAATACTGCGCCATCAAGCGCGCAGTGGCGGGATTCCCGTTAGCGAATAATTTGAGATCGGCACCCGCTGAAAAGAACTTCTCACCAGCACCCGTCAGTACCAGCGCGTAGATATTTTTCTCCTCATTCAATTTTTCAACCAATACTTTTAGCGCCAGCAGGCTCTCGGCGTCCCAGGTATTGGCACCCGGATTGTCTATCGTGATGAGGGCGGTATGACCGCGTATTTCCAGTTTTAGTTTTTCGGATGTACTTAAACTCATTTGATAACCTCCAACGCTCCGTCCATTAACAGTCGACGGGCCACTATCACCCGCATAATTTCGTTAGTCCCCTCCAGAATTTGGTGTACGCGGGTGTCGCGCACATGCCGCTCCATCGGGTACTCCTTAATGTAACCATAGCCGCCAAACATCTGCAGGGCATCGTTACACACAGTAAAACCCACGTCGGTGGCAAAGCGCTTCGCCATGGCGCAGTAGGTCGACGCCTGTGAATCGCCTATGTCCAGTTTGTAGGCGGCCAGACGAATCATCTGCCGCGCCGCCACCAACTCCGTCAACATATCGGCCAACTTGAATTGTGTCGCCTGAAAATCGGCAATCGCAGTGTCAAACTGCCTGCGCTCACGCACGTACGCCGCGACCTCTTCCAGCGCCTGCTGGGCCGTACCGACACTGCAAGTGGCGATATTGATACGGCCACCATCCAGGCCTTCCATCGCGATGGCGAAGCCCTGACCTTCCTCGCCCAGACGATTGGCCACAGGCACCCGCACATCATCAAACATGATGCTGCGCGTCGGCTGCGCATTCCAGCCCATCTTTTCTTCCTTCTTGCCGTAAGAGACACCGGCGGCATCGGCAGGGATCAGCAGTGCGGAAATACCCTTGGCACCTGCACCCCCGGTGCGCAACATCACAACGAGCACATCCGTTTCACCAGCGCCGGAAATAAAACACTTACTGCCGTTGACGATGTAATCATCACCCTCGCGAATTGCGCTGGTGCGCAAGGAGGCGGCGTCAGAACCGGCTCCCGGCTCTGTCAGGCAATATGACGCAAGCTTTTCTCCCGCCACCAACACGCGACACCACTGTGCAATCGCCGCCTCACCGCAGTACTTGCCGATCATATTGGTGGCCATATTGTGAATGGTGAGAAAAGCGGCCGTGGCAGTACAGCCCATTGCCAATTCCTCGATGATCAAACTGGCATCCAGGCGCCCCATGCCGAGGCCACCGGCGGCTTCGGGGGTATACATCCCCATGAAGCCCAGATCGCCGGCCTTGCGCAGCGCGTCTTTAGCAAAGCATGCTTTGGCGTCCCAGGTCGCAGCATTGGGCGCCAGCACGCTCTGGGAAAATGCGCGGGCACTGGCCGCAAACGCTTGCTGGTCTTCCGTCAGGGAAAATTCCATCTCAGGCTCCAGGTTGTGGCTCTAGAATTTACCCATCACGGCACCAAACAATTCCTCGTCGGGCGGTATCACCTTGTTTTGTACCAGCGGTCGGGAGACCCAGGTCTCGTTGATCAAGTCGCGCCAGGTGATGTTGTGGTTGATACTATTGCCGCCCCAGGAACCACAACCCAGAGAGAAGGTCTGGCGCATGCCGTTCCAGAGATTACCACTGTTAGAGGCGGACTGTGGCTGATTCACCATGACCCTGGAGGTGCGTGTGGCAAGGGCCAGCTTCAAAATATTCTCGTCGTTATTGGAGTAGATACCACAGCTGTGACCCTGACCCTGGTAGGCCTGGATCCGGTTGGTCATCTCGATCGCTTCATCGATATCCGCCACTTTGTAGAGCGCCATGGTGACCGTGAGTTTTTCGCCGGAGAAAGGGTACTCTGGCCCCGCACCGGTTTCTGGCACGATCAGGAACTGCTTGCCTTCGGGCAGATCGATACCGGCCTGGCCGGTGATATTGATGGCGGGCTGGGCCACAATACCCGGATTGAGATGGCCGTCATGCCACAGTACCTGCTGTAACTTCTCCTTGTCCTGACCCTCAATGACATGCCCGCCCTCGTGCTTGAGCTTTTCCAGAAACGCATCGTAAATAGAGGCAAACACCAGCACGGCATTGTCCGAAGAACATGAAGCGGCCAAATCCAGAGTCTTGGAGATACGGATTTTGTCGGCCGCATCATCCAGGTCTGCCGTGTCATCGACCGTGATCACGGCATTGCCGACACCCACACCCAACGCGGGTGTACCGGAAGAGTAGGCGGCACTCACCATCGCCGCTCCACCGGTTGCCAGAATGCGATCGCACTGGCGCATCAATTCATTGGTCTTGTCCATCGACGGCACATCGATACTCTGGACCAGATCTGCCGGAGCGCCCAGCGCGACTATCGCCTCGCGCATGTAATCGCATATTTTCTTGTTGGTCAGCTTGGCGCGAGGGTGCGGCGCAATAATGATCGCATTGCGCCCCTTCACCGCGGAAATACCTTTGATGACTGGCGTGGCCTCAGGATTGGTAGACGGTGACAGGGCGCCGATAACACCTACCGGTTTGGCGATTTTTACAATATTGCGCTCCCGGTCCTCCTCGATCACACCAACGGATTTGTCGCCGATAATATCCAACAATGTGGCGCGCGTTTTTCGGTGGATCTTCAGGTATTTGCCCTCGTAATTACCGAGCTGGGTTTCCTCCACCGCAAAGCGAGCGATCTCTTCCGAACGATCCTCGCGGGCCACCGCCCACACCATAGCCGTTATCAACTCGTCTACCTGAGCCTGGGTGTAGTGCTCAATTTGCTGCTGAGCGGCGCGCGCGCGCGTCATCATTGCCGCCACTTCTTCGCGCGCTTCAATTAATTCCTGATTATCTTCCATTGTCGTGTACTCCGCTGTTATTGGTTGGCGTCTGCGTGCACGCTATCAGACTGCCTATCAAAATCTGAGCGCCAGACTACAGGCACCCAAGCCGCCCTCCAAGGGAGGAAATTGCGCATATTATGGACTATATTGCGATGCAGATGTACTGACTCACATACCGTCCAACAGGGCCACCCCGATGGGCGCACCCTCCCAATGGCCGCTTCCTGACACCGGCCTTTATGCTTAACAAACTGGCCAGACACCCCCTCACTCAGGAGTGCTACCCCACCGCTATGGACTTTTATCCCAGTGCCGACCGACACCGCATGGAGCGGCATAGCCACAATAACAACCTGTTGATTTATTGCGTCGACGAAGCGGGCATTTCTCCTCAACTGGTCGCGCACTTTCGAGGACTCATGGCGGTGCATCGCACCGGCTACAATACCCGCGCCTTTATCAATGCGGCGAATCAACTGCGCCACCTGCTGACGCATATCGGACTGGAGATTCAACGGACCAGAGCGAGCAGACAGGAGAGTTTCAATCTTGAGGCGGCGCAAAATCTCATGCTGGAGCACATCGGGCAGCCACTTGACCTCAATACGCTGGCCGCCGCCGCCAGTCTCTCCAAGTACCACTTCAGCAACAAGTACAAAGGCCTGACAGGCTCCTCTCCCATCAAACATTTTCTCAATATGAAAATGGAACACGCCTGCCATCTGCTGGATTCAAGCCAGCTCAGTGTGAAAGGGGTGGCGGCCGGACTGGGATACGACGATCCGCTCTACTTCTCGCGGCAGTTCAGTAAAACGGTCGGGCTGTCCCCGCGCGCCTACCGCCGCTCTGTTCGCAGCTAGATCGGGGGTGGATCTGGCCGCACCAGATCCGGCGATTTAAAAAGATGCTTCATTAGCAGTGCGCGCATCCACTGGTGTGGTGCGCTGCGCGAGGTGCGGGTAGGCCAGAAAGTCCTCAAGACTCATTTCCTTCGCCGCCAGTGGGTGATCGATGCGCATATAACAGTGACTCGCACAAAATGGGGGGCATCAATAACTTGAAACTACCCGCATACGTCTCTGGGGAAAACGCCGTATCCCCCAGCACATGCTCTATGGTTTCCAGTAGCTTGGGAAGCGCCGCACCGAGTTCCTCAGCGCGCGGCGTCGGCACCAGGCCGTGGGAGGTGCGGGTGAAGAGTTCGTCCTCGAAGGAGTCGCGCAACTTTTGCAGGGTTTTGCTCAACGCGGGCTAGGACACAGACAGGAGCTCGGCTGCGCACGTAACGTTGCGCTCTTCCAGCAGAATCTGCAGCGCGACCAATAAGTTCTAATCTGTACGAATCAACCTGCGTGAAATGATGGTGTGCGTCCAGAAATAACTTTTAGTTATAGCCTTACGTTAGCAAACTCGTGAGAACAACGCACCGACAAAGTGACACCGTGCTCCACTCGCAGGAACTTCTACCGCCGTATGCAGGTGTTGTGGCCGAGTCCAACACCACCTGCTACCATGACGGCATCTGGGCACCCATCCCGCAAATAGATTAAACCGCCCGAGAACCATTCTGCCCTGAGGATAACAATGCGCAACTCCCTGATTCTGGCCCTTGCCCTACTGTCACTGGCTCTCGTGGCGTGCAGTGGCGTCAATATCCAACAGACCGGAGCTGACAAGTTCAGCACCGGCAATTACCACTACTACAAATGGCGCACCGAACCGCTGCCCACGACGAGCCGCTCCTCTGACCCCGTATACGCTCTCGATCCGGTGATACGACACGAAGTGGACGCAGACCTGCAGCGCAAGGGCTATGTGCTGGACGAGGGTCGAGCGCAGTTTACAGTGGACTATCTCTATGTGAGTGGTATGCAACAGGGCGAGCGCAGCCAACTGGCAAGCAATGTAACGCCCTATCCCAGAGTCACCCCCAACCGCCAGGTAAATCAGGCCACCGTGGACAACGCCATTGCGCTGGGTGGAGTAAAAGAGACCAATAATCTCATCCTGCAGTTCAATGATTTGGCCAGCAATCAGGAGGTGTGGCAGGCCACATTGAGCAAGGTGGTGGAAGACGCTAACAACATTGACACATCCCGCCTCGGCCAAAATCTGCAAAAATTCCTGGCGCGCACCTTACAGTCGCTACCGCCGGCAAGTCACCAATAGCTAAGCCGGATAGACCTCAGGGTTCACACAGTGCGGCATAACCTGCCCCTGTAAAGCCGCCGTGGCATTGCGTACGGCAATATCCACCATCTTTGCGCGCGTCAGGGTAGTGGCACTGCCAATATGGGGCACAACCACAGCCCTGGGGTGCTTCAACAGAGGATTGTCCATCGCGACCGGCTCACACTCAAACACATCCAGCCCCACCGCGTAGAGGTGGCCGCTGTCCAGTGCCACCGCGAGTGCCACTTCATCCACGATGCCCCCCCTGGCGGTATTTACCAGCACTGCTCCGGGTTTCATGGTGGCGATTTTGGCCGCATCGAGCAAATTGCGCGTCTCCCTCGCGAGCGCCAGATGTACACTGACAAAATCACTGCGCAGCAGTAACTCCTCCAGGGACACACTGTCCACACCCGGAACTTCGCGGCCGGAGGGCGTCCAAGCGATCACCTTCATGTCAAATCCCACGGCCCGACGCGCCACCGCCTGGCCGATAGCGCCCAGGCCAATGATGCCGAGGGTGCCACCGCTGACATCCTTACCGAGGAAAAAATCCGTCGACCAGCGGGCGTCGGAGCGCCAGTTCCCCTCCCGGATATACCGATCGCCTTCCGCGACTCGGCGGGCCGCAGCCAGCAGCAGGGCGAACGCGGCATCAGCAGTGGTATCAACCAGCACCCCGGGCGTATAGCCAACGGGAATACTTCGCTGGGTCAATGTCGCCACGTCGATATGGTCAACCCCAACCGACACACTGGAAACGAACTGCAGCTTGGGCATAAGCGCCAACAGGGGAGTATCGATAGGGTCTGTCAGCAGACAAATCAGGCCGTGGCACGCTGCCAGTTCCTCGCGTGACAGTGCATCCAACGGCGATTGGGAACCCTTGAGTATTTTCAGATTACACTGCTTTGACAGCGCCGCCAGTCGCTCCTTGGGCAGCGGCTGTGTTATCACGACATTCTTAAGCATCGCCCTGTGACTCTGGGACCAGACCGGTCATTGTCACCAACCGCGCCTGCCAATCACGCAATTGCTCTATCGCGTAGGACTCACCACCGGGCAAATTACCCCAGACCGGCTGCGGCCAACAGGCATCCTGTGGATGACGTCCGATAATATGCAAATGCATCGTGGATACGATATTGCCCAGGCCGGCGAAATTCACCTTGTCGAATCCCAGCCCCTGTTTGATAAACGCCGATAACGCCGCACATTCCGCCAGGATCATCTGACGCTGTTCGTCCGGCAGATCCAGAAAATCACACAGCGGTGTTTCTGGCACGAGGATAAACCACGGCAGGGCAGCGTTGCGATTGAGCAGCACGGCCGATACCGGGAGACGGCCAATAAAGTGGCAGTCCACCAATAGCTGTTGTGGTATTACGCCCCGCGCCATAGCATCGCTCCTCGTTCTCGTCCTGCTCAGATCGTCATACCGCCGTCGACAACGATACATTCACCCGTGGTATAGCTGCTCGCATCCGACACCAGGTAGAGCACCGTACCGGCCATTTCACTGGGCTCTGCGTGTCGACCCATGGGGATACCCTGCACTGCCATTTGGTAGATCTCGTCGTTGGTGAACAGCGCGCCCGCAAATTTTGTTTTGGTAAGGCCCGGCAATAATGCATTACAGCGTATACCGAGTGGCGCACACTCTTTGGCGAACACTTTTGTCATATTGGCGACCGCCGCCTTGGTGATGGAATAAATGCCTTGCATCGGCCCGGGCTGCAGCGCGTTGATAGAAGCGGTATTGACGATCGCACCGCCACCATTATCGCGCATCAGTTTGCCCGCTTCGATGGACATGAAAAAGTAGCCGCGTATATTCACTTCCACGGTTTTGTTGAAAGCACCGAGATCGGTATCCAATACATGACCGAAGTAGGGGTTGGTCGCAGCGTTGTTGACACTGATATCCAGCTTGCCGTGTGTCTCGCGTATGTGAGCAAACAGCTCGGTAATCTGATCCATATTACCCACGTTGCACGCAAAGGCTTCTGCACTCCCACCTGTCGTAACAATGCCCTCGGCCACTGCGGTACAGTCATCAATCTTGCGACTGGAGACGATCACATGCGCGCCTTGCTCAGCCAGAAGTTTGGCAATTTCCTCACCAATACCGCGACTCGCGCCGCTGACGAGCGCGATTTTACCGGTCAAATCAAAAAGCTGTGTGGCCATATTGTACGTTCCTGTTTGCTTTACTGATGGTGATTTACGAGCTTGAATATCCCTGTGTCTATCGTGGCGCGGTGCAAATCCCGCCTGCGTTAACCTCCCTGCCAACGCGTTACCTGATCCAGTTCCAGGTCAAACAGGTCGAGTGCGCGACCGACCGTTTGCGTCACCACCTCGTCCAGGGTTTGCGGCCGGGTGTAAAACGCCGGCACCGGTGGCGCGATCACTGCGCCCATTTCCGACAGCTGCGTCATGGTGCGCAAATGGCCGGTATGCAGCGGGGTTTCGCGCACCAGCAGCACCAGTCGTCGGCGCTCCTTGAGCACAACATCCGCGGCGCGGGTGAGCAGGGTTGAGGTGACGCCGGTCGCGATCTCCGACATGGTGCGCACCGAGCAGGGCGCAATCAGCATGCCGGCGGTAGGAAACGAACCGCTGGCGATGGAGGCACCAACATTGTTGATGGAATGGACTTCGCTCGCCAGGGACTCGAGATCTGCCAGTGACAGCTCCAACTCGTGATGCGCCGTGAGCCTGGCAGATTTACTGATCACCAGATGTGTCTCGACCGCGCAGTCGCGCAGCAGTTGTAGAGCACGCAAGCCGTACACAATGCCGGATGCTCCGCTGATCCCTACAATAATTCGCTTGGGCATAGAGCCATCTCCGCTATTTTAAGTCCTTGCGACTCTACCAGTGTGTGCGCACAAAATCATTTGGCGGGAGGTCGACGAACAGCGGGTTTGGACGGCGGCTTAACGCTGGGTTTCGCATCGGTGTCACCGCGGTCGCGCGGCGCGGCACCGGCCTTGCTTTTGGGCTTACCTTTGTTTTTGTCTTTGCCCTTACTGGGTTTGCGCTTCGTCTCGCCAACAGGTGATGGCTTCGCGGTGGGCTCCAGCTTGGAAATTTGCAACCGCTGACCACTGACCCACACCGATTTCAGGTGTTTAAACAGTTCTTTGGGCATCCCCTCCGGCAGATCTATAATGCTGTGATCATCGAAGATTTCGATTCTGCCGATATGCTCACTGTCGATCTCCGCTTCGTTGGCGATAGCACCAACAATATTGCCGGGCTTAACACCGTGCGTATTGCCCACTTCAAGACGGAAGCGCTCCATACCCGGTTCCAGCTTTTCGGTCTCACGGCGCGCTTTGCGCTCCGGCTTGTCTGTCGCTACTTTTCGCGGTTTATCATGCGGTTTATCGTGCATTTTGCTAGCGGTGAATTCCCGCTCTGTTGCGCGTTCCCGGGCAGGTTTACTGGCGCGTGGCTTGGCTCCTCGATCATCGCTGTGTTCGTTTTTCTCAAACGCGGGCGTCGCTTTATCCTGCAACGGCTTCTTCCCCTGTGCCAACGCCCCTAGCGCCGCTGCAATCTCCATTGCCGGCACACCCGTCTCGTTCTCGTACTCTTCTATCAATCTGCGGAAAATCTGCAAATCCGCAGTCTCCAGCGTTTCAGTAATGCGCTGCTTGAATTTTCCGACGCGTTTGTCTGTCACCTCTTCTACAGTGGGCAGCGCCATTTGTTCGATCGTCTTGCCAGTGGCCTTCTCTATAGCCCCCAGCAGTCTCCGCTCACGATTGGCAGCAAACAAAATGGCATCGCCAGTGCGTCCCGCGCGGCCGGTGCGCCCGATACGGTGAATATACGACTCTACGTCTGCCGGTATATCGTAGTTGATCACGTGACTTATGCGCTGCACATCCAGCCCGCGCGCAGCCACATCGGTAGCCACCACGATATCCAGCTTGCCGTTCTTCAGTTTTTCGACCGTCTGTTCGCGCTGCTTTTGTGGGATATCGCCGTTCAATGCAGCGACTGAATAGCCGCGTGCGGCGAGTTTCTCCGCCAACTCGACCGTCAGGATTCGGGTGCGGACAAAGATCAGCATTCCGTCGAACTCTTCAACCTCTAGAATTCGCGTCAAGGCATCGAGCTTTTTCATGCCCGCCATCATCCACACACGCTGACGTATCAGTGCCGTGGTCACCGCCTTAACCTCGATTGCGATCTCAACCGGATTGCGCAAATGGCGTTTGGCGATACGACGAATGGCATCTGGCATGGTGGCAGAGAACAGCGCAATCTGGCGCTCCTGTGGCGTCTGGTCCAGAATCCATTGCACATCGTCGATAAAGCCCATACGCAGCATTTCGTCGGCTTCATCCAACACCAGCGTTTGCAGGCCAGTCAACACCAGCGAACCGCGGCGCATATGATCCATTACCCGACCGGGGGTGCCCACCACGACATGCACACCGCGCTGCAACTGGCGAAACTGGCCGCTGTAGTCCGATCCACCGTAGATGGGCAGCACATGAAAACCCGGCATATGGCGTGCGTACTTTTGAATGGCCTCGGCCACCTGAATCGCCAACTCCCGTGTCGGCGCTAGTACCAACACCTGCGGCAGCTTTTTCTTCAGATCCAGTCGCGCGAGCAGCGGCAGCGCAAACGCTGCTGTCTTGCCGGTACCGGTCTGCGCCTGGCCCAGCACGTCAACACCTTCCAGCATGTGAGGAATGATTCGGGCCTGAATGGGTGAAGGGGTTTCGTAACCCACGTCGTTCAGAGCCTGCTGTATGGGGGCGGGCAAGTTCAGCTGTGCAAAACTGGTTACCGCTTCGGAAGAAGACATGTTGCGACCTTGAAGAGTTGAGAGGGGCCCCCTGCTACAGGCGGCGAGATACTATACAGGGATTTTCGGGGGCTGTCCGGTCAACGCTGACGCTGTTGATGTAAACACTTACTAACTCTGCGCAGACAAATTATGGCCCGGATATGGCGGCGACGGTCCAAACTGTCCCGGAGCTATCGAGCAGACAGCTCCTCCAGCATGGCTTTCATTTTGGCATGCAGCAAATTCACCGCTGCCAAGGGCCGTACCATCACCTTGAATTCGGTTATCTTGCCCACGTCATCGAAGGTCATGATATCCACCCCGTTCACCAGAATACCGTCCACTTCGCAGGTGAACTCCAGCACCGCGTGCTGGGGTGTGGCAATCTCCTTCACATACTGAAAGCTCTCATTGAATACATTTAGTGCGGCCGTAAGGTAAATCGTGGTTAGCACACGCCCCTGCTGTGGCGTGTGCACGATGGGCGAGAGGAACGCACAGTCCTCGGCCAACACTTCGCCGAGGCGCCCAAGATCGTGTGTGCGTAACATTTCATGCCATAATTTCAAGGTATTCATTGCGATAATTCCCTACCGATCAGGCTGCGTTAAAGGTCGGCTTCCTGCACAAATTCCTGTTCGATTTTTTGTTGCAGTTCGTATCTCGTGACACCCGTACTTTTTTGCGTTTCCCGCAGGCGCTGCTGGTGCCGCCCTTTTCGATAAAACTTCACCAGTTGCGTGAAGCGCCCGGCTTCGGATTCTCCCGCGATCAACTCTTCGATAAACGCAATATCAATCCCCACACGATAGGCAATACGGCTGGGCCGGATCTTGTGCGCGTGAAATTCAGCCACGATATGAATTTGCTGCTCCCGCGAGTGCGTACACTCACGGGAATAACCGTAGGGTGGCGACGGAGTACGCGTGTCGCCGTATGTATTATCCAGATTCATGTGCAATTAATAGCAGCTCATTCACCCAATGCCAAGCCCAACGCTCTCGCATGGGGTATTGGCCATAAATGACCCCCTAATCTGTTTAATATTTGTGCAATGGAGGTCTATACTTGTTGACTTTCATCGTACCCCCGATTAGCACTAACCGTGAGGATCTGATCATGAATGCACCCGAGCAACTAGCCAGTCAAAGTGATATCGAACAGCGTATGCAAGCCACACTTGAAGCGCAGCGTGAGGATTATTTGAAGGAGGGTGTCGTATCCGTCGAAACGCGCATCGATCGCCTGCAGCGGGGCGTCGACGTATTGATAAAGCACAATGCCAAGATTGTTGACGCACTCAACTCAGATTTTACCTGCCGCCCCCGCGAAGTGACATTGCTCACCGACGTCGGTGCGGGCGTCGCGCCGATGAAACATGCCATTAAGCATGTACGCAGCTGGATGAAATCGGAAAAGCGCCCTACCATGTTCCCCTTCAATCTGCTGGGTGGCCGATCGCGTATCGAATACCAACCACTGGGTGTCGTCGGGATCATCGCGCCCTGGAACTTTCCGATCAACATGGTATTTGCCCCACTGGCGGGTGTACTGGCCGCGGGTAACCGCGCCATGATCAAACCGTCGGAGTTCACCCCCGCGACCTCCGCACTGTTGGCTGAAATGATCGCTGAGGCCTACGATCCCAAGGAAGTCGCCATATTCGATGGTGGACCAGAAGTCGGACACGCTTTTTCCAGCTTGCCCTTCGACCATATGATTTTTACTGGCGCAACCTCTATCGCGCGTCACATCCTCACCGCAGCCGCGCGTAATCTGGTGCCAGTCACGCTGGAACTGGGCGGCAAATCACCCGTGGTTATCTCGCGCAGCGCTGATATCGAAAAAAGTATGAGTCGTATTATGGTAGGCAAGACCATGAATGCGGGGCAGATTTGCCTGGCGCCTGATTACCTGCTGGTGCCCGAGGAAAAACTGCATGAAGTCATAGCGGCCGCGCAAAAGGCCGTTGCGCAGATGTACCCAAAACTGCTGGACAACCCGCAGTACACCTCGGTCATTAACGAGCGCCACTACCAGCGCCTCAACGGTTACCTGGCGGAGGCGAATGAGCGTGGGCAGAAAATTATTCCCATCAATCCCGCCAGTGAGGACTTTGGTGCGCAGCAGGGCACACTGAAAATACCACCCACACTGATTCCAGAACCCGCGGATGACCTGCGCATGATGGAAGAGGAGCTGTTTGGACCGCTACTGCCCATTCGTACGTACAGCAATTTTGAGGAAACTATCAGTTATATCAACAGTAAACCGCGCCCCCTCGCCGCGTATTACTTTGGTGAAGACAAGCAAGAGGAAGCCGCGTTGATAAACCGCACGACTTCCGGCGGTATGTGCATCAACGACGTAGTTATGCAGGTCGCACAGGAAGATCTGCCCTTCGGAGGCGTAGGTCCCAGCGGGATGGGCTCTTACCACGGCCTCAAGGGCTTTCAGACGTTCAGCCACGCCAAATCGATCTATCGCCAGACCAGCTTTAACATAGCGAAGCTGGGCGGCATGCTGCCACCTTATGGCAAGGCCACCGAGAGCACGATCAAAATGCAGTTGAAAAAGTAGCGCGGCGGATGGCGCGACTGGTCAGCCAATGAAACAGCGAGTTACGCCAAACACTGCATCATTTAGCAGGCTGGATTAGCAACGTAGGAATTCCCAAGCTATGGCTCTTAAGTGTGGCTACGCGGGTGCCGGGTTTTCTACCCTCACGAATCTCTGCCGTCGAAACGCCGCGCTCTGCCAACGTCCGGACAAAACTGTCCAGATTCTGGCATTGGTAGGCCAACCCCCAGAAAGCTGTGACCGTGGTTTGATCGCCAACAGGTTCAATCACTTCCAGTGTCAGTTTTCCCGCCCGGAAGAACAGCATGCGCCCTCCCCATTGCGGCGCAGTCTTATCCAGTGCGAGGCGAACCCCCAGTTCTGCGCCGAATAAGTCGATGCATGCCTGGGCATCGTCTGTACGCAATACAACGTGATCCACACACAATTCGGAGCACTGCGCTGCAGCGTACAGCCGACGAAACTCGGCTGTG
>CAWWAG010000044.1:0-31013 GCA_963934845.1 uncultured Halioglobus sp. | reverse complement strand
GGGGCGCCGGGGTGCCCCTGCGCTTGCTGGACGGGTTCAGGGGTTATCTGCAAACTACTGGATTGATGGATTGAAATTATGAAAATCTTCCTGACTGTATTTAATGGCGATAAGGTTGGTAGTGTCGCCCGTTATTTAGGTAGGGTAAAAATTGGTAGCTACCGCGGTGGGAACGGACCGTTAAACCCGGACCGGTTGGAGGCATTGATCTTGCTGCTGTTGACCGGCTGTACCAGCAGTTACTACAGCGCGCTTGAGAAGTTTGGTATCGAGAGGCGGAACATCCTCATCGACAGGATAGATGACACTCAGGAGACGCACCATGTTGCGTGATACGCAGGCACAATATAAAACAATGCTCCAGGCTAAGCGGCGCGCGGAGAATTCGATAGATGCCGTATTAACAATGTTTAATGGTCAGGTGCTGTTTCTTCGCCACAATCTCAATGCGTGCGCGATACACCTTTATGTCAAAACACACTCAGGAGATTAGTAATGGATATTCAAAGTATTGTTGTAACAGGCGGTTTTGGTGCGCTGGGTCGCGCTGTGTCGAAGGCGTTTGTTGATCAGGGACACAGAGTATCGAGGGTCGACTTCGCTCCCGGGGCGCCTGACAACAATCCCGGGGGCTGGGACTATCCGGGCGTAGACCTTGCCGATGCAGCTGCGTGCGAGACAGTGTTGTCTGAAATTTGTGCACAGGCGGGTGGCGTCGATGTGCTGGTGAATATCGCCGGTGGCTTTGCCTGGGAGACCCTGGACGACGGCAGCATGGACACATGGCAACGTATGTTTACGATGAACGTGATCACCGCGGCGACAATAAGCAAGGTGGCTCTCGCTGCACTGCAGGATAGTACGGCAGGTAGAATAATTAATATTGGTGCTGGCGGTGCCATAAAAGCAGGTGCGGGATTGGGCGCCTATGCGACGTCCAAGGCAGGTGTCCACAGGTTGACAGAAGCCCTTGCCGCAGAGCTCAGTGACAGTCGTGTTACCGTCAATGCAATTCTTCCTAGCATCATTGACACTCCCGCGAATCGTTCAGCCATGCCAGGTGCCGATACCAGCGATTGGGTCGAGCCCGAAGCGATCGCTGATGTGATTTTGTTTCTCGCTTCGTCGGCGGCTCGCTCGATCTCGGGTGCACTTATTCCCGTATCCCGTGGCGGCTAGCACAAACGTAAACTGAACATTCACCTGGTTTTATCCAAGGCCATGCGCCGATCAGGATTGGGCGTCAGTGATAGCGATTGATTTGGATACCCGTTCTGCGAACTGTGCTCAAAACGCTTGGTGCCCTGCTTTTGATGGGCATCGTAATTATTGCTATCGCTGCCTACCATATTTACCAACCGCCACTACCCGTTGTAAAAGCGGATGTCGGCAAAGTGGTCGCAGTGGGAGATAGCAACACCTATGGGGCATGCGTGTTGACGGATAACCGCATTCTAAACGCCTTTTGAGCTCAATTGGATGCGTTGCTGGGAGAGGGCTATCAAGTATTGAATTATGCACTAAGTGCGCGGACACTGCTTCGATCAGCCCGAGAAATAGGCGCGACTATACTGCCTCAAAAAAGCGCCTGCTTGTCACGAAAGTGGTAGACGATAGCCGCCCGCTTGATGCCCACCTCTTGTGCCACGTCCTCCAGTCGCGCTGCCATATAGCTCCGGTTGGCAAAAATCGATTCGGCAGCATCCAGTATACTTATCCGGGTGTGTTCTCCCCGCGTGGCGCCCTCCTGGCTCTCCGTCGTGTTAGACACGCTTTTTCCTCTTTAATTTTTCCGAATATCTCTAGCGTAAAGCGCAAGCGATGTTATCGCTACTTGTGTTGACATTCTATTAGCACGTCAGTAGATTCCATTTTTTATTTGCACGCAAGCAAGTGAAGTTCAGCTGCGCAAAGAAGTCACGGCGCTGATACTGCAACGGCTGCTTCGCCACCCGGATTGTGCAAATTTAATAAGAAATCGAGGATTTGCCATGTTTATAAGCACTCGTACACCGATAGCAGCAGGACTCTGTGCCGTATCCGCTGTTTTCGGTGGCCTGGCGCTACCTGCCGCAGCCCAGGAACGTGCCACGATGTTAGAAGAAGTCATTATTACCGCGCAAAAATGCGAGGAAACCCTGCAGGATACGCCGATTGCCGTCTCTACTCTGACTGGCGTGCAACTGGAGCAGCGCGGGACTATGGGCTGGGCGATATGATCGCCGAGGCAGTGCATCGCTATAGGCAAAAAACCTGACGGACGAAGACTACGTTGTCTACAGTATTACCAGTGGCGGGACGGGCAGTGTAGCGGATGCCCGGGGGGAACCCCGCTCTGTCGGTGTGTCACTGGTCTACGAATACTAGTTGCACTCGTCTAGTGAACCATTCAACAGCCGGGAGAGTTATATGAGCGTGTTCGACTTCAGCGAGAAAGTGGTATTAGTGACCGGCGGTGCCTCCGGCATCGGTCGAGCCTGCGTCGAAACCTTTGCTGCAGGTGGTGCGCGTGTGGTGATTGCAGATCGGGATAAAGTGCTGGCGCAGCAGTTGGTTGCTGAGTTGGAGGCGGGTGGCGCGCAGGTATTGTTTATCGAAACGGATGTCGCTGATCCCGCGGCGGTGAGCGCAATGCTTGAGCGAACGCTGCAACGTTTTGGTGCCTTGCACTACGCCGTCAATAATGCCGGTATAGAAGGTGAGAACCGTCCCGTTGCAGAGACCAGCCTCGATAACTGGCACCGCGTAATCGATGTCAATTTGAACGGTGTTTTCTATTGTATGCGCGAAGAAATACCCGCCATTTTACAATCCGGCGGGGGCGCCATAGTGAATTTGTCCTCGATCATGGGCTCGGTAGCGACGCCCGGTATTAGTCCCTACGTCTCCTCCAAACATGCGGTGTTGGGGCTTACCAAAACGGCTGCGCAGGAATATTCATCGCAGGGATTGAGAGTGAATGCGGTGTGCCCCGGATTTATCGAGACGCCGATGGTAATGAGACACCTGACACAAGAGCTGAGGGAACAGGTGCTTCCCATGCACCCGATAGGTCGTTTGGGGACTGCGCAAGATGTTGCCAATTCCGTGGCTTTCCTGTGTTCTGATCAGGCGGCTTTTGTTACGGGTAGTGCTTATAACGTCGACGGCGGCTACCTGAGCATCTGAAGGATCATTAGTGCGACTCTGTAGCACACTATTCTGGTGCGCTGTTGCTGCGGGTTAGGAGACAGGTTTATATTTTATCTTTCGTGTTGGCGATTTTTCAGCGGGCACTTTAATGGGAGAGGCGCGCAGCGCCAGACAGCTGGAACATAGCAGCAGGGCACGCGGGCCAGTAGGCACGCCGATTGCGGCACCTGCGCCCATCGGCAGGATGGCGTTGCACGCTTCGCAAATACCGTTTTTATTCAACACCACCTTTTGCCAGCCAACCACAGACGCCAGGGGATCGGCGTCGATTAATGACGGTGCAGGCAGCGCACGCTGACTTGTGGGCTGTGCTTCGTTGCGCCCCGATAGTGCGCGCGCAATCTGTGAGCTGTCCGTAACAACGCCCTCCACCAGATCGAAAGTATTCAACAGTACATTGCGTACAATGGTCGATACCGACAGGCCCAGCTGCTCCGCGCGGCCACGTAATTCCTCATCGAGGTTTTCAGGAATCCGCGCCTGCAAGACACGGTCCTTGGGCTGGCTGCGTTTACTCTCGCGGCGTACTTTCTTCTCCGCCATGGAATATGCTCTGGTGAGGTGATGCTGTTTTTTCAAGGATAGACTGTAATTTAGCGTAATACAAATAGCAATGTATGTATTACATATTGCGTCAGTCGAGGGTGGGATGCCCAGCAAGAGTTGTGATGTCTCTATGCTGCGAAAACAGTGCCCCGAAACTTGTTACAATAGATCAAGTGCTTGCGGGTGCTTCCAAGAGTTGACTTAGCGCTGCGCTGGCCTTTATATAGCTCATCTACTTGTAATACGTTATCGACATAAAAAATTTGTCTAAAAACCGTTCAATTTTAATTGACCAGGTCGCAATTAAAACTAACGGTACTTTTAGGTCATGTCTGTTTTGGCCGTGTATTACGGTACACCGTTCATAGAAAGGAGAGAGGATTGAAAGCCCAGAGAACTCATCAAGTCCAGGCACGTCAGACAGGGTGTTTGGCAAGTATATATGGCAGAGCGGTAATTTCTCGGAACAGTTGCGCATGAAGCCGCTGGCGATTATCGGCGGTACCGGGATCGACGAACTTGAGGGGCTTGAGGTCGTACGCGATCATCGTGTGCAAACACCGTTTGGCGAGCCCTCCCGGCCGATACAGGAGGGGCGACTCGGTAGTACCTCTGTCTATTTTTTGCAGCGCCACGGTAGTCCCGGTGCGATTCCTCCGCACCGTATAAATTATCGCGCCAATATCTGGGCGCTAGAATCGCTTGGTGTGGATGGCATAGTGGCGATAAATTCGGTTGGCGGCATCACCGAATCCATGAGGCCGGGGCGCCTCCTGATTCCCGATCAGGTGATCGATTACACCTGGGGTCGGGAGCACACGTTTGATGAAGGGGGAGCGGGGGAGTTGATGCACATCGATTTTACCGAACCGTATGATAGAGAGCTGCGTATGGCGGTGCTGACCGCGGCCGATGCGGCCCTGATACCCCACGCGACTTCAGGTGTGCACGGCATCACTCAGGGGCCACGCCTGGAAACTGCTGCAGAAGTGCAGCGACTGGCGCGGGACGGCTGCGATGTGGTCGGGATGACGGGCATGCCGGAGGCGGCGTTGTCACGGGAGGCCGGCGTTCCCTATGCCGCGGTGTGCATGGTGGTGAATCCCGCGGCGGGTCTGGGTGACCTGCCGTTAACCCTCGCAATGATGCGTGAAATACTGGTCAGTGAGGCAGCGGTAGTCCGAAACTTGTTAAGTGAGCTACTGAAACACCGCCAGTGCAGCTGACGGCTTCGACGTTTATTCTGCGCCGGTAGCCAAAGGTGTAATTGTGATCAGGACACCCAGTAGTGGGTGATCAATATAGGCGATCTGGCCGCTGCGCATACGCCGCGTCTGATTCAGGTGCACGGCATGTCGATAGGGATACTCCGGCGTGGCGCTCTCCTTCACGAATTGCTCGGCGCCTACTGAGGTGGGCTGCAATGACGATTGGGTCGGTGCTAGTGGAACTCTCGCGCCAGACATCGGTGCCCGCGGCGGGGCAGGCATGCGCCAGTTGCCCTGCAGGTATTCTCCCTGAGTGTTCAGCCACAGGTTCGTCTCCAGATAGAAATAGCGCGATAAGTAGAGCTTTATTGACCCCTGGAGTGCCGGCCAGGGGCCGCCATCGCCGGATCGGTCCAGAATAATCGGCAGCGCCTGTGTCTGGCTGTTCATGGGCTGTATCCAGGCCTCATGGAAGAGAATGCGGTAGCGACCACTGCGTTGCATAGCGGCAGCTTTACCCGCCAATTGCTGTTGTCCGAAGGAGAGGGTGGCAAATGGTACCGGTTGCGCCGGCCCCGGGGGTACATTCGCTGCTGGGGATGTGTTTCTGTCTGGAATTGATGTCGCAGACGGTTCGCTGCTTTGTTCGCCCAGATAGCTCAAAAACCGTGATCTGGTCGGATAGGCAAGTTCAGGTATGCCATCCCAGTGCTCAGCGCCGGCGCCGGCCGGGCGGCTGAATACCAGCAACTCAACCTCATAGAGCTGATCCGTTTGCGCCTGCGCCGCCAGCGGCAGGAGCAGCGCTGTAACGAGCAGGATGTGTGATATCGTTATCGTTGTAAGGTCAGGCATTGGCGGAAGTCTTCCTGGGGTCTTTGGCGAGTGAATCCATGAGCTGCTCCAGGAAGTGGTACCGATCATGAATGTCAGAGAGTTCTCTTTCAAATCGTAGGCGTGTGGCGCCAGCTAACTTGTAGCTGCGTGGGTCTGATTGCACCAATTCGACCAGACTCAGAGGATTGACCAGCGTCGTTCCCTTGAAATCGATACTACCACCCTCCGGTCCTGCTTCCATAGTGCGAATGCCCAGATCCTGTGCTCGCAGACGCAACTTTGAAACCTGGAACAAATTGTCTACTTGCCGCGGTAAAAGGCCGAAGCGGTCAATCATCTCAACCTGTAAATTGCGCAGCTCGGCGCTATTGGTGGCAGCTGCAATCCGTTTGTACAGAATAAGGCGACTGTTCACGTCCGGCAAATAGTCGTCGGGAATTAAAGCTGGCGCATGCAGATTGACCTCTGTGCCCTGATCCAGCGGAGCGTCGACATTGGGTATCTCCCCCCGTCGCAGCGACGCCACTGCGCGCTGTAACATATCCATATACATCGAGAATCCGACGCTGTGTATTTGTCCACTCTGTTCATCACCCAGCAGTTCCCCCGCTCCGCGAATCTCCAGATCGTGAGTGGCCAGCAGATAGCCCGCGCCGAGGTCCCCCGCAGCCTGGATGGCCTCCAGGCGCTTGCCAGCATCGGTGGAGATCGCCGACTGGGGTGGCGTCAACAAATAGGCGTACGCCTGGTGGTGGGAGCGACCCACGCGGCCGCGTAACTGGTGCAATTGAGCGAGTCCGAATTTGTCCGCCCGGTCAATAATAATGGTGTTGGCGTTGGGGATATCGATACCCGTCTCGATAATCGTAGTACACAACAACACGTGGTGGTGTCGGTGGTAAAAACTCGACATCACCTGTTCAAGCTGCGTCTCCCGCATTTGACCGTGGGCGACAGCAATACTGATATCCGGCAGTAACTCCCGTAACTTGCGCGCGGTTTCCTCTATGGTCTTTACCTCGTTGTGCAAATAGTAAACCTGGCCGCCGCGCAGGGTTTCGCGCATTATCGCCTCTTTTACCAGCGCAACATTGTGCTCGCGCACAAACGTTTTGATCGACAATCGCCGCGCCGGCGGTGTGGCAATAATGGAGAGGTCGCGCATGCCACCAAGCGCCATATTGAGGGTGCGCGGAATGGGAGTGGCGGTCAGTGTCAGAATATCGACCTCAGAGCGCAATGCCTTGATCACTTCCTTTTGTTTCACACCAAAGCGATGCTCTTCGTCAATGATCAGTAGGCCCAAGTCTTTAAAGCGGAAGTTATTCTGCAACAATTTGTGCGTGCCGATCAGGATATCGACTTCGCCAGTTTTCGCACGACGCGTAACCTCCGTCAATTCTTTCGCAGATTTAAAGCGCGATACCACCTCAACCGTGACCGGCCAGTTGGCAAAACGGTCGCTGAATGAATTGTAGTGCTGTTGTGCCAGAAGTGTGGTCGGCACCAATACTGCCACCTGTTTGTGATTGCTGGTTGCGACGAATGCCGCACGCAGAGCGACCTCGGTTTTACCAAAGCCGACATCGCCACAGATGAGTCTGTCCATCACGCGCGAACTGTGCATATCGTCGAGCACGGCGTTAATTGAGGCCTCCTGATCGGGTGTTTCCTCGAACGGAAAGGTGGCGCAAAACTGCGCGTAGCCGAGGTCCTGTGCCTCAAACGTGAAACCCTGACGCGCCTCGCGTCTGGCGTACACCTCCAACAACTGTGAGGCAATGTCGTTGGCCTTTTCGCTGGCTTTGCGGCGCGCTTTTTCCCACTGGTCAGAGCCCAATTTATGCAGTGGTGCCATCTCCGGATCACTGCCGCTATAGCGGCTGATCAGGTGCAGAGAGGCGACGGGTACATACAGCTTGGCACCCTGCGCGTATTCCAGCGCAAGGAACTCAAACTCCTGATCGTCGACGTCGAGTTTTTGCAGGCCGATATAGCGCCCGACGCCGTGTTCAAGGTGCACAACGGGCACACCCTCGTGCAGCTCATTCAGCGCTTTGAATGCGTTTGTCTGGGCCTCGTCACTGCTGCTTTTGCGTCTTCGGCGCTGCGCCACGCGATTACCAAAGAGCTGTGCTTCGCACACCAGGGTCGGTAGGTTGGGCCCTAGATACAAACCCCGATCGAGGGGGGCGGTGGCAATCGCGAAGTCCAGTCCCGAATCTATAAACTCGCGCCAGTTCGCCACCTCGGGAGGTGTTAGTTGATATTCTCGCAGTGACTCCAGCAGGATCTCACGACGGCCAGCGGATTCAGCGCACAGCAGTAACGGGCCGCCGTGTTCCCCGAGGAAGCGCACCAGATTGCCGGTAGGGGATTCTGTGTGGTGATCACTGGCCAGATTTGGGGGCGGCAGGACAGATGTTTTCTGGTGAACAGCTGCCTCCGGATTGTGCCGCAATTCCAGTACCGGAAAGCGTTTAAATAACTGATAGAGCTCTTCTACCGGCGTGAAACACCGCTTTGGCGGCAGCAATGGGCGCCGTGGGTCAATGCCGTACTCGTCGAAGCGCGTGTTCACCTCATCCCAGAAATGCCGTGCGGCGCCGTGGTGATCGCCGGTGGTTATGATGGCGCTGTTATCCGGTAAATAATCAAACAGCGTGGCGCACTCTGAGAAAAATAACGGCAGGTAATACTCGCATCCACCCGGGCTGCGTCCAGCACTGACGTCGACATAAATGGGGCACAGGTCGTGGTCTACGTCAAAACTGTCATACCAATTCATCTGAAAGCGTCTTACGGCAGTGGGTTCCAGCGGGTATTCGCGCGCTGGTAACAGGTTGATACCCGTCACTCTGGACACTGTGCGCTGGCTCTCTGGCTCAAACGTGCGCAGGGAATCGATCTCGTCATCTAACAGGTCGATGCGATAGGGCAACTCACTGCCCATCGGATAAACATCCAGCAGGGAGCCGCGCAGGGCGAACTCACCGTGCTCGTAGACGGTTTCGACATTGATGTAGCCGCTACGTTGTAGATTGCCCCGGAACAGATTCGCATCAAGTTTTTGACCGGTCTCTAACACCAGGCTGGAACCCGCAATATATTCCTTGGGCGAGAGGCGGTGCATCAACGTCGGCACCGGCACAATCAAAATGCCCTCTGTTAGCGTAGGCAAACGGTAAAGTGTGTCCAGACGCTCTGAAATGATGTCCTGGTGCGGTGAAAAATTATCGTAGGGCAGGGTTTCCCAGTCAGGGAAAATCAGAATCTCGCAGGGACGATCCAGATAAAACGGCAGTTCCCGCTCCAGCGCCAGCGATGCACTGGTATCTGAGGTAATGACTACCAACAATTGTCCCGATGCCGACAATTCAGCGATACAGCGCGCATCGGCGCTGCCAGTGAAGGGGCCAACGGCGGTGCGTGATGCTACTTGCTTAGGCCAGGGCGTCTTTTCGACCAGCTTGCTGAACATAAATTGGTGCCGCTTTAGGGTGAATCCGGGTGGGATTGGAGCTACCCAATTATAGCGAAGGTGCCAGCGATCTCCAGCGCTGGTGGATGCACAGACCGTGAATTTTCCAGATCGCGGCTTGCGCCTCCTTTCGCCTCGGACAATAATACGCGCCCTAACCTAACTTGCGCAAAACTAAGGTAGCCAATGGACAACAATCGCAAGCGTTCACGCCCCGATGACTACTTCAAAGACTGGAAACAGCGCGAGGCGCTGGCGGAGGGCATGATCCCGCTGGTTGGCCGGCTGTGTCGAGAAAAAAACGTCAAGTGCTACATCTACGGCAAGCCCTTGGTCAACCGCTCCGTCTTTCAAATCATGAAAGATCATCGCTATGTGCGCCAGGTGGAAGGCAACGAGCTGTCCGAGAAAGAGACCTTTCCAGTGTTCAACTGGCTCAGTCAGATGGATCTGGGGCCCGCCCAAATCGATGTGGGCCGGCTTGCAGTTGGTTATTCGGTACAAGGCGTAGCCGATGGCTTGACTCTGGAGCAATACCTCGACCGTGAACTGGGCTCGCTGGTCGGTTTCAAAGGTAAGCCGCTGGATAAGCCACAAGATGTCGTGCTTTATGGTTTTGGTCGTATCGGGCGATTGATGGCTCGTATCCTCATCGATCAGACCAACGGCGGCGACTGCTTGCGTTTAAAGGCTATCGTTGTGCGTAAGGGCAAGGCGCCGAACGACCTTGAGAAACGCGCCAGCCTGTTGCGTCGTGACTCGGTACATGGCGCCTTTGATGGCACCATTCGTATGGACGAAGAACGACAGTCTTTCGTCGCCAATGGCAATGAAATCAAGGTCATTTACGCCGATGCGCCTGATAATATCGACTACACACAGTTCGGTATCGATAACGCCATCATTATAGACAATACCGGTGTCTGGCGCGACGAAGCGGGGCTCTCCCGACACCTGAACAGCAAGGGTGTTAGCAAAGTGCTACTCACAGCACCTGGAAAGGGCGCTCTCAAAAATATCGTAGCTGGCATTAACAGCGATAGTATTGAGCCCACGGATACCATCATTTCAGCCGCCTCGTGCACCACGAATGCCATAGCGCCACCGCTGAAAGCCATTGACGATGAGTTCGGTATTGCCGCGGGGCACGTGGAAACGGTCCACGCGTTCACCAATGATCAAAACTTGATCGACAATTACCACAGTGCGTCACGTCGTGGACGCGCCGCGCCGCTCAACATGGTAATTACCGAAACCGGCGCAGCATTGGCCGTCGGTAAGGTGCTGCCACAGTTCGTGGGTAAGCTGACGGGGAATGCTATTCGTGTGCCGACACCGAATGTTTCCATGGCGATTCTCAATCTGACCCTGAACCGGGAGACCACCGTTGAGGAAGTGAATGATTTTATGCGTCATCAGGCACTGCATTCGCCCCTGCGCAATCAAATTGATTATTCGGCATCGTCAGAAGTGGTCTCCAGTGATTTTGTTGGCTCTCGTCACGCCTGTATTTTCGATGCCAAAGCGACCATCGTAAATGGCACACATGCTGTACTGTATCTGTGGTACGACAATGAATACGGCTACAGTTGTCAGGTGTACCGCGTTCTGGAGCAGATGGCGGGCCTGAATTACGCGGTTTATCCGAAACAGGCTTAAGCCAAGGCGTAGTGACCAGCCTGAAATTCCAGCGAGTTTGGGGCCGGTCGGTTCAATTATCGCTCGGGGCACACTAAATCGTCACCAAACCTGAACATCAACAGCAACCGGAGTGGCGTTTTGTGAAGTCAATCCGTTATAATGCGCGCGGCTTGAATTGCAACGACCGACTATGCGCCTCCAGGGGCGAATTGCAGCAGTTTGCGGGTATTATTAGCTCCGGCCGGTTGCGGGGAGTCCCCGCAACATTTTCAGTCCATTCATATTTGTTTTGAAGCTGTAGGCAGATCGTATGATCAAGATCAAGCGGGGCTTGAATATTCCAATTCAGGGAATCCCCCGTCAAGTTATTGAAGATGCACCCGCAGTTCGTGCAGTCGCTTTGGTGGGGTTTGATTACGTCGGGATGAAGCCGACCATGGCGGTGCGTGAAGGTGACCGCGTTAAGTTGGGGCAGGAGCTGTTCACCGACAAGAAAACTGCGGGGGTCTGTTATACCGCACCGGCTTCTGGTGTGGTCGCTGCGATCAACCGGGGCGCCAAGCGGGTTTTACAATCAGTAGTTATCGATATAGACGGCAACGACGCTGAGGTATTTCAAACCTGTACCAGCAATTCGCTGCCCGAGGCCGTCGCTATTCGCGAACAGCTGGTTTGCAGCGGACAGTGGACGGCACTGCGCACCCGGCCCTATAGCAAAGTGCCTGCGCCAGAGTCTGACGCGTCTGCCATCTTCGTCACCGCGATAGATACGCATCCACTGGCGGCTGATCCGGCAGTGATAATTGCTGAACAGCCGGAGGCCTTTGCGCTGGGACAAGACCTGCTGGCTCGCCTGACGCAGGGGAAACTCTACCTGTGCAGCGCTGCCAGTGGGCAGATACCTCAGGGCTGCGCTGCCAATATCGAAACAGTGCAATTCGAGGGGCCCCATCCGGCAGGCCTCGCAGGCACACACATTAGTCTTCTGGAAGGTGTCAGTGCGAGCAAATCGGTCTGGGTGGTAGGCTATCAGGATGTGATTGCGATCGGTCGGCTCTTTCTTGACGGCCGCCTTTACACTGAGCGGGTGATTGCCCTGGCGGGGCCGCAGGTCGAGAATCCTAGACTCGTTCGCACCCGTCTGGGGGCCGATTTGGAGTCGCTGTGCGCTGGCCAAATGAAAAGCGGCGAAAATCGCATTATTTCCGGGTCGGTTCTGGGTGGGCGAGCAGTGCAGGGCGGCACCGCTTATCTGGGGCGCTATCACAATCAGGTATCTATCCTACTGGAGGGTCGCCACCGTGAGTTCATGGGCTGGATTTCGCCCGGTGTGAACAAGCACTCGAACCTTGGGATATACGTCTCCAGTTTTTTCGGCAGCAAGCCGGTATCGATGACTACCAACACTAACGGCAGTGAGCGCGCGATGGTGCCAGTGGGTAGCTATGAGAAAGTGATGCCGCAGGATATGTTGCCGACGCAGCTGTTGCGAGCGCTAATAGTCGGCGATACAGAAATGGCCCAGTCACTGGGTTGTCTGGAGTTGGACGAGGAAGATCTGGCCCTGTGCAGCTATGTCTGCCCAGGAAAGTATGAATACGGACCTATTTTGCGGGATAACCTCACGCGTATTGAGAAGGAGGGTTAAGCCGTGGGATTGAGAAAAATTCTTGATAATATGGAGCACCACTTTCAGGAGGGCGGTCGATTCCAGACATGGTACGCACTTTTCGAAGTGTTCGACACTTTCCTCTATGCCCCGAACTCTGTCACTAAATCCACTGCCCACGTGCGTGATGGCGTCGATCTAAAGCGTATTATGATCACAGTGTGGCTGGCCACTTTTCCGGCCATGTTTTATGGCATGTACAATTTGGGGGCTCAGGCCAACGATGTGCTGCCCGCAGGCCAGGCTGTTGCAGGTTGGCACGGCTGGTTGATTGAACTGGTGGCCGGGTATGACGCGAACAGTATCTGGGATTGTTTCTGGTATGGGGCGGTATTCTTTTTGCCCATTTATATCGTCACGTTTCTGGTGGGAATTGCCTGGGAGATACTGTTTGCGGTCAAACGTGGGCACGAGGTAAATGAAGGTTTTTTTGTCACCTCTATACTTTTCGCACTCTCGTGTCCGCCAGATATTCCGTTGTGGCAGGTGGCACTGGGTATCAGCTTCGGTGTGGTAATCGGCAAGGAAGTATTTGGCGGCACCGGTAAAAACTTTTTAAACCCTGCGCTCGTGGGGCGTGCGTTCCTGTATTTCGCCTATCCGGCGCAATTGTCGGGTGATGCGGTGTGGGTTGCGGTAGACGGTTATACCGGTGCCACAGCCCTGTCGGTAGTCGCCTCTGGCGGGATGGACGCACTCACGCAATCATGGACGTGGACCGAGGCATTCCTGGGATCCATTCCCGGTTCCATCGGCGAGACATCCACCCTGGCCATTCTGCTGGGTATGGTATTACTACTCGCTACCCGCATTGCCTCCTGGCGCATCATGCTGGGTGTCTTTCTGGGGATGGTGGCATTTTCCTCACTGTTAAACGCGGTTGGCTCGGATAACAATCCAGCATTCGCTATGCCCTGGTACTGGCATCTGGTCACCGGCAGTTTTGCCTTTGGTATGGTGTTTATGGCCACAGATCCAGTGTCATCTGCGATGACGAACACCGGCAAGTGGTGTTTCGGTATCCTGATAGGAGTGATGACCGTGTTGATTCGCGTCCTGAACCCGGCCTTTCCAGAGGGAATCATGCTGGCGATTCTATTCTCCAACCTGTTTGCTCCGCTGATGGATCACTTTGTCGTGCAGGCCAACATCAAACGGAGGCTTGCCCGTGTCCAGTAATGACAGCATAAACAAAACACTGATTGTAGCCTTCGCGCTGTGTATCGTTTGCTCCGTCATCGTGTCTGCTGCGGTGGTGATGCTCAAGCCGATACAGGAGGTCAACAAGACTCTCGACCGCAAGCGCAATATTCTCGCAGCTGCCGGTTTACTGGTAGAGGGTCAGTCCATCGACGAGCAGTTCACCCACGTCCAGACTCGCGTTGTGGATCTGACCACCGGCAAGTTTGCCGATGGCGCAGTAGATCCGGAAAAATATGAACAGCGCAAAGCGGCCAAGGATCCAGCGCGTTCCGAGGCGCTTACTACAGATGAGGATATTGCCAAGATCCAAAGGCGTGAGCAATACGCACTGATCTACATTGTGCAGGACGCGCAGGGTGATATTGAGAAAATCATTTTGCCCATTCGCGGATATGGCCTTTGGTCGACACTCTACGGCTTTATTGCTCTGCAGGCAGATGCCAATACTATCGCAGGGCTGGGCTTTTATGAGCACGGCGAGACACCGGGTCTGGGTGGTGAAGTCGATAACCCACGGTGGAAGTCGATGTGGCCGGGTAAAGAGGTGTACCGGGACGGTAATGTAGAGATCAGTCTCATCAAGGGGTCGGTCGATCCGCGCTCTGCCGACGCCGCCTGGGAGGTAGACGGGCTGGCCGGCGCCACCCTTACCAGCAGAGGCGTGACCAATCTTGTCCACTTCTGGCTTGGCGAAAATGGTTTTGAACCATTCCTGAACAATCTGCGAGCCAGGGAGGCCTGATTATGACAGCTATCAAAGAAACGCTCACTGGGCCAATATTAAGAAATAACCCAATTGCGCTGCAAATACTGGGGATTTGTTCAGCGCTGGCGGTTACCTCTTCGCTGAAGGTGACGCTGGTCATGTGTGTCGCACTGACGCTGGTGACAGCATTTTCAGGCATGTTTATTTCATCAATCCGCAACCATATACCCAGCAGTATCCGCATCATTGTACAGATGGTGATTATTGCCTCACTGGTAATTGTGGTGGACCAGTTTCTCAAGGCCTATGCTTTTACCATCAGCAAACAACTCTCGGTGTTTGTCGGACTGATCATTACCAACTGTATCGTGATGGGGCGCGCCGAGGCCTTTGCGATGAAGAATTCACCGATTGCCAGCTTTGTGGATGGTATCGGTAACGGCCTGGGCTACAGTCTGGTGCTGATCTGTGTGGCGGTAGTGCGAGAATTACTGGGCGCTGGCAAGCTGATGGGGTTTGAAATTCTGCCGCTGGTCACAGATGGCGGCTGGTATGTCCCCAACGGTATGCTGTTACTGCCCCCAAGCGCTTTCTTCCTGATCGGCGGGTTTATCTGGGTACTGCGCAGCGTGCGCAAGGAACAGGTGGAAGAGGCCGACTTCAGGCTCGCCAGTCATACGGCAGTCGGGGAGAGCGTGTAAATGGAAGCCTTACTGAGCTTATTCGTTCGCGCCATATTTATCGAGAATATGGCCCTCGCCTTTTTCCTGGGTATGTGTACGTTCTTGGCGATATCGAAAAAGATCCAGCCCGCTATTGGTCTGGGCATCGCTGTCACGGTGGTGTTGGGAATCACAGTACCGGCTAACTACCTGATTCATCACTACCTGCTGGCCGATGGTGCGCTGGCGTGGGCAGGGTTTCCCGATATGGATCTCAGTTTCCTCGGGTTGTTGTCCTACATCGGGGTGATCGCGGCAATCGTGCAGATCATGGAGATGTTCCTCGACAAGTTCATGCCGTCCCTCTACAACGCGCTGGGTGTATTCCTGCCGTTGATCACGGTGAACTGCGCCATATTGGGCGCTGCATTATTTATGGTCGAACGGGACTATGATTTTGCCGAAAGTGTGGTGTTTGGCATCGGCTCAGGTATGGGCTGGGCTCTAGCCATCGTCGCGCTTGCAGGCATCCGGGAAAAGCTCAAATACTCTGACGTGCCCCAGGGGCTGCAGGGCCTGGGCATCACCTTCATTACCGCTGGCCTCATGGCATTGGGCTTTATGTCTTTTGGCGGCATCGATATCTAGGCAGGATCTAGCTGATATGGAAATGACAATTGTATTTGGCGTCGGCATGTTCACGGTTATCGTGTTACTGCTGGTGGCCCTGATTCTTCTCGCTCGCTCGCGTTTGGTCAGTACCGGAGCGGTGAGTATTCTGATCAATGGCGAGAAAACCATTACGGTACCCGCCGGTGGCAAATTATTGCAGACGCTGTCGGAGGCGGAGCTGTTCCTGCCCTCTGCCTGCGGTGGTGGCGGTACCTGTGCCCAGTGCAAATGCATTATCGACGAGGGCGGTGGCTCCATGTTGCCAACCGAAGAGGGGCATTTTAACCGGCGCGAAGCCGCTGAGGGCTGGCGCCTGAGTTGTCAGGTCGCGGTCAAACAGGATATGAAAATCGAAGTGCCTGATGAGGTGTTCGGTGTCAAGCAGTGGGAGTGTACCGTGGAGTCCAACCCCAATGTGGCGACTTTTATCAAGGAACTGACTCTGCGGCTGCCGGAGGGTGAAAGCGTCAATTTCCGCGCTGGCGGTTACGTACAACTTGAATGTCCGCCGCAGCACGTTAAATATGCAGATTTTGATATCGCGGAAGAATACCGCGGTGACTGGGAACGGTTTGGTTTCTTCAAACTTGAATCAGTTGTCGATGAAACGGTCATCCGGGCCTACTCGATGGCAAACTACCCTGAAGAGAAAGGCATCGTTAAATTCGATATCCGGATAGCGACACCGCCACCGGGTAGCCAGGGAATTCCCTGTGGGCAGATGTCGTCCTGGGCTTTTGGTCTCAAACCCGGCGATAAAGTAAAGGTTTACGGGCCCTTTGGCGAGTTTTTTGCGAAGGATACCGATGCCG
This sequence comes from uncultured Halioglobus sp., assembly GCA_963934845.1. Lineage (GTDB taxonomy): Bacteria > Pseudomonadota > Gammaproteobacteria > Pseudomonadales > Halieaceae > Marimicrobium. The sequence goes on along the minus strand of CAWWAG010000044.1, from coordinate 14,384 downwards.
AAATGGTGTTTATCGGCGGTGGTGCTGGCATGGCGCCGATGCGTTCACATCTATTTGATCAGCTAAAACGCCTCAACAGCAAGCGAAAAATAAGCTTCTGGTATGGTGCGCGCTCGTCGCGCGAGATGTTTTATACCGACGAGTATGACCAACTGGCGGCCGAGAATGACAATTTTGACTGGCATGTGGCGCTGTCTGACCCGCAACCCGAAGACAACTGGACCGGATACACAGGCTTTATTCACAATGTCTTGCTGGAGGAGTACCTAAAAAATCATCCGGCCCCTGAGGACTGTGAGTACTATATGTGTGGGCCACCCATGATGAACTCTGCTGTCATCCAGATGTTAACGGCACTGGGTGTGGAGCCTGAAAATATTATGCTTGATGATTTTGGCGGCTAGTGTTTTGTCGGTGCCATGTCAAAGCCACTCGCGCGAGTGGCTTTTTTGTTTGTTTATTACGGTTTCGCTGGCGGCGTGCAGTGGGGAGACGGTTCCCACGCAGTTGGCTGGTGCGACTATGGGTACGACCTGGCACGTGAGTTACCTACCAGCGGTATCGACACCAGCAGTAGAGGATTTGCGGCTTGGGATAGAGGCGCAGCTGGAACACGTGAACAGCAGTATGTCCACCTATCGTCCGGACTCCGAAATCAGTCGTTTTAATGCCTTTGACAGCGGTGAATGGTTTATCGCATCGCCTGATTTTTTCCGTGTGCTGACCACCGCGCTGAACATCGGGCAACTCAGTGAGGGGGCCTACGATGTAACCGTGGCACCATTAGTCGATTTGTGGGGGTTCGGCCCCGATGGCATTGTCGACGAACCGCCGTCACCTCACGAAATTGCTCTGCTGATGCCTCAGGTGGGCCAGAACAAACTCAAGGTGGATGCTGAACGGTTTGGTGTGATGAAGCGCAGCGCGCTCACCGTAGACTTTTCCTCGCTGGCAAAAGGCTTTGCCGTAGATCTGGTAGCCGAGTGGTTACTGGCACAGGGTATTGAGGGCTTTATGGTGGAAGTAGGCGGGGAGATGCGGCTGTCCGGCCTCAGCGGCAGGGGGGATCCGTGGCGAATCGCCATAGAGCAGCCAGAAATCAGTAGGCGAGAGGTTGCCACGGCGGTGAGTTTGAGCGATGTCGCACTGGCGACCTCCGGTGGCTATCGCAACTATTTTGAGCTCAACGGCCAGCACTATTCGCATTCCATAGACCCGCACACGGGCTACCCGGTAGCGCATGATCTGGTATCGGTAACCGTGGTACATTCCAGCTGTATGATTGCTGATGCCTGGGCCACCGCCCTCACGGTGCTCGGGGCCGAGCGCGCGATGGCAGTGGCGAAGACACAGGGATTGGCGGTATATTTCATCCGCAGGGCCGAAGACGGCTTTGAACAAAGCCACACACCGCATTTTTCTCGCTATCTGGGCGAGCCACAGCAGTAAATCGTCCCTAAAAAGGAAGAGCATGCATATGGCAGTATTTTTAATCACAACGTTGGTGTTCGGGCTGGTTATCGCGGCTATGGCGGTCGGTGTTATTGCCGGGCGCTCACCTATCAAAGGCTCTTGTGGTGGTATGGGGGCATTGGGTGTGGACGCAGCCTGTGATATCTGTGGTGGCAATCCACAGCGCTGTGACGAGCAAACTCGCGGCGCAGAAGTCAGCAAACCAAAACCCAGGCTTTACTATCCGGCCGACAAGTAACACCGGACAGTCGACACGTGAGCGCTTCAAAAAGCACCATCGCGAACTACGCACCTTTTATTGGCGTGCGTTACAGTTTCAGTCGAAAACGTAACCGCTTTACCTCGGTCATCGCCACGGTCTCGATGTTTGGGATGGTGCTGGGCGTGGCGAGTCTCATTGTTGTCCTGGCGATCATGAACGGTTTTGCCAGTGAACTGCGCGGCAGGATACTGTCGCTGGTGCCGCACGGTTTCGTCGAAAGCGAACAGGGTGGTATTGCACAGTGGCCTGAGTTGATGAGACAGATAAACTCTAGCCCGGGTGTCCTCGCCGTATCACCGTATATTGCAGAGAAGGCAATTCTCGGGAATGGTCGCTCAAAGCGCGGCGCGGTGCTCACCGCGATAGATCCAGAGTTGGAGAGTGGGGTGTCAAAACTGCCCGCCGCGATGCTGGCAGGTGATCTGGATAGCCTGCAGGGTGATGGCTTCAACGTGGTTCTGGGCGCGACTCTGGCGAGTATGCTGCGGGTCGTGCCGGGCGATTACGTTGAGGTGACTGTGCCCCGCCTGACCGTGACGCCGCTCGGACTGTTCCCGCGTAGTAAACGCTTGCGTGTCAGCGGCTTGTTCCAGATAGGCGCACAACCGGATGCCTATCAGGCCTACATTTCTCTGGCCACGGGTCAAAAATTACTGGGTAGTAAAGGCAGTGTGGATGGCCTGCAGGTGAAAACACGCGATCTGTTCGAGGCGCCCCAAATCATGCGTACGCTGGCGGCAGAACTGCCGGCGTCCTTCGTGGTGAAAGACTGGAGCCAGACTCAGGGTTCGCTGTTTCGTGCGGTCAAGTTGGAGAAATTAATGGTCAGCCTGCTATTGCTGAGTGTAGTTGCTGTAGCGGCCTTCAATATTGTATCTACGCTGGTTATGTCGGTGGCCGAAAAACGCCGTGACATTGCGGTCCTGCGTACCATGGGCGCTCGCGCCAGCGGTATCATGGCTATATTTGTGGCGCACGGACTGGTGCTTGCCAGCGTTGGCATATCGGTGGGTGCGTTGGTTGGCGTATTGTTGGCGACCAATATAGCGGCGATCACCGCCGCTGTAGAGAATACACTGGGCATGAAGCTATTTGATCCAACGGTTTACTTTATCAGTGAGCTTCCCGCCGATTTGCAAGGGTCTGACGTGGCACTCGTGGTGACCGCTTCATTCGTGCTGAGCTTGTTGGCTACTCTGTATCCAGCATGGCGCGCGGCTAGCATCGCGCCAGCCGAGGTTTTACGCTATGAATGATGTGGTCCTGCAGTGCGAGGCATTGTGCAGAGTATACGACGACGGCGACAAGTCGGTCACTGTACTGCGCAATGTCGAACTGACGCTGTTGCCGGGCGAGAAAATTGCGATAGTGGGTGGATCAGGTTCCGGTAAATCTACCTTGCTGAATTTGCTTGGCGGCCTCGATTATCCCAGTAGCGGTAAGGTGTTGATGCGAGGCAGGGATCTCACCCGGCTCGACGAGCGTGCACTGTGTCGATTGCGCAATGAGCAACTCGGTTTCGTCTACCAATTTCATCATTTGCTGCCAGAGTTTGATGCGCAGGAGAATGTTGCTATGCCGCTGTTGATCGGGGGCAAGGCACGTAAAGCCGCCTGGCGTGCCGCGCAGGAAATGCTGGAACGTGTGGGGATGGGGCATCGATTGACGCACAGACCTGCGCAACTCTCTGGCGGTGAGCGGCAGAGAGTTGCGATTGCCCGCGCGCTGGTCACGCGCCCTGACGTTGTATTGCTGGACGAACCAACGGGTAACCTGGATCCAAAATCTGCGGCGCAGGTGTTGGCACTGATCGATGAACTCGGTCAGGATCTCGCCTCGTTCATCGTCGTCACTCACGATCCGGCTATCGCTGCGCATATGCACCGCACACTGGAATTGCGCGACGGTGTCCTGCAGGAGCTGAAGTGAGTCGTTTAGAACGGTTGCGCATCGCGGTGCGCTATACGTTCGCCTTTGGACAGGGCCATCTATCGGCGTTCCTGTCATCACTGTCTATGCTTGGGTTGGTGCTCGCCATCAGCTTGCTTATCATTGTGCTGTCGGTGATGAACGGGTTCGACAAGGAAATGCGCGAGCGGATTCTCTCGCTGGTCCCTCATATTACCGTTCATTCAGCGACGGCAATTACCGATGAAGCCGCGATTATCGCGCGGATAAAATATCACCCTGCCGTAGAGGAGGTAACACCCTTCGCCGAGTTTGACGCCCTGGTCACTCGCGGTGCCGATATCGAGACTGTACGTGGCATTGGCTTGAATACAGATGACGCCAGTGCTTTTGCGGCGCTCATGCCCTATCTGGATACGACAGACGTTGCAGACTTTCGTCAGCAGGCCAAGGGTCTTATTCTTGGTGCAGGTGTCGCGCAACACCTGCGCGTGAACGTCGGGGAGCGCTTAAATCTGATCGTCCCCGGGGGCAGCCAGTCGGGGGACATTGGGCCAGCGCGTTTTGAAACAGTGCAACTGAGTGCCATTTTGAATACCGGGACGGAGTTGGACCAGACCATTGCGTTGGTACACCTGGAACTCGCATCTGAACTGGCCGGACTGCGTGGACAAGTCAGTGGTTTTCGAGTATCGACCAACAAACTGTTCGATGTGCAGCGCATCAGCTGGGAACTGCAGGAGAATTTGCCACCCGGTTACTACACGACCAACTGGATGCTGACGCACGGTAACCTGTATGCAGCGATTCAGTTGTCGCGCGATATGGTGTCCATACTGCTGTTCTCCATTATCGCTGTGGCGGCGTTCAATGTTGTGTCCTCACTGGTTCTGGTGGTACTGGATAAGCAGGGCAACATCGCAATTCTGCGCACGTTGGGCGCGACCAGTTCGGATATCGCCTGGATATTCGTGTTACAGGGCGCGATGATTGGCCTGGTCGGTGCGGTACTGGGAAGTATCGTTGGCGCGCTCGGCAGTCTGGCCGTACCCGGTCTGGTCAGTCGACTGGAGCAGCTACTGGGTATGCAATTCCTGAATACCGATGTCTACCCCGTATCTTTTCTGCCAGTAGATCTGCTGGCTGGAGACATTCTTACGGTAGGTGGAATCGCACTCGGCATGTGTATTATCGCAGCCATTTATCCGGCCCGGCGTGCTGCGAAAATGGCCCCGGCGCTGATCCTTAATCAGGATCGTTGAGCTTTCTGATTTCTCTCGCGCGCTTGCGTGCCCGCCATCGTATCACGATATTCCAGCGCCAAAGCTGACTGATAACGAAGTAGCTCACACTGCCAAAGAACAGGCCGCAAATCAGACATCCCAGCAAGAAGGGCTTCCAGATAGCGGTTAGGCTGTTGGTCAACCAGTCCACGCTCAACTCCAACTGCATATGCTGCACAGGGACATCGACTATCAGGGCGCCGATCTCATACGCCAGGTAGAATACTGGTGCCATGGTGAGGGGGTTGGTAACGAAGACCAGAGAGACAGCCAGCGGTAGATTACAGCGTAACAATACAGCCAGCACCGCAGCGACAACCACCTGGCCGGGAATCGGCATAAACGCGACAAACAGGCCGACAAAAAAAGCCATGGATGCCGAATAGCGATTGAGATGCCACAGGTTGCTGGCATAGACCCAATCGCCGAGCACCCCCAGCGCCTTGATCTTTCGAATTCTCACAGGACTTGGTACGATTTTTTGGAGGAATTTCTTCGGCATATCCGGCGTGGTCGAAAGTGACCTGTCATTCTGCAGATCGGTGTGTTTGACTGCCAGGCTCGGTGCCGTGGTCTCGCAGCCCTGAACAAAGGCCAACGTTTATTATGCGGTATCGGCGTTGAATTTCAAACCGGAATTCCACCACGCGATAGTGACCCAGTTTGAAGTTTCGCACTGTAGCGAGCCCGAGAGGCAGCATCATACGATCCCATCCGCAGAGTTGTCTCGCAGGCTCTCGGTTCATGCAAGTACCTGGACCGGTACTGGAGTTGACGAGAAGCGGCGAATGCGATCATGGATGATTGGCTTGGTATCGGGCATTGTGTCTGCTGGTTTTTGGCCAGTGTTACCACCATGGCCGTTATTGCTACTGTTTGTCGGAGCCGCATTGAGTGTGGTGTTCAGGCAAACTCCGGTGCGTGCATTCATCGCAGGACTCGGGCTCGGCTGCGCTGTGGGATTCGTTCATGGAACGCTGTTGTTACAGAGCCGAATCGCAGACGACTGTGTCGGCCTGCCACTTGTCGTTCAGGGGACGGTATCCTCGCTGCCCAGAACAGGGCGCCTGACGGGTGGCGTCCGTCGGCAACGGTTTGAATACGCGGTAGCAGCGTTGTCGCCGGTGCGCTGCCGAGGCCCGGAAAAACTGCTGCTGTCCTACTATGGCGATCACGACATAGAGCCCGGAGACGAGTGGCAGTTTGAAGTCAGACTAAAAAAGCCCTGGGGCCTGGCCAATCCGGGTGTGTATAACCGGCAGGCAGGGTATGCCCGCAATGGTATAGACGCTGTAGGCAGCGTACGAGAAACCACACAGCTACCAAAACTGTATGCGCAGGCTGAGGGCTTGTCGGCGTTACCAGATCGCCTGCGCCAAAAGATCAGTGCCCGGATAGGCGCTCTTGGGCTCGCGCCCGATGTGACCGCAATCCTGCAAGCGATATCAGTGGCGGACAGCCACGCTATCGAGTCGTCGCAGTGGTTTCTGTTCCAGCAATTTGGCATCAGTCACCTGCTGGTAATCTCCGGTCTGCACGTGGGTATGGTCGCTGCCGTTGGCTTTGTTATCGGCGGTTTTTGCTTGCGTCTGTGCGCGCCTTTTTATGCGGGAGGCAAGTGGATACCGCCAGTTTTTGCGCTGCTTCTCGCCTGCCTGTACGGGGCGCTGGCAGGGCTGTCGTTGCCAGTCCAGCGGGCGCTGTGCATGCTTTTCTGCTTTGTTCTTGCCAGCACCACCGGGCGCAAAGGTGGTGCCGCCAACAGTTTGCTGCTGGCTGCTTCCTGCGTATTGTTGATCAGTCCTCTGGCGGCCATAGGCAGTGGTTTTTGGTTGTCCTTTGGGGCCGTCGCCGCTCTGCTGTGGTTTGCGAACTGGCAGCGGGGTCTGGGTCCACTCAGGCGTCTGGTGCAGACCCAAGGTTCCATGTCTTTGTTGATGCTGCCACTGGGTGCCCTGTTTTTTGGTGGTGGCAGCCTGGTCTCGGTGTTGGCTAATTTACTGATGATCCCGCTAGTGGGGTGGTGGGTAGTGCCGCTGGCACTGCTCGCTGCAGTGTGCTTTCTGTGCGGCCTGGAAGTGGCATCTACGCTATGGCCTCTCGCCGCCTGGCCATTGGCGAATCTACTGCCATTCGCTCGTGAACTGGCAGACAGCGGGGCCACATGGTTATACCTCCCATTGAATGCCGATTTTGGACTGGTAGTGTTGGGCGTTCTGGCCGTGGCCCTGTTGGTGTTGCCGGGTCGTAGCGGTGTGAAAATGCTGGCGGTGCTGCTCGCCGTGCCGTTATTGCTGCCAGCGCAGCCGGTCTTTCGCACGCCTTCTCTGGACACCCACGTGACCGTACTCGACGTAGGGCAGGGAACAGCGATTGTGGTGCGTTCAGGGCACCGCGCCCTGCTCTATGATACGGGTGGCGGTGACCCGTACGGCGTGAATATGGGAACACTCGCTGTACTGCCCTATTTGCATCAGCAGGGCATTACTGCGCTGGACACGCTGGTGATCAGTCATCCCGATCTTGATCACAGTGCAGGAGCCGCAGTGGTGCGGAATGAGCTCCCGGTTGACCGATATCGCTATGGGGGTTTGGAAGCAGAGGAGGTGAGTGAAAGGGGAGCGGGGCGACCCTGTGTTGCCGGAGAGGCCTGGCGCTGGCCCGGCGGGCAGGTTTTTCAGTTTCTGTCACCGGCGCAAGAGACGCTAAGTCGACGCAATGACAGTTCCTGTGTCCTGCAAATAGAGGTGGGTAAATACCGTTTGCTGCTGCCGGGTGATATTGAAGCCGATCGCGAGCGTATGCTGGCACAGTTCTGGGGAGAGAGCCTCAGGAGCGACTGGCTGGCGGCAGCGCATCATGGTAGCAAAACATCCACTTCCACGACCTTTCTCAAGCGGGTGGAACCACAGGTAGTGGTGATTAGCAGTGGCTATGCCAACCGGTTTAGACACCCTCACGACAGTGTGATTGAGCGACTGCAGCAGCAGGGTGTGTTCATTTTTTATACAGCGAACGCAGGGGGCCTGTCATTCAACGTGGCCCCTGGGCAGGCGCTGCAGATTAGCGCCCATCGCAAAATTGTGCGCCGTTATTGGCTGTAACGCTGCTCTAGCTTCACCCGCTACCGGTGCTGTGCGTATAATGCGTCCATAATTTTCTCGCGGCGGGGCATTACTGTGCTTGAACTGTTGTTGGCTGGCGGCTGGTTGATGGTGCCGATCATGCTGTGTTCCATACTGATGGTGGCGATCTGTATCGAGCGCTTCTACACACTCAATCCCAAGAAAATTGCGCCACCACACCTGCTAGCGACGGTCTGGAAGCAGCTAAAAGCCGGTGAGCTGGATGCCGCCAGGCTGCGCACATTGAAGCAATCCTCGCCTCTGGGGCGCATTCTGGCCGCCGGTCTCGCCAACGCCTACCACGGGCGAGACGTTATGAAGGAGAGTATTCAGGAAGCGGCGTCGCACGTCGTCCACGATTTGGAGCGCTATCTCAACACGCTGGGAACGGTGGCCGCCGTCACACCGTTACTGGGATTATTAGGTACCGTATTCGGTATGATTCAGGTTTTTGCCGAGATCATGGTGCAGGGTTCGGGCAACGCCAGTGCGCTGGCGGGCGGTATTTCGCAAGCTCTGATCACCACGGCGGCCGGGCTGGCTGTGGCGATTCCCGCGCTGGTAATGCATCGCTACTTCCTCGGCAAAATCGACGCCATAGTGGTGGAGCTCGAACAGGAGACCATCAAACTGGTAGATGCCCTGCACAGTGAAGAGAATACGGAAGTTACCGCGTGAAATTCAGGCGACAGCGTCGTGAAGAGACCGGGGTAAACCTGACGCCGCTTATCGACGTGGTTTTCCTATTGCTGATTTTTTTTATGGTCTCCACCACGTTTACCCGCGAAACGCAGTTGAGCATCGATCTGCCGGAAGCGCAGGGTAAGCCGAAGGAATCTGTTGAACAAGAAATCGAAATACTGGTGGATGAAGCGGGCAACTATCGCGTCAACGGTGAGGCGCTGGTCGACACGCGCATGCGGACACTGCAGGCTGCAATCTATAAAATATCGGCCGGCGATACAACCCTGCCCATGACGATATCCGCAGATGCTCAAGCGGCTCATCAGGACGTGGTGCAGGCCATGGATGCGGCAGGGCAGATGGGCTTTGTACACTTGAGTATTACCACGCTGCAACCGGCCAGCGCGCCGACAGCACCTTAATTCACTCGTTGGGAGCGCACGATGGCCTACACAGTAGTTATACCCGCGCGCTACGGTTCGACACGATTGCCGGGCAAACCCCTACTCGATATTCTCGGCAAAACCATGGTGCAGCGCGTGTGGGAACAAGCACAGCTCAGCAGCGCTGCGCGAGTGGTGATCGCGACCGATGATGTGCGGATTGTCGAGGTGGCAGAGTCGTTTGGTGCGCAGGTATGCATGACGCGGCCAGGACACTCCTCAGGCACAGACCGTTTACAAGAAGTCGTTGTGGAACTGGGGTTAGCGGAAGACCATATCGTTGTCAATGTGCAGGGTGACGAGCCACTGATACCGCCGCAGGTGATCGATCAGGTCGCGGCGAATCTGGATCGGCACGCAGGTGCTGGTATCGCCACCCTCAGCGAAAAAATCACGACTATCGAAGAGCTGAGCAGTTCCAATGTGGTGAAGGTTGTTAGCAACGTCGACGGTATGGCCCTGTACTTCAGCCGGGCCTCGGTTCCCTATCCACGAGACGCCTTTATGCAGGATCACAGTTTGATGCCTGCCACAGGCACCTGGTATCGACATATCGGCATCTACGCTTACCGTACCGGATTCCTGCATCAATATGTGACGTGGCCGCCGGCGCCGCAAGAACAGTTGGAATGTCTGGAGCAGTTGCGCGCGCTCCACCACGGGGTGGGTATACATGTGGACGAAGCTTGCCAGCGGGTGCCCGCGGGCGTTGATACTCAGGAAGATCTGGCTCAGGTAATACGAGTGCTAAACGGAGCATTGTGATCGAGGCCTTCCCCACAACGACCCGAGTGCTGTTTGTCTGCGTCGGCAATATTTGTCGTTCACCTACCGCCGAGGGCGTCTTTACCCAGCTGGTGCAAGGTCGCGGACTGGCTGCGTCAATTGAGGTGGATTCTTCTGGTACCAGCAACTGGCATATTGGTAGCGCGCCGGATTCGCGCACTACGGCGGCAGCTGCCGAACGAGGATATGATCTTCGTCACTTGCGCGGGCGACAGGTGCAAATCGCGGATTTTGATGAGTACCATTACATACTGGCCATGGATGAGAGTAATTTGGCGGATCTGCAGGCATTGCGTCCCAACCACTATGCCGGCCATTTGGGGCTGTTTCTGGATTTTGCGCCTGAGGTTGATCTCGTCGGCGTACCAGATCCCTATTACGGCGGTAATGAAGGGTTTGCGCTGGTGTTGGATTTAATAGAGTCCGCCAGCGCAGGCCTGTTACAGCAAATAGCAGGCGAGCAGGACAAAGGTGATGACCACTCAAACGGGTGAAGCGTTGAAGGGCTACAACACACTCGCTTTGCAGGCGCGCGCGCAAGCTTTCGTCTGTGTTCACAGCGATACAGAACTGCTGGCGGCCCTGGCTTATGCGAGGGCGCTCAAGCTGCCAGTAGTCCCGTTGGGGGAGGGCAGTAATATGGTATTGGTGGGTGATATTAACGCCTTGGTATTACACCAGAAAACCCGGGGAATTGAGGTGTTGGAGCGCGGCGCTGATTCAGTTACGCTGTGCGTCGCCGCCGGGGAGCGCTGGCATGATCTCGTGCGGTGGACACTGGAAAACGGGTACTACGGCCTTGAAAATCTCGCCCTGATTCCCGGTATGGTAGGCGCGGCACCGATACAGAATATCGGTGCCTACGGTGTGGAGTTGCGGGCTAGCCTTTTGCAGGTGCAGGCACGAAATATCAGCGATAGCCAGGTCATTATGCTCTCGAATGAGGACTGTCAGTTTGGTTACCGCGACAGTATCTTCAAACGCCAGCTCAGAGACCAACTCGTTATTACCGCTGTTACTTTTCGGTTGTCACTTCGCCCCGATGTGAATGTTACCTATCCCGCACTGGCCAGCTATTTCGACGCGTACGCGCACATCGAGATAACGCCAAAAGCCGTGTTCGAGGCGGTTATCAGTATTCGCAGTGCAAAGCTACCTGATCCAGCCGTCATACCCAACGCGGGCAGTTTTTTTAAAAATCCGGTGCTTGAAAGTCTGGCGGCAACAAAATTGCTTGAGTCACATCCTGCAATGCCCAATTTTGCGCAGCAAGATGGTAAGGTGAAATTGTCTGCGGCATGGTTGATAGACCAGTGCGGCTGGAAAGGCGTCAGGCGGGACAGCGTGGGCGTGCATCAGCAGCATGCACTGGTGCTGGTCAATTACGGCAAAGGCAGTGGCGAACGACTGCTGGCGCTTGCCGAAGACATTGCAGCGTCCGTCGAAACCACATTCGGCCTCCGCCTGGAGATTGAGCCAAGGGTATACGGTACGCGCGTATGAGTGAGTTTGATCACAAGGCCTTTTTGACAACACTCACAACAAGGCCCGGTGTTTACCAGATGTACGATGCCAAAGGTGATTTGCTTTATGTCGGCAAAGCGAAGAACCTGAAAAATCGCGTGGGCAGCTATTTTCGTGCCAGCGGGCTTACCGATAAAACCATGGCTCTGGTGGCCAGGATTCACGACATTCAGGTGACGGTAACCAGCACTGAAGTTGACGCGCTTCTTCTTGAACACAATCTGATCAAAACACAGCAGCCACCCTACAACATTCTACTGCGCGATGATAAATCGTATCCGTACATCTTTGTGTCCAGCGAAGACACGTTTCCACGCATCGCCCTGCACCGCGGTGCCAAACGGCGCAAGGGCGAGTATTTTGGGCCCTATCCCAGCGCCGGGTCAGTGCGTGAATCTATGCATTTCCTGCAAAAAGTATTCAAAGTCCGGCCGTGTGAAGACAGTTACTTCAAGAATCGATCCCGACCGTGTCTGCAGTACCAGATCGATCGTTGCAGCGGACCGTGTGTGGGCCTTGTGAGTAAAGAGGATTACGCAAAACAGGTGGCGAGCACCAGTTTGTTTTTGCGTGGTAAATCCACGCAATTGATGGAGCGCTTGGCAGATGACATGGAGACGGCCGCCGCTGATCTTGCCTATGAAAAGGCTGCCGTCTACCGCGATCAGATCGCTCAGTTGCAACATGTGCAAGCGAGCCAGGGCATAGAAGGCGTGACCGGGGATCTCGATATTCTGGCTGCCGCGGTCTCTCACGGTCGTGCCTGTGTGCAGGTATTGTTCGTCCGTGGCGCTCGAGTACTTGGCAGCAAGACGTATTATCCGCCGCTCAAATTACAAGAGGATACGGGGAGGGTAATAGCGGCATTTATTCCCCAATTTTATCTGGGCGCGGCCAGAGCGATTCCTGCAGAAATTATTGTCAATGCAACTCCAGAGGACGTGGATATCCTCGCTGAGGCGCTTTCGGCTCACGCCCAGAGAAACGTCAAGCTGCGCAGTCGGGTACGTGACTCCAGAGCCCAGTGGTTGCAACTGGCGCAGCAGACCGCCGAAACCAATTTGGCGTCCCATCTGGCTGGGCGGCAGAGCATGTTGCGACGCTTCCAGTTATTGCAGGATCTTCTTGAACTGCCCGAGATGCCCGAGCGTCTGGAATGCTTCGACATCAGTCACAGCTCGGGCGAGGCGACAGTGGCGTCCTGTGTGGTATTCGACCAGCAGGGCCCCCGCAAGTCTGACTACCGCAAATTCAATATTGAGGGTGTGGTCGCGGGCGACGACTACGCGGCGATGTATCAGGCGCTGGAACGTCGCTACCGACGATTGAAAGCGGCAGACGCCGCAATGCCGGATGTACTGCTGATTGACGGGGGTAAAGGCCAGGTGACCCAGGCGATGGTTGTACTGGAGGAACTGCAGATCACTGGTATCGAGGTCATCGGGGTGGCAAAGGGAACGACCCGTAAAGCCGGGTTTGAGACTCTGATAAAGGGTGCCACTGGCAAAGAACAGCAATTGCCCCCGGATCACGGCGCCCTCCATTTGATACAGCAGATACGCGACGAGGCACACCGTTTCGCGATTACCGGACACCGGGCAAGGCGCGACAAAGCTCGCCAGCGCTCCAAACTGGAAGATATTCCGGGTGTCGGGAGCAAGCGTAGGCGGGTGTTGCTAAGGCATTTTGGCAGCCCGCAGGGCGTGGAAAACGCCAATGTTGAAGAGCTGAGAAAAATTCCTGGCATCCATGCCGCGATGGCACAACAGATATACGATCACTTGCACTTGGGCAACTGATGCGTTTTTCGCTGTCTGAAAGTTGGCGGGGATGGGTAATTCCGTTAAAACTTGGCTTTAATTTAATAACGCACACCCAATCCGGGTCGTGTGTCCCGTATCATAGGCAAGAACTACGCCATCCGCAGTTGCAGTGATGCCTGAGACTATTTCAGAGACTGCTGTCCCACCCAAACAGAGATTAGAGCTTTGCCCATCACAATCCCCAACGCACTTACCATTCTGAGGATTCTGCTGATTCCAGTTTTAGTGGTGGCGTTCTATATGCCACTGAAGAACCACTTCCCGCTAGCGGCAGTCATTTTTGCGTTGGCTGCAGCAACAGATTGGTTCGACGGCTATCTGGCCCGCAGACTGGGCCAGATGACAGCATTTGGCGCGTTTCTGGATCCGGTCGCCGACAAGCTGATGGTGGCAGTTGCCCTGGTACTATTGGTTCAGCGCCACGAAACAGTGCTGTTTACATTGGCGGCTTGCGTCATTATCGGTCGCGAGATCGTAGTGTCTGCCCTGCGCGAGTGGATGGCTGAACTGGGTGAGCGTACCTCTGTTGCCGTTTCCTATATCGGCAAGGTGAAGACAGCCTTTCAGATGCTCGCCATCACGGGTTTGCTGGCGATTAATCCCGATGCTGACGCCGGTTGGCAGCTGGTATTTTGCTATATCGTTCTGTACACCGCCGCCGTACTCACTCTATGGTCTATGATGGTTTATCTCAAAGCGGCCTGGGTGGTCATTAAAGACCAAGATAACTCTTTCTAATTCAATTGCTTGCGCTAAATATCTTGTATTCTGCTTGACTCCACAGGCTTGGTGCATACAATAAGCGCCACGTGAAGGTAAGCGGTTTGAACGCCCTTAACTTTAAAAATAGCTCAGACCATAGAGCTTAGCCTACTGGGCGACCACGGCGGTGGATAAACGTTATCGTTGCGGGAATAGCTCAGTTGGTAGAGCGCAACCTTGCCAAGGTTGAGGTCGCCGGTTCGAATCCGGTTTCCCGCTCCAACTCCTCAAAAAGGCTCGGTGGCAGAGTGGTCATGCAGCGGATTGCAAATCCGTGTACGCCGGTTCGATTCCGACTCGAGCCTCCAATT